>WRIV01000020.1 GCA_009782555.1 Treponema sp. | reverse complement strand
ATTAACTGCCAATAACGACAGTTACGAATACGCCTTAGCTGCGTAATCGCGTGGAACCGTTCCGCCGCTCTGAGGGACGGCTTCCGCGTCGCAATCAGAGCTGGCCTTACCGCCGCTTCCGGAGGCGGCTGGGTAAGAATAACCGGAATAAGAAGAGGCAGCGCGCTTCCTAGCCAAGCCTTTTCCGACAACTCAATAGGCGGCTAAACCTGTAGACGCCTGTATTTTGCGTATTAGGACGCGGGTTCAATTCCCGCCACCTCCATTAAAAATTTTTGCAGCCAAAATTTGGGAATTGAACTTGAGTGTGTAAACTGCTGGAAACCAGGCAGGGCGCATGTGCAGGATCCAGTTTAGAGGCCGCCATCAGTATTTTTTAGCTCATGGTATGATTTCTTCAGCCCTTCCGCACTTTTGTGCAGCTTTGCGATTTCATTTTCGCTGTATTCGATTTGAAGAATATCTTCGATCCCGTTTTTTCCAATTACCGCCGGAAGGCTGATGGCAATGCCGCGTATGCCGTATTCGCCTTCCAATGCAACGGAGACAGGCAAAATTGCGCGTTCGTCACCCAGTATGCATTCAACGATTCGCCTGGCAGAAAGCGCGATTGCGTAATATGTTGAGCCTTTCATTTCAATAACCTTGTATGCGGCGTCTCTCACTTCATTTGCTATCTTTTCTATCATCTCTTCATTAAAATCAGCATGTTTTTTGCAGTATTCATCGAACCGCATGCCGGCAATGCTGGTTTTGCTCCATGCGGCAACTTCGCTGTCGCCATGTTCGCCGATGATGTACGCATGCAGGCTCTTGGGCTCAATATTTATGTGCTTGCCGATTAGATATTTGAAGCGCGATGAGTCGAGCAAAGTGCCGGAACCAAAAACCTTGTTCCGGGGAAATCCTGACAGCTCATAGGAAAGATACGCAAGAATATCCACCGGATTTGAAACCACAATGATAGTCGGCTGGTGTGTGCAGTTTTTGACAATTTCACCGATTATTTGTTTAAACATCCCATAGTTTCGCTTAAGAAGATTGATCCTCGATTCACCGTGTTTCTGTTTGGCGCCTGCTGTGATAATAATGATATCTGAATCACGGCAATCAGTATAATTTCCGGCATAGATTTCCGAAGAAGGTAAAAATGCCGAGCCATGCATTATATCGATTGCATCGCCCATGGCTTTTTTTTCGTCAATATCTATTAGTGCGATTTCGAGCGAGAAATTGCTTAACGCCAATGAAAACGTAGTCGTGGAACCGACCATTCCGGCTCCGATCACGGATATTTTGGTTTTTTTAATCATAATCTGTCGTCCTTTTATCGAGCATTTTACCATTAAACTCTGCACTGTGTTAATGCCTATACTAGACAGATGTTTATAACCAGGTATCCATTTTCTAAGGATGGAAAAAACCAGGTGTTTTTTATGATTAAGTCCATATCTCTTTTTACGGGACGAATATTTTATTTGTACTGCTGGGAAATTTCCTGAAAGCGATCTTGTATCTCTAATACCGCATCGGCAAGAATGGGATCAAACTGGGTGCCTTTGCCATCGGCAATGATTTTAATGGCTTCTTCGTAGGACATGGCGGCCTTGTATACCCGGGCACAGACCAGGGCGTCGTAGACATCCGCCAGGGCCGCAAGCCGGGCCGGAAGGGGTATATTCTCTCCGGAAAGGCCCTGGGGGTAACCCTTGCCGTCCCAGCGTTCGTGGTGACCGTAACATATATCTTCGCAGTGCTTTAGGTATAAAGAAGAATTCACATCACCCAGTTCCCCGATTATCTCCTTGCCCCGGGTAGTATGGGTTTTCATAATTTCATATTCATCTGGATCAAGTTTGCCCGGTTTCAGGAGAATCTTGTCCGGAATGGCTATCTTTCCCACATCGTGCAGGGCCATGGCTTTCATGATGATATCCGGCTGCAGTTTTTTCAGAGCTTCGGCATATGCCGAACCGGTGCGGATCAAGTATCCGGTCAGAGCCCATACAAATAACTGTGTCCTCTTAACATGCTCGCCGGATTCCAGGTCCCGGTGTTCAATTACGTTTGCCAGGCCTTGGAGGGCGCTGTCCAGTGTCTTGGTTGCTTCGGCGGTTTTTTCCGCCACCATGATCTCCAGGCTGTCGCTGTAGTTCTTTA
Source organism: Treponema sp. (assembly GCA_009782555.1). Lineage (GTDB taxonomy): Bacteria > Spirochaetota > Spirochaetia > Treponematales > Breznakiellaceae > WRIV01. The sequence goes on along the minus strand of WRIV01000020.1, from coordinate 5,450 downwards.
GTTCAATCTGGTTTTTTACCCGGAGTTTAACGATTTCCGGCTTAAAAGGTTTACCGATAAAATCCACCGCTCCGGCGGCCAGCAGTTCGCTTTCCGAATCTTCTTCGGCTGTAATAAAAATAACCGGAATCCGTTTTAAAGCGTTATCGGCGATCATGATCTCAAACATTTCGCGGCCCGACATTTCGGGCATCAGCACATCCAGGAGGATGATCTTGGGGTGCGCTTGGGTTTTTAGTATCTCCAGAGCCTGTTTTCCGTTTTCGGCGGTAAGGATCGAATAATCATCCTTGAGTATTTCTTCAAGAATCATCCTGTTCATTTCTACATCATCAACCACCAAAACGGAGGGAGCTTTTGAGTCAAGCATTTTCTGCTATTACCTTTTCTATTTCCGGCAGGGTGGCGGCAAAGGACGCCTTGACCGCTTCCATGATCCGGGAATCAATTGATTTTGCTTTTATCTGGGCTTCCAGTTCCACTATTTTTTCGTTCATATCCTTGATGGAAAGATTGGCGGTAAGACCCTTTAAGGTATGGGCCAGCCCTTGGGCTTCTTCATAATTGCCGGCTTCGAGGGCGGCAAAAACCGGTTCAAGCCGGGTTTCGTCCTTGAACTTTCCCAAAAGTTTGGCATAGAGCTTTCCGTTGTTCATAACCCGTTTTTTTCCGTCTTCTTGATCGATATAGACGATGTCCGCCATAGAACCTCCGTGTTGAGTATAGTTCATTATTAACGAGTCGTCCAGAGCCTTTTAGAATTTTACTCTTAACCCCGCATTAAAGAAAGCATAGCTGCCGCTGTTACGGGGACCAAATTCTCCGGGGTTTCCGGCGTTAAAACTGTCCCTGTCCAGGGGAACATGGGCTCTGAAAAAAAAGATCATCCCCTGGATAAATTCATATTCCCATGAAACAAAAGGGGTAAAGGAAATATCTTCCAGATTGGCGGCACAGCCCAGCGCAGCAGCAGAAAAATCGTTCCATTTCCAGGTTCCTGCGGCATAGATATAGTGAGAGCCGGTATGGCCGGAAGGCAGGGCGGCGCTTACGGCATCTGCCGATTTAGATCCCGAATAAAGGTACTCCAGCAGCACATAAAGCCTACCGTTAAAAAATGAATAGTCCGCTCCGGCGCTGGCCGCTAGGCCTTCGATACCGGCAGGTAAATCAGGATTAAGATTATAAAGGAATTCCGCCCACAACCCTGGTTTCATTTCAGCCTTTATAGAGAGTCCCGCCCGGTGAAGCCCCAGGGGGTATTCATCTGTCAGGATAGGAATTCCGGAAATAGGATAACAATGGGAAACGGGGCTTTCAAAACAGTAGAGAAATTGAGCACTGGCCCGCTGCCAATGGCTTTCCCAGCTTAGGCCTGCCCGGGTTCCTCTTCCGCTGACGGTAAACGGATTTTGGGGGGCGGTGGCAAAAACAAGAAATTTTGTATCTGCAAGTTTTTCAGGGAAAGCGCTTGCGGCAATCCCCAGAACTCCCCGGAGACGGGCATCCGGTTCTAGGGGGTTGCCGGGGTTAAGAAAATCCATAGGTCTCCAGACCGGGCTATAACCAAAAGGAATACGAAAGAGTCCTGCGCTGAGCCCCAGGGTATCGGAGGAAAGCTGAACATAGAGCCGTTCCAGTTCCATGACGGCGGTATAGTTTTCTCCCGCTGCAAAAGCACCTGTTACGATGTTGGAGACCGCCATGACCGTTCCGCTGGTTCCCGCGGCGGCGATAAAGTTAAAGGCGCTGTAAATGGAAGCATACTCCCCTGCGGGGATTTTCAACCGCAAATTTGCATATTCCTCTGCACCGTAAAAAAAATCGGTGCTATCCCCTGCCCCAAGGGTGATTTTTGTATCCAGGTTTCCCGACAGCGTTTGGGCAGAAAGGGAAAAGCTGCCGGCGAATAAAAATAAAGCTATCACACAGCATATAATTTTCTTCAATTTTACCCCTCTCATTTTAACTACGGATAACACGAATCATAACGGATGAACACGAATATGTTTTCAGGAAATTTAATAAATTATTCGTGACCATCCGTATCTATCCGTGTCCATCTGTGGTAAAATCCAATACTATCTCTCCAGATTCCGCTGGCTGAATACCGAGTCTGCTATGGGTTCATCCATAATCACATTGCGCATTACAAAAGTAGTTTTACTTCCGCGGCGAAGGAGATCACGCATTTCTACTTCGACAGGGAAACGGCGTCCGGCAATTACCTGTACCTTAAGCAGGGAATACTCTTTTAGCTTTGCCCCGGAAAGCGCATAAAGTTCGTAATGCAGTAAATCGCCTGTTTGCTTGTCGATCCACAGTTTCCGTTTGGGATAACTTTCTGTTCTTTTTTTGGCGGTAAGATCAAGTATCCAGCAATCTCTGTTTACACCGTTAAAACTCCAGGAAGCGGAACCGGCAAGAACCGGATCATACCGTGCCGACAGACCTTCGTTGTCAATGGCGTCTTCGTAGGAAAGGTCTGAACCCATCATGCTTTCCTTAAGCATGTGTCCGGATATCAACGTAACCTGTTCTATATCAGGGGTATACACATACAGCCGGCCTGCCCTTTTCAGGTACTTTGTCCCCCGGTCTTCGGGGTTGATAAACTCCACAAAAGAATCCGAATTTTGCCGCGCCCAGGCCTTCATGGTTTTTACAAAACGCCTGCCGTTATAGTCGATAATCATATCTGCTTCATATTGGATGGTTTTGTATATTTCGTTGTCATCGACCTGTTTAAGCAGCGCAGCCGCCGACGGAGTCTGGGAAAAGGCAAGACTGGCAGAAAAAAACAGTGTTATCATTAGGCGTGTTCGTTTACTCATAACGGAACCTCCTTTATATAAACAACAATACTTCTTAAAAGTATCTCACACAAAGGCATCGTTTGTAAGCAAACGAAGGCACAAAGACGATCTATATTATAGTGGAAAAAGCCCTTTTTTGCCACATATTAAGAAAAATAGCTTCTATACTTTATGAGTGGGAGTACTTCTTGTCGCTTTCTTTTTAGTTATTTATATGATAGAGTATGAAAAGGGAGTTCAACATGGAATTGCAATATACCTATTGGCAGGACGGAGCGTTTTTTGTGGGATTTTTGAATGACTATCCTGATGATTCCACTCAAGGTGTATCCCTGGCTGAACTTGAAGAAGCCCTTGTCGAAGTGTACGAAATAAAACAGGAAGAGAAAAAACACCTTGCCGGGATTCGTAAAACCGGTAAAATTAAAATACCGGCATGAAAAGGGAAAAATTACTTGAAAAGATAAATGAAGCCGGAGCTGTTTTTGTTCGCCGCGGGAAGAATAGTAGGAAGATCCTCACGCAGAGCTCGCTGAGAACGCAAAGTAAAAGAGAATTAGAGAAAACAAGTTTGTGTGGTTCGTGGTAAAAAAATGCTTCTTACTTTGCAAGATGCTTTCTTGACATTACCTTCGTAACGCCTCCACTGGTTCCACAAAGGCGCTTTTTAGCGACGGGAACAGTGTAAAAATAGAAGCGACAACCACGCCCATGAACCATGCCCGCACAAGTATGACAGGGCTGAAATCAAAGAAGATTGCATTGCTCAGGGGCATTTCGCTGAAGGTGTTCCCGTACAGATCCCCCATGCGCAAGGGGAAATAAGAGCCGATGTAGGTTATGATCCCCCCGATTATTACACCTGCCAATGCGCCGAATGCCGCAAGGAAAATGGATTCAAAGAAAAACACCTTTACAATTTCGGCGCGTGTCATGCCCAGGCAACCCATCATGCCAATTTCCTTGATCCGTTCGTGGATTATCATTACCACCGTGTTGATAATTAAGAAACTGGCAACAATAAGGAAGATCATAAACAATGTGGTATACAGCGGCCAAACTATATGCATCACCGCAACCCAGTAGTTATCCTTCCATTCGGTAACGGCATTGCCGCTGCCCAAAAGGTTTTGCACCGCGGCGGTAATGGAGGCGCTGTTTTTTTGATCATCTGCATAAATAACCAAGGACTGTGTTCCTTCGTCCAGCACAAGAAGCTGCTGGAGCCGATGGAAATCTACGATAATGAATTGCTCGTCCGCTTTGATGTAATCGAAATTAAAAATGCCGGTTATTACCGGGCTCCAGATTTTATCCGAAAACTGGGCAGAAACTGTTTTAAGCGGAATGCGGTCGCCGATGGACAGCCCCGATTTATGGGCAAAGACAACCCCAATGGCACATTCGTTGGCTCCATTCGCAGGATAGCGGCCTTCCATAATACCGTCGCTGCGATCGGTCAGGTTAAAATGGTTTGCCTGCATTTCATCCGCTATATTAAGGCCCCATAGTATTGCATGTTTAATCGTACTTTCCTGTAAAGTTGCCATGGAAGAAATCCTGGGAAACACCGCACGCACGCCGGGAATTTGTTTAATGGAAGCAGAGAGTTCCTTCCAGTTCTTCCCGTCCGCCACCGGATACTGTACCGGCATATACTCGTTTTCCGCCTCGTACTGGGATGAAACAACCTTAACGTGTCCCAGCTCGAATACCTGTACAACATCGTGAATGCTTTTGGTCATCCCATTAATCAGCGATGAATAGATCACAATAAAAAACACCGCTATTCCCACCGCAGTAAAACAGAAAATTGTCCGCCGCATGTTCCGCCAAATATTACGAAAAGCGATGGTGATTAACATCCCTGTTCCGCCATGTTTATTTTTGTACGCCATGGTATCCATCCTAATCAAACCTTAAACTGTCGGTTATTGGCATCTTTAGCGCACGGCGGGTCGGGAATAAAGCCATGAATGATGCAAGCAAAGTCGCCACAATACCGGCGCCGATGATTACCGGCACATTCCACGTGCTGCGGAACAGTCCGGTTGTGCGAAAGCCGATATTGCCGTCCAGGAGATCCGCCATGGCGCTGAAATCAATGCCATACGTTACCATGGGATAATTGATAAGGCAGCCCAGGGCAACTCCCAGGACTCCGCCTATGAATCCCAAAAAGCCCGCTTCCAGCATGTAGACTGTGATCATCTGTTTGTCGGTCATACCCAATGCCCGCATCATGCCGATTTCCCTGGTTCGCTCCAGTATTGCCAAAAGGATTGTGTTGGAGATTCCCAGAAAGGCAAGGAGAAGCAGCAGGGTGGCAAAAATTTGCGGCGCACCTGTTTGAATTGCTTCGTAACCCAGATAGTCCTGCATATATTCCAACCAAAAGTGAACAGCCATATCATCCGGCAGGGATGAACCCTGCGCAGCATTGTTACTTTGAGCGGCAAGGCCACGTTCCAATGCGGCGGTGATCGCTGCGGCGCTTTCGCTATTGCCGGGCAGCCTGAAATCCGGGGCATTTTTTTCCCGTATAAGGAGTTCTGTTACCGCCCCTTCCAGCATCATGCCCGCCTCGTCCTGTAAAACATCCAGGGGGATATAGGCGGTGTTTCCGTTGGGAAG
>WRIV01000019.1 GCA_009782555.1 Treponema sp. | reverse complement strand
CATGGTGGTTCTGGTAACGCTGGAGACGAAGGTGGGTGATGTGGAGGGGATGATGAATTTCTGTATTCCCTATCTGACCATTGAACCCATTGTCAACAAGCTTTCGGTTCAATTCTGGTATTCCTCGGTGCGCCGGGGGACCACGACGGAGAATATGACAGTGTTAAAGGAGAAGCTTTCAACTGTCGATGTTAATGTAGTAGCAGAGATAGGAAAAATTGATATCCCTGTGCGGGATGTGCTTTCGCTGCGATCCGGCGATGTGGTCCTGCTTTACAATGTACGGGTGGGGGAACCCTTTGCGCTGAATGTAGGAAATAAGAAAAAGTTTCTGTGCCAGCCCGGTGTAATTGGTAAAAAAATGGCCGTCCAGGTTGTTAGAAAAATTGCAGAACTTGAACAGGAAGAATTTGAAGAGCTTGCATCAGAAGGGGAGGAATTATGATACTTCGTTCATATTTGATTATCTTATGCGGCGTGCCGGGAAAATTGGCGCATACACCCGCACTAAGCAGAGGCTATTATGAGTGACGGCGCTCTTTCTCAAGATGAAATAGATGCCCTGTTAGCGGGTGTAGATTCTTCGGCCCTTGGTTCACCTACTCCGGCTCCGGCGGCAGCGGCAGTTGCGTCCGGTTCAGAGGACGAGAGGAAGGCTATTCAGGGTTTTCTTGCCGGTACAATAGACGCTCAGTCGTCAAACCTGTCCATGTTGACCGGCCAGGATGCCAGCTTCGTGGGGCCCAATGTGGTCCCCATGAGCCGGGATGATCTTTTGGTACAGCTTCCCGACATGGTAACCGCCATTAAGGCGGACTTTAATTCCGGTTTTCCCGGGGAGCACGGCTTTATTTTTGCAGAGGAAACCGCCAAGGCCATAGCGTCCTTGATGAATAAAGAAGAAAACATCGAACTGGACGATATGGCCATGTCGGTGTTGGGCGAAGTAGTTTCCCAAATGGTTGGTTCCCAGATTACCGCCCTGACGGATAAAACAGGGAATAAATCTATCGCAGCGGTGGCCCCCGAAGCGGCCAATGTAGCCAAAGCCGTGGCAGCCTTGCCGGCGGGCACTTTTATGTGCGCCAATTACCAGTTAAACCTGGGAGACGGTAAAACTCATCAGCTTTGGGAAGTATTCGGATCTGGGGTTTCTCAGGAAATTGCCCAGGCGCTGAACATCAAGAGCAGCGGGGGAATCCCCGCTGCGCAGCCTGCCTTTGGCGGTATGGACATGGGTGCCATGCCCAACCTGGGCGGTGGAGGAATGCCTGCCATGGGAGGTATGGGAGCTATGGGAGGAGGAATGGGCATGGGTATGATGGGTGCCAATGTGCAGTCGGTTCAGTTTCCTAACCTGATGCCCCAGCCAACAGCTCAGGAACAGGGAAATATCGGCCTAATCATGGACGTGTTCATGGAAATGACCGTCGAACTGGGCCGGACCAGAAAATTAATCAAAGAAATCCTCGGTATGGGGGAAGGGACAATCATAGAGTTGGACAAGCTGGCCGGCGAACCGGTGGATATTTTGGTAAACCACAAACTGATTGCCAAGGGCGAAGTAGTTGTAATCGATGAAAACTTCGGCGTCCGGGTTACCGAAATTGTATCCCCCATGGAAAGGATGGCCTCGGAACAATAAACAGTTTTACTTGGGAGGGGAAAACTGAAACATTTTTTTGCGGCGGTTCTTTTAGCCGCCCTGATTCCCTATAGTATTTTTTCTCAAATCCCCGAAGGTGCCGGGACAATGCCGCCGGCAGAAGCCGTGCCGCCGGACAGGGCTTCCGGGGAAACCATACCTGCGGCAGGCCCGGGAACTGCTGCATCCCGGGCCCAGGAAGAGGCCGTCTTTTCTTTTGATGATGATCCGCCTGCGGAAACCGCCGGAGCTGCTCCCCGCAGTCCATCATCGGCATTTGCGATTTTCCGGATGGTGTTGGTCCTGGCCCTGGTGGCGGGTCTTATCTACCTGGTGGTGTACTTTTTCCGCCGCCTTGGAAAGCCTCAGGTTTCACAAAATCCTCATTTAAAGATTCTTGCCTCCACTCACCTGGGAAACGGCCGTTATGTCCATGTGGTTTCCGTGGGAAAGGAAGCCTGGCTTATCGGTTCCGGTGAGGGGGGAGTAAACCACATTGCCGGTTTAAGCGATCAAGAAGCGGTGGATGCCATGGTTTTGGAGGCTTCCAAAAAAAGCGCCGAAACTCCGGAGCCCTTTAATTTTCAGACACTGGTTCAAAAATTTTCCGGAGGTCTTTCTGCCAAAGAACAAGACCGGCTGGAAAAAATGCGCTCCCGCCGGGAAAGGTTCAAGAGGTTTTAAATGAGTAAATTTCTGTGCCGCCCGTGGTTTTCCCAAAAATGGCTATTCCTGTTGTTTTTGATCCTGTGCGCCTTTCCCCTTTCGGCACAGCCGGAGGTTCAACCCCTGCCGGGGCCGCTGAGCGGTTCCAGCGCTTCCCAGGGAACCGCAGGCATCCCCGCTCCGGGGGGAGGAATGATTCCTTTTATTGATCTAACAGTCCGAAATCCGGAAAATAGCCAGGAAGTAGCCTTTTCCCTCCAGCTTCTCCTCCTTCTTACGATTCTTTCTCTGGCACCGAGTATTATCATCCTTATGACCAGCTTTCTGCGGATTTCCATCGTATTGGACTTTATAAAACGAGCCCTCTCCCTGCAGCAAGTTCCTCCCAACCAGGTAATCATGGGGATCAGCCTCTTTCTGACCTTTTTTATCATGTGGCCCACCTTTGATCTGGTTTACCAGAATTCCTTCCGGCCCCTGTCGCAGGGAGCGATCAATGTTGAACAGGCTTACCGGGAAGCGGAGGGCCCTATGCGGCTCTTTATGTTTCGCCAGATGCAGGGCACTTCCGGCAGGGATAATATCCTGCTCTTTATGGCTATGCGGGGACTGGACCGGCCCGTATCTCCGGCGGATGTACCCACTTATGTGCTCATTCCCGCCTTCATCCTAAGTGAATTAACCAAGGCATTTTGGATAGGGATATACCTTTTTATTCCCTTTATCGTGATTGATATGGTGGTAGCCAGCGCCCTTATGTCCATGGGAATGATCATGCTGCCCCCGGTAATGATTTCCATGCCCTTTAAGCTGATCCTCTTTGTTATGGTGGACGGCTGGAGGCTGTTGACGGATCAACTGGTCCGTTCATTTAATTGATGAGGTAAATCGTGACCTTAGGCGAAGCAACGGCCCTGCTGCGGGGAGGTATTCTGGAAGTACTTTTTCTTGCCGCTCCCCTGCTTATCACTGCCCTGGTGGTGGGTCTGGTGATTGCCATCCTTCAGGCAACTACTTCCATACAGGAGCAGACGTTGACCTTTGTGCCCAAGGTATTTGCAATCCTCCTGATCCTGGCTTTTCTGGGAGGTTTTATGATGACTTCCCTGGCGGATTATACGGAGCGGTTGTTCAGAATGATTCCGGAGACGGTACGGTAAATGATTAATGAGATGTTGAATGCAGCGCCATTATTCCTCCTTCTGGCCGCCAGAGCGCTGGCCATGATAGAAACCGCTCCTCTCCTTTCATCGGAAGCCAATCCCCAAGTTGCCCGGGTGGCCCTGGCGGGTTTTGCTGCCTATGCGGCATTTCCTTCTACTCAGGCAATCAACGTCCAGGGGGTGGGACTTTTTTCCCTAAGTTTTCTGCTCCTCCTGGCGGGGGAGGCGATCATCGGGGTCATCATGGGATTTTTTATTACGATGATCTTTGCCGCCTTTTCTACAGCGGGCCAGTTTTTTTCCCTTCCCATGGGCTTCAGCGCTGCGGAAACCCTGGACCCCCTTTCACAGACAGAAAATCCCCTCATGGGCCAATACCTGAACCTTGTGGCCATGTTGGTCTTCCTTTCTATGAACGGTTTTCGGGAGCTCTTTCTGGGCGGATTCTGGCGTTCCGTCCAATCGATTAATGTAGCTTCCCTGGCTGCAGGCCGGGAGGCGGTAACGGGAATGCTTCTATCCGGCCTTTCCCGGCTTTTTCTGGACGCCATGGTAATTTCACTTCCTATTCTGGGAACCCTCTTTCTTACTTCCCTTTCCACAGGACTTATCTCCAAGGCAGCCCCTCAGATCAATATCCTTACCGAAGGCTTCCCCGTCGCCATCACTGTCGCTTTCATGCTGATCATGGCAACCCTGCCTTTTATGGTGGAAGCTTTTGGCCGGGTGATTGATTCGGGTTTCAGGTCGATAGAAAGCCTCTATATTCAAATTGGTCAGCGGGTAATGGGAGGCGGCGGTATATGATAACGGTATCTATGCCGATCCGGTTTGAAAACAAACTGCTGTATTATCGTACGGCGGATACCGTGCCGCCGGTAATTGATCTTCAATGGTTTGCCGCCGAAGACGAGGGCCGTACCGAGGATCCTACCGAATACAAGATTCGCAAGGCCCGGGAAGAAGGGCGGGTCGCCAAGAGCCAGGAACTGATCGCCGCCATGGGACTGCTTTTTCCTGCCCTGACAATTCTTTTTTTGGGCAGCTACATTCTGCGGACCTGTATGGAAATGTTCCGTTTTTTCTTTACCCGGCTGAATGAATTCAGAGTTGATGACGGTATTGCAGCGGGGGTGTTTTTTCAATATCTTGCCCGGCTTGCCCTGCCCATCATGATTACCGCCATGGCGGCGGCGATCTTTTCCAATGTAATCCAGGTGGGATTTCTTTTTGCCACCAAACCCATTACGCCGAATTTTTCCAAGATAGTTCCCCGTTTTGGACGTTATTTCCAGAGGACTCTGTTTTCCATGGAGGGGCTTTTTAACTTTTTCAAATCCCTTGTTAAAATGGCGATCATAGGAACCGTAGCCTTTGTGTTGATCCGAAGCAATATTCATAGGCTGGCCAATATCCAAACCATGGGACTTTGGAATGGATTCACCATTGTTGCTTCTCTGGCGGCGCAGATGCTTATTATTTCGGCAATCCTTCTCCTCCTCCTTTCCATACCGGACATGATCTTTCAGCGGTGGCAGTTCAAGGAGTCTCTCAAGATGACCCGGCAGGAGGTAAAGGAAGAGCGAAAGATGTACGAAGGGGATCCTCACATCAGGGCCCGGATTCAGCGGCGGATGAGGGAATTCATGGGGCGAAACATGGCGGTGAATGTGGCCAAGGCGGATGTGGTGATTACCAACCCCACGCACTTTGCCACCGCCCTGGAATATGATGAGATGACGATGAATGCTCCGGTGCTGACCGCCAAGGGAGCGGACGAAATGGCCTTCCGGATCCGCAATATTGCCCGGGAAAACGATGTCCCCATGGTAGAGAACAAACCCCTGGCCCGGGCTCTCTATGCAGAGGTAGAAGTGGGCCAGAATGTGCCGGTGATCTATTGGGAGGCAATTGCCCAGATCCTGGCCAGGGTACGGCAGATTGACGAAGAACGCCGGCGCGTTGACGGCATGAGGGCTTAACCATGGCAGATGCTAGAACCATACCGAATCCCGCAAAAGGTTTTTTTGGAAACCGCACCGATGCGGCTATTGCCGTTGCGGTGGTGGGGGTGGTCATGGTAATGATAATCCCCCTGCCAACGGTGCTGCTGGACGCGTTGATGGCCTTTAATATGATCCTCGCCCTCCTTATTCTCCTCATTGTACTCTACACCAGAAAAGCTACCGATTTTTCTTCGTTTCCCACGGTACTCCTGGTATCCACCGTTTTTGGACTTACGGTTAATGTTTCTTCTACCCGGCTCATACTAACCCAGGGATCCAGGTTTGACGGTCGGATGATCCGGGCCTTTTCTTCCTTTGTAGTCGGTTCAAGCGGGAGCGAGGGCCTAGTGGTGGGGTTTGTGATCTTTATTGTGATCATTGCCGTTCAGGCGGTGGTGATCACCAAGGGAGCCACCCGGATTGCGGAAGTGGCCGCCCGGTTTACCCTGGATGCCCTGCCGGGAAAACAAATGGCCATCGAAGCGGAATACAATTCCGGTGCGATTTCCGAAGAAGTTTCTATCGCCAGAAAAAATGACCTTCAGCGGGAAGTGGATTTTTACGGTGCCATGGACGGCTCCAGTAAATTTATTTCCGGCAATGTAAAAGTGGGGATCCTTATCACCGCAGTCAATATCGTGGGGGGGATCATTATTGGCGCCGTAATTCACAGCGAACCGGTCAGCGCCGCGGTGGGAACCTATATTACCTTCTCCATCGGTGACGGCCTCCTTTCCCAGCTTCCGGCCCTCCTGGTATCCACTGCCACGGGTATCATCGTTACCCGGTCAGTTTCGGAAGGAACCTTTGGCGAAGATGTAACCAAGGAATTTTCCCGGGATGCCCGGATCTACGGAATCGGAGCGGCGGTACTTTTGCTCTTTTCGATAATCCCGGGGTTTCCCTGGTATGTTCTTGTCCCCATGGCTTTTTTGCTGGGAATTATTGCTTTCCGGCTTTCCCGGAAAAAGAAACGGGCCTTTGAAGAATCCGTAACCAAGGCGGCAGAAACCGCCAAGCCAAAGGAAGAGATGGAAATGTCCCCGGTGGTACCCCTGGATCCCCTGTCGCTGGAACTGGGTTACGGCCTTATTCCTCTGGTAGACCGGGATAAGGGAGCGGAGCTTCTGGAACGAGTTCAGCGGGTCCGCCGGGAATCGGCGCTGGATTTGGGACTAGTAATCCCCCGAATCAGGATCATCGACAATATGCGGCTGGAGCCCAGTGAATACTGCCTAAAAATAAAAGGGGTCGATGTGGGCCGGGGAAAGATACGCATGGAATACTTCCTTTGCATTAACCCCGGCGGGGTTAAGGATGAACTGCCCGGCGAAAAAACCCGCGACCCCGCCTTTGGGCTCCCTGCTCTCTGGGTCAGCGCCGACCGGCGGGACGAAGCGGAACGGGCAGGCTATACGGTGGTTGATCCGCCGTCGATCATCGCTACCCATTTAACGGAAATTATTAAACACCATGCGGCGGAGATCCTGGGCCGGCAGGAAACTCAGGCAATTCTGGACGCCCTTAAAAAGGATTATCCTGCGGTGGTGGACGAGGCCCTTAAAACCCTCAATCTGGGACTAATCCAAAGGGTGGTTCAAAACCTGTTAAAGGAACAGGTTTCCATCCGGAATATGGTGGCCATCCTGGAAGCCTTGGCGGATTACGGTCCAGCCACCAAGGATATTCAGTTCCTTACCGAAAAAGCCCGGCAGGCACTGTCCCGGCAGCTTTGCCTTCAGTATGCGGATGTGGAAAAAACCCTTCGGGTGCTGACCATAGAACCGGCTTTGGAACAGAAGATCATCGAAAGCAAGATAGAAACCGCATCGGGGGTTAGTTCCGCCCTGGATCCGCCTCTGCAAAAAAACTGGATCAAAGCCCTGTCCAGGGCCGTTGGAGCCGTACAAGAACAGGGCTGGCTTCCGGTAATTCTCTGTTCCGAGGCGGCCCGGTGCCTGGTAAAATCTTCGACCTTCAGGGAACTTCCCGAATTGACGGTGCTTTCGGTGCCGGAAATCGCCGACGAAACTACCATAAAAGTAGAAGTGGTGGGAGAAATCAAAATAGAAAGCGAGGTTAAGTAAGAATGCCTTATTTTACCGAGCAGGCCCGGACCTATGGCAAATGTATGGAACAAATAAAAGCCAAGTACGGAGAAGATATTCGGGTGGTGGGGACAAGAAATGTGATGATGAAAGGTTTTTTGGGCCTTTTTAGCCATGAAGGAGTGGAACTGACAGGAACTTATGGGTACCCTATTTTCGGCAGCGCCGCAGTGCAGAAAGATCGTCCGCTGCAGGTGGATCTGGAAACTGCCAAACGCCAGGTTCTGGCCGCGGCGGGCAAGACAGCGCCAGAATCATCCATGAATGCGGTATTAAAAGAGATTTCCGCATTAAGCGAAACGATTACCCAAATAAAAGAAAAAATGGATACCGCCGTTTCCGCTTCTCCAAATCAAGTCACTCATCCTTCCCTCCAAAAACTGGAAGAAGATTTGCTGTTTAACGGGTTTACTTCCTCTTTTGTTAAAACAATCCTTGACCGGGTCCGCCGGGAAATTCCCCTTCAGGAACTGGATGACTATGAAGAAATTCAGAAACGGGTAATCCTGTGGATCGGGAAACGTATTTCCATTTATCAGGATCCAGAGCCAGTTCTTCAAAGTAAAAAGAAACCCCGGATCATTGTTCTGGTGGGACCCACCGGGGTTGGTAAAACCACAACTCTGGTAAAACTGGCGGTTCACTATGGAGAACTGGAAAGATCCGAAGGGGTTTGGCAGAAACAGGTCAGGCTTATTACCTTGGATTGTTACCGTATCGGGGCAGAGTACCAGCTTAAACGATACGGAGAATTTATGGATGTGCCGGTTAGTACCGCAGAAACCAACGATGATCTAAAAAAACTGTTGGCCCTGTACCGGCAGGACGTGGATTATATTCTGGTAGACACCATCGGCAAGAGCCCCCGGGATTATGCGGAATTAGGCAAGATGAAGGCGGTCTTGGATGCCTGCCCTGCCAGAACGGAAATACATCTCTGTATTCAGGCGTCCACCAAGGCCGCTGATGTTCGGGAGATTTTAAAACAGTTTGAACCCTTTAAATATAAATCGGTGATCATTACCAAGATGGATGAAACCGGCCAGGCCGGTAATGTAATAGGCGTTCTGGCGGAAGAACAAAAGAGCATTTCCTTTATCACCACCGGGCAGGTTGTTCCCACGGACATTGAACGGGCAGAGGTGGTCCGGATGCTTATGAATCTGGATGGTTTTGCCATAGATCGGCCTGTTTTGACCGATCATTTTCGTGCTATCGATGATAAAGGTGGAGAATAACATGGAAGATCAGGCAGAAAAACTGCGGGAAATGATGCGAAAAAAACCCAGCGAAAAACTCTCCAAAAGCGATGATAAAAAAACCAGGATCATCACCGTTACTTCCGGCAAGGGTGGAGTGGGCAAAACCAATGTGTCGGTAAATCTGGCTTTAGCCTATGCCCGGGCGGGACGGAAAGTGGTGGTCATGGACGCCGATCTGGGGCTGGCCAATGTAAATGTGATGCTCAACATGATCCCCAAATTTAACCTCTACCATGTTATTCGCAAACAAAAGACAATGAAGGAAGTTATGGTGGAAACCGAATACGGCATTTCCATAGTGGCGGGGGCTTCGGGGTTTTCCAAAATTGCCAACCTTGACGAAGAGGAACGGCAGTATTTTATTGAAGAGCTTAAGACCCTTTCCTTTGCGGATATTGTGATTATTGACACCTCCGCGGGAGTTTCCAGCAATGTACTGGACTTCGTGGCTGCCGCGGACGATTCGGTGATCATAACAACTCCGGAACCGACGGCAATTACCGATGCTTACGGGATAATCAAGATTATCGCCACAGAAATCAACAGCCTTAATATGGGGTTAAAACTCGTAGTCAATAGGGTAAAAAATGCTGCCGATGCCGCTAAAATAGCCGACCGGATGATCAATATTACCAGTCAGTTTCTTAATTTTAAACTGGAATACCTGGGCTTTATCTACGATGATATTTCTGTGTCCAATGCGGTTTTAAAGCAACGGCCCTTTATGGTGGTGGATCCCAAGTGCAAGGCTTCCCAGTGCGTTCAGCACATTATGGGCCGGATGGACAAAACCGAAATCCAGGATGCCGGGGGATTTGGGAAAATGCTTAAACGAATGTTCAAGGGGGATTCTTAGACCTTGTTCAATTTTAAAATTTGCGGTTTTGCCGCCGGATCAGCCTTTGTCCTTTCCCTGATTATCGGCCTTCTGAGCGGAGTCGGTTTTCTTTCCGTTTTGTTCCGGGCCATTATTTTTGCAATTGTTTTTTTTGTCCTCTCCTGCCTAGTTTTCTGGCTCGTGGCCCAGTTTATGCCGGAACTGCTCAGCGATCCGGAGGATGATTTGGGATTTTCCGGCCCCGGCTCCCGGGTTGATATAAGTGTGGGGGAGGGGCCCATTGTGGGCGCATTTCCCGCGGATAATTCCGAAAAAGTGGATGATATAGCCGGCAGACCCTCTACGATTGCTGCGGCAGCTGCTTCCCCACTAGATCAGGGAGGAAATGAGGGGTATAATGAAAAAAGGGTTTTTGCAGCCGATTTGCGTCCTGCCGCTGGCTCAGCCAGCAGTCTGGATGAGAGCTTTGATCTTGATGTAAGCCTGGGCACGGGAAAAGCAGAGGCTCTTCCTGATATAGGGGGAATTGGGGAAAGCGTGACGGCGGGCAGTACGGAAGAGGTAACTTTTGATTCTTCCGAACCAAGGCGGCCAAAATCTTCTTCGAGAAAATCAGAGATGGCGGGGGATTTTAATCCCAAAGAACTGGCCCAGGCCATACAGACTGTATTAAAAAAGGACGAAAAAGGATAGCCTATGGGGAAGACTTTCTGGGGTTCCGATAAATCCCGTGAGCCTGACTTGGAAGACAAAACAGAAGAAGAACTCTGGATACAATACCGTAAAAAAAAGGATCTCCGGATTCGGGAATCTTTTATTAAGCAGTACGCTCCTCTGGTTAAATATGTGGCCGGTAAAGTGGCAGTGGGGATGCCCCACAATGTGGAATTTGACGATCTGGTAGGGTTTGGGGTTTTTGGCCTTCTGGACGCCATAGATAAATTCGATCCGGATAAAAATGTAAAATTCAAAACCTACGCCGTTACCCGGATTCGAGGGGCGATTTTTGACGAACTTCGTTCTATCGACTGGGTACCCCGGTCGGTGCGGCAGAAAACCAGGGAAGTGGAAGAGGCCATAGGCGCCCTGGAAGCCCAGCTTGGCCGGACCGCCACGGATCAGGAAATCGCCCAATCCATGGGCATGGACGAAAACGAATACCAGAAAGTAATGCAGCGTATCTCCAGCACTTCCATTCTTTCCCTAAGCGATATGTGGTTTTCCGGAGATGAAAACGACAAAGTTTCCATAGGAGACGGCATTGAATCGCCGGCAAGCCTAAATCCGGATGTGATTGTCGAGAAAGAAGAAATTCGCCGGGTAATCATTGGGGCCATTAATGATCTTCCCGAAAAAGAAAAAAAGATCCTTGTCCTCTACTACTACGAAGATCTGACCCTTAAGGAAATAGGCCAGGTTTTGGAGGTTACCGAGTCCCGGGTTTCCCAGCTTCACACCAAGGCCATACTACGGCTCCGTGCCAGGTTGACCAATGTACGGAAGGGCATAGTCTGAACCCGGAAGGGCTGCTAGGCGGAGGAGTTTTTAGCTAATGGTTGATTTTGTCCAGCTTCAACATGCGATGAAAGAACGCCTGGAGCGGGATAGGGCCATACATACCATTGAAGCCGAAGGTGCCACCATGGAAGATGCGGTGGCTGAAGCATCTACCCTTCTTAATCTGCCGATTCGCCGCATTGAATACGAAGTGATGGTAAAGGGTTTTTCCGGTTTTATGGGCACCGGCGCAAAGAAATGGAAGATCAAAGCCTACGAACGGGTCACCGCCGAAACAATTGAAGAAGAAAAAGAAGCCGCCGAGGAAGCCGCCGAGGAAGCCGCCAAGGCAGTGCTGGATAAGGATGGAGAAGTTTATGTGCAGCTCTTCTACGACGGTGCCTACCTAAAAGTAATCCCCCCGGTGAACAAGGGTCGAAAAGCTCATGTTTCTACGGTTAGCCATCTTATTTCCTCCCGGGGTGTTAGCGGCTGCGACATGAGCCTGGTCGAAAAGATCGTTAAGGAAGAAGCAGGAATGTATGTGAAGATCGGAGAGTACCAGCACAACATCGCCGCCGATTCCATGGCCACGGTGGACATTACCGCCGATGAAATGAAGGCGACAGTTACCGTAACTCCTCCGGGCAGCGGCGGCCGCGATATTCCCAAAGAAGCCTACCTTTCCCTTTTACGAAGCAACAAAGTGATCTTTGGCGTCGACGAAGAGGCCCTTATTGCATTTTCCGATAAACCCGACTACAAAGAGCCAGCCCAGCTGGCTGCGGGAATACGTGCTGTTGACGGGA
The DNA here is from genome assembly GCA_009782555.1 of Treponema sp. Taxonomy (GTDB): domain Bacteria; phylum Spirochaetota; class Spirochaetia; order Treponematales; family Breznakiellaceae; genus WRIV01. The sequence continues at coordinate 3,898 of WRIV01000019.1, read as the reverse complement.
AAGATTCTTATATTCAATATAATTTTGAAACGGATCAAACCAGAGTGCGGCTTAAGGAATCTTCCAACGGCAGGGTTGACTTTAAGGATTTGAATATTATTCAGAATGTGGTAGAGGGCCAGCCCCTGGCGGTCAAAATTCCCCCGGAAGAAGGAACGCCGGGCCGCACCGTTACCGGTAAGGTAATGCCTGCCAGGAACGGAAAGGATATGGCCCTTCCCCTTGGAAAAAATGTCCATGTTGGGGATGACGGCGTTACGATTATTTCCGATATGAACGGCCAGGTAATCCTGGCGGGGGGGAAGATCAACGTAGAGCCTGTTTATACCGTTCAAGGGGATGTGAACATAAAAACCGGAAATATCATTTTTCTGGGGACGGTGATCATTACCGGCAGTGTAGTAGACGGCTATTCGGTAAAAGCGGCGGGTAATATTGAAATAAGCGGCACGGTGGAAAAGGCAGAGCTGGATGCCGAAGGAGACATTATCGTCCATCAGGGTATTACCGGGCGGAGCAGCAGCGGTTCGATCCGGGCGGGACGGTCCATTTGGGCGCGGTTTATTGAAAATTCACAGGTAGAAGCGGGGAACATGGTGGTGGTTTCCGACGGGATCATCAATTCCCATGTAGATGCCTATAAACGGATAATATGCCAAGGCAAACGGGCTTCCATAGTGGGGGGGCGGCTAAGGGCTACCGAGGAGATCAATGCCAAAGGCATAGGAAGCCCTACCAGCGGTACCGAGACAATCTGCGAGGTTGGTTTTGATCCCAAGAGCAAGGAGCAGCTTGAAATCCTCTCGGATCAAAAGGAAGAAATGGAAAAGCAGCTTGAGGAAGTTCAGCTTAATATGCAAACCCTGATCAACATAAAAAAACAGCGGAAAACCCTTCCGGAAGACAAGGAAACATATCTTAACGAATTGATGGACAAACGACAGGAATTAACGGAGGATCTTCAGAAAAATAAGGGTGATATAGAAAAAATACAGGAATTCCTAAACAGCCTTAAGGCCAGAGGCCGGGTTTCTGCGTCCTCAAAGGTGTTCCCAGGGGTCAAAGTATTTATCCGCGATGCCAAAGAAGATGTCCGTAATGAATACCGGGCCGTTACCTTTATATTGGAAGACGGTCTAATAAGGGTGACCAAATATGAAGAACCCGACGAAGAATCAACGAAGGGACCTGATGGCTATATCACCTCTTGATCTTCAAACCCTGTTTACCCAGATGGACAAGGTGGGCAAGCAGGAAGCCGCCCAGAAGGAAGGGGCGGCCATACTCCAGTCCATTCAACATGCAAAAATTCAGCAAGATGTGGATGAAAAGATTCGATCAGTGAATGAGGCCCAGAATATGGGAGAAGGGGCCGAAGCAATTAAAGATAAAAACGGCGGACGGGCGGGACAGGATGAGCGGCAGCGGGATCAATCAACGGAAGCAGCGGAAGAAGCCGAAGAAAGCAATAGCGTAATCCGTGATCCCGATCTGGGAAGAAATATTGATTTTTCCTTTTAGCGTATGAACGGTTTTTTTATTGGGTTTGCCCTGGCCCTGCTTCTCTGGTTTTCTGCCTTTTTGTATCTTAAATCCTTTGTCCGCCGCCGGACCAGCCCGGATCATATCCTGACCCTGCTTCAGGAAGAGGTTCGTCAACTGGAAGCGGATATTGATGAAAAAACCGAACAGGATTTGCAGCTCCTGGAAGAAAAGATCAGTGTTCTTAGGGAAGCCTGTGCAAAAGCGGAACAAATTTGCACCGAAACAGAACGGCGCATTGCCGTTTATGGCCGCGAACTGGAAAGGCGGGAAAAGGAAAACGAAGCCCTGACTGCTTTGGATATGCCTTCGCTCCTGGAAGGGCTAAGAGTAACCAGTTCCCAGCAGGGCGGTATGGCAAGCGGGGGGGGGGCTTTTGTTAAACAGGCAGAAACGGCATACCGGGCCCAAACTGCCCGGCAACAGCCTTCACAGCCATCGGCAGCCCAACAACCGGCGCCGGATCAGTCAGTGCCGGTACCGCAGATTGCCCTTTCCCGGAAAAAGGTGAACATAAAACCACCCCCCATAAAAGACCGCATCGCAGAACTGCACCGGGCAGGGCTTGCTCCGGAACTTATTGCCAAAAGGCTGGGGATTAATTTGGGAGAAGTAACCTTATATTTTAATATGGCCGACACCCCCGAAAGTCGTTAGAAGACTATGCCCAGAGTAACGCCGGCGCTTAAACCGCTGCCGCTGTTGGTAAAGTAATAGGTTATCGGAACATCCAAAAGTACTGGACCAAATTGAAAGCCCAGATTAGCCATCACTTTTGGATTAAGGATCGTGGGACTCATTTTGCCGCCGCCCTTTACCCGAAGATAACCTTGATATGTATCTGAATTGTCATAAATAGGACTATGTAAATTAATGGACATATCGTTCTTTCCAAAAGCAAAATCAGTCCCCAGGCCTACATTAAGGTTAAGGAACTTAATAAGCAGAATTGAAGTATTGACTTCCAGAGGTATAGTATAGGTGGTAACCTGCATGTCAAAATTTAGCGTTGGGTCCTTGGCTGTAAAACCACTGGAATCAGAACCATCCAGGACATAGGTATAGCCCAGGGTAGTTTTTTGGTACAAAAATCCCGTCTCCGCAGTAATGCCCCGCCACTTGAAAACCCCCAGGTCAATTCCTTTTAATAACCGGTAATGAGCCACCATGCCGGTATGTAAAATCTTAAAGTTTATATTTTCTATTAAGTCGTTGGTAAGATTAAAATAACCAAATCTGAGTCCCAGGTAGAGGCGGTCCACGAGGAAAGAAATATTGATTCCAACCTCAGCATTGATGGCCTGTATATTCACTCCAAATTTTAAATCGTGTTCTCTTTCCAGCCTGTCCGCAGTATCCTGGATATCCCCCATGGCGTTAAAAAGACTTCCGGGAAGGCGGAAGCCAATCATGGGACCAATGGTGAAGGCAAAGATATTGTAATCCCCATAGGCCCGCTGGGTGGCTCCATGGCTGGCAAATACCGAAGCATCGGCAAATCCCCGGATAAAATTCTGAGGATTGTCATGGATGCCTTCGATTTCAGTTTTAAAACTGCCAAGCAAGCCGCCATCTATGCCGCCCATGCCGTTGCTGATAAATTCTATTTCCAATGCAAAGGCTTTTCCCGCCAAACATACCAGAAACAGAATTAAGCCAAGTTTTTTGTATGGTTTCATAGGACTTCCTTGTTTTTACTTGTAATTCCTTATAATATAAGGAATTACAAATGCCACCTCGGAGAATTGAACTCCAGACACGCAGATTTTCAGTCTGCTGCTCTACCAACTGAGCTAAGGTGGCGTTTACCATGAAATCTCATAGTAATGCTCTCTTATAGATACATTTCGATGAGTATAGGAATAAAGGTTAAAATCGTCAAGTGTCGATGGAAAAACCAGTTTTTGGCTGTTTTTTTTTCATAAATCTGAGAGCGCTTTTCCAAAAACTGAAATTTCGGAGGAGGCTCATTTTAGTACGTGAATTCCCCGTAATGTTAACAAATTGAAAGAAAGCTTTTTTCAAAGACGGAAAACTGATTTCTCAAGAATGCTATGGTAGGGTTGGTAGTAATACCATACCGCACTATCTTCCTGGTTTTCAATTAAAGATATGGCAAATTAGCCATATCAAACATTCCGAAGCAGATTTTAACCCTCAAAAACACTCCCGCCGGGGGGTCGTATTTCCCGGCGGGGCGCACGGTCATTTATGGCGCAGCATAGCAAATAAGAAGCGTGTTTTCTTTCCCCGCAAGATAAAAGTTTGGAGGTTAACAAATATATAGTGTAATGAGAAAAAAACATTACAAAAGAATTAAATAATTATTATTTTTGTATTGACAGATAAATAGTTC
>WRIV01000018.1 GCA_009782555.1 Treponema sp. | reverse complement strand
GCGTTCAACAAAGGTAAAGCCATGCCCGAATTCCAGAATGAAATTTTCAAGCCCCTGCAAAATCGCCTTCTCCAGATCAGCTTCAAGATAATTCTCTTTCAGTTCCAGAATATCAAGCAAATAAGGGTCTTTAAAAACATTAAAAGGGACAGCCGATGATTCCTCCAATCGGGTGTTTGCGATTTCGGTTCGCTCAAAGGCTTTGCGGGATATTTGGTTACGCAGTTCCCGAACTCCCAAATGCCTTGAGGCAGCGTCTTTTGCATAGAAAATACGGGCTTTTTCACTTTTTATCCTGATAAGTTCGCAGATATGCGACCAACTCAAACTCGCAAGCAGTTTTTTGACTGTTGCGGTATCGGTGAATACATTGGCAAATTGGGTCATCCGGTACAGATTTTCTTCCTGAAAGGATTTTCCGTATCTTTCTGCCAATTTTCTCGACAGTGTCGAGAAAATTGATTTTCCATAAGGGGCGCGTTTAAAGTCAAGGATTACTGAGTTGATGTAGCGGCCTATCTCCCAGAACATCAGATTGATTTCCTGATTTGCGTATGTGGCGGCGTGGAATTTTCTGTTTTCGATGATTTTTGATATGTGGTTGAAGAGGATTGAATCGTTAATGGCAGGTGAGGGGTTGTGTTTAGGAAGTTTCTTTTTCATGGTATTAATCCGTCCAGATAAAGAACTATCTTACATATACAAATTTTGACTAATGTACTAGGCATTCTTCTGCTTCCTTTGAAATTCTTCATGCCATTTTATTAAATTGGCTAAATCAGTATCCAGTTCTATTGGTTCTGGGATAAATACCGGCGCTTCTGGTGGTTGACTATGTTCATGAAATGAGTATTTGGTCATTAATCCATCAATATTATCACAATCGGATTTCTCAATGACGAGTAGCTTTATTAATTTATTTTTAGTCTGCACATCACGTCTGTGACGTAATACAATTCCCGATAAAAGAATATTTTCAACTATACGCTCAAGGATTATACGAAAATCGCTGCATATTGCTTTACAAAGAGGATAATATGCTTCACTTCCCTTTGATTCAAATACTTTTTTAGCTTGTGGTAGACGTTCGATTTTTAATTTATTTAATGCTTCTTTCGTCTTCTGACCATAAATCGGTACATCCCCCGGGTTTCCAGTCCCCCAAGGCTCACAACTTATATGGATGATATTTGGAGTAACACCTGTTCTTTCTGCTTTGTCATCTATTATACCAAGAAAACTTAACCTATGTGTAAAAACAATTACCTGTCTATTTTTGCTTAATTCTATTAGCCTTTCAATAGTTTTTTCCTCAAATTCTTGATCAAGTGAAGATATAGGGTCATCAAAAACAAATGGTGTATTCGCATTATGACCCGTAACATCTGCAAGGAACGCAGCCAGAGACACAATGCGTTTCTCACCTTCACTTAAAATATTTTTTGGCATTATATCTTTTGCAACAAGATTTTTAAGCCGTACCGCATGTTTACTCCTGCCTTTTTCTCCTCTTGTTTTAACTAATTCAACAGTTATCTTTGATGCACCCAGTTTTTTGAGTTCATCGTTGAAACGAGAAACATATGCGGTCGTTATAAACTTTTCAGAGAGTTCACTTGCCTCTCTTGTAATTTTACCAGTTTCCGTTTGTTTTTTCCATACATGATATTTTTCAATTTCTTGCAATCGCTTTATCTCTACTTCAACAGCTTTTTTCTGTTGTGAAATCCACTGCTTTGCTTCAAGTTCCAATAACTCATTTTGTGCTTTTTCTCTATCAAATGTTGAAGCATCTTCTTCAAATTGTATTGCAGATGTTTCGGCCTCAATAGATAAACTTGACAGTTTTTCCAATAATTGATTTGTACATGAAATATCAACTGGAGAAACATCAGGTATATCTTTTTTATGAAGGTTTTCAAGAGTGATTCTAACATTTGATAAGACATTACTTATTTCTTGTGTTATGGTATCATCAAGCCCAGCAGCCTGATACATGGAAGCCAATATTATTTCCGTAGGGCAATCTGGTAGGTTTTCAATAATTTCCAAAAAAGCAGTTTCTGCTTTTTTAGCTTCTAATTCAAGACTCCCCTTAACAAAAGATTCAAACATTTGCAAGCGTATTTTTGCATCATCATCAAGTTTTTGATGGCACAAAGGACAGAGAGCATCCTTTTCAATATTTGGGAATTCTTTTCCTGCATAGGCATTTGTAGATGAGTATTCGCGAGCGGCTTCCCATAATACTCGCCATGTTTCATTACCAATACCATCTAATTTTGAAACTGAATTAAGAACACTAGCACCTTCATCAGCATTTTTTCGTTTTTGCTTAAATATTTCTAATTTTTGGCGTATGTTATTTATAGATTCATTGTTTACTGTATTTAAGGTTTCTTGAATAATTGTTTTGATGTTTTCAATTTGTCCTTTTATCTCATTTTGCTTCTTTGCCGCCAATATCGGATCATCTGTGGATAATCGATTCTTTAATGATGCCATAGTTTTTTCATCGCTTTCTGAAAACAAAACCAATTTATCTATTTCATTTTGGCTAATATTATGTTTTAGTGCATTGTATTCTTTTGCTAACAATGTGAATTGTAATCTTTCAGGTATTTCGGGAAGAGCCGAAACAAGTTTTTGTTCTTCGTTGTTCAATACTATTCTGATCTTTTCGCATACATCAACCAATTCTTCAAAGAAAGATAATTCTGGAGGAAGATAAGTTACTTCTGTTTCCTTTTCAATGTAAATACTCCCATTTTCTGCATCAAAAATATCTGTAGTTGACAAGTCAGTAATGGATTCTGAGTTCGCAATCCATTCTATTTCTTGAGGTGATTCATCATTTACGGAATACTTTATCGAACAAGATTGTTTTGGCGGTGGTGGTGAATATACATCCGATATTAAATTTGAGCCATGAAATTTTCCACAGATGCTTTTGATGATTCGAACATAACTTGATTTCCCAGAACCATTTTGTCCATATACAACCGATAGATTTTCTTTTTCCAAGTCAAGTGGTTTTTCAGAATTCAACTTGTCAATTCCTACAACTGGGCCAAGGGATAGCAAATTAACTTTATTATCATGAGCGGTTTTAATTGCAGGAAACAACTCCCCCTTTTTATCAAAGGTTGATTGATTCTTTATTATGTCAGCCAACTCATAAATAACTGTTTCAGATAATTCTTTAGAGGCCAATATTTGATGGGCTGCTTCTTGTAACCAAATGTGTTGTTTGTTTAACCATATCGTGATTTCATCAAGCATCTATATCAACCTCCATCGGTCTAATCATGGACTCAATAAACGCTATTTCATCTTTGGTTAATCCGTACTTTTTATACAGTTTTTCGTCTGTCCAAGGTTCTGCAAAATCCTGCATGGGGACGAAGGAAAAACGATCTTTGGGATTGTCTTGTGAGATTTTTCGAAGCAGAACCATAAATCTAAAGAATCTTGTTTTCATATATTCGTAAAAATATCTTGCTTTTTTCTGGCTACTAAATGGTCCGCAAACTAAATAGGTTTCCGTACAACAACATGGAACTTCAGCAAGTATGGGAATGTTAATAATTTGATGAGGGTATTTATATCCACCGTTATATGCTTTTGATATAAGTACTTTCTGACCATCAATTAGTTCACTTCCGATTTGTATTTTATTACGTGTTATCCATCCTTCCTTTTTTTGGGCATAGATTTTTACTCCATTTTTCATAGGTTTCTCTGAGAAATCATGAAAACTTGTAGGAAATCCAAATGGTTTTCGTGAAGATATAATATTGTCTACAGTCTCTGTTGTTTTTGTTTGGACTTTTTCAAGTATGGGAATAGCATTATTAAAACGAATAAAAATATCATATTTCCCAATATCTCTTTTCATAGGTGTCATTTTTTCACCATTTAACACTGGCGTTATTTCGCAATCACCTTCGTATGATTTGTCCCACAAGAAATAACAGACACCTCCTTTTATTTCTACACCGGGAAAACAATCAGCAGCATCATTGAAATCAACAATATGTTTAATATGGTGATCGTTTAGCATTGTTTGTCGAAAAGTATCAAGTCCTTTCCCTCCAGCAAACCAACGAGATGGAATAATCATTGTTAAATAACGAGGATTCATTTTCTTTGCTTGCTCAACAAATTTATGATATATCGGTGAGGCGCTTGCCTGTGCTCCGCCATCTTCTAACTGATACGGCGGATTTCCAACAATAACATCAAACTTCATATCAAAAAGCTCCTCTGGTTTACCGGTGTGTATAAACTCGTATGCATGGGTTTCCATTTCCTCGCCACGGTCATAATTTTCCTGACTTGCTCCGCAAAAAATGCATTTACCATCTTTCCACGAATGTTCAATTCTTGCAAACCGGATATTCCCCGAATCATCATCAAACTCGCATACCGAATATTTTCCCATTGCATGTTTTGAGCAATACACGGAACGACGGGTCAGATGGGCGGTCAATTCGGTTATGGCTATGTCGTATATTTGGTTTTTGAAGATATGGTTTATCCGACTATGCAGATCGGGAATTTCTTTTTCCAGCCCGGCTAAAAGCCGCTTGGCGATTTCACGCAGAAATACACCAGACTTTGCACATGGGTCAAGGAACCTGGCGTCTTTGTTTGTCCAGAGAGAAGATGGCAATAAATCGAGAATTTCATTTGCCAATTTCGGCGGGGTGAAAACTTCATCGTTGCTGAGATTGGCAAGACAGGAAAGGACATCGGGATTATATCCGCGTAAATCTGTCTTTGTCCGTGCAATCCGCGTTTCCATTGTTTTTTAATGCTCCCCTTTTTTTAACGCGGATTTCGCAGATGATACAGGATGTTCGCGGATAATTCTTTGATACTCAAGTTTTTGCTGACCAATATTAATTAATAATCCCAATTTAAGTTTTGTCGCATTTAGATAATTTAATATCTGTGCCTTGTGTTCGTTATGCAATGCTTTTACCGATTTTACTTCAACAATAATTTTATCATAACATACAAAATCTGCAATATAAAATTTTGATAATAATCTATCTTTATAATAAACTTGCAATGGTACTTCTTTATGTGTGGGTATATTATCTAGGGAGAATTCATATTCCAAAGCTTCCTGATAAACTGTCTCAAGAAAACCGGGACCTAACTCACTATGAACCGCCATGGCAGCCCCGATAATACCATAAGTTTCAGACTCATACAATAAACTCAATTTTTTCAATCTCCTATCCGCGTAAATCTGTCTTTATCCGTGTAATCCGCGTTCCCATCTGTTATCAATTCTCCATATCCCATATTTTCAGGTAATGAACCGGAGGGAACTCCTTTTCCGGTTGGGGGATAAACACATCTTCTTGAGCGTCAGAAAAGAGCGGCAGGGAATTATTCTCGGACTGAAAAAGCAATTCAGAGAAGGTAAAGTCACGGCGTTTTACCTTTCCGTCCATGATGAGCGACCATTCGGAAAACACGATTGGCCGGGGGCTGTCACCTACGGTTTGAAGGGTCAGGGCATCGCCCCACACGATGTTCCGATCAAGTATGTATTTAACAGTATTGGGAAGGTTGTTATCAGAGAAGGAACCGAAGAGGTCTGTATACTGAGTGGCAAAAAAATTATAGAGGCGGTTTCTACATTCAAGGACATTGTCTTCAAGTATGTCTATTCCGTAGAGGCTTCCTATTGCGGAGATTGCGTAGCGTTCGTATTCAAGACGGCTTTTGGAATAGCGGGAAGCGATTTTTGTCAGTTTGCGGGTAAGGACTTCGATAAGGAAATTGCCGTTGCCGCAGGCGGGTTCGAGAAAACGGGATTCTATGCGCTCGGTTTCCTGCTTTACGAGGTCGAGCATGGCGTTGACTTCACGGGGCGAGGTGTATACTTCGCCAAAGTCCGCTATTCGATCTTTTGATTTTGTCTGGTTTGAAGTGGTTTGGAGGCTGGTATCCTGTATCATTATTCTTAGTATAGCATAGAGCGGAACGTTTTTTCAGAGCAGCTACCTACCGCTGCGCCGTCGTATTCAACCGTCTGGTTCTTTCCAGTGCCTCCGCTGCTTCCCGGTTACCGGGACTAAGAGCTGCTGCCCTTTCGTATGCCTGAATTGCCGAAGTATATTCTCCGGCGGCTTCCCGGACTGTACCGAGCCGTAACCACCATAGAAAGATACTTCCTTCCAGGGTAACAGCGGTGGTGTAGGCAATATCGGCATGGAGGTATTTCCGCTGGTTGCGGTAGATCTCTCCCATATAAAAATATGCCGTGGAAGCCCGGTCACCCCGGGGCATGGATGCTGCATAGCGCTGCATCATAATAAGGGCATGTTCATAGTCGTTAAGAAAAAAATAAGCCTCGCCCATGGTTTCTACAATGCGGTAATCACCAGGATTGACCCGCAAAGCCCTGTCGCCCCAGTTGATCACATCGGCATAACGGCGCTGTCTTAAGAGGGACCAGGCAAGGACCGTATAGGAATCCATGTTGGTGTTATTCCGGTTCAATTCTTCGATGCAGATCTTCACCGCTTCATTATAGTAGGTATTTGCTTCTTCAAAACGGTTTCTGGCCTCCAGATCCCTTCCTACACGGTAATTCTGCAGTGCATCGGGGCCGGGACGCCGCTGAACTGCCGGTGCGGGCTGGGCCGGTACCGGCGGAGGCGCCGGCTGTGCCTGTTCGGGCTGCGCCGTTGTTCGAACCGGCGCTTGAGCGGGCGGTAAAGGAGGACTTGTCTGTACCGGAGGAGCAGCCGATTGTGATGGAAATAACGGCTGTGTTGGAACCAAATTCTGTCCAGGCTGAACCGGCACAGGTGGAACTTCCTGAGAAAAGGCAAAGCCTGCGACAACAGCAATCAGTACGCATAGAAGCAAAAAACGTTTCATTATTATAAATCTAGCCAAAGGCCAGTGGAAAGTCAATGCGATATCCATGTCGATCCGGTTTATTGTATAAACCGGTAATCTGCCCTGCGGCTGTTTTGCTCAATCGAGTCTGACCAAAGAAGCTTTACATGTTCCACTGCGGATGGAATCTAAAACTTTCCGGGCGCGGGCAAGGCCGTCGACGGTTATGACTTTTATCATGGTTCCCTTCAGGTCCAGTTCCGCTTCTTTGATCCCCTGGCTGGTATCCTCAAAATCAAATAAATTTTGGTTCATCACCGTAAATGAATCGCCGGCAATAAAAACAAATGAATCAAAGGGAGTTTCCGGCAGGACGCCGATTTCAATTCCCGCCAGGCGGATCATTCGGCCCATCTCCTGCGCTGTCAATGCAATGTCCACACTGTCTGCGGCAGGATTTTGGGCCGCCTTTTGGACCTCAAATTTTTCGATGATATGGGGCGTAATGGAAACAGAAATAGCCTTTGAACTTCTGACCATGGCAGCAAATATCTGTTGGGGACTTTTGCAGTTGGAGAGATGATCCAAAAGTTCCGGGTAAAATCGCTCAACAAAGCTGTGCCAGCCCGGAGTGCTGCCGGTGATCAAAGGCAGCAGCTTTTTTGACTTGCCATGGTTCTTCATTCGGTCAAGGAGATTGTTTTCCGTTTCTTTGTCGGCCAGGCTTACAAAAGAATCGGCGTCAAAAACTTTTTCAAAACCCAAGAGTTTTAGGGCAGTAACCATTTTACCGGGTGTAATGGTTCCCGGCGGCAGGCCAAGCTCATCATCCAAAACTGCCCCCGCCGATGAGACAATCTGCGCCGCCGAACGCTGTCCGCTGCCAAGGACCTCCCATACTTCAGCGCTTTGGTCATGCTCGTAAATTGCCCCCACCGGACAGACCTCCGCGCATTTGCCGCAAAAGATGCAGGATCCGCTGCCAAGGGTCTGCCCGTAGGGAGTGGAAATTTCATAATGAATACTGCGGCGGGAACTATTGATAGCGCGGACAGTTTGAATCTCCTGACAGGCTTCGACACAACGCCCGCATTTGATGCATTTGTTCATATTGCGGATCAGGACATCCCCATCTGTTTCCGGCGGATGCTGACGCTCTGCTTCGTGGCGGAATGGAGATGCCCGTATGCCGAAGCGGTCCGCCAGGGACTGCAATTCGCATTTTTTGTTTCGGACACAGGTAAGGCATTCCTGGGGATGATTGGCCAGCAGTAATTCGAGGATCATCTTCCGAATACCCAGAATGCGGGCATTGTTGGTAACAATGATCATATCCTCCGCCACATCATTGGCGCAGGCGGTCATAAGTTTGCCGCGGCCGTTGCATTCTACCACGCAGATACGGCAGACGGCACGCTTGCCCAGGGCGGGATGATCACAGATAGTGGGGATATGGACGCCGGCTTTTTGGGCTGCTTCCAGTATTCTGGTTCCCTCCGGCACCGTTATCTGGCGTCCGTCTATGGTAACGGTAATACTCTTGTTTGGATCCGGCTTGTGGTGACTCATATTATTCCCTCATGCCTGACATTGGCTTCGAATTCCGGTTTAAAGTGTTTCCAGGCGCTGTGCAATGCCGCTGCCGCAGTCTGCCCCAGGCCGCAGAACGATGCATCGGTCATGGTATGGACGATCCACCGCAGGATATGAAGGTTATGCGGCGTAGCCGCACCGGGTATGGAGAGTCTGTGCAGCAGCTTATGAAGCTGGCGGTTGCCCTCGCGGCAGGGAACGCACTTGCCGCAGGATTCGTGGATAAAGAATTCGGTAACGCCTTTTAGGTATTCAAGGATGGAAACGCTTTCATCCATGACCACAATGGCCCCGGACCCGACGGAGAGGCCGGCCTTTCGCAAATCAGTATAGCTGTACACTGTATCAAGAAGATCCTCTCCGCCTATAGGACCGCTCTGTCCGCCCAGGTGAAAGAACTTTAATTTTTTGTCCCCCGTTATTCCTCCGCCAAATTCAGGATTGTAAACCACCTCCCGCAGTGTTACCTTCCCAAGAGGAATTTCAAAGACTCCCCGGTTTCGTATATGTCCTGAAAGGCAGATCAGTTTTGTTCCCCCCGAATCGGGGTGCCCTGCTTCCAGAAATGCATCGCCCCCCATGCTCACGATAAGGGGAATGTTGGCCAAGGATTCCACATTGTTGACCAGAGTGGGCTGGAGAAAAAGACCCACTTCGGCCAAATGGGGGGGCTTAATGCGGGGCCGGCCAACCTTGCCTTCGGTGGAATTAAGAAGCGCCGAGTTTTCGCCGCAGACATAGGCTCCCGCTCCGGAAATAATGTGAATGTCAAAATCAAAACCAGTACCAAGAATATTTTGTCCCAGAAAACCCGCGGTTTTGGTATTTTCAATAGCTTCCAGAAGCCGCTTTTGGATTTTCCGGTACTCGCCGCGGACATAAATGTATCCGGCCTTTGCCTTAAACACAAAGCCGGCAATGATAATGCCTTCCAGCAGTTTCAGCGGAAACTTGTCCATGATGAGCCGGTCCTTAAAGGTTCCCGGTTCTCCTTCATCGGCGTTGCAGACAATGTATTTGGGAGTTTCATGAATATGCAGGAGGTGTTCCCATTTATTCCCCGATGGATATGCCGCACCGCCCCGTCCCAAAAGTTTTGCCTTTTTTACTTCGGCAATCACGTCCCCGCTCTTCATGGTGATCGTTTTTTTCAGAGCCGCAAAGCCGCCGGTTTTTTCGTATTCTTCGTCGATCAATTTTGGCATAGTGATGGTAACTCCTCTGCCTTCCCTTCCATGCAGTTTTTTACCAGGGTTTTTACCTTTTCTTCGGTCAGACTGCCAAACACATGATCGCCGATTTTTACCGCCGGTCCAATGTCACAGGCACCTACACAGCTGGTGTGAAGCAGCGAAATTTTGCCGTCCGCGGTGGTCTCCCCCATCTTGATCCCCGCTGCGGTTTCGAACCACTTTACCACTTCTTCGGCCCTGGTAAAATGGCAGGGCGTACTCTTGCAAATTTCAATAACAAATTCTCCCCGGGGGGTTGTGCTAAACATGGCATAAAAAGTCAGGACATCATAAATTTTGGAAAGGGGTACATTCAAAACCGAAGAAGCCAGATCCGCCCATTTTTGATCAACATAATTTTTTCCCGATGCCGCTTGAATATCCAGCAGCACGGCGATAAGCTGCTGAGGATCATTTTGATAGTTCTTCATTATTTTTAACACATTGTCTTTTGTCAATTTTTGCATAGTTTGCATAGATCGTTAGTATAACTTAGCAAGCTCGTTATTTCAACAGAATTAGTAGGAGATGAAGGCAGGAAGGGAGAGGTTCCGGCTCTGACCGGAAAACCCGGCAAATTTGCTTACAAGAAGCATGATTAGCCAGTCTTCTTCGTCCAGACTGAATTCCGTTCCCTTGGGCAGGAGGATCACCATGGTCCAGATATTGTTCAGGGTTACCGAGGCGACCCGGCCTTCGCTTCCTATCTTCTGGAGTACCGTGGGGCTGGTTATGCTGCCCCGGTTAGCCCAGCCTTCGTAGTAGAGGAATTCCCTGGTCAGCCAAATCCTTGTCGTCCCCCTTTTACCGGGGATCCGGTATTCTCCGGTAAAGGCGGACAGGGCATTTTCTCCAAAACCGGGAATACCCGCCGCCCAATGGTTGCCGCTTTCCAGCACCAGCTGAGGAACATCTCCGGACTCCGTATCTGCAATGGCGGGTTCCGGCGGAAGGGCAGTAATCAGGTTCTCTTCAGTGATCCGGGGGCCAAACTGTTCTGCTATCAAACCTGGCCTACAGGACAGAAAAAGAAATGCCGCAAAAACCAATGGGCAAAGAAGGGCAGCCCGGTTACTCATTTTCAATCCTTAAAGATAACAGCTTCGCTGCGAACACCCATAAAGGGATGTTCCCCCAGCCTGGTCCTCCGGGATATGCTGAGTTTGTTCATGCCTATGCAGCCGGAAAACGCTCTGGAACCAAGACTCCGCAGGGTATCGGGGAGGTCCATTTCTTTTAGGCTTTGGCAGTTTAAAAAAACCCCCTCGTCGATGGTCAGGAGGCTCCGGGGGATGTTGATTTTTTCCAGTGAAAAACAGTTAAAAAAAGCCCTCCGCCCCAGGGCGATCAGAGTGTTGGGCAGGGTAACGGACCGCAGAAAGGAACAGCCCATAAAGGCCCTCTCTTCGATATAACCCACCCCCATGGGGATAACTACCGAACTGATATGGCTCCCTGCAAAGGCTCTCTCTCCAATACGCTCAACGCCGAGGGTGGGAGGAATGATCACATTTTGTGCAAACCCTCGGTATTTTATCAACACCCGGTTTTTGACCACATAATCCGCATCGATACTTTGGGCAAAAAGAAGGGCGCTGCAAAAAATCAGGGCGCTGCAAAAAATATTCCGCATAGCGGAAGTATACCATAGAAAAAAAACCAAAACAATGCTATGGTACGGTATGCCGCAGAGAACGGATCTGTACACAGTGCTGTATTCCTACGCCAAAAAAAACCAATCGCCCCGGATAAACATGGAGACCTTTATCTTTTTCCTAGAAAAATACTCCCAGCGTATCTGTGAAGACAAGCCGGAATGGAAAAAATGGACCGAAGGAACCGGAACCAAGGTATGGATGGATGTGAACCATCTTGCGGAAGAAGGAAAAGTGCTAATCACAAATAATGAAAAAGGCAATCACCTTTACTTTTCCCATTACTATGTGGAGCAGGTCAAAGAATCGTACCGGAATGCTGACGAAGAATCAGATATGCCCTTTCCCAGCGAAACTTCGCTTAATATAGAAATCCCCCGGGACCAGATTAGGCCCATGGATATTATCACAGATTTTGTGCAGTTTCTGGAAAATCCCCAGGAAGAACCGCTGCCGGTTATCAAATTGATCTTTCCTCATGAACGGGGAAGCGCCCTGGTTCTGGCCTCCATGATCCCCTTTACTCTGCTTGAGTTTTCTATTCTTAAGGCGCGGAACTACCTGCTTAAGCACGGCAACAGGGAATATGTCCAGCGTAAACTTGCCCCCCAGCTTATTGGCAAGGATGATCACCTGCTGGAAATTCTGGATCAAATCATGATCCGTCCCGAAGAATGCCGGAACGATCTTAAGAACGGACGGGAAGCTTCCTTTCATTTTTGGGGCCATTTCTGCAGTCTGGTAAAATTTGATCTTAACCAAAAAAAAGATCTGCTGGAAGAAGAAACCGGTGCCCTCCAGGCAATTTATATTATCGAAGCATGCTGCAGTTTTTTTAAAGCCCGGGCAGCCAGAGCCAAAGAAATTGAACTGGCTTTTAAAAATTTTGAACTGGAAATGGAAACCCCTCCTTATTTTTTTTCCAGGGAAGATATTGCACGGTTCAAAGACAACAAGGGCGTCCTCCTTTTGGGCATCTACACTCAGGAAGGACTCGATGCGTATATCAAAAAGCGGACCACCGAACCGGTTACTCCAGAGGAACTGCCGGATTTTCTTTTTTTTCATACGGAAGACGGCAAATCATGGCTGGTTAAAAAAAACAAGGTCCTGACTCTCTGCGCCCGGCTTTTTACCGAAACCAGGCCGCTGGTTATCAAGGCAATTACCAAACGGTGGAAAAAAATGATTCGTGAATTCAGCCGGGAAAGCGCCATGGAAGAAGACCGGGACTTTGAGCGGCTTATTGCATCCTATGTGAACAAATTTGCCCCGGTATTAAGGGCCCTCCTTAATGATCGTTTGCTTTATCTGGTTCATGAAGAAACGGTATCTTCCGAAAAGGGCATTCCCGAATCATCCCGGCTGTTTAACCGGGATGAACTGCTCCCCCTGCGTTCGCTTCTCCTTTTAAAGCGCAAGCAGCTTTATAGTGATATAAAGCTGCTTATGCCCTTTTGGTACAGCGTACCTATTATCAGTAATATCATCGCCTTTTTTGTGAATCTGGGAAAGAAAAAGAAAATCTGGCAGGAAGAAGAAACCAGCGTTACAGAAAATGAATCGGAAGATCCCTTAAAAAAACTGCGGAGTATGGCAACGGCGGAGGTGACTAAACTGGTTCCCAGCGGGCAGACACTGGAAACTTTTTTGGAGGAACTTATTTCCCGATGGGGGCAATTAATCAATAAAAAGGCCAGAGATAACCTGGTGGAAGATGTCAATTCCCTGGTGCGGGATAAACTGCGCCAGATGCTGCGCCTGCAAAAGCACCTTGTAGTGAACCAGGATACACTGACCAAAATGGCCGATTCAATCCTGGATACTTCTAAGGGACTAATGAAGATCGGCGAGCAAAATGCCCTTTATCTGTACATCAAACTGTACCTGGTAAAACTTCTTGTAAACCGAATCGTTACATAATTTTTTTCAAAAAAGAGTCCCCCAAAGCGCCAAGCGCAGCAAACTACTTTGATGCGCTTGGCAGGTATTTTGTACATACAGCCGGATATTAAAAGCTTACCGTTTCCATCTCAGAAACGCACTCTTCGGCATTGCTCTCTTCTGAATCCAGTGCCGCTGCGGCCAATTCCTGAGAGGACGATGCTGCGGTTTCCGGCTCTCCGTTTTTCTTAAAGTCCGGCTTGAATTCAACATGTTCTGCCACAATGGTTACTTTGGAATGGGACTTTCCGTCCGAACCGCTCCATCGTTCCTGTTTTAACCGGCCCACCACCCGGGCTCCCCGGCCCTTACGGCCCAGATTATTGCAGCATTCTGCCAGCTTTGCCCAGGTCTCCACATCGAAGAAACTTACTTCCTTTTCCAAGCCAGAATCTTGTTTAAAGAAACGGTTAGAGGCAAGGGTAAAGGTACACAGCGGCGTCCCTTTGGGTGTAGTCCGGAACAGGGGTTCCCGTACCAGATTGCCTTCGATTAAAATTGAATTGAGGTTATTCATAGTGCCTCCGTATAATAAAGTCAGGAGGTCCGAGAACGACTCGAATTACCCCTGCGTTTATCTATAGGGCAATGGGAGCTATGATGCTTTAATCGGCATTGTTTTTTTCAGAGAAAAATCCGTCTTTCCAGTTGAACCGGGAAATTCCGGAAAGGAGCGATCCTTCCTGGGCGGCCTTTACCACTTCTTTGTACAGTTTCTTTTTCAGGGGAAAGGAACCGCTGAACATTCCGCCGGAAAAATCCAGAATAAAACGGCGGAACCCCGCTTCCGCCAGGAAAGGACGCTTGTCGGTAATGCAGAACGGGGTGCCGGGGATCACTACGGCGCTGCCATCTCCGTTTATAAGTGAAAATGACTCATCCCTGCTGCCGGTAAAATTGCCAAACCCATAAAGGCTGCCCGGACCTGTTTTGATCCGAAACAAGGACGGCCAGGCAAAGAGGGTAACAAAAACCTGCCGCCGCAGGAATGGGGGCATGGTTTTTTCCAGATTTTGCCGGTTGTTTTCCAGGGGGGTAACAAAGGCTCCGGCGCCCCAGGCGGCAATAAAAGCGGCAGCCCAACTGTTAAAAGTATACAGCCAGGGCCCGGCAATAAGCACTTTTGTCCGGCTTTTGTCCTTTTTCCGGAACAAAGAAAAGTGCCCGGGGTTATTCAATATAAATGAATAGAATCCCTGTTCTTCCAGACGATCCGGCAGTTCCGCCAGAAACCCTTCATTCTCCTGGGGAAACCAGGGATCCAGGGTTAGGGTAATTTCACCAGCCTTAAAGGGCAAGTTTTTTTCTTCCAGTAAAATCCGGGCATTCTTCCGGTTTACCGGAAGAATCACCCCCGCGGGACGGATGGATTGTACAATGTATAGGTCTTCGATGGAGGCAACTTGAACAAAAAGCCCTTCCGGCAGGGAAAAAGTCTGTTTAATTCTGCGCCCCGGCGATTGTTCCAGAACAGAGAACGGCGGATTCGGTGAGCGTTCCCTGCCGGGCTGCCGTTTAAAGTGGCTTAAATCCTTAGGGATTACCGGCGGATAACGCGTGGTCATGGACTTTGTCTGAATCAAATATACCGAATCCCCCGTTCCGAATCCTTCGGGAATTGAGATAAAGTACCCATCCCTGCCGGAACGTTCCGCACAATTTAATTTGTGGGCCAGCCGCCGGGAATCGTCGGCCTTGTGAAAACGCAGTGAATCTCCCGCCGTCAGTCTAATCCCGCCGCCGGCAAAACCGCCGCTTCTGATCAGTGCCCGCCCCGTTCCGGATCCGGGGTTTCCGGGTACTACTTTTATGATGGTTCCCAGACCAATGCCGGTTCCTCCATCCTGCCCGGGCCTGAAAACAGTGCCGGGGGTCTTGCTAAAGAACAATTCTGTCTTGGGCCGGGCAAAGTCATTATGCAGAATACGCTGGGCATCCTCCAAGGCAAGGCGGCGCTTTTCTTCTCCGCCTTCCAGGCTGTCGATCACCCGGCGGTAAGCGGAAACCACCGTTCCCACATATTCGGCGCTCTTCATCCTCCCTTCAATTTTAAGGGCCCGGACTCCCGCTTCCGCCAGTTCCGGTACATGGGCAATGAGGGATAAATCACAGGGACTAAAAAAATATCCCGCCGTTTTTTCGGAACCGTCCGGAGAAACCGGATCGTCCTGTTTTTCCGGGCTGTACAACCGGCGGCATGCCTGGGTACAAAGCCCCCTGTTGGCCGACTTTCCACCCAGATAGCTGGAAAAAAGGCACAGCCCCGAAACACTGGCACAGAGGGCTCCATGGACAAATGTTTCCAGTTCCATGTTGGTGTTCTGGCGGATTCCTTTGATTTCGCTATAAGAAAGCTCCCGGGCCAGTACCACCCGGGAAACTCCATATTTGGAAAGGGCGTTGGCTCCCCGGGCGGAAGCAATGTTCATCTGGGTCGAGGCATGAATTTTTAAGCCGGAAAACTCCCGGGCCATCTGGAGGATACCGAAATCCTGAACTATGATCCCGTCCGGTCCCACGGCGGAAAGGTACTTTAAAAGCTGATAAACCCGGTCCGCCTCCCGCTGTTCAAAGACCGTATTTACCGTCACATACATCCGGCGGCCCAGACGGTGTACCGACCGCAGAGCCCCCTCAAACTGGGAGTAGGCAAAGTTGGCGCTCCGCATCCGGGCGTTAAATGCCTTAAGCCCCAGATAAACCGCATCGGCCCCTTCTGCAATGGCGGCATCCAAGGATTCCGGAGATCCGGCGGGGGCAAGAAGCTCTATCATTCTGACCATAATACCCAAAATGATTTTTTCCGTCCAGAAATACCTGGATTTTTTTCTCTATTTGATCTATAATTCCTCTTATGAGCAAGGAAATAACGGTGACAGGCGCCAATTTTTATGCCGAAGTAATCAACGCTTCTGTTCCGGTTCTGTTGGACTTCTGGGCCCCCTGGTGTAACCCCTGCAGAATGATCGCCCCCTTTATTGAACAAGTTGCCAGAGAATACGAAGACAGACTTAAAGTGGGCAAAATTAATGTAGACGAAGAAAATGAATTAGCCCAAAAGCACAATGTTGTTTCCATACCCACCCTGATGGTTTACAAAGACGGCAAACCGGTGTTTACCCAGGCTGGGGCCCTGCCCAAAAATGAGATAGAAAAACTGGTCAAAAAATACCTGTAAAAACCCTAGTGCGTTCAGTTCATCAAATTAAGGTCTGTAGCGGCCGGGGTTGTTCTTTTGTCCTGGAGTAGCCCCGCTGGTTACCGTAACGTACCAATCGGCGGCGCTGTGGGAATTGTTCCTGTCTTCGTCCCGGCAGATAGTCCGGGTTGCGGTATTGCCATCGGTTATTACCGCATCGACGGATTCTGGCCCAAACCAGACTCCCTGCCGGGCCATTTCCCTTGCCGCCGCCGTTATGGAATCCTTCCATTTATAATTGCCGGAAAGAAGTAGCACCCCGTCTATGATCCGGTTATCTTGATCCATGATGTAAATGGCGTTGGTATCATGAAGTTTTAGAGAACCGGGTATCCAGAAATCTCTGGCGGTAGGCAATGCATCGGTTCCCTTCGATAAAGCAAGGTTGGTTCCGGTCTCATCGGCTATTCCCGGCTCGATGCTTCTGGTATGAAGGACAATGTACTCGCCCTTTTTTACCTCCACCGGCGGGAATTCAAAGATCGGATCTTCCTGTTCATAGGCAGCAAAAACCCGCAGGGCCCCGAGGTTTCCCGCGCTTTGAGCTATAAATTCCACGAACTCCACCCTGGGCTTACTGTAAGCAGCTCTGATTTCATTGATCGCCAAATCCGGCATTCGGTTATTCCGGGTACGGAAACTGACCAGCACATTAAGGGTATTTCGTTCCTTGTCTTCTACCAGAATATCAGCGGTAACCTTTGACCCACCCGGCAGGTCCGAAGCAAAGCAGACCGCCACAGTTTCTCCCTGGCTATGAATATCCGTTTCCATGGGAGGGTCAAAATACAAGGACATGACTTGTACTTCCCGGGAAAAAAAGAAATTCACCTCTCCCTCGGCCGGTGTCTTACAACCGTAAAAAACCGGCGAGGATGCACTGGTCCCCAGCAGGCGCTGCATGGCCGTTTCGCTGGAGCAGGCCGAAACAAACAGCGCCGCCATTCCAGCAATAATGAGTTTTTTCATGGTAACCTCCGGCCACAAGAGGGCTTTGCGGCACCTCCTGCTTTAACCGGAAAGAAAAAAATAATTCAGAGACATCAAGACACCTATAGAACCGTTATTGGTTCAGCACCTCTTCACGGTCCGCTAGGGTAACCTTTAGCTTAACCGGCTTGCCGCTGCGGATCACCTCTACCTCAACCTGTTCGCCCGGCCTGTTACTTTCCAGAGATGCGTAGTAATCCGCCAGGGTGGCTACCTTTATGCCGTTTACCTGGACAATGATGTCGCCGCCAAGGTATATGACGCTGGAACCGTAGCGCACCGGCTCGGAGCCCTGGCGGAGGCCGGCCTTTTCTGCAAGGCCGTTTCGCCTAGTCCGGGAGATAAGGAGCCCTTCGTTTACCGGCAGTTTTGCGTACTGGACCAGGGCGGGGAATAGCTGAACCACCGTGGCGTCTATCCAGCCCCGGCGGACCTTGCCATGCTCAATCAGTTCCGCCACCACCCGTTTGGCGGTGTTTACCGGAACGGCAAAACCTATACCCACCGAACCGCCGGAGGGAGAATAAATCATCGTGTTGATCCCTATCATCCGGCCCTGGGCGTCCAGCAGGGGGCCGCCGGAATTGCCCGGATTAATGGAAGCGTCGGTTTGGATCATGTCCCGGACTATGTTCTGCCGGGAAATCTGAATAGGCCGTCCCAGGCCGGAAACAATCCCCACCGTCAAGGTTCTCTCCAGGGCAAAGGGATTACCAATGGCCAGTACCTTTTGGCCCACCTTTAGGTTCGATGAATCGCCGTAGGGAATGGTTTTAAGGGTTATTCCCCGGGGCGGGGTAAACTTGACCACCGCCAGGTCGTTTTCCGGATCAACTCCGATTACATTTCCTTCCAGTTGGGATCCGTCAAAAAGGTTGATGTACACCTTATAGGCCTTTTCAATCACATGGTAGTTGGTAAGGATATATCCCTGGGTATCGATAATCGAACCGGAACCGGAACCGCCGCGCTGGGGAACCGGCTCCAGAAACCAGTTGATCCCCACCACTTCGGTGGTAATATTCACCACCGCTTCGTTGTACTGTTCATATACGGTAATATTCTCCCGTTCATCCGCAGTATAGGGGGTAAGATCCTGCGCCGGAAACGCTGTTTGGGGCATTAGGGTTTCGGCGTTTTGATTATTCTGGATGCTTACGCGTGCCGGTTCTTTTTTAAACTGGACTGGCAGGATCCCGGTTTTTCCCAGAGAAAACGCTCCCAGAGCCAGCAAAACCGCCGTTAGTACGGAAAAAAAGACTACTATTACAAGCTGCCTGCCGCTGTAGAGTTTCATCCCCCGGCCTCCATGGGAGATAGTATAACAAAATTTTAGGAATTACGCCATAGGTTTTGACGATCTTGTTTTGCCGTGATACACTAACCCCATGAATCTGGCCCTGCTTTATTCCCAGTTAATCCGCGTGGAAGGCTTGGATATCTGGGAGGGCCTTGCCCATGTGGGCTGCAGCAGGGAAGTATACGCCGATGCACTGCGGCTTTTTTGCGGAGATCTGGAAAAAAGAAACGCCGTCTTTAAAGAATTTCAGGATCAGGAAAGCTGGGAAGAATATGCCGCCTGCGCCCATGCCGTAAAAGGAGGCCTTGCAGGAATAGGCGCCTGGGAACTGGCAGAAAAAGCCCGGGAACTGGAAAACGCCGCCCGAAAAGGAGATTATGAATTCTGCCGGGAAAGCTCCGCCGGAGCGCTGGAGGAAATAAAAAAGCTTATCGCCTCTCTTAAATCCAGCGTTCTCTTTTCAAAAGAAGCGGTAAAGCGGGAAAAAGTTTCCCGGGATTACCTGGAAAAAAAACTCAGCAAACTATACCTGGCCTGTTCTTCCGGCGACAGCGCCGAAGCGGATGCCCTGATCAGAGAATTAAAAACAAAAACCTGCGGCGAAGAAAACGATGCTATAGTGGATATGATCTGTACCAATGTGGAAAACCTGGATTATCATCTTGCTCTGCAAATCCTGGCGGAGCAGCCCTATATAAAAAAAACTCTCTAGGGTTTGTTCTTGATATCCCCCTAACAATTCACGGCAGTTTATGATAAGCTATGCGGGTATGAAAAAGCTGTGCTTAATCTTTTTAGCGGGTACTCTCCTCTGTTCCTGCACAACCATCACTAAAAACCACGGATCGGACTCATATTATGTATATGCCGGGGGCAGCGATCGAAACGACGGCCTTTCAGAAGAAAAGCCCTTTCGCTCACTTTTTAAAGCCATGGCCGTGGCCGTCAAAAGTTCCATAAAAACCATCACTGTCATTGGAACCCTTGATATAACCAGTGAGCAGTCTTCCAATATGGAGCGGGTTTTTTTTATTCAGGGAATGGGAAAGAATACAATCCTTATCCGGGGGAAAAAATCAGATGCCGATCCGGCGGTGCTTTCTGCGGATGGAAGCGGACGGCGGGCAGTATTAGTAAGGGGAACCGTACCGATTCGTTTTGAAAATATTGAAATTTCCGGGGGGATTACTTCCGGCGAAGGGGGCGGCCTGGGAATTGGACCCGGTTCCACCGTAATCTTAGGCCCCGGAGCGGTAATCCGAAACAATCAGTCGGATAATGTCGGAGGGGGCGTACTGGTTTTTGGCGGTTCTCTTTTTATTGACGGAGGAAAGATATCCGGCAACCGATCTGCCGTAACAGGAGGCGGCGTAGCGGCAGCGGGCCAGAACTGTATTCTGGTTTTTAAATCAGGAGAGATCAGCAATAACCAGGCCCAGGGCGGCGGCGGTGTTGCAGTTTACCAGGGAAGCCGTTTTACCCTTTCCGGAGGAATAATCCACGATAACACGGCGGATATGGCCGGCGGCGGAGTAATGGTGAACCAGCAGAGCAGCTTTACCATGGAAGGGGGAGGCGTCCGGGGCAACCGTTCTTCCGGTTCCGGGGGCGGCATAGTCTTGCTCGATGGAAGCTCCTTTGTCTTAGAAGACGGCGAAATACTGGGGAACATAGCGGCGGAACATGGCGGCGGCATTGCGGCGGATCATACGGGGATCATAGCCGTACAGGGGGGCTTTATTATTGCCAACCGGGCGGCGGAGCACGGCGGCGGTGTCTTTACCGCCGGCACCTTTGTTAAATCCGCAGGAAAAATCTACGGCAGGGATATGCCTGAAGACGCGGCTAACATGGCATCCTCCGGGGCGGCGGTATTTATTTACCGGGAGGGGTTTTTTAAAACCCGGGAAGCCAGCGCCGGCGAGGACCTTGTTCTGGACGCATCCGCCGATGACGGGTGGGTAGTGGCCGAAGAATAGGCAGTTTTTTAAAAAGCTTAAAATCAAAAACTTCTGAAATCCTCATTCGCCCAGCAATGTTTTAATTTCCTGAATTTCCCGGATCAGATCCGACCGGAGTTTTTTCTGGAGCCGTTCGGGGAGCATTTCTTTGGAAGTACACTCCACTACGGCCACCAAATTTTGAAGTTCAATTTCGTGGGGATAGGCGGCGGGAACAAAATCCGACATGGCCTCTTCCATATCTTCCTTACGAATAAAAACCCGGTCATCCATGGCGGCTAATAGTTTGGCCCGGATTAGCAAAGCTTCCAGGTCCGCCCCGGAGTATTCGTGCTTGTATTTTTTAAAGAGTTCCGAGACAGGAAAATTTCTAATATCCAGGTCCAGTTTGCGGACCAGGGTTTTAAACAGATCCTCCCGCTCTTCGGCACTTTCAGGATAAAACAGGGCCAGATGTTCCTCTGCCCGGCCCTGGCGTTTTAGGTCGATGGGAACCAGATCGGGACGGCAGGTAATAAGGAACCAGATGATCCGTCCCCGGTATTCGGTGTTTCCCATAAAACTGGCAATCTGGGCAAAGACCCTGTTGCTGGTTCCCGAATCTCCCTCCTGATCCCGGTCTCCCAAAAAAGCATCGGCTTCGTCGATCATTACCGCCACGGGAGCCATGGATTTTAGAATGTTGAGGATCCGTTCCAGGTTTGATTCGGTGTCTCCCTGCCACTTGGACCGGAAGTTTCTGAACTTAACCATGGGTATGCCAATTTCGCCGGCAAAGGCGCTGACGATAAAACTTTTCCCCGTCCCCACAGGGCCGGCAATAAGGTAACCCATGGGAAGCACGTCCAGCCGGCCCAGTTTGATCGCCTTGGCGGCATTTTTAAACCGCTTCTTTACAAAGTTATGGCCCGATACATGGGAAAGGTTGTATCCGGTTTCCATAAATTCCAAAAGGCCCGCCGCTTCGGTTTCGATAATTTCTTTTTTCTTCTGCCGGAGGTATTCCAGAGTAAGGACTTCGGCGGTTTCATGGTTTTCCGAGATAAGCCGGTTCAAATTCATTAAATTGAGGCCGTTGGTAATGGCCGCCACCTGGGCAGTATTCAGCCCCCGGTCCAGGATCAGCTTGCCGTCCCTTAGTTTGGAATCAAGATAATTTTTCCGCACCTCTTCGCCGGGAAAGGGAACACTTACCTTTACCGTCGCCGGAGATCCCGCCAACCGGGGAGAAATATCCGCCAGGTTTTCCGTCAAGAGAATGATCGAAATATCCCCCTCGGTAAAGAGAGGATTCACCGCCCAGCGGTTCAGTGATACCAGGCAAAAACGGTCTTCTTCGCTGTAACGGCCCAAATCGCCGGGAGGGACGATGGTTTCCGCATAGTCGATGATCAACACCATGCGGCATTGTTCCCGCTTGTCCCGGGGCACCTTATCGAGAAAGTATTTTTCCAGATAAAAAAAACTTTCCTCCGGGTTGGTGGACATAAAGTCTGAAATGTCATCCACATCGGGGTACAGTTTTTTCATGCGGTTTTGGTATTCCAGAGCCATAGTCTCAGTTAAAAACACCACTCCGCTGGAACGGTCGTAAAACACGATAATGTTCTGATTCCCAAATATCTGCTCCGCAATGTAATCCTGGATCCGGGTAAAGGTAAACTCCCCCGCATTACTTTGATGGGGAAGGTAATCCCGGATATTGCCGTGGAGTATGTACAGGTTGGCGGTTTTTGATCCGTACTTGTTGGCAAATTCCCGGGCCCAGTCCGGCAGGGTATCAATGTAGTCTTTGTTTTTGCTGTAATAATTCATGGCTGCCTGGTTATGTTCCTGGAAAGAAACATGCCCAGGGCATTTACATAATCTTCATTGATCCTGTCTTCCGCAGCCCGAACCGCTCTGGCTTCCGCCTCGGAAAGACTTGTATGTCCTTCTCGGCCGTTTATGTTATAGGGAAAAAGGACCGTTCCTGTGGAAACATCGATTAGGCTGGCATCCACTCCATAACGGATCCATTTATAGGGAGTGTTTGGGTAGGCCGCTTCGTCCAGAGAAAGGCGGGCCCTAAGGACATAGCGGGAATCGCTGCCGCCGGTACGAAATCCGGCCCTGGTAAGAACCCCGGAAAAGGCATCTTTGATCCGGTTCTGCCTGTCGTTTTCTACCGACACGGCAATGGGAATATTCCGGGCAATCCGGACCGCTTCCAGCCGGTAGTCGTTCCCTGGTTTCAGGTTTTCCCCCATCATGGATCCGGAACTGATTACCGTCCGTACGTTGGAAAAGACAAGATTTGCATCCGCCAGGTTTGCAGCCTGGTAATAGTTGATGAATCCGTCAAAACTTTCTTTTTCTGCGGTGCTTAAACTGGTAAGTTTTGTAATGGTACCAAGATTTTGCTGGATCAATTCCGAGTAGATTAAATTGGTCTTCGCCTTGTCCATTACCGCCGCCGCATACCATGTGCCGTCTGGACTTTTCCATACATCCTTTATTTCCGCACCAATCAAGGTATCCATGGCGGCCGATATCTTAACCGCCTGGGCTATGTCGGACTTTTCCGACCATGAAGAACTGCTGGCTTCTACCGCCTGGGAATAGGTATAATTCGCTTTTGATTCGCCTTCTATTGATTGGCCAAAAATTGAAGTTAAATTGATCAGAGCTGTTTTTTCCGCCGTATCCCGGGAAGGGGCGGATCCCACTGCTGCCAGGTAAACAACCCTGTTGTACATCCTGTAGGGGTCGGTAACCCACTCCGGTTCTGCCCTTTCTTTTTTTCCGGAAGCGCCTGCATAAGCAGGGAATAATACAGCTAACACCACGACAGCCGCAAATACGGCAAAGTGTTTTATTTTAAGCATATATCCTCCGTAAGATTAAGGGTATTTCTGCTTACCCTTACATTCTCATAACGGCGCTGGGCGATCAACCGTCTGTTTCCGCCGTAGTAAGTTATAGTAAAGGAATAGGTCCCCGGGGCAAGGTTTATACCCCCCACATAAGCCTTGCCGGGAAAATACCGGGCGATCCGCAGATCCGCCTGTTCACTGGCCTCCGCCAGGATCTGGCTGAAAAACCCCAGCAGCCTGAAAAGGCCCTTTTCCTTATCTTCTTCAGCGGAATCCGCCGCAGCATGAAAGACTTCGGCTGCGATACCCTTAACTGAAGCCCGCAGTACCGCCTTGGTATAAATCACGTTTTTCCTTTGAGCAAAGGTGGCAGTAACCACCGCGCTGATATCTTCCAGGAGTTCCAGAGCAAAGGATTCCCCCGAATCAAGGGCCACTTCAATGGATGTAATACGGGAAGGCCGGGGAGTCATCACCGGCAGGGCAATCTTGATCCACGAATTTACCAAATAAATTCGAATTACCTCTTCAGTTTTTATTGGAGAATGTCCGGTAAAAGAGATTATATTAAGCCGGGCCATACCGGCGGGTACGACCAATTCGTCCCTGACAGAAGATGGAACAGGATTTTTATAGATTGAAGGCGCGTCTGCCATGGCGACACGAAGCTGATTCTGATCGATACGGGCGGAGTCCATCATTCCCGATCCCCGGTAAAAGAGCATTCCCAGGTACCGGGCCAGGGCGGAATTGCTGAATTTAACCGGCGTATCCGGATTGGCGGGGATTGCGGTATCGTTTTCCAGGGCTGCCCTCTGCATATTGGTCATCATGACTCCGTATTTGGCCGAAAGATCCCGCAGCTTGTTGTTCATCCGGCGGATTTCTACCAGCGCTTCATCCATGTCCCCGCGGTGATAATAGTTCAGCGCGTTGAACACATTCAGGTAAACATCTTCGTAATCTTCTCCGTTGTACTCCCGGGTCCGGTCGTTCAGGATAAAAGTGCCGATTTCCTGGCTTATACTGACGGCAAAATTTTCTTCAATGGCTCTCTCTCCCTGTTCCAGCAAAGCCGAGGATTCTTCGTAATCCCCTGCATAGTGGGCCAGCATTCCTTTGTCCAGAAAGTACAACACCCTGTCCTTTTCCCGGTAAAGGGTTTTGCTCTTTTCTTCCAGGGTTTCGGCGCTCCCGGAAAAATTTCCCTCATGGGCCAGATTATCTATGGGAATATAGGGATCTGTGGAAGCGCAGGAAATAAAAAGGACGATGAACGCCGCAAAAAGCGGCGCTTTGGAGAGCTTCATGAAAAAGTCCTTAGGGTTTAACCGTAGGATTCCTGATTTCCTTTTTTATCTCGTATTGACCAATCCAGATCTGCATATTGGTGGTGATATCAGTCAGCATCGCGGTGATCGTGTAATTGCGGGTGGCTTTTTTCCCGAACCGGTCCACCTCGGTCTTGACCGAGCCGGTCATCATAAAATCAGCCCCTACTTCGCGGCCCAGTCTGGCCATGGTGGCGTCATCGGTATATCCCTGCTGTTGATCCAGCCGCTCTTCCCGAATTTCGTTCCGCAATCCTCCGGAGGCGACAAATTCTGCCTTGCCGCTGTTAAGGATCGACATTTCCAGACGCTGGGACAGAATGGAGGTATCAATATGCTCGTCGCTGGCATTTCGAAAGGTTCCGACAATGATCACCGGGAGCCTTCCGATGGTTGAGTTGAAGGAAGACATCCTGGGAGTGGCAAGGCATTGATTAATCAGTGAATCGGCGGCAAGGCGCCGATCCGTATCGTTCCAGTAGCCGCTTAGATCCGTCTGGGTATTCGGATCAATCCGCTTGACCGAATGTCCGCAGGAAACCAGCAATACTGCCGCCGCCAGACAAAAAAGCATAATTCCTTTCTTCATGGATAACTCCTTATGGGAAGCTTATTTTTTGTCCAGCTGGGCTTCCAGGTATTTAAAGGCTTCCTGGGATTTATAATCTGCAAAGGCCGCAGCCTCGTTTCGCTGGAATTCAGAGAAGGTAGATTGAAAAGCATTTTTAAGATCACTCTTGGGATATGAATATAGACCGTGGTAAACCCCATCCTGATCTATCCAGTATTCCACCTGATCAAAGCCTGTTAGGCTGGTGTTAGAACGGGCAATGGTGGCCTGCTCAAAACGTATCAGTGTCTGGGTATTACCGGGGACTCCTGATTCATCAATGTAGTTTTTCATGGTATCCGCCACTACGGCGCTTTTCCACTGGGCCAGTTTGGCCAGGGCATCAGTCCGGGCGGTACCCTGCTGGGCGGATTTGCTCATCCCCATACGGCCGTCTCCTACCACGTAATAAAATTCATCCGACTTTAGATTCCCGTTCATCCATTCAGGCCGGGGGACTCCTTCGGCACCGATAATTTTTGATCGGGGATCGTCTTTGTATTTTACGGCTTTGGATTTACAGCCAACGGCAAAGATTAACACTACAAGGGGCAGTAGAATGACCAATTTTTTCATTTTTTTCTCCTCTTAATAGCAGTTTCTGTTAATACCAGGTCCTGCCGAATTTATCAAATTTTAAATTATCCGGAGTCCTTCTGTCAATGACAGATAGTATACCTAATAAGAAACATTTGGAACAGGGCAGGGGTTACAACGATGCTTCACACCTTGAATCAGCGGGTATATACTTTGATCATGAAGGTTCTGGTAATCGGTTCCGGGGGCAGGGAACACGCCCTTGCGTGGCGGCTTGCTCAATCGGAAAAGGTAGAAAAAGTGTATGCCGCCCCGGGTAACGGCGGTACCGCTGGAGAAAAGGGCTGCGAAAACGTTGATCTTTTGGACAGGGATCCGGCGGAAGAAGAAATCCAGGAAGCCCTGATCCGGTATGCCATAAGAGAAGGTATTGATCTAACGGTGGTGGGACCCGAGGCGCCCCTGGCGGCAGGCATGGCCGACCGTTTTCGGGCCGCAGGGCTTGCCATCGTAGGGCCCGGCGCAGAAGCTTCCCGGCTGGAAGCAAGCAAGGCCTATGCAAAATCATTTATGAAAAAATACGGTATCCGCACCGCCCGATCTCTGACCTGCGCCGATCTTGCCGGCGCCCTGGCGGCGGCCCGATCCCACTTTGGGGCTAAAACCGTCGTCCCTCCCCTGGTGATCAAAGCCGATGGTTTAGCCGGGGGTAAGGGAGTTGTCATCGCCGAAGACCAAAATACCGCAGAAACAACGGTAAACGATTTTATGAAAGAAGGCATTTTGGATGGGGCGGGAAAAACCCTGGTCCTGGAAGAATTCCTGCGGGGGCCCGAAGTGTCGGTGATGGCGGCGGTAAGCGTTTCCGGCGGCAGGGGAATGATCCTTCCCTTTGTTTCCGCCAGGGATCACAAACAGCGTTTTGACGGCGATAAGGGCCCCAACACGGGCGGTATGGGAGCCATCGCTCCGGTGCCGGATTTTACGGCGGAGCTGCAGGCCGATTTTGAAACGGCGATTCTTAACCCCACCCTGGGGGGACTTTCCACGGAGGGTTTTGATTACCGGGGATTTATCTTCTTCGGACTCTTGATTCAGGACGGGAAATGCTTTCTTTTGGAATACAATGTCCGGCTCGGTGATCCCGAAACCCAGGCCCTACTGCCCCTGATGGATTCGGACTTTGCGGAACTTTGTATCGCTATTGAAAACGAAACTCTCCCAGAATTCCGCCTTTCCTGGAAACCCGGCGCTGTCTGCGCTCCGGTGGCGGTAGCCTCCGGTTATCCGGGAACTTATCGCAAGGGGAGCCCAATCGCCCTTAATAAAATATCCTTTGCCAAAACCGGCGCCATCCTTTTTGCCGCCGGAGCACTGCGCAGTCCCGGCGGTCCCGCGGGTTCGGGTCTCCGGAGCGCCGGAGGCCGGGTACTGACCGTGGCGGCTTA
This sequence comes from Treponema sp., assembly GCA_009782555.1. GTDB lineage: Bacteria > Spirochaetota > Spirochaetia > Treponematales > Breznakiellaceae > WRIV01. The sequence continues at coordinate 12,283 of WRIV01000018.1, read as the reverse complement.
TGGGGCCGGAGGCGCCGATGCCCGGCAGCGGGCATACCGGGCCCTCGAGGCCGTAAATTTTGAAGGAATGGAATACCGCCGGGACATCGGGGCCAAAACGGAAAACCCGCTGCCGGGATCTCCCTAACCCATGGAATCTGACCCTCTCCTTGGGCAGCTGCTGCTGCTGCTTGCCCTGGTAATCTTAAATGCGTTTTTTGCCTGTGCGGAAATTGCCGTGGTCTCGGTCAGCACGATAAAACTGGAAAAACTTTCCGCCGAAGGAAACCGCAGAGCAACGCGGCTTTTAAAACTGACTGATAAGCCCGCCAAATTTTTGGCCATCGTTCAAATTGGAAGTACCATGGCGGGTTTTTTGGCCAGTGCCTTTGCTGCGGATAATTTTTCCGGCAAGCTGACTTCTGCGTTTATAAACCTTGGGATTACGTTATCCCCGGAGACGATTAAAACCATATCCCTCATATTGATCACCTTAACCTTTTTGTTTTTTAATCTGGTCCTGGGCGAACTGGTTCCCAGACGAATCGCCCTGCACAAAGCGGAACAACTTGCCCTGAGCCTGTCTTTATTCATTCTTATCAGTTCCCGGATCTTTGCCCCCGCGGTATGGCTTCTTTCCAAATCCACCAATGCCCTGATCCGTATCTTCGGCATTGATCCGGAAGCAAAGAAAAACACTGTCACCGAAGAAGAGATACGCCTCCTGGTAGATGCTGGAAGCGAACGGGGATCCATTGCGGCGGGAGAAAAAGAAATCATCCACAATGTGTTTGAATTCAACGACAAGACTGCGGATGCGATGATGACCCACCGCCGGGATACGGTACTGCTATGGCTTAAGGATGATGATGAACAGTGGGAAAGGATTATCCTGAAAACAAAACATCACTATTATCCGGTCTGCGGAGAGACGGTAGACGATATCCGCGGAGTTTTGAGCGCCCGGGATTATCTGGTATTGAAAGACCGGCACCGGAAACAGGTTATGGCCCATGCCCTGCGTCCCGCATGGTTTGTACCCGGTACCGTTGGAACCCATGTGCTGTTCAGAAAGATGAAAGCCCGCCGCAGCCACTTTGCTCTGGCCCTGGACGAATACGGCAGTTTTGACGGTATTATTACCATGAAGGACCTGCTGGAAGCCCTTGTGGGAGATCTGAGCGAAAAGAACGAGGGAACTGAACTTCCCCTAATCGAAAAAAAAGGTCCGAACCTTTGGAAGATACGGGGCCGGGTTAACCTTAGCCTGGTTGCAAAAGAGACGGGCATTTCCTTTGCCGCGGGGGGGAAAAACTACGACACCTTTGGCGGTTTTGTATTTACCCTTCTGGGGCGGCTTCCCGAAGACGGCGAACAGTGCGTGTTGGAATACTCCGCCGAGGGGGACAAAAAACTACAGATCACCGTAACGGAAGTAAAGTATCACCGGCTGGAGTCGGCCTTGGTGCAGCTATTTAATGCCCCCGAAAAAAATAATCCGGAGGCAAAATAAAGACCCCTTTAAAAATCAATTTTTAAAAACTGCCGCCATAACCCAGTTTTTTCAGAGCAACCTGAGCCCCTAAATTGAGTTTGGAGCATCCCTGAAACACATTCGGTGCAAACTGGATTAATTCTACCGAAGCGGGGACATTAAAGGTGGTCAATGCCTTGCAATCTGCAAAGGCCCGTTCACCTATACTCTTGATGGCAGCCGGCAGCGTTACCGGATTAAGGGCTTCGCAGCTTGCAAACATATTTGCAGGGATATTTGCAAGATCCCTCGGCAGGACCATGGTCTTAAGTTCGATACAATTCAAAAACGCTCCCTCCCCTATATCGGTGCAGCCCGCGGGAATGGAAACAGTCGTGATGCCGCAGGAATCAAACGCCCGGATCCCTATTTTTTGCAGGGTATCGGGAAGGGTAAGGGTCGCCATGTTGCGGCAGCCCTGGAAAGCCTCGTCCCCGATTTCCGTTACCCCCCTGGGAATTATCAGGGTTCTGATAGTTGTATGATTGCTGAATGCTCCTTTTCCGATAGCCTTAACCGGCAGACCCTCTAAATTGGCGGGGATCCCTACTTGAGCGGCGGTACCATTGTAGGAGGTAATAACCACTCCCGTATTATCGGCAGTTAAGGCAACAGAATAATTGTTTGTCTGGGCAAAGGATACTGCTGCCAGGACAAAGAAGAAGGCGGCGATCCGGAATTTTTTACTCATAAAATGCTCCTTGTTGTTCTTTTGTTTTTTATGTTAAGGAAAATAAGCCGTTTTTTCCAGTTTGTCAACGCAGCACACGGCCCCCATATTCTGCGGTTCAGTCACCGGTCAAAAATTTCGCCATGACCCTGCCTGCCCTGCCCCGGTGACTGCGGCGGTTCTTTTCTTCTTCCGAAAGTTCCGCAACGGTCCGGCCCAATTCCGGCAGGTACACGATGGGGTCGTAGCCGAACCCTCCGGCCCCCCTGATTTCTGCGGCGGAAGCGACGATTTCCCCCTCCAGGGTTTCCTGTACCAGATAAAAACGGGCTGGGCTAAAGAGGAGCACCATGGCGCAGACAAAGCGGCATGATCGCAATCCGCTTCCGGCGGATTGCCAGGCGGCTAATTCTTCCAGCAATAGGGCGTTTCGTTCGCTGTCGGTCAGTTTTTCCGGTTTCCCGGACGCCATACGGAAATTCCCGTCCCCGTCCCAGGAGTCTTTCCCATGATACCGGGCGGAGTAAATGCCCGGCCTTCCCCCCAGGGCATCTACACACAATCCTGAATCATCGGCCAGTACCGGGCCGGCCGGTATCCGGCCCGGGGCCGCCGCTGGGGCTGTTTTCAGCAGGCGGTAGAGTGTTCTTGCCTTGATAAGGGCATTTTCCGCAAAGGTGGATCCGGTCTCTTCCGGATCAAAACTGGAAATTCCCGCTTCGGAGGGAAGTCTTAGGGTATTCGCAGCGAAAATAGCGGCCATTTCCTGCTGTTTATGCTTATTCCCCGATGCAAGCCAGATATTCATAAATACTCCTATGATTTTTTCCGGTTCCCTGTTATATTATACTGGTGAATATTGCCTTTGGCCATTCTAACATGGATTTGGACTGTCTAGGTTCTCTTATTCTGGTAAAGAAGCTCTTTCCGGATTATGTCCTAGTTCGAAGCAAACAGATTCACCCTTCGGCATACGGCCTCTATAACCTTTACAAAGAGTATTTTAACTTTCTTGAACCGAAGGATCTGGAAAAAGAAACCATAGAAAACATAATAATCGTGGATACCTCCAGCGCCGAACGGGTTAAAGAGTTTTTTAAATGTATCTACAATTCCAAGCCACGGATTACTATCTATGACCACCACCCCCTGGAAAACTGCGATATCCAGGGAGCGGAGGTGGCGGGAGAAAACCTAGGGGCTAACACAAGCTATTTGGGCAAACTTGCCATGGAACGGGGCATTACCCTGGAAAGCGAAGAAGCAACTATTGCCCTAACGGGGATCTATGCTGATACGGGGCGGCTTATCCACGAAAATGTCTGCCGGGAAGATATGGAGGTTTCCGCCTGGCTTCTGGATATGGGAGCATCCTTAAGGCTGGTGAAGTCTTTTCTTGAAACCGTCAAGGAAGATAATCAAATCATGATCTTGAACCAGCTTTTGATGCAGGTTCAAAATAACCTGGTCCGGGGCCACGAAATACTTTTTTCCTATCTGGAAATAGAAGAAAACATGCCAGGCCTTGCTCCGGTGGTCGAAAAAATCATGGATATCAAAAACCCCGATGCGTATTTTGCGATTTTCTTTTTCCGCAAAAATAAAACCGTCCTCCTTATTGCCCGGAGCCAGAAAGAACTCATCGATCTTCATGCCCTGCTCAGCCCCTACGGCGGGGGGGGGCATCAGCTGGCAGCTTCTCTATTACTTCGCAATCAGGAAGGACTCCGGTTCTACGATTCTTTTCTTAAATACCTGGAACAATCCCTGCCTCCTGCTACTAGTGCCAGGGACATCATGACCAGGAATGTGTTTACCATTAACGAAAACAACTCGATAATGAACGCCTCCATGTACATGGAGGAGATAAACCATACGGGACTGCCGGTACTGAACAACGATGGAAAACTGACTGGTTTTTTAAGTCTCCGGGATATTATGAAGGCCCGGCGGGCATCCCAAATGCATGCCCCGGTAAGCGCCTATATGGCTAAGAACGTTATCAGTTCCAATCCGGATATCACCATGCGGGAAGTGGAAAGGCTTTTTTACAAACATCACATCGGCCATCTTCCGCTTCTTGAAAAGAATGAACTCTCAGGCATGGTTACCCGCTGGGATTTACTGCAGTACAAAAAACGCCGCGAAAGCCTGGAAACAGAAGGTGAACTGGAAGGACCTGAAAAATAATGGCGGGCGGTTTTTTTTCCGGTATGGCCGCCCATTCCGCCTTGATTGATTTACGAAAAACAGACACAAAGATTCTGGTAATAAGCGACCTCCACATGGGCTGTGGAAAGCGGGACGATCTGGCTGCCAACGGCAGCCTCCTTATCAGTATGCTGAAATATTACTACTATCCCGGCGGATGGTTTCTGGTACTGAACGGCGATGTGGAAGAACTGCACCGCTATTCATTTCAGAAAATAGAGAAGCAATGGCCGGAACTCTACCGGGCCTTTGATTTATTCGCAGCGGAAAACCGGCTCTACAAAACCCTGGGAAACCACGACGAAGACCTGGTTTTTGAAAAAAACTATCCCTATCCCCTGTACCATGCCCTGCGGATCGAAACAACGCAGCTTCCCATTTTTATATACCACGGACATCAGTCTTCTCTTGTTTACTCGAAATATAATGCCGTGATCCGCAGCTTGGTCCGGTACATATTAACTCCCTTTGGGATCAGAAATATTTCTGCCGCCCGTAATCCCCGCCGCCGGTTCTTTGTAGAAAAACAAGCCTATAATTTTTCCATGGAAAACAATTGCATCTCGATCATCGGCCATACCCACCGGGCCCTCTTTGAATCCCTAAGCCGTTTTGATTTTATCAAATTTGAAATTGAGCGGCTCTGCCGGGATTATCCTTCCATGGGATCCCAGGAAAAAATGCGCACCGCTACGGAGGTTTCAGCCCTTCGTACCGAACTCGGTAAACTAAAACGTTCAGAGCGCCGGAATGTACTGCGGCAAAGCCTATATGGCGATGAATTCCCCGTACCCTGCCTTTTTAATTCCGGCAGCGCCATCAGCCGCCGGGGTATCAACGCTCTAGAGCTGCAGGATCAATCCATAGCCCTAGTGTACTGGTTTACCGAAGGAAACGAAAGAAAATTTGTCCGCCGGGGAAACTACCGGATAGAAAAGCTAAGGGAAACCCCGTACTGCAGGACCGTGCTTAACCAGGACCGGCTGGACTATATCAAGGCCCGGATGGAACTCTGCGGCACCTAGCGTCCTGTCTTTAGCATATACGCAATGCAAAGTTAAGGTAATTCTTATGTAATAAAGAATTACCGCATTTTGCGATTAAGGTAACCGAAAAAGGCAGGACGCTAGTCCGCCGGTAAAAACCGGAACCCTTCCCCGGCGGCTTCTACTGTTCCCATACCGGGAAATACGATGTGCATCCCGCCCACGGGAATTCTGTTCTTTGCCGCATAGTCCAGGACCTGCCTGCGTATCACCGCAGAAGTTTGAGGGTCCGAATCATAGGTGGCGGAAATTTCCGGAACGGGGAACTGGACCAGGGCTACATGGAGCAGGTCGCCTATAATAAGAAGTTTGTCCCCGCTGTTTTCTACCAAAAAAATCGTATGACCCGGAGTGTGGCCATAGGCGGCAATGGGGGTAATCCCTGGAAAAAGCTCCCGAAAAGCTCCGCCCAGATGGACCGGTTCAAAAGTTTCCACCCGGGAGCCATAGGGCGCCAGGGCCGCCGCCGCTCCCTGGTTCACATTTGTTTTGGTCCAGTATTCCCGTTCCCGAAAAGACAGGTATATCTTTGCCTTGGTAAAAACCGCCCTACCGTCCTTTTGCAGACTGCCAAAGTGATCCCCATGCAGATGGGTAATAAGAACCGCATCTACCTGATCCGGCTCCACCCCCAGTTTTTTCATTTTCTCCAGGATTATTCCGCCGGTGCCGGTTCCGGTATCCACAAGGATGATCTTCTCCGGTGTTTTAACAAGGAAAGCATTGGCCGAATGGTTAAACCCTCCGGCAGGGATGTAGCGGGCCAGGAGAGCCGCCATGGTGGCCTCATCCGCACCGGTGAGGATCCCGGCATTCCCCGAACGCTGCGATTCAACCAGCATATAGACCTCAAACTGTCCTACTTTGCAGAAAAAAATTCCATCACTTTCATTTCCATAACTGCCCGCAGCCATAACACCCAAAAGTATTCCTAAAATAAATTTTCTTTTCATCTTTCTCTCCTTGTCATTTGGCATTTTTCAATTGGTCATAGTAATAATATTATAGATCAAGGAATTTTGAAAGGAACTACAGCGGACTGTTTGTTGAGATTCCGTTAAAAATGTGGTACAATGTACTATGATCATAGGGGAGGTAGAAGATGGCAGTTAAGGTTGGAATCATCGGCGCCGGAGGCATGGCTTCTTATCATTATGATGGATTTTTACAAGCCGGAGCGGTAACTGCCGCCATTGCCGATCCAGATACCAAGCGGGTGGAAGCCTTTACAAAAATCCGTCCGGTGGGAAAAATTTTTACAACCCTGGCGGAAATGATCAAGGGCTGCCCCGAGTTGGATGCGGTATCGGTGGTAACCCCGAATAAATTTCACCGGCCCGTTACCCTAGAAGCGCTGGAAGCGGGAAAACATGTGTTCTGCGAAAAACCTCCGGCATTGAATGCCGCGGAAATGGCAGAGATGCTGGCTGCCTCAAAGAAATCGGGAAAAACCCTGATGTTCGATTTTAACAACCGGGCCCGTCCCGAATCCCGGGCTCTGATGAGATATATCACTGAAGGAGCAGCGGGAAAAATCAATTCCGCCCAGGCAGCCTGGATACGCCGGGCCGGCATTCCCGGATTCGGCGGATGGTTTACTACCAAGGCCCTTTCCGGCGGCGGTCCTGTCATCGACCTTCCCCACATGATGGATTTGGCCCTGCACTTTATGGGGTACCCCGAACCGGCGTGGTGCCTGGCGGGGGTGTTCCATGACTTCATGGACAACAAGGCCTTTAAAGGTCCCTGGGGCATTCCCGATTCGGTCAACGGCATTACTGATGTGGAATCTTCCTGCCATGGAATGATCACTTTTAAAACCGGACAAGTCCTCTCGATCCGCTGTTCCTGGGCGGAATTTGTAGAACGGGAACTGGTAAGGGCAAGCTTTCAGGGAACCAAGGCCGGCGGTAAAGTGGAACGGCTCTTTGGCATCGACGGCATCGATGCCACCAGCATCGACACCTGCAGCCTCTACACCGAAGAATACGGCGTTCAGGTAAACCGGAACCTGATAACGGAAAAGGATGAGTCCATGGGCCGCGTCGGTCAGGCCGCCAACTTTGTCGAATCAATCACCGGAAAGGAAAAGGCTCTTAATACGGCAGAAGAAGCGCTTATCTTAATGAAGATAGTGGATGCCCTCTACAAAAGCGCCGCATCAGGAAAACCTGTACAGATGGCTTAATCCCCGGCGTCAAGATTCCGGGAAAAACCATGTGTTTATGCCTCGCTGCAGCTTGAAACAATTTGGATTTTCCCCATCCTGATTTTTCCCTAATAAAAAAACAAGATCATTGGAAACGGCTTCTTTATGCCATACTCCTTGCCACCGCATCAATAAAATCCCAGGAGTTCAGCGTTTTTGCAGGCGCCGGGTTTGCCAGTTTTGCCAGATCGCTTGTCATTTCGCCGTCTTCGATGGTGCGCAGTGCTGCTGTTTCGAGTTTTTTGGCAAAATCTGCCAGTGCCGGCGTACCATCCAGTTCCGCCCGCTTTGCCAGCGCACCGGTCCAGGCAAAGATCAGAGCCACAGGGTTAGTGCTGGTTTTTTCGCCCTTTTTCCAGCGGTAGTAATGCTGCTGCACCGTGCCGTGGGCGGCTTCGTATTCAAAAACACCGGAAGGAGAAACCAGGACGCTGGTCATCATGGCAAGGCTTCCCGATGCGCTGGCAATCATGTCGCTCATCACATCGCCGTCGTAATTTTTGCAGGCCCAGAGAAAACCGCCTTCACCTTTAACCACCCTGGCAACCGCATCGTCAATAAGTGTATAGAAATAGCTTATTCCGGCGGCGGCGCATTTTGCTTTAAACTCCGTTTCGTAGACTTCTTCAAAAATCGCCTTAAAGCGGCCGTCGTATTTTTTTGATATCGTATCTTTGGCTGCAAACCAGACAGGAATTTTTTCTTCCAGTGCATAAAGAAAGCAGGCGCGGGCAAAACTCTTAATGGAATTGTCGTAATTGTGCATACCCTGAACGATTCCGGCATCTTTAAAATCCGCCACAGTAACACGCCGCTCCGTTCCATTCACCCCGGTATACACAAGTTCCACCTTGCCGGGAGCATCAACTTCCATTTCTACAGCCTTGTAAACATCGCCGTAGGCATGACGTCCAATAACAATGGACGTCTTCCATGTACTCACCGAAGGTGTAATGCACGGCACGGAAATTGGTTTACGAAACACCGTACCGTCAAGTATTGCCCGTATCGTTGCATTAGGGCTGGGATGAAGCTGCTTAAGATTGTATTCTTCTTTTCTTGCTGCATTACTGGTAATGGTTGCGCATTTAACGCCAACCCCCAGCCGTAGTATGGCATCGGCTGATTCAGCGCTTACTTTATCGTCCGTGGCGTCCCTGTTCAAAAGACCCAAATCGTAATATTCGGTTTTTAAATCAACAAAAGGAAGGAGAAGTTTTTCCTTTACCAGATCCCAAAGAATCCGGGTCATTTCGTCCCCGTCAATTTCGACAAGGGGTGTTTTCATTGCTATCTTCGACATGAGTGCAGTATACTGGTTTCAATATTTTTAGTAAATTGAGGATACCTTTGATGAATAAGGACATTTTTTTTCAGCAGTATTTTATAGCCATATGCTGATAAAATGAACGAGATAAATCATTCTTGCATTTTTCCATGATGACAATATTGTGCGCTCAGGCCAAAGGTTATCTGCGGAGTATCCTGAAACCTCCGGAAATTCCATCTGTAAATCTTTGGCAAGGATTTTTACTTTTGACCATAATCAAATATTGCTATGGTTTGGTACTGCAAAATGTGGTAACATAAACAATACCAGTAGTACCTGTGGGGATAAGGATTGATTACCTTCGAGCAAATTCTGCAAAAGTACCGTGAAATTTCCTTTTCCGAGAAGGATAAAGGCTACCGCTTCGAGCGGCTTATGCAGTCTTACCTCATGGCAGACCCGTATTACGCAGGGCAATTTTCTACTGTTTGGCTATGGAACGAGTTCCCTTCAAGGGCAGACTTTGGCACAGGCGATAAAGATTTAGGCATAGACCTGGTTGCATATACAACAAACGGCGATTATTGGGCTGTTCAGTGTAAATGTTATCAGGAAGACGTATCAATAGATAAACCCAAAGTAGATACCTTTCTCTCAACTTCCGGTAAGTCCTTCTATAACCATAAGGAGGCGGGGAAAAAAGTAAACTTTACCTACCGCCTATGGATTGATACTACAAAAAAAGGGTTTAACCCCGCCGCAGAAGCGACCATACAAGACCAGACTCTGCCTGTCGGTAGATTGGGTTTCTATGACCTTCTCAATGCCGCTGTTGATTGGCAAAAACTTGACGAAGGTAAAAAAGCCGCCCTAAAAAAATATAACCCTTTACCCCACCAGCAAATCGCCATTGATGATGTGCATAAGTACCTGAAAAAACACGACCGTGGAAAACTTATCATGGCTTGCGGTACTGGAAAAACCTTTACCAGCCTTCGTATTGTTGAAAAAGAAACAGGCAGTTCTGCTGCAGAAGGAAAAGGGCTTGTCCTTTTCCTTGTTCCCTCAATCGCATTGCTAGGTCAAACCCTGCGGGAATGGAAAAACCAATGTACCAAACCCATACATGCAATATGTATTTGTTCCGATGCTTCGGTTTCAAAAACCGGAAAAAAGGACGGAGACGATGTTACGGCTACGGTAACAGACCTTGCCCTACCCGCTTCTACAGACACAAAAAATATCACCAAGCAATTTGAAGCCGCCCGAATACTTCAAAAATCAGAGGGCGGTAATATCGTAGTTTTCTCTACATACCAATCTATAGACGTTATCAGCAAAGTGCAGACCGCTATCAACAAAATAAAAAAGGACAGTTTTCTTTTTGATCTTGTTATATGTGATGAAGCCCACCGCACTACAGGCGTAACAGTTTTGGGCAAAGAAGATGCCGACTTTGTAAAAGTGCATGAAGATAAATACATCAAAGCCAAAAAACGTATCTATATGACCGCCACTCCGAGAATTTATTCAGAAGCGGCACAAACCAAAGCAAGGGAAGCGTCAGCCGAAGTCTGCTCTATGGATGACCCGGAAAAATACGGAGAAGAAATCTACCGTATCGGTTTCGGCGAAGCGGTAGACAAGCAACTTTTATCCGATTACAAAGTCATCGTTCTTACAATCGAAGAAGACCAATTAAATGAAAAACTGTCACAATCAATAAAAGATAAGAACGTTGAGATTAAGACCGATGACGCGCTAAAAATAATCGGCTGTATAAACGCCCTGTCCAAAAAATCTTTGACCGATAAAGAATTGTTTGAAGGTGTTGACCCCGCCCCCATGCGGAGCGCCGTTGCGTTCTGCCAGAATATTGCCGTATCAAAAGAAACAGTCTTAGATTTTAATGCCTGCCGTGACGCCTACTTTGAAACACTTACCGAAGAAAAACGCCGTGAAATGGTAGTTGTCGATGCAGACCATGTTGACGGAACAATGGGCGCCCAAATCAGGGAGCAAAAATTACATTGGCTTAAATCCTCCGATCCTGCGAAACAAGAATGTAAGATACTGCATAATGTCCGTTGTCTATCGGAAGGTGTTGACGTTCCTTCGCTTGATGCCGTTATGTTCCTTTCCGCCAGAAACAGCCAAATAGATGTTGTCCAATCGGTAGGGCGGGTAATGCGCAGAGCCGAAGGGAAAAAATACGGCTATATCATTATTCCGGTAGTTGTTCAGAGCGATGCTGACCCCGAAAAAACATTAGCCTCCGACCGCTTTAAAGTTGTGTGGACTGTCCTCAACGCCCTTCGTGCCCACGATGACCGCTTTAACGCCACAATCAATAAGATAGAACTCAATAAAAAGAAAAGCACGGGACATAAAGGCAAAGGCGGCGGTATTTCCGTTACCGGCGCGGAAATTGGCGGCGGTGCAGCCGATGATGACGGAGAAACAGGCGGTATAGGTTCTGGCATATCAAAATCAAAAATCGAACGACAACTTGAACTGGAATTTGCCAAATTGCAAGGACAAATCTACGCAAAGATTGTTCAAAATTGCGGTACAAAGCCGTATTGGGAACAATGGGCAAAAGATGTCGCCGCAATCGCAGAACACCACATAGAAAGCATTACCGAAATTGTAAAAAAGAAAGGCGATGCCAAAGACGAGTTTGAAAAATACCTGACCGGCTTACGAAAAAATATAAACCCTGCCGTAACGGAACAGGAAGCAATAGAAATGCTGGCGCAGCATATAATCACACAGCCGGTATTCGAGGCTCTTTTTGAAGATTACTCTTTTGCAAAAAACAATACCGTTTCTCAATCTTTGCAGGGTATTATTGATGCCTTAAACGAAAAACAGAAAAAAGATGATACAGAAAAACTGGATAAGTTTTATGTTTCTGTCCAACAAAGGGCAAGCGACATAGACAACAGCGAAGCCAAACAGAAAATCATTGTAGAATTATACGATAAGTTTTTCCGTACCGCTTTCCCCAAGGTTACCGAAAAATTGGGCATTGTTTACACCCCGGTTGAAGTCGTAGATTTTATAATCCATAGCGTAGAAGACGTATTGCAGAAAGAGTTCGGACGCAGTATGTCCGATGAAAATGTCCATATCCTAGACCCCTTCACCGGAACAGGTACATTTATCACACGGCTTTTACAAAGCGGCATAATAAAAAATGAAGACTTAAAACGGAAATATACAAAAGAAATCCACGCCAACGAAATTATTTTACTGGCGTATTATATTGCGTCGATTAATATCGAGAATGTGTATCATGATTTGGCAGGTAGGGGAAAGTGGAAAGTAGAGAGCGGAGGAAACAACCATGCGGATTTACATG
>WRIV01000017.1 GCA_009782555.1 Treponema sp. | reverse complement strand
GAACTATTTATCTGTCAATACAAAAATAATAATTATTTAATTCTTTTGTAATGTTTTTTTCTCATTACACTATATATTTGTTAACCTCCAAACTTTTATCTTGCGGGGAAAGAAAACACGCTTCTTATTTGCTATGCTGCGCCATAAATGACCGTGCGCCCCGCCGGGAAATACGACCCCCCGGCGGGAGTGTTTTTGAGGGTTAAAATCTGCTTCGGAATGTTTGATATGGCTAATTTGCCATATCTTTATATGGGTTCATGAAACAGCACCAGTCTGCCGTTGGTACGCTTTTTTGCATCCTTCCCCCATATTACCCTATGCACATTACGGGTCATAAAACTCTTCCCATTTCCAGAACAAAAAATTCCTGTTTAACCTAAAAAATATTTATTTTTGTTTTCTTTCAATAATTATTGACATTACGATTGTAAATGCAGCTGATGCCAGTTTTGGGTTTACACTTTTCAATTAAACCATTCCGCAAAGGCCGCTGTAAGTTTTTCTTCCAGTTCCGCAATGGTGCCCGAAGTCTTGGCTCCTGCGGCGTTTTTGTGGCCGCCGCCGCCAAATATTTTTGCAATGGCCGCCACATCAATGCGATCCCGGGAACGGAGACCCAGGGTGCATTCTTCGCTGTTTTCCTGGCGAAGCAAAGCCATAGCCTCCACTCCTTCTACCGACTGGAGGACCTGGTAGATTGCATCCGAATCCCGGCTTTCCATGCCGTATTGTTCCGATTCTTCCAGCGTTGTACCAGAAAGGAGGAGTCTGCCGCCGTAGTAAGGTTTTGCCTTGGCCAGTGCGGTTCCCATTAGGATCCGTGAATTAAGGGTTTTTCCTCCATGGATAGCGGCAAATGCTTTTTTGGGGCTGGCGCCGGCGGCGGTAAGCCGGGCGGCGGCAAGAAACGTCTCCGTCCCGGTTTCGTCCAGGTGGCGGAAAAAACCTGTATCGGTACAAAGGCCAAAAAGGAGAAGCTCCGCTTCCTCCACAGTAGGTTCCTCTCCCAGGGCCCGAAATATCCTTTCTGTCATAAGGGCAGCCGCCGGAGCATGGGGGTCCAGGTAAGACACCGTTCCCCAGAAATTCCCCGAAGCATGGTGATCCACCGCCGCAGAAAGCAATCCATCGATGGGAAGATCTCCCACCCGTTCCCGAAGGGAACAGTCCATCACAATAACCCGAAGCCCTTCCTTTTCCGTTGGGCAGGGGAGGAAACGCCCCTCATAGGGTTTTATTTCGGTTCGTTTAAAGGGACCAGCTGAGCAGGGTACAGCTTTTTTTCCCAGCCGCCGGAGCAGGGAAGTAAGGGCCAGTTGGCTCCCCACACAATCCCCATCGGGCTCTTCGTGACCAGCGACGATAAAGCTTGTTCCGTTCCGGATAAAATCAAGTAATTCCTTCGGTACCGGTACCATAATCTTACTCCACACCTAACAGGTTAGCAGCGAAAATTGCCGGCCCTGTCCTGCGCCGGGGCCCGAAATAACGGGCCGACCCCCGGCAATATACACATTCACTTCGGTCCTAAAACCATACCCGGAAAAGTAGATTCCCGGTTCCAGGGAAAAACAAGAACCTTCCAGCAGACGGCGGGCATCGGGAAATTCAACCGAGTCAATATTCACTCCGGAACCGTGGGTTTCCGTATCAATGCCGTGTCCGGTCCGGTGCCTGATTGCTCCGGCATAGCCTTTGGCGCAGAGAAGGGAACGGCAGTATGCATCTATTTCAGCGCCAGTCAGCGTCTTATTTCCGGCAAAGGTCTCGTCTATAAAACCAAGGACCGCTTCCCGGACTTCCACCAAATCCGCAAAGGCTCTTTCCTCTTCCAGACCAGCCTTTTTGCCGTAAACCCCCGCCCAGGAAATATCGGCATAAATGCCGGCATTTCCGGCTCTGGGAAACTGTTCCTTGGCCCAAAGGTCCAACTGGATAATATCTCCTTTCCGGATTATCGATCCACGGCCCCTGCAGTCATAGTGGGGATTGGCGCTGTTGATCCCCGCCGCTGCCTGGGGAGGATGATTCCTAACCAAATTCAAGCGGGTCAATTCATCCTCCATGACCTGCCGGAGCTCTCCTTCATAAATGGAGGTACCATTTTTGTAGGAAAAACCGGCATAGTCCCAGGCTTTTTCCACAATACCGTACAGAGCAGCGGAGGCCCGTTCATGGGAAGCAATACCTTCCTGGTCCAGAACGCCCTTGAGGCGCTGGATCATATTTTCGGCGGAAACCAGTATAAGACCGGCTTTGGAAAGGACCGTGTACATCCCCGCATCCAAAAATGATACGGCGCTGATACTTTCCGATATATGAGCAGCCCAGCGTTTTTCTGCCAGGGGAGCCAAAAGGCCAAGAAGCTCTTCTCTGCCGGAATAGGATCGAATGGTACCCGGAAGTCCTTCCAGGTGATCCGGTTCTATGGCATGGACCAGTCCTAAAGGTTCACCGGAAGAGGGGACTGCATAAAACCAGAACCGGGTGTTGATTAAATTTTCCGGGCGGCAGAGGATTTCGCTAGCAAGCCGGTCCCGGCAGCGGAAATTACAAAAAAGCCATCCGTCAAGTCCTTCTTCACGGATGGCTTTCTGTATTTCGGCGATTAGCTTTACTGCATCAGAGGGTTCATTGCTGGTCTGCATCAAAACCAAGATCAATCGCTTCTACCCCTTGAAAACGATCATCCAAATTGACGGTAGAAGGGATACTGCCCCAGGTCAGGTGGCTTTGCCTTTTGGCCACATAGAGTTTTACCCCATAAAAGGCTCCCTCCTTGTAGAAAACCGACATACAGGGCCAGGTTGGACCGTCACCCAAATGAATGAGCAGAGCTTTTCCAATACTAACTTTGAACCACTCATAGGGGATATAAGCCCGCCCCAAAGAGTTAACTCCCTTGCGGAACAACACCACATAGCCCAAACGGTAAGGGTACACCTTTTCTATGGGGACATTAACATAGTATAGTTCGGATGTATTGGCCGGGCCCCAGCGTTCTTCCTGTGTCGGTAAATGTTGTTGGGCCGAAACAGCCGGAGCGTTTAGGGCCATAAAACCGCAAAAACCCAATAAAGCCGCAAAAAAACTTACTAAAACCAGTTTTCCCTTCATTATCGACTCCTTCTTAATTCACCTGCTTATGATACTACAAACACCCCAAAGTGGCAAGCATTATCGCCTTAATAGTATGTTTACGGTTTTCCGCCTCGTCCCAGACCCGGCTCATGGGGCCTTCTATTATTTCCGCCGTTACCTCTTCCCCTTTTACCGCAGGCAGACAGTGAAGAAAAATCGTATCAGGACGGCCTGTCTTTGCCATCAGGGTTTTATTTACCTGATAGGGGTGTAACAGGGCTGTCCTTTGAGCTTTTTTGTCCTCTTCTCCCATGGAGGCCCACACATCGGTATAGATCGCATCGGCTCCCGCTGTTTCGGAGGTATCCGGGGTAACACGGAGTTCCGATCCGGAGACCGCCGAAAAGGAAAGGCAGCGTTCGAGTAAGGTTTCGTCGGGATTCAGTTCCGGGGGAGTGATGACGGTAAAATGGACTCCGAGCTTGGCGCTAATCACCATGAGGGACCGGGCCACATTGTTCCTGCCATCCCCCACAAAACAAAGTTTTCTGCCCTTGAGGGAACCGAAGTTTTCTTCCATGGACATAATATCCGCCAGGACCTGAGTGGGGTGGAAATCATCGGTAAGGCCGTTATAGACCGGAATACTGGAATATACCGCCAGTGCTTCCACGGTGGACTGCTTAAAACCCCGGAACTGGATAGCGCTGAACATACGTCCCAGCACCCGGGCGGTATCTTCAATGGATTCCTTGTCCCCCAGCTGAATATCCGCGGTAGACAAAAATACGGGATGGCCTCCTTCCTCGCCAAAGGCGGTTTCAAAGGCGCAGCGTGTCCGGGTGGATCGTTTTTCAAAAAGCAGGGCCAGGGTTTTGCCGGTAAAACGCTGCTGGGGCGGTTTTTTGTGTCCATTTACACGATCTTCTTTTACCTGCCTTGACAGGTCCAGCAAAAAACGGATTTCATCGGCTTCGTAGTCAAGCCATGTCAGAAGGGAACGGCCCTTTAAGCTATCCATACCACATAATTATCGGAAAAAAGACGGATTTACAAGTATTTTTCCTGTTTTTATATTCAGGAAGCCCATAGTACGGTATACTGCGGGCAGAATATGATTCAACTGATCTTTTCCCTGCGCTATCAGTCACAACTCCGCCGGACCAGGCCCAGGCTGCTCAAGGACCTTGAAAAATCCATCATTGAAGTCATAGAAGGATACGGCGGCAAAGTGAGGATTGAGCAAAAACTCATTACCGCTGTTTTTGACCGGCATACCATTGGCTTTTGGCTGGATGTCCTCTGCGTCCTGGAAGAATTTAAGAAGATACTGGAAAAGACCGCATCGGAACTCTATGGCCATGTGTGTGTTATCGGAGAACAAATCCCCGAAGAAGATATCCTTGCCCAGATGCCTTCTTCGGATCTTCAGGGAACCGGAATTTGGTGTTCCCCGGAAATCAAGAGCGCCCTGAAATCGTATATCGACTTTGACGAAGCCTTGACGGGCGAAAACCCCATTACCGGTTTTTCGCAGGTACGAACCATCCGAAAGTTCGGAGATGCGGCAGAAACGCAAAGCAGGGAAAAAAAGAATTCCGAAAAAATCCGGACCTATCTAAAACAGGGCTCAAGCAGCAATACCATCATTGTCGGGGATGAACGAATTGGCAAAGGAGAAGGCCTATACCGGTACTGTGAAGAACAAATGAAAGGCTTTCCTCCCCTCCTGGTCCGCTTTAAAGAAAAAACCACCGCCGTTACCTGTTTTGTGGATGCCTTTTCGCCGGAAATAAAATCTCTTATGGAAGGAGAAGGGACGGGGGACAAATTGTCCGGTTTAAAAAACCGTTTGGAGATACTGGGGAAAATTTTGTTTCAGGAACGGCTGCGGGATGAGCTTTCGGAATTTTCCCTCAAGGGGGGAGAACAATTTCTTTCCCTGCTTCTGGAATCGTACCAGTTGGCGGCGGAAAAACGATCCATAAAACCCATGATGATCCTGGAAAACATCCAGGATGCCGATTCTTCGGCAAGAATTTTTATTCAAAAAGCCCATTTTGCCCGGCCCGCCAGAGAGCGGCTACGAATATACGGTACCGCCACCGAACTAAAGACTCTGGAATCATGGGAAGAACTTTTTCCCCGAATTGTAAAATTCACCCCCGAAAAACTTAACCCCCAAAAGAATATGCCGGCACTGCCCCGGGATCTCTGGGAGATTGGGTATTGTTGTGTCCTTCTTATCCGTTATTTTCCTTCTTTTCTTATTTCCCATCTCCTGCAGGAAGAAGGAAAAAACCCCGCCATGGTAGAAAAATCAATGTCCATCCTTTCCCGGCTGGAAGCCATTGAAGGGGTTGATTTTACCAGCCGGGCGGAGAAAGCTCTGGGCAAAGATGCGGAAACGGTTCATGCCCTGGTTCGCCGCCGGCTTCTAGCCTGGGTCGGCAATTTTCGCCTTAAGCCCTGTTTTCCCCTCCTTACTGCTTTGGCCGATTTAGGCTCCCGGGGGGACGATAACCTGATCCTGGATTCAATCAGCGCCGACATTGTAAACGGAACTTTTTGCAGCATCGAAAAAGCGCTGCAAAAAGGAACTTTTGCCCAGATAACAGGAAAGGAAAATGAAAAAGCCCTTATTTCGATCATCAAAACCCAAAGGGCGTTATGCCACGGGGGCAGGGTTGAAATAGAAGAAGCCTTTAGGGATGCTCTTTCCGGTATTTCCGGGTCTCCCGGTATCCGGGCCAGAGCCTTTGCCAACGCCGCTTCGTATTATTTGGGTATTGGTGAAATCCGGGCGGCTGAAGATTCGGTTAAGGAAGCCATGCTCATTTCCCAAAACGAAAATGAAAACCGGGGCCTGGCCCGGATTTACCGTCTCTTCTCATTGGTACAATTTGCCAATTACCGGCTTTCAGACGCTATCGACTATTTTTCCTTTGCCATAGAAAACGCGGAAAAATCCAGAGATCTGGTGGAATTGGGGATCTCCTCCTATTATGCAGCGGCGGCTCATTTTATCTTCGGCAATATTTCCAATGCAAGGCGGC
The DNA here is from genome assembly GCA_009782555.1 of Treponema sp. Taxonomy (GTDB): domain Bacteria; phylum Spirochaetota; class Spirochaetia; order Treponematales; family Breznakiellaceae; genus WRIV01. The sequence continues at coordinate 38,234 of WRIV01000017.1, read as the reverse complement.
TGGCGGCAAGGTCCCGGGAATCGTCTTTAGAAGCGGTTCTTCCCGGCTGGGCGGACCGAAGCCGTTTTTTGGAAGGCCGCCTCTGCTTCGAGACCGGGTTTTACCAGGAAGCCCTGGGCATATTTAAGGAACTCCGCGGTAACCTCGTGGGACCCGGTACACAATCCTTTGAAGAAACCGTGGATGCCTGGATCTACCGGGCCGGTGTTTATCTCCACCGCAAAGCAGTACCGTATACCGGAAACGCCGAAGGGCCCGATGCTCAGATCTTTCAAATCGAGGCGGCCTTTATTTGCGGAAATTATCAAAAAGTATTAGAATTGGCCAATAATCAAGATCAAACCGAAATGGAAGAGCGGTTTTTACTGATAGAACAGCCCGACTGGCGCAGCGGTTTTTATCAATCCGAATTATTTCTTTTTCCCTTTAAGGATCTTTGCGGCAGAATGATCCATACATTCCGGGTTTTGGCGCTTTGCCACATGAGCAAAGAAAAAGGAGCCGAAAAAACCATTGATCGGGACGAGGCGATCCGGGAAATGCAACGGATCATGAGGGACGAACTGCCCGAAACGGACCCCAATGACACATTTTACCTGTATTCATACTATTGGATACTCAAGCATACAGGAGCTCCCGAGGTAGACTTGAATACCGCCATTAGCATTGCCTTTAAGCGGCTCCAAAGGCGGGCCAGCCGTATAGACAACAACGATACCAAACGGGCCTTTCTTTCCGCTCATTATTGGAACAGCGCCCTGACCGCCGCCGCTAAAGAGCATAAACTTATATAGCAAAGTATCTGCCCGGCCCTATTCTTTAAAAAGAAGCCGTGTGGGATCCAGTGCGGTACCGTTTTTTCGCAGTTCAAAATGAAGATGAGGTCCCGTGGACTGACCGGTGGTACCGACCTTGCCGATAATGCTGTTGGGCGTAACAGTGTTGTGCTGACTGGTTGAAAACGAAGAAAGATGCCCGTAGAGGCTTACCCAGTTATCCTCATGGACGATGATGATATAGTTGCCGTAGACCGGATCGGTTCCCATTTCAACTACTTTACCGCCCCTGGCGGCGTATACATCCGTTCCGACGGGAGCGGCCAGATCCACACCGTTATGGATTTGGGGCCTTCCGGTAAAAGGATTGGGCCGCATTCCAAAGGAACTGGAAATCCGGTAACTGCGCAAAGGAAACCGAAACCCCCGGTTAAGGAAAAAACTCCTCTCCGTGGGGGTATAATCCATGCCTGGAAAAAACAGGAATCGTTCCGAACGGCCCCCGGTACGGACCGTGATGATCGTCCCTCCTTCCATTTCCCTTGATCCGGAGATCAACCGTTCCAGATCACTGGAGGGATTTTCCGGAACAAACAGCCCCGGTACGGTGGGAAGCAGCAGTGAACCCCTAAGCAGATCGGGATGATCTATCCGGTTCAAACTGGCCAAGGCGGCATAGGGCACATTGCACCGGGCGGAAAGACGAAAAATATCTTCATCTTCTTTGGGAGTATAAGCATAGAGCCGTAAAAACCCGCTCAGTTCCTCTTTGTTCTGGTTTTGACCGAAAAGACGGCGGCGGGCGGATTCGACATCTGCCAGGTATTGCTTAAAAGCCGTATCGCGGACATCAAGCCTATTTATGGAAGGAAACGTTTCGCCTTCCTGCGCCCCCAAATTTTTGCTTAACTCTGCAAAAATAAGGAGGATCAGAAAGGTCAAAACAAAACGTTTTATAATCGATTCCCGCCTGTTTAGCCTGCGACGATGGCTTCCGTCGGACAAACAGCGGCACAAGAGCCGCAATCCGTGCATTTTCCCGGATCAATCCACCGGGCGTCGTCCTTTTCGGAAATAGCTTCCACGGGACATTCGCTGTCGCAGGAGCCGCAATTTACACAGGCATCGTTGATTTTGTAAGCCATTGGTTACCTCTTTATATACAGTGAATTTCGGTAACTATAGCATATCCTTGAAAGATTCTCAAGCTGTTTGAGAAAAGCACTTTAATGACCTCTCTATATCCTTTATCATTGAACCATGGAACAGTACAGAAGGACCGCCAACTGCGGCGCATTGCGACGGGCCGATGCGGGAAAAACCGTTACTCTGAACGGATGGGTCAACCGCAAGCGGGATCATGGGGGCATTATTTTTATCAACCTGCGGGATCGTTACGGCATTACTCAAACGGTAATTGACCAGGACGCTCCGGCGGAACTTACCGCCCTGGCGGAAGAGCTTCACAACGAATACTGTATTGCCGTAAAAGGCGTGGTCCGGGCCCGGCCCGATTCAATGATAAACCCCGATATGGCAACCGGCGAAATTGAAGTGGCCGTAGAAAAGCTGGTAATTTTAAACAAATGTGAAACTCTTCCGTTCCAGATTGAAGAAAAAAGCAATGCCGGAGAAGAACTCCGCCTGACATACCGTTACTTGGACCTTCGTTCAACAGGGATGCAGCAGCGCTTAAAGCTCCGCCATGAAACAGCCTTTGCTGTTCGGGAATGGATGGACGCCAACGGTTTTTACGAAATTGAGACTCCCACTTTTATCCGATCCACCCCCGAAGGGGCCCGGGATTACCTGGTTCCTTCCCGGCTGTATTCGGGCAAATTTTACGCCCTGCCCCAGTCCCCCCAATTGTACAAGCAGCTCCTTATGGTTTCCGGGTTCGACAAATACTTTCAGATAGCCCGGTGCTACCGGGATGAAGACGCCCGGGGAGACCGGCAGCCGGAGTTCACCCAGATCGATATTGAGATGAGTTTTGTTAACCGTGACGATGTGCTTGCCATGACCGAAGCTCTTATGGGTCATGTGTTCAAGAAAACACTTGGCCTGGATCTCCCTGCCCATTTTAAACGTTTAAGTTATGAAGAAGCCATGGAAACCTACGGCACCGACAAACCGGACCTCCGTTTTGCCCTTCCCCTGCAGGACTTTAGCCCCTACACGGCAGCGGGAAATTTCCAGGCCTTTAAAGATGCCCTGGCTGCCGGCGGAGCGGTAAAAGCCCTGGTGATTCCCACCGCTGCTTTTGGAAAAAATGGCAGCTATTCCCGCAAACAGATCGAAGAACTGGAAGGCCACGCAAAAATCTACAAAACCAAGGGGCTGGCCTGGATGAAGGTTGCCGGAACCGAAGCTGTTCCCCTTCTGGAAGGAGGTGTCTCAAAATTCTTTACCAATGCCGGCTCTCTGGATCCATCAGGTTCTTCAAATAAAGAATTACCAAAGGCTATAACAAATGGTTTAGGAGCAAAGCCGGGAGACTTTATTCTCTTAACGGCGGACGCAAAACGGAAAATTGCCAACACTGCCCTGGGGGCGGTCCGATCTAAACTCGGCAAAGACTTGGGCCTAATAGCATTGCCGAAAAATGGAATAACCAAACCCGCAGTCTTTGAATTTGTGTGGATCGTGGATTTTCCCCTCTTCGAATACAACGAGGATAATCAGCACTGGGAAACGGCGCACCATATGTTTTCTTACCCCCAGGAACAATACCATACCAGTCTGGAATCGGATCCCGGTTCGGTCAAAGGGGATCTTTACGATTTGGTCCTTAACGGTTACGAACTGGCTTCAGGTTCCATTAGAATCCATGATCCGGATCTGCAAAAACGGATCTTTTCCATCGTGGGGATCAGTGCCGAGGAAGCAGAAACAAAATTTGGTTTTCTTACCAATGCTTTCAAATACGGAGCGCCCCCCCACGGCGGCATAGCCCCCGGACTGGACCGGCTGGTAATGCTTATGGCAGGGGAAACTTCGATAAAGGAAGTGATCGCCTTTCCAAAAAACTCTTTTGCCGGGAGCCCCATGGACAACTGTCCCGGCGAAGTGGAACAAAAACAGCTTGATGAACTTCATCTTTCGGTGATCCCGCCGAAATGAAAGAATACCTCGATTTGTTCATGGTCTTTATAAAAATCGGCGCCACTACCTTTGGCGGCGGTTATGCCATGATTCCCGTACTGGACAGAGAATTGATCCGGGGTAAGGGCTGGATCACCATGGACGAGATAATGGATTACTACACCGTTGCCCAGGTAACTCCCGGCATTATCGCCGTTAATGTTTCTACATTTGTCGGATATAAACGGAAGGGATTTCCCGGCGGTGTCATTGCCACCCTTGGCTTTATTCTTCCCGGCGTAACCCTTATGATGATCATCTCCCTTTTTATCAATCGCTTTGCCGAATACCCCTCGGTCCAGCATGTCTTCGCTGGGATCCGGATCGCCGTGGGGGCCCTTATTTTCAATACGGTGATTAAACTTGCCAAGGATTTTTTTAAAGAAGCAAAAAACATGATAATTTTACTTGCCGCTTTTACTTTTTCCGCCCTGCTGGAAACCCCGCCGATGTATGTGGTACTGGGGGCGGGACTTCTGGGCTGGATCCTCAATAGACCAAAATCTCCGTTAAACACACCAGGAAGTTCCGGACCAGGGCCGGACGGAGGCGGCGAATGAACCTCTTCCTTCTGTATATTGAATTTTTCAGGATTGGCATTTTTTCTGTCGGAGGAGGGCTGGCGACTCTCCCTTTTCTCTACAGCATGGCGTCCCGGTACGATTGGCTTAAGAGCGAAGACATCGGGAATTTTCTTGCCATTGCCCAATCGTCTCCGGGAGCTATTGGAGTTAATACCTCTGCTCAAGTAGGCTACCTCGCTGGAGGTTTCCCCGGCGGTATCCTTGCAGCCCTGGGCCTGGTAAGTCCTGCCATAGTTGTGATTGTTGCCGCAGCAAAAATCCTCTCGACCTTTAAGGAAAACACCGTCGTTCAGGCAGTCTTCGAAGGCCTTCGCCCTGCCGCCGCGGGGCTTATCTCCGCAGCCGGTTTTGGAGTGATCGTCCTGTCCTTGTATTCAAAAGATGGTTTTCTTCAAACAGGAGTCTGGTATGGGGGCATTCGCTGGAAGGAAATGATTTTGTTTGCGGTCATTTTTCTACTGGTCTGGAAATTCAAAAAACATCCCATCCTCTATATCACTTTGGCGGGGATGACCGGGTTTATACTAAAGTTGTAGGGATACCCCCCTGGCGCAGCGCTGGAGCAGCAGCAAGTCTGCAGTAACCAGGGCGGCCATGGCTTCTACCACCGGCGCCGCCCGGGGAACGATGCACAGATCGTGTCTTCCCTGAACAGATATATGCTGGGTATCACCCTTTAGATCGATAGTGGTTTGATCCGCAGCAATGGACGCCACCGGCTTAAAGGCGGCCCGGAAAAAAACATCCATACCGTTGGAGATTCCCCCCAGCATACCGCCACTATTGTTGGTCCTAAATGTGTTTCCGGTACTGCCCCGGGTATCCGGCGGAAGGATGGGAGCGTCGTTGTTAGAGGACCCCCTTGATGCGGCAGAGGCAAAACCCGATCCGAATTCAATTCCCTTGCAGGCACCAATGGATAGGATCGCATGACCCAAGAGGGCGCCAAACTTGTCAAAAACCGGTTCCCCCAGTCCGGCAGGGAGTCCGCTGATACGACAACTGGCGATCCCTCCGGCGCTGTCCCCGCCGGGCAAACCAGATCTTCCGGCACGGATCTCTTTCAGTTTGGCGGCAATTTGTTCCGCTCCTTTTTTGCAAGGAACACAAAAGGGGTTCTGTTCCGCCTCATCAAGATCAAAACCTTCTTCGCCGGGACCTGGAACTTCAATGCCGGCAATGGCAGCGGCCCAGGCCCGGACAGTAACGCCAAGGCTTCTAAGAAAAACCTTGGCCACGGCTCCCGCAGCGACCCGGCCAGCGGTTTCTCTGCCCGAACTGCGGCCTCCGCCCCGGTGATCTCGAAGGCCGTACTTTGCCTCCCAGCTCCAGTCTGCATGGCCGGGACGGTACAGGTCCTTTAACTCATCATAATCGTTTGAGTGTTGATCGTTGTTTCGAATGATGATTGCAATGGGAGTCCCCAGGGTTGTTCCTTCGTAAAGGCCGGAAAGTATCTCCGGCTCATCTTCTTCGAATCGGGCGCTGGAAACCGGCCCGGCCATTGGCCCGGGCCGCCTTTTCTTTAGTTCCCCGGCGATATCATCGGTGCTAAGAGAAATCCCCGCGGGACAGCCGTCGATGACACAACCGACTGCCAGTCCATGAGATTCACCAAAAGTTGTAACCCGAAAGATCGTACCAAAACTGTTACCAGGCATAGGCCTCCACTTCGGCAAAGGTGGGGGGGTCGGCGCCCTTGCGGGAACAGACAATGGCTGCCGTCTTGTTGGCAAAGATCAGGGCATTCCGAATTTCATCTTCGTCCAAAACAGCCAGGGCGGAACGGGACATACGGCCGTGCATTTCCAGCCAGGCAAGAAGAGCGCCATGGAAAGCATCCCCCGCCCCGATGGTATCGATGATCGGAATATCAAAGGCCGCAGCAGCTATTTTCTTAACCATCCCGCCCCGCACAAAGAACGCCACGGCGCCATCTGCTCTCAAGGTTACAATCACCAGAACAGGACCCAGGGCAAGAATTTTTTTTGCCCCCTCCTCGGGACCCAGACCGGGATAGATATAATCAAGATCCTCAGAAGAAATTTTTACCAAGGTTGAAGAACGAACCCATTTTTCAAACCGGCAGAGATATTCAGATTGATCCTGAATCATCAAGGGTCTGACATTGGGGTCGTGGGAAATTACCGGTCCCCCTTCCCTGCCGCTTTGCTGAGCGATAAAGCCTTCGATAGTTGTAGCGGAAGGTTCCATGGCAAGAGAAATAGAACCAAAAAGTATGCAGTCCGTTCCGTCAGGAAGAACAGGGGGAATATCCGCCGGAACAAAAGAACGATCCGCCGACCTTTCGGTGTAAAAAAGATAAGACGGTTCTTCCCCAGTTGTTAGTTTTACAAAGGCCAGGGTGGTATTTTCATTGGACCGTACGGTGAGCTCCGTGGAGACGTCATTTTGTTTCAGGCGCTGGATAAGGGCTTCGCCAAAAAAATCCCAGGAAAGCCGGGAAAGAAAAGCTGTCCGAGGCCGGCCCTGTTCATTTCCTAAAATGCGCCCCAGGGCAATCGCCGTATTGTAAGGGCTGCCTCCCGGACAGGGCACATAGCAGGACAGTCCTGTTTTGTCTTTTATCGGCACCATGTCGATAAGCGCTTCGCCGCATGCAAGGATCATACAAAAAATATACTACTTTTTGTTCGGAATGCCCATTCTCTCTTAAGGAAATGAATGCAATGCTACAAAGTCCGCAAAAAGGTCAGGATCACTTCCGCCGTTCCGGCGGGCATTTCCTGATGGGGCAGATGCCCAGCTCCGCTGATTACCGATAATTCTGTTGGATTGCCTCCCCTGAGTTTTATGAGCGATTCGGCATGGGAACGGGAAAAGATTACATCCTTTTCTCCCCAAACTAGGAAGATCTTTTTAGGCCAGGTGCTAATCTGTCTATAATACGAGGCCCGCAGCCCCTGAACAATCATGCTTTGCATCGATGAAAAAAAACCCCGTTCCTGAGAAATACTCCATACCCGGTCCATCACCCTGGCTTGCAGAAATTCCCTGTCCGCTTCAGGCAGACCGTAGATATCCGCATAATAGGGAAAAAGGGAATGCCAGGCTTTTCGCGGGTTGTTTCTGAATGATCGGTACCATTTTTTTCCAATAACAGGAAGGGCCGCTGCAATAAGCTGCGGGGAAAAAGACGACTTGACAGGAATACACCCGTCTAGCAGAATAAGCGCTTTGATCAGATTGAGTTGAACCGGGTTCTTCCAGCTTGCCAATGCCGCCGCTTCCGCTACGGCAGCTCCCATGGAACTGCCCACAAGGACAACTCCTCCAGTATTTCCGGACACCGTTTCTGCCAACTCCAGTACGGCATCACGCTGAGGCCTCAGGCCGGAACGGCGGGGAATGGGAGAACGCCCAAAACCGGGCAGATCCGGCGCAAGGATCCGGTAACCTGCCGATCCCAGCAGGGGGATCAAATGCCGCCAGGTATCGGCCTCGTCCCCCAGACCATGAATAAGGATCAATACCGGCTTATCGGCATGGGAGCCGCCGGGCGGATCGTATTCATAATAAAAAAGCCCGGGAAAACGTTTTGAAGGAAAAAGTTTGGCATGGGCTTTCAGAGCAGGCCAGGGTTTAAAAAGAACCTCCATGCCGTGCTGAATCTTAATAGTGATGTCCGATACCGATAAAAATTTCCCTGCTTCCCTGGGGATTATTTGCCTGCTCAACAAAATTCCAGCCGAAACTAAAGCGGATGTACAGGCTGCGCATAGCCGCAGGGAAGATGATGAGTTCAAAACCGCCGGTGACAAGGATATTGCTAAAATCAAAAGATGTGCCGGTTGATGGATCGTGATAGAGAGCCAAGTCAATAATCGGGGATAAATGAAGATCAAATTCAGCGGCGTGTAATTTAGGCCGGTTAAACCATTGGGACGGAGCGAATTTAAGTATCCTAAAGGGAAAGTCCAGGTTAAGCGAAAGCATATAATCGGCGTGGAGATCGTTGTCAAGGATACCCCGGAGAGCATCCCCCGCTGGGAAGTAATAATCCGGATCGTGGCAAAACCATTGCCGGTATTGCAGAAAAGCGGACATGCCGAAAAATTCAGTAAAAATAAAATAGCCCTTGCCTGAAACAGTATAATCAACCGACAAAGGATCTTTATCATGGCTTTTGCGGTAAAAATCATAGGTATAGGAATTTTCCGCCGCAACATCAAATCCCCGGCGGTAATTTCCAAGCCAGTCTACCCGGTTAAAGCCAAGAGTGTGCTTGAAAGTCAAAAAAGGCCCTTTAAGGTGTTCCTTAAGGCTCCATCGGGGAAATTCATGGTTAAAAACAGCGTTTATCTCCGGGGTGTAGATCAGGTCTCCATAACTGCCGATCTCAATGCCGATTGGGATCTCCCAGGAGACATAGGGTTTGCTGGACATATAAAAACCGACCTGGTATTCCCCGTATAACTTTTGATATTGTTCCTCATTTTCTTCATTTAGAATAAAAGATTCATCAAAGCCAAAGGTGAAGGTAGTGTTTTTTACCGGCAGCTCCATGGAAATGCCTGAAGTGTTTTTAAAATAAAAAATCTCATCTGCACTGGGCCGGTAATCAAAGTAATTATCAAATTTAAAATTCCAGAAATATCCAAAAGCCCTAAAGGGAACATTCGCTTCCTGTTCAAAGAAACCGGAACTGCGTTTGTTTTGATCGTATCTGTATCCCAGATTGATCGTTAAGGGATTCATGGTACCCAGAAAATTATAATTTCTGAGTTTTAGAATTAATTCAAGCCCCGTATTGGAACTATATCTTGGAGTGGGAATGATCGCAAAGTTCCATGTATCCACAACATTGATAACAAGGTTTACTGGGATTTTTCCGTCCTCCCGGACCTGGCCGGTACTATAATCAATCCAAACCGATTCTAAAACCCTTTGATTAAGCAAGAGTTGTGTTTTATCACGAATATATTTCTCAAGATTTGCCTGCCCTTGTATTTCTTCCCCTTCTTTGAATTCGCCATTGTATATCACGGCATCCGGGCGGGTACGGCCTGTTATGTTAAAGTCAAATGCACTGATAATAAATGTCGAATTCGCATTATTCGGGAATTCAACAGAACCAGATTCCTGGGAAAAAACAGGCGATAAAATAAGCAGAAAAAAGATCGGCAATATTTTTTTATTCAAAATTTGATCCTCCTTATTACTGAAAACTAGTATATCCCCCTATTGGATGATTGTAAATCAGGCAATGGAAATAATAGTGATTCCATGCTATACCTTGCATAAGGAGAACAGAATGACTGCAAAAACCTGCAATGTGGAGCGCAACAAAAGCCGCTGTCCCTGCACTTTTAACTGCGGCAAACATGGTATCTGCTGTGACTGTCTTGAGTATCACCGGAGCAGCGGAGAACTTCCGGCGTGCTACTTCCCCAAAGATGCGGAAAAAAGCGGAAACCGATCCATTGCCAATTTTATTTCCCTTGTACAGCAGAAGGGAACCTCTTTTCTTGCATGACACCCATCACCGGTTTGGACATAAATGCCCTTGCAATAATATCTATACTGTTGTATAGTATTTTCTGTGATCGATTTGGGAGGGAAACTCAGCATCCTCGCCGGAGCGGCCAAATATGACGCTTCCTGCGCTTCTTCGGGAAGCAGTGGTTCCGGAGGGGCCGGGAGCTTTGGGACGAAGGTTCCCGCCGGAGTTTGTCATTCATGGACCGGAGACGGCCGTTGTGTCAGCCTCCTTAAAGTACTCTATTCCAATGTATGCCGCTTTGACTGTGCCTACTGCGTAAACCGATCCGCCGCCGATATTGAACGGGTTTCCTTTACCCCCGATGAATTAGTCAAGATCACCATTGAATTTTACCGCCGCAATTATATCGAAGGGCTATTTTTGTCTTCGGGGATCTTTGCGGATCCCGATATAGTAATGGAAAAACTTATCGCCGTGGCAAAAAAGTTAAGGAACGAATCAGGTTACAACGGCTACATTCACCTTAAAATCATCCCCGGTTCCGGGGAAAAGATGATCCGCGAAGCAGGGCTTTGGGCAGACAGGCTCAGCGCCAACATTGAACTCCCCACCGAAAAAAGTTTGCAGCATCTGGCGCCCCAAAAGTCGGGGAAAATGATCTTTGGAGCAATGAATGAAGTACACAAGGCTGCCGGTGAAGCAGAAGAAGACCGGCGGCATCAGCTTAAATCGGCGCCGGTTTATGCCCCGGCAGGACAAAGCACTCAGCTTATCGTGGGGGCCAGCGGCGAGGACGATAGGACCATAATCGGCCTTTCCGGAGCTCTCTACAAAAAGTACTCCCTCCGCCGGGTTTACTATTCGGCGTATATGCCGGTGGCCTCCCTGCCTCCTCACCCCGCCGGCAGTTCCATCGCCGGTAACCAGGATATGTTTGATAGAACGGCGAATGAAAATTCCTTCGAAATATCCCCCCGGCGGCTCTTGATCCGGGAACACCGCCTATACCAGGCAGACTGGCTCATGCGGTTTTATTACTTCAAACCGGAGGAAATTCTTAATCAAGAACAGCCTTTCCTCGATCAAGCCCTTGACCCCAAAACAGCCTGGGCCCTCCGGCATTTGGAAATCTTCCCGGTGGAAATAAAAAGAGCCGCCTACGAAGAACTCCTCCGGGTCCCCGGCGTAGGGGCCCAGAGCGCCCGGCGAATCATCGAAGTACGCCGTTCCAGGCAGATTAGTTTTGACGGCCTCCGCCGCCTGGGCGTTATCCTAAAACGGGCTCGGTACTTCATCACTCTAGGGGGATGTTTTTTTGACCGGCCCGGCACAAAATTGCCCGTCGCTGGAACATTGCGGATCCTGGATAACCCCAGCCGGCTGCGGTGTCTCTTGACGCATAGAGACGACGGCCTCCAACTGCCGTTGTTTGATTTTTAGCCCCTGAAACCTCGAATCCAGAAGGATGCGGTATGTTTAAAGAACTTTTTGAAGAAGAAACCGTTATTAATGAAACCTTTGATGTCTCAGATATCATAGACGAATTATTGGAAAAACTGGGAAAAATTTCTCCCCAGGCCCGGGACGATGTCCTGTATGCCCTGCTCTACGGATTTTCGAAACACAATCCCGCCCGGCCTCCATTGGCGGCGATCCGGCGTTTTGCACAAAAAATGCTGAGAGCGGAACCGGCGGAACGGATTCATACCGACAGGCTTGATCCTGATACGGAACAGGTACAGACGGCCGCCTGGAAAGTGATCCGGGAATTTGATCGTCTGCGGGGATTACTCAGATTCGTACCGGAACATGAACAGGGAACACCGCAGAACGATCCGGATCCGTGCTATACAGCCCGGTGTACTCCGGATCATTTTGTTCTTCCCCTGCTGGCGGATCATTTTTTGCAGCGCTTCGGAAAAACATCCTGGGCAATCATCGACGAAAAGAGAAACCTTGCTTTATGGAGCAAAAAAGGCAAAGCCCCATCCCTGTGCCGCATCGATCCGGAAGAATGGAAAAGCGGAACAATACAGAACGCCGCCGATGAATGGGAAAACCTCTGGAAAAACTATCATCATTCCATTAACAACGAGGATCGTGCAAATCCGCATCTGCAAAAACAGTTTATGCCTCGCCGTTACTGGAAATATTTGCCGGAAGTAAAATAATTTCCCTGCACCCGCAGCCCGAAAGGGTGCATCGGTACCAAAAAACCATGTGACTGGAAAAGGCCTCCGATGAAGCAACTATGGAGTGCTTAAGCCTCTTTGTGGGAGATAAACGGACAGGAATGTGTTTCATGGGCAGCCTTTTATTTAGTCTTCATCACTTCCACACCGTCCCAGTTTTCCGGCGGCGGGTCCAGAGCATAGGAGCGGCAGCGGTCCAACAGATTTTGCGCATTAAAGTCCTCCGGCAGCAGGGAAAGGGCTTCCTCAAACATGGAAGAGGCCTGGGCAAAGGCCCGGCTATAGTACAGTCCCATCCCTTCGTTGTGGAGGGTCCATGCCTGTTTTTCTTTTTCGCCGAGTGTTCTTTTAACGGTATATATTTTTACGCCCCTGGTTTTGCCTTTTACCGTCACAGTGTCCAGAAGGCGGACATGGACCCGCTCTGCAGCACTTAACGGGGGTTGCCCGTCCGCGGCAATGTTTCCGTTTTTTTCAAGTTCCGCATACACCGTTTCGCTGATAAGAATTCCTGCATGGTAGGGTTTGGTAAGTCCCTCCATACGGCTGGCCAGGTTTACCATGTCGCCGATCACCGTGTAATCCATTTTTCGTTCACTGCCGATGTTACCCACCGTAACGGCGCCGTAGTTGATCCCAATGCCGATCTGGAATTCGGGCTTCCCTATTTCCCGCTGTTTTTCATTAAAGACTTTTACCGCATCAAGCATATCCAAACCGGAAAGCACTGCCTGGAGGGGATCGTCTTCGTGCTTTACCGGAGCGCCCCAGAAGGCCATAATAGCATCCCCTATGTATTTGTCCACAATGCCGTTCCGGTTCATGACGATATCCACTTGGCCGGAAAAATAGCGGTTCAAGGATTTAACCAGTTCATCCGGCGCAAGCCCTTCGGAGATCGTGGTAAAGCTGCGAATGTCCGAAAAAAGGATCGCCAGGTCCCGATTATCTCCCACCAGCATGGATTCGGGGGAAACAAAGAATTTTTCGATCAAATCCCTGGGAACATACTTCTGGAAAATACGGCGAATCCGTTCTTCCTTCTTTTGGCTCAGCACCGCATCAAAGGCCTGACCCTTGATCCGTTCATAGGCTTTTTCCAGTTCTCCCAGCATGGTGTTAAAGGTCAGGGCCAAGCGTCCTGTTTCATCCCGGTATTCTACAGGAACCCGATCCGAAAGATCCCCTCCGGCAATGATCCCGCACATCGCCGTTATTACCCGGCCCAGGGGGCTGGTTATGTGTCCCGCAAAAAGAACGAGGAGGATCGCCGAAACAGCCAGTGAAAGGGCCAGGGTCAGGACGGTCTCAAGGGCAATTTTATCCGCATCCGCATAAAACACCGCACGTTCTTCCGTTAACAGAACATGCCAGCCAAAGGGAAAAAAATCAAAGTGCCGGAAGACACGGCTTATACCTCCCATTTCTGCTGTCAGGAGAGCATCGCCTTCATCTTCCACCAGGGAAAGGATCTTTACCGCTTCTTCTGCACCAAGGCTAATGGAAGAGGTACTCATAGCCAGGCCGCCTGAGCCATCCAGCGCCAGGATGATCTCGGTATCGCTTAACAAGATGTTTTGGGCATAGGAAGCTGCCGCTTCCCGGGCGGCAGCAATCATGTCGGGACTAGAATCGTAGTTGTTTTCCGCCAGAAGGTCCCATTGATTTTCCATGTATTTTTTCAGTTCCGCCGCTTTAAAAGAAAGGAACCGCCGGGCAATCCGGGTAATACCATTTACGGCGTTAAAATAGGATGCCGTTTCCGCCAAGGTAAGGGTAACAATGATAAGCGGAAGGACCACTAGAAATATTTTTGTCCTTATTCGCATAGGGGCAGTTTAACTTCCGGCCCGTCCTTTTGCAATGGGAACAATGTTGTTTTTTACCAGAACAGTTTAGGCAGCCGAAAAACGCATTTCGCATTCAGCCAATGCGGAAAGATAGCCGGTTTTTAAGCAAATGTCAAAAAGATGGTGGTTAATAAAATCTTCCCTGGTTTTCTCATAACCTTCACATATCCTGGTTACCTTGATTCGGTATCCCTCATCGTTTTCTCCAAGGATGTCCAGGTATTCTTCTTTGCCGGGACGGCTTTTTATGCAGTACCTTTTCATGCTTCCTCCGTCATTATCATTATCGGAAAATGGCCCGGGGGTACTTAACCCATACATCTTTCAGAGTTACGTCATACTTTCCCCATAATAATCTGCTCTGGCTTGTTCAACGAAACGTCCGGAATTATCAAATTAAGCCGATTTTGTTTATTTTACCAATGACAATTGTCATTTTTTAGTGCTGGAATCCAATCAAAAAATGCGACCATTCCCTCTACCGGTTATGGAGGATCAATTATGATCGAAGAAGGGGAAACTCTTGACACTATGCTAAAAAAGTATCGTCAGGGACTTGTGGATCGGAAGGAACTGGAAGGAAAACTCTTTATATACATAAAGAACAACCCCCGGCGTTTTTATCTTTCCACCCTAAAAAGCGATATTCAGGAAGATTTTATAAGCTGGCTCTACCCTCGTTTAAGCAAAGCTGTGGATCACTATACCGACCAGGGTTCCAGTTTTGATTCTTACCTTGCCGCCATGGTCAGGCTTTCTATCAGGGAATATACTATCCGTAAAAAAGAACACCAGATCATTGAAAAAACCTGGTGGAACGCCAAGGCGGAAGAAATGAAGGCTGCCGAAGAAGAGCCGGAATACATGAGTACTCTGTCGGCGCCAAAGAAGGTTTCCAACCCCCGGCAAGTTTTGATGCTCCTTTTAAAATCTTATTACTATCTTTCTGATGCTCATCTTGCACGGATTGCTCCGGCACTGGGATTGGAAAAGGAAAATTTGTTCCATATGATAGATAAAATCCGGATTTCCCGGGTACAACGGGAAGAGGCCATCAACGGCCTAAAGGATCGGATCCACTGCCAGTTTTACCGCTGCCTGACCTTTGAAAAAAGGATGATGGCTGCCACCTGTAACTCGGCTCACTGGATCAGGATGAAGCACTGTCTTGAAACCGCCCGGAAACGGCTCCTTTCCATGCGAAGGCGCCTTAGGGCAATGCGCATGGAAGCATCCAACAAAGAGGTGGCAGCCATTATGGGTGTCGCCAAGGGTACGGTGGACAGCAACCTCTTCGCCGTACGAAAAAGAAACCGCGGGGAAGACCGGTAAGCGGAAAAAACAGTTTTGAAATTCGGCAAAATTGCCGATACTGTACTATGATTTACTTTGTTTCCGGCCGCATTAAGCCCCGCCGTCTGTGGATACTTCTGATCCTGGTTTATTGCATCTTTTCCTGCACAGAAACTCCTCCTCCCCGGCCAGTGGTCATCCCAAAGATCGAGGAACCGGATTTTTCCATCACCTCCATCAAGATCCTTCAGGCGGAACTGGTTAATACCCGCCTTACCATGAAGCTCCATATCGACAATCCCAACCCCTTTCCGGTTGATCTTTCTTCGTTCAGATATGAACTATACGGCGAGGGTCGTTTTTGGGCTGACGGAACGGAAAAAAATGTTTGCACCGTGCCGGCATCGGGGTATACCGAAAAAGATTTATATTTGGTCATGAATTTTATCGATATGAAAAGAGATATTCTGGACAAAATAATCAATATGGAAAGGGTTGACTACCGTTTTACTGGAACCGTAGAAATTGTCGCCAAGGATATGGCGGCATTTACCAAGACCTTTGATCTAAAAGGTGAATCGGAAGTAGACCGGTAAGAACCCGCTTGCCATTTTCCCTTACATCTGCTCAAATGAATTCATAAAAAGTATGGAATCAACGGGAAAAACTATCCCCCTCCGTTCAGAAATAAAGGACGAATACAAGTGGGATTTAAGCAGCCTCTATGCTGGTGATGGCGTCTGGGAAGAAGATTTAGCCCGGTACGCCGGGGAAATGGAAAAAATCCCCGCCTACAGGGGAACTCTGGGCAGGTCGGCGGAAGCACTGGCGGATTACCTGGATTTTTACCGGGACCTGGGAATACTGGAAGAACGACTTGCCTACTACAGCGACCTTAGGGAAACAGAGGACGAAGGATCCAATGCTGCCCGGACCATGACAGGAAAACTTACCATGGCCGCCGCCAAAAAAGAGGCGGCCCTTTCATGGGCGGTACCGGAGATCCAGGCCATCCCCGATGATGATATGGCAGGGTTTCTTATCCATCCCCGGATGAATGACTACATTATTTATCTAAAAAAGATTCTCCGGTACAAACCCCACATTTTAAGCGACAAGGAAGAACGAATCCTTGCCATCCATGCCGAGGGAGAAGGTACAGCGGATCAGGCTTTTTCGGTGCTGACCAATGTAGACCTGAACTTCGGCGCCATCGAGACCAAGGATGGCCCCCTTCCTCTTTCCCAATCCACCTGGTCGGTGTTTATGGAAAACCCCGGCAGAGAAATCCGCCGTAATGCCTATAACGCTTTCTACGGCTGCTTTAACGCCCACAAAACCACCCTGGCCGCACTTTACTCCGGATCGGTAAAACAGGATGTGATCCGCGCCCGGTTAAGAAATTTTCCTTCCGCCAGGGCGGCAGCCCTCTTTTCCGATGATGTCAGTGAAACGGTGTACGATAACCTGATATCCACGATAAACAGCAACCTTGCCCCCCTGCACCGGTACTACAGTCTCCGCAAGCAGTTCCTTAAACTGGATGAATTGCGGCACTACGATGTATACGTCCCCCTGGTACCGGGGGTAAAAAAAATCACCCCCTGGGAAAAAGCGGTGGATATGATTTCCGAGGCCCTTGCTCCCCTGGGAGACGGATACGTTCTCCCCCTTCGGGATGGACTTCTGGGCCATTGGGCAGACCGCTATGAAAACAAAGGGAAGCGGAGCGGTGCCTTTTCCGCCGGGAGTTATTCGGCGGATCCTTATATTTTAATGAACTACAAAGATGATTCCATTCGGGACGTATTCACCTTGGCCCACGAAGGGGGCCACTCCATGCATTCCTGGTATTCGGCCCGGTCCAATCCTTTTATGCAGTACAACTACACAATCTTCGAAGCTGAGGTGGCCAGCACATTTAACGAAGAACTTCTCTTCCGGTACCTGGAAAAAAACGCCGACACCCCGGAACTAAAACGGTACATTGTAAATAAACGGGCCGACGATTTCCTTTCCACCCTGTACCGGCAGACCATGTTTGCGGAATTTGAAAAACGCACCCATGAACTGGAAGAGGCCGGCACCCCCCTTACCCTGGAAGTACTCCGCTGCGAATACCGAAAACTGCTGGAAAAGTATTTTGGAAAGGAAATGCGGTTCGAAGAAGAAAGCGATCTTGAGGGCCTGCGGATCCCCCATTTTTACCGGGCCTTCTATGTGTACAAGTACGCCACTGGAATTTCCGCCTCCTATGCCTTGGCGGAACGGGTCCTTTCCGGGGGCGAACAGGAAAGGAACGATTTTTTTTGTTTTCTGAAATCCGGCGGTTCCCGGTACCCCATAGAATCCCTAAAAGCCGCCGGGGTGGATATGGCCAGCCCGGAACCCATAGAAGCGGCATGCAAGGCATTCGGCCGCCTGGTGGAAGAACTGGAGACGCTGCTTTAGCCCTACAGTTCTACCGACATATCGTCCTGGACATTGCCCGAATCGTACCTCTCCAGGATTTGCTTTTGCAGTTTCGAACGGAATTCGGGAAAGATGGGATGGGCCACATCCTTGTATTCCCCCGCCCGGGTTTTTCGGCTGGGCATGGCAATAAAAACGCCGCTCTTTCCTTCAATAATTTTTACATTGTGAACCACAAAGCAGTTATCAAAGGTAACCGTTACATAAGCTTTAAGTTTTCCCTCTCCCGTCACCTTGCGGACACGGATGTCGGTTATTTCCATAGGTACTCCTTGTTGATCAAAAAAGGCGGTTCAAACCCTTTCATTGACTGCATTGTACTATCGGTCTTGATTTTTACGCAAGAAAAAAGTGTTTTGAACTGTATAAAAAGCCCGGGACAGTTTTTTTTGGGCCCTTTCCGCTTCTTCCTGGGAGGAAAAGATCCCGAAACAGGCCGAACCGGAACCGGAAAGACTCCAAAAGGCGGCTCCGGCCTCTTTTAATTCTTCTAGTATGGTTTGATAAGAACATTTTTCCTGTTCCGACCCATGGTGTAAAAAGAGTTCTTGAAAATCATTGGAAAAATTCCAGGTTTCCGGCGGAGGCCAGGATCCGTTCAATGGAACTGTTTTTTCCACTATTTGTTCATCGTTAAGGATGGGACGCCGTTCATCCAGCAGACTGTAGGCTGCACCGGTGTGGCTCGCAAAACCGGGGAAGACCAGCAAAACCCCCAGGAACGGCGGCGGCGGCAGGACACGGAGGGTTTCTCCCCGCCCGCTGACTGCCAAGGCGGGGCTTTTTTCCGGACCAGGCAGGGCGATTTCTAAAAAAAAGGGGACATCGCTCCCCAGCTGGACCGCCAGATCCAGCAGCGTTTCCCGGGAAAGCTCCCCCCCGGAAAGCTCATTCAGGGCCAAAAGCGCCGCCGCGGCGTTGGAAGAACCGCCCCCCAGCCCCGATCCAGGAGGAACCCGTTTTATCAGCCTTACCGTTAGATCAGCCAAAAAGCCTGTTTTTGAACGGAAAAGTTCCACCGCCCGGTAAACCAGATTGTTTTCCACCGGAATGGGCGGGAAAAACTGCCCTCTTTGGGAAAGATCCCGCAGGGGCCCATCCATTTCCACGACAAGGGCGGTTTCCGCCCCCTTCCCCGGCAGGACCAAAAAGGAAAGAGTATCGGCAAAATCCAGAGCCGCCACAATGCTTTCCAGTCCATGAAAACCATCATCCCGCCTTTTTCCGATGCTTAAATGAAGATTGATTTTGCAGGGCGCCGCTACGCTCAGAAACGAGGCATTTTCACCGACAGATTGATTCACAAACTATTTTTTACTATATTTTCCTCGAATTCAAGAGAGAGGCTTGACAGAACTTTAATTACTCCCTTATGTTCAGAGGAAAGGAGACAATACATGGAGGAACTTGCATTAATGCCCCTGGATTATGCCAAATACCCCCACTATCCCTTTGTCTTAAGCGACAATGACGAAGAGGATGATGATCTTGAGGATGAAGATGAATTTGACAATGCCGGTGATGATTTTGATGATGATTTTGACGATGACGACGACTTTGATGATGATGATGATGATGATTTTGATGAAGAAGAAGACGATTACGATTACGAAGGAGATGTCGATTACGACGATTTTGACGAATAAGTATCACATTTTGATGCATCAATAGCCGGATATATTCGGGAAGCGGAACTCCATAATTCCTCCAATTCGTAAAACTCCCTGATTTGGGCGGTCATCAGGTGTATTACCGCCGCCCCCAGATCAAGGAGCTTCCAGCCGCCGCTTTCGTCATTCCTCCGGCAGCTCCGGAGTACCGAAAATCCCTTCTGGATCGCATAATCACTGATGTGCCGCTGGAGACCCTGGAGGTGGGTGCCGCTGGAAACCGTGGCGATGATGAAAAAATCAGTCCAGCTATGCAGCCCCCGCAAATCCAGGGCAATGACATCGTCCCCTTTATGTTCTTCCAGAAGGGTACAAAGGGCCCGAACTTCAGTTTCCGACAACAACTCGTCCATTAAAGTCCCTTCCGAGGATTAGGGTAAAATCCGCCCTGTATTCAGGATTTTGAATCTGCGGTTCGGCCTCGTCGGGGATCCTTGATTCAAAATGGATATTGTCGCACCGGATCACCGCAGCAAAGCTGTTTACCACATTTTCCAGCCCCGTCCGGTCGATAATTTCCGTTTTTACATAATCGTTCCGGTCAGCGTTATCCGTAGAAATCACTTCGTAATTAAAACCCCGGATCAATTCCGCTGTCCTTCCGGCCAGGCCAGTAGTGGTGGTACCATTGAGAATTTCAACAGTAAAGATCCTCTCAATCAGTGTCCCCTGAGTTCTCTGGGCCAGGCTCCGCTGTGCCTGCCGGACCACATCCCTGATTACCGTTCCATTGTAATAGGGCAGGAGGAGCCGATGGCCCGACATTTCCCGGTAATTGCCAGCCACTGCCTGCATATTTATTCTTTCAATATCAAGGGAGGAAAGGGCCTGGAAAAGCCGCCGCTGGGTAAAACGGTTCATTTTGGTCTTAAGAAGGGGATAAAAATAACGGGCGACAGTATTATCGTTAAAAAGGGTATTCTTATCGCCTAAACTTCTAAGAAGGGCCAGAAAAAACCGTTCCCTTCGCAGGCTTGCATTGTTTCGCTCTTCTTCAAGAAGTTCAAAGACAATGTACTGTATGCCCTTGTCACCGTCCAGTGTGATATTCCCCGAAGGAAAAAGGACGATTTCCTCGCCGTAAATTTCAATGGCATTGGGGATAAAAATATCAACCCCACCGATAACATCGATAATTTTTGCCAGCCGCTCCATTTCAAACACCACCGAATAGGAAATGGAAAGCCCCAGAAGTTCATTTATTTCGGCAGCAAAGGCATCAATTTTGTGTGAACGGTACACTGAATCCAGCCTATCCATCTTGTCTTCGGTTCTCAGTATCTTCCCCGTATCTCCGGGAATGGAAATGGCCGCCGCCCGGTTATTCATTGGAGAATACATGATTACATAAGAACCCAGGGGCTTCTGCTCATGTTCAAGAACAAAGAGGATGTTGATCACTTCCTCTCCCTTTAGGGCTTCATCTATGGGATCAGAACGAATCGTATTGAGGGTAAAGAGAATTCCCCCTGCCAGGAGCAGCACAATGGCCAATAGAAGAAAGATGCTTAAATCCGCTTTATAATCAAAGGATTTTCTCATTTTTTTCCTTCAACAGATGGAGGCTTTCTTCTGCCGCCTCTATGCCTTTTTCCTTAAGCCATTGAATATTATTTTTCAGTACTGCGTGGAACAATTCAGCCAATCCGTATGCGTCTTCGCCCTTCCCATTTTTTCCGGCCATTTCCCTAAACTGGCGGCCCTGATCGTTTTTTCGGGAAACCTCGATTTTATCGGCGATAAAGACAGCCTTGGCCAAATCACCCATGCCGGGCTTTCCGGTTGTATGAGCTTTTACCGCCTCCAGTACATCCCTATTATGTACGCCAAACCGTTCTTGCAGCAATATGGCCGCCGCCATTCCATGCGTAAGGCCAGGAACCTGATCTTTCGCCAGATCGTGGACAATCCCCGCGAGGTATGCCGCATTTTTGTCCAGACCGTAATGAATGGCCAGGTCCCGGGCCAGAAGGGCGGTATTCCGGGAATGAATAAAACGTTTGACAGGTAAAACCGCCCTCACCTCATCCTCTATCCGGGCTAAAAGACCATTGTAAGATGCCTCACCAGACCCGGAACTCCGGGGAACCCCATAAAGGCCCCGATCTTCAATGATAAACCGCGCTCCCTGGGGTACCAGATAATGCCAGGCGCCGCCAGAAGCAATTCGTTCCCGGATCGCTGCGGAAGCAAGATCTATCACTTCGTTGTTTAGTACCCGGTGTGGAAAAGGAAATTCCGGCCCCCCCGGAACCCGTCGGGCAATGATAATGTCAGCGATCCGGGCAATTTTTTCAGCATGCTTCCATTTGGAAAAATCCGCCGCCAGATCATCCCCCAGGATCAGGCCGGGGCGGCCTTCGGGCCTGTAACGGTCAATGATTTCTTTTACGGTATCAATGGTATAGGAGATTCCCCCCCGGCGCAGTTCCAGATCATCCACGGCAATCCGGGGATCGGCGGCGATGGAAGCGAGGATCATGTCCAGCCGGTCGGTGCCGGGGGCAACGGAGGCCGCCGGGGCCTGTTTAAAGGGAGAAATATTGGCAGGCACCAAAAGAATTCGATCAAAACCGAAGGCTACCAGCGCCGACTCGGCCAGGTACAGATGTCCATTATGGATGGGGTTAAAACTTCCCCCTAGGATGGCAAGTTTCACTCTCTCTCCTCTTCAAAATCATTCTCTGCCGGCGGTATTGTTTTATCATTGTCAGTTATCATGGCGCCTATTTCCCCGGCCAGTTCTTTTAACCCCTGGCCGGAAAAGACCGAAATTCCAAAAATTTTTTCGGAAGGGTATTTGGCGGTGAGTTCTTCCAGGGCGCCGGCAGTTCCGTCCAGATCAAGTTTTGATCCGCAGATGATCCGTTTTTTTGCGGTCAGGGCGGGAGAAAAATCTTCCAGTTCACGGTACAAAATATCAAAGGCTTCCAGGTAGTTTGTTTCGGAAAGATCAACAAGGAAAATCAGCGCCGCCGTCCTGGAAATGTGCTTAAGAAAACGATGCCCCAGTCCAGCGCCCCGGGAGGCGCCTTCTATCAATCCCGGTATGTCGGCGATGATAATGTCCTGGCCTTCCCAGGAATCCCCTCCCCCGAAGGTCAGTACCCCCAGATTGGGTATTTTGGTCGTAAATGGATAGGGGGCGATTTTTGGCCGGGCATTGGTAAATTTATCCAGCAAAGAAGATTTTCCTGCGTTGGGAAAACCCACCAGGCCCACATCGGCCATAATTTGCAGTTCCGCCTTAAGGCGGCGGAAAAGACCGGATTTGCCCGGCAGTGCTTTTCGGGGGGCCTGATTTATCGAAGACTTAAAATGTACATTCCCCCAGCCGCCGTTTCCTCCCTTTAGAAAAACAAAATTTCCCTCCGCCGGGCCAAAGTCCCGGATCACTTCGTCCGTACCGGGATCCTTCAGCACCGTGCCGGGAGGCAGGGGGATAAGCACATCCTCACCGTCCCGGCCATTTCGCCCCCATCCTTCGCCATCCAGACCGTTTTCCGCTTTGAATGAATGCTGATACCTTAAATGGGCCAGGGTGCGGAGATTTCGGCGGATCGTAAAAATCACGTCCCCTCCCCTGCCTCCATCCCCTCCGGAGGGTCCTCCCCGGGGGACATACTTTTCCCGGCGAAAGGCAACACAACCGTTACCTCCATTCCCGGACGAAACTTCAATTAACGCTTCATCAGCGAACTTTTGCATTAGCGGTGCCTGGCACCAGGGAGATTATTCTGTTGTTACCGCCGCAAGCTTACGGCCCCGGCGCTGGGTAAAAGATACCTTTCCATCGGTCAGGGCAAAGAGGGTATAATCCCCTCCGCAACCCACATTGGGGCCGGGGTGAATTTTGGTACCCCGCTGCCGGACGATGATTGTTCCGGCCCTTACCCGGCTTCCTCCGGAAGCTTTAATTCCCAGGTACTGGGGATTTGAGTCCCGTCCGTTTTTTGCTCCGCTTCCGCCCCGTTTCCGAGCCATATCAGTTCCTCCGTTCCTTTGTTACCGTCATAATACAATTTTCTGGGTATTCCCCGGCCACTGAATGAAGACCTTCCACCAGAAAGGTTCCAATGGCGGCAAGAAAATCCCTTTCCGCCCCCTCCGGGGCTTCCGTTTCCAGGGCAATAATTCCCCGCTCGGGAGCCCCGCCCCGGACAATCATTCCTTTTCTGCCGGAAAGAACCGAAAGGGCGGTTCTGGCAAGGACCGAAACGGCGGCGCAGACAATGTCGTTTCCCCGCTTTCCTGCCCCGGCATGGCCCAGGATGTCGCAGCTTTTCAGAAGCCCCGATTCATCCAGAACCACTTTTATAGTGATCACTTTAAGCTCCGGCTATGTCTTCGATCCTGATAAACGAATACGGCTGGCGGTGCCCCTGCTTACGCCGATAATCCTTTTTGGATTTATACTTAAAAACAATGATCTTTTTGTCTTTGGCATGGCTTTCTACCACGGCGCTCACCCTGGCTCCCGCCACATAGGGAGTCCCCACTGCCACATCAGTTTCCCCCTTGGAAAGGAGGAGTACTGAATCAATATCCAGTTTTGACCCCGGTTCGGCATCGATCTTATCTACCTTGAGGAGGGCGCCCTTTTCGGCCTTATACTGCCGGCCTTTGAATTCAACTAACGCATACATCACATTATCCTTACCGAAAATTGAATTTATAACTTAGCGAAAATGAACAGGAGTGTCAATACATAGCATTGCCTCACGTTAAATCGAATTGTAACCAGGCCATGCCTCAAGATAAAAATCGAACCATGGGAAAAATGAATAATTCCGGTATCACCCTATACCGGAGTACCTATGGAATTGACTTTGTAAAGAAAGACAGAAACTCACCAGAATTACGGCAGGAAAGTACCGCATGGCACCAAAGCGAAAAAAGACAAAAAACCTGGATACCTTCACCTCGCAAGCCGGATATGGGAAGAAATACGCTATCCATATCCCCGCACGCGAAGGAAAAACCAAGCCCGCAGGAAAACGGGTTAGGCTCAAAGCTTCTGCGGGTAGTGGCAGCAAGCGCGTGTATCCCCGTATATACGACAGGGCGGTGCAGAACGCGCTGTACCCTTCTGGAAGGCGTTTAACTATCAATGCGGGAAGTTGCCGGCCCCTTTCCTCCATGCCAATATCACGGCCATATCCTCAAAACCCCGATTCACTATGCCCGGCGAAGTTTGTAAGAAACTGGGCAGGATAAGCGGAGCAGCCATCGACCGTCTCTTGCGAAACGAAAAACAAAAATACCGTATCAAAGGTACCAGCGGTACCAAACCCCATATAAAGTCCTTTGTCCCGGTCATGAGCCATTTTGAGTGCAAGGAGTACAGGGTGGGCCTGGGCAAATAGACCTCGTCCAGCACGACGGGGGAAATCCTTCGGGGGAGTTTTGCTTCACCTTGATCGTTACCGAGGTCAAACACTGCTGGACGGTCCCTTACCCCCTGAAAAACAAGGCCTTCAGGGGGGTTCATCAGGTTTTAGACCGCGTACTCACCGCGCTTCCCCTCCCAGTCCGTATCCTCCATGCCGACAGCGGCAGTGAGTTCATTAACCACGCCCTCATACTATGGTGTCAAACCATGGGCATAGAACTGGTTAGAAGCCGTACTACCAAAAAAAATGACAACTGTTACGTTAAACAAAAAAACTATGCCTCGGTCAGGAAAATAGTCGGCTATGCCCGCTTCTGCGGCGACAAAGGCATTGCCGCCCTGACTGAGGTCTATGCCCATTACAACATGCTCCTTAACTACTTCTACCTCTGCCAGAAACTCATCGCCAGGGAGCGGGTAGGCTCGAAGGTCAAGAAAACCTACGATAAGCCCCAAATCCCTTTTGACAGAATTCTTCGGGACGGGGAGCCTCCAGAGGGATTCAAGGACAAACTCATCTCCGCCAAAACGGCTATTGATCTTATCGAAGCGGTGGCGGCCATGCAAAACGCCATTGACAAACTGCCTTCCCTCGCCGATCTTGTTCCTGAGGTTATTTCAAAAAGACATTTAAGACCTTTGCTCTTTGGTTCGTATGGTTCGATTTTAACGTGAGGCAATACGGATGGCGGCAGACAGACCGAGGGTTTTGCTGCATAATAAATACCAGGAAAAGGCCGGTAAACCATGAAAAAAAAACGTTTTAGCTTGCTTTTCTTTCCACTGACACTGCTATTGATCCTGTCGGACTGTTCCAACGGTGAAAAAATAAAAACTGCAAGGGCAGAAGAAGAAACTGTAGTTGAAATACCGGAAGGGTTCGGCCCCATCGACATACGCTCGCCGGAATTTTTCTGGCTGCTCCAGCCCTGGAAGGAAGGGAAGCTGGCGACCCTGGACGGATGGGGGCGTTTTGCGGAGATTTCTTTTGTAGGCACAAACAAGCTGCAGATAAGGCCGTTTAGCGACTTCCCCCGTACCCAGATGGACAGGAGCTTGCTAACCTGGCCCGAAGCGGGGCTTATAGCAAGCATGACCGGCAAGATGCACCATTTGGCAGCGGTGGACGACAACAAAACCAAGAGCCATGTGCCGCTGCTGTCATGGGTATATGACGAAGAAAATCCGGTCTTGCTTGACCCCCGTGAAGGGCTTGTGGCATATACCTACGTATTGGAATGGGATAGAGAAAGCATAGAGACAAGCCTTTTTGTGTACAACTACAAAGAAGACAGGATGGTTTATGAAAACCGTGAAAACGACTTTACCATCATTATGCTGATTGCCATGGACAGCGACCATGCGCTAAGCTGGCAGCGTCTTTTGAACAATGATACCGTAGGATACAAAGTTGTCTTTTACAACTGGCGGACTAACGGGGTTGTGGAGAACGGGCTAACCAAAGAGCTAAACAAACACAGAATGCCTTTTATGTTTGGCCCGTTGCGGAATATCCACCCTGAAGGGCGATATTTGTTCGGTTCCAGTAGAGCTATCGATCAGGATGTTATGGTAACCTGGGACGAGGGGTATTCGGGCGTCAAGGTAACCCCGCTTGACTACCTGCTTCCAGCACCAAATATGACTTTTAAGGATTTTATTCTTTCCGCAGACGGGATGTGGGCCTCGACATTTGTAACAGGATATAAGGGGTTATTTGATGAACGACTTAGCAAGCGTGCGTTTTTCCACCTGGACGGGCGGTACCCCAACGGGATAAGCATGCCTATTATAACCGACGACTATGAGGTACGCCAGAGGGAGTACAGCGCGTTCGTGGAGCACCCTGTACACGGGCTGTGTTTTGCCCAGGAGTGGCACAAGAATGACCAGCTTTACCTCCGGCTCTATAGGATGGATGAGGTGCTGGAGGAAATCAACAAGCGATTAACGGATAAGGTGAAAGATTAATAATGGCAGATAACGTCCGGCTGTTGGCGACGTTTTGCCAGCCGAGACAAGCAAAAATAAAGGCATACAACCAATTCTTATCCCCGCCTTTATTTTTGCAGGCTGCCAAAATCTGGGCGCAGTTAGGTAGACCGCTTTAGCGGTCAATTTTAAGAGTGGGAATGTTCCGAAGAACCACAACCTAGGCATTGATTATTTCATATTTTAACATTCTTCTGGTATTTGGCAAATAATATACCAAAAGAAGCAGTCCATCATTATCTTTTTTTAATAGTTCCAATTTTCTGTATTGGTAAATATCCATTTCAATTCTGCTTTCATAATATTTTATTAAATGTCGGTCGCTTCGATTGTAAAAATATATACGATAGTTTACTATACCTTTTCCGCCGCCGGATTCTGAAAGAGTATCCAGTGAGCATATTTTTGTTATATAGTGATCTTTGTGTTTAAAAATAATATCTTTAGAAATATTATAGCCATCGCTTAAAAAAAATAAAAGTATTATCCCTGTAAAAAGAACAATCCTTTTTTTTAACCGTTTTTCTATAACAACGAAAACTATGAGCAGGAAAAAAGGAAAAATAATAAATTGAAGGTATTCTATTGCAAATTGCCGCCATATATATAAATTAAAAGGTAAATATAAACTTTTTTTAAATAGCGCATAAAATGGTTTATAATATGTGTAATACAAAATTTCATTTAGATAAGATAAAAAAAGCATAATACCAAGAACTATACATACTGTGCGAATAACGTATTTTATTCCCTCTTTGTCCAAATTTTTCGGGGCATTTGCTAGCGGAATATGAACATACATTATCATTCCTCCTTTTTATTATTATGCTTATTTATAGATTAATATCAACGGTAAATTCAGCGCAGTCGTACAATTGAGTAATTAATTTTTTTTATTGATCTAGCTATGGGGTTATGTGTACATTTACAAACTATAAAATTTTGATGTCAGATTGTCATAATATAAATTGTTGGGAACATTGGTACACTGGTCTGGCGAGATCAGTGATCTGGCGGCAGATTGAACTGTTCCGTGAGGGTTTATGCAAAAATGCGGTATGATCCCTCGGGTGTCATATTAATCTCAGTCAATCACAGTAAAACAAATTTCGGCCTTCCGGAAAAATCCAGCAGACCGCCTCATCAAGCCTTCGTCGAAGGCATTCCAAACCCTGTTACTGGGGAGGGAACCGCGGCTTAACACTCGGTTTCATTCGGAGGTGACTATCAGGTTATTATTATGTTTGTACATAGCTGCCATGCTTCGAAAAGAATTGACCGTTATCAATACCGGGTAAAACCATGAACATGAAAAGGCTGCATAATTAATACCAGGATAATGCCGTTTAACCACGGATTATGCAGTAGCTTGAAATATAAACCAGCCGTCCTCGGCCGAAAACCGGAATACACCGCCATGCTTTTCTACGATATGAGCCATACTTTTTGTGCCAAAACCGTGTCCCTGTTCTGTTGACACAGGCAGGCCTGGCGAGCCTTGCTTGCCCTGATCAAATACCGGTTCATTCTGATAGCTGTTGCGGATGTCGATGCACAGCTTGTTATTCCTGGGATACATACGCAGGGCGACAAAGCGGTTATTGCTGTCAGGTATAACTTCACAGGCATGTATGGCGTTTTCCAGAGCATTTGACAGTAGGGAACACAGTTCGGTGTCGCTAAAGGAAATTGAGTTGGGAAGCATCGCGTCAATCGTCAACCGGATTCCCGATTGCTCCGCTTTTGCGGCGAAAGCGGACAAAATCAGATTGACGGTTTCGTTTTCGCAAAAGCGTACCGGCGTAATAGCATCCATGTCGGACTGAGCGGTTTGCAGATACTCTTTTAGTTCATCTATTTTTTCCTTGGAAGCCAGTCCCTGTAAATGAGCAAAATGGTGGCGCATATCGTGCCGGTAGACTGCGGCATTCTGCTGCACCTGCCGCAGGGAATCAAACTCCGTCTGCGCCATCCGAAACTG
This sequence comes from Treponema sp., assembly GCA_009782555.1. Taxonomy (GTDB): domain Bacteria; phylum Spirochaetota; class Spirochaetia; order Treponematales; family Breznakiellaceae; genus WRIV01. The sequence continues at coordinate 9,424 of WRIV01000017.1, read as the reverse complement.
CATATCCAGCATATCCCGTTCTCTTTGGAGGGCTGCCTGTTTTTGTGTTTCGGCATGGTATATGACGATAAACATAAAATAGAAAATGGTTACTGCTGAGAACATCAAATATATTGCCCATTCGGCGCCTCTGAAAAGAATACCGGTATAGGTTGTTGTACCGTAGTCGAGTAAATAATAAAGAAATGGTATCACGCCAAGAATTATGCAGGATTTAACGGATATTTCTATCAATTGCCGGAAAGGCTTAACCGTATATTTTTTCAGCAAATAATAGGTCAGGAATGCGACTGCACCATACACAACAGATTCTGCGATGCGATGGTCAAAAAAAACGCTGCAAAGGTTCAATGCCCATAGTGGCGGCTGGCAGCATAGAAAAGCGGAAAATACGCTGACGGCAGATATGAGCCACGGACGCTTATAACAGAGAGAGAAAATACCTATCAGAGGCAGATGGACAAGCAGCGGATACAGTTTTGTCAGCATATCCCACCCCAAAAACCACAAGCAGACGGACTGGACGATAAGGAAAACCACGTAGAGGAAGCCAAGGGTGCGTTTATTTTTCCGTGTTAATTCAATTCCTGAGAAAAGAATCGAAACCGACGTGCCGAGTGTCAGGGCAAACCCAAAAAATAACATATGTCCAAGGAACGTTTCCGTCATTACCTGGTTCATCCGCTTATTCACCTTCCATTTGATAATTCAGGTAATGCTGCTTAATCTCACTTGCCTTGCCCTGTGCGATAGGCACAGAGGAAAGGGTTTGTAAGGTAACCTGATGAGTTTCGATAGTCTCCACATACTGCATATTCACCAAATAGCAGCGGTGGGTTTTGACAAAACACCCGTATTTTAAAAGATTGTCGCAGACAGAGGAAAAGCTTTCCGTACATTCGATTACCTTGCCGTTTTTCAGGTGATACAGCACATTCCTGCCGAGAACCTCGGCAAAAACCAAATTGGAGATTATTATTTTTTGAATACCCTCTTTGCTCTTTACGATAACCGCATCCTCATCTTTTTCTGTTTGCATCTGCTCCAGCATTTCGTCAAAGGCGATGAACAGTTTTTCCTTTGTGATTGGCTTAAGAATATAGCTGGCGGCTTTTACCGAATAGCTTTTCAAAGCAAACTCAGGCGATGAAGTAAAGAATAAAATCAGTGCGGTTTTGTCAAAATCCCGGATTTCCTTTGCGGCATCAATGCCCATAAAGCCCGGCATAATAATATCGAGGCAATATACATCAAACCGCATTCCTTTTTCCAGGGTCGAAACCAGCTCAATACCATTCGTAAAGGCGGCGTATTCGCAGTTTAGATTTTTTGATGTTCTATAGAGGTCTATGAGCTGTATCATATTGGACAGATCGTCAGCATTGTCATCACAGACAGCTATCTGCAGCACACACTCCTCCTCCGGACTATTTTAACCACAAAAGCCGAATTTCGGCTAGGCAAAAGCCTGTTTTTGGCGGCATGGAGGCCGCTGCTTCCACGGCTTTAGCTGAAGTTTTGCCGCAGGTAAAACTTCAGCTAAAAATCCGCACGGATGCGGATTTTTAGCCATATTTCATGCCGGAAAAATCATGTTTCATGCAGAGTTCCTTTAAACCGCCTGCTATAGAGATATAATTACGGCGTTTTTTGATGGGATAAAGATGTTGATCAAACAGAAAAACAAAGCGGTGATCGTATTGGTAGATGATTGCCTTACCAACCTCTCTATTGGCCAAAATGTTCTCTCTGAACAATATATTGCCATAACCGCTGACTCAGCAGAAAAAATGTTCCAGGTTTTGGATAACATTATCCCCGCCATGATCCTGCTGGATATTGAAATGCCGGAAATGGACGGATATGAAGCAATAAAAAACCTCAAATCAAAACCGCAGACCAAAGATATTCCGGTGATTTTCCTCACCGGACTTACCGAAACCTCTGATAAAGAAAAAGGCTTAAGCCTTGGGGCTGTCGACTATATCAACAAACCATATAAGCCGGATTTTCTTTTTAAACGTATTGATGTTTGTTTAAAGCGGTACAAGGTACCGTCGATGCCTGATGCCAAAATGAAGAAATTCCTTATAGCTTAGCTTGTTTCAAAACTTTATGTTTCGTCCCGCTGCCGTATCACATTGCGCTGTATCTTACCGCTGATGGTTTTGGGCAGTTCGCTTACAAATTCCACTATTCTGGGGTATTTGTAGGGAGCTGTAACCCGTTTAACGTGATTTTGCAGTTCCTTGATAAGTGCTTCTGAGCCCCCATAACCTTTTGCCAAAACAATAGTTGCTTTAACCACCTGGCCGCGCATTGGATCCGCAACGGCGGTAACGGCGCATTCCAGTACCGAAGGATGTTCCATAAGGGCACTTTCCACTTCGAAGGGACCGATGCGGTAACCGGAACATTTGATCACATCGTCATTGCGGCCCACAAACCAGTAATATCCTTCGGCGTCCCGCCAGGCCATGTCCCCTGTCCGGTAGGAACCGTTTGACCAGGAAGCGCCGGTAATTTCATCATCTTTCAAATAACCCCGGAACAGGCCCGGAATGGGATTGCCGCCGGTACTTAGGCCTGGAACTCCCGCGGCGGTAATGCTGATATTACCCACCATGCCGTCGTCGCAGGAACGCCCTGATTCATCGAGCAAATCCAGGCCGAAGAGGGGGGCGGGCTTACCCATGGAACCGGGCCGTACCGGAAGCCATTTAAAGCAGGCGGCCATCACCGATGTTTCGGACTGGCCGAAACCTTCCCGGATTTCCATGCCGGTCTTGTTTTTAATCTGATGATACACTTCCGGGCTCAGGGGCTCCCCCGCCACGGTCGCACTTTTGATAAAGCTAAAATCATAGGCGGAAAGATCCTCTTTGATGAGGAAGCGGTAGATGGTCGCGGGGACGCAAAGGGTTGCCGGTTTAAGGCGCTGTATCGCTTCCAAAAACCCCTGGGAGGTGAATTTTTCCGTGTCGTAAACGCCGATCACTGCTCCGCAGATCCATTGACCGTATATTTTTCCCCAGGCGAATTTGGCCCAACCCGAATCAGTCTGTGTCAGATGGACCTTGCCGTTTTCAACATCGTGCCAGTATTTGGCGGTTACAATGTGTCCCAGGGGAAGGCTGTGATCGTGGAGGACCATCTTGGGCATACCGGTGGTTCCCGAAGAAAAGTAAATCAGCATCGGTTCTCTAAGCCGTGTCCCCTCTGGGGGAGGAGAAAAACGATCCGGAGCTTCATCAATGACCTTTTGTAAATCAATAAAACCTGCAGGAATTACCGGGCCAATGATTGCTTTGTGTTGAATTGTTCCGCACTCAGGGAGTGAAGCTGTAATCGTGGAAAGAAGGTCTTCATCGTCTGCAGCAATGATCATTTTTACCTCGGCAGTGTTGCAGCGATAAACAAAGTCTTTTTTAGTTAGCTGGTAGGTTCCGGGTATACAAACGGCACCTATCTTTTCCAGGGCGAGCATCATCACCCATACTTCGGGGCGCTGTTTAAGGATCAGCATTACCACATCGCCTTTGGCAATTCCCAAAGATAAAAGCACATTTGCAGCCTTATCGGAAAGGCGCTTCATACCGCCGAAGTTATATTGTTTTATCACTCCTTCATCGTTTGTCCACAGGAGCGCCGGTTTGCCGGGATCAAAGCGGGCCCATTCGTCCACCACGTCATAGGCAAAGTTAAAATTTTCCGGCGCCTCGCAGCGGTAGTTTTCAAAAAAATCTTCGTAATCTTCAAAGTCAATCCGGGGAAGGAAGCGGGAAAGGATTTCGTTCATGCACAAGCCGCCTCCTGGCAGCATTCAAACCAAAGGTTTGCTTTTATAGTGATCATCTTGCGATCGAGGATCGCAAGCCCAGGCTGAAGGCTCTCATGGCTTTTCCTGAATAATTGTTAGAAACTGCGCTGAGCCATCCACCGCAGCCTGTCCATGGGGAAGATTCGCATCAAAATAGATCGAATCCCCGGCGGCAAGAATGTAGGCTCTTTTTTCCACGGTAACCTTTACCATTCCTTTCGTGACATAGTTAAATTCCTGGCCGGCATGGCTTACCTGGGCCGCCTCGGGTTTGGAAGGATCCAGGTATACCAGGAGGGGTTCAAGGGTACGGCCTTTAAAATTATAGGCCAGGCTGGAAAATTCATATCCCGGATAGCGTTCTATCTGCACTCCCTGTCCGGCCCGGCAGACCGCTGCGCTTTCCATCCGAGGATCCTCGCCGGTCAGAAGTACCGTGGGATCCACTCCCAGGGATGCGGCGATTTTGTAGAGTACACTGATGGGAATGTCCAATTCCCCCGATTCATATTTTGCATAGTCTTCGGCACTGATCCCGATATCCCGGGCCAGATCAATGACGCTGATTTCCTCGTCTTCGCGAAGTTCCCTGATCCGGCTAGGTATCTGGGAGGCCTGCGGTACTTCCGAATCTTGTATGGACATCTTGTCCTCCTTAATGACAGCGCCGTTTTCTACATCACTTCCAAAAATGGTATGCAGATAAGGTAGAAGGCATTCTTTAGAACCTTGAGTACCGCCCTGGCAAGATCCAGCCGGGCGGCGGAAAGTTCCTGGGTCTCCGCCTGCAAGATAGGACAGTCATGATAAAAACGGCTAAAGGCTTTGGAAAGATTGTAAAGGTATGTTCCCAAAAGGGAAGGATCCATGGCAGAAGCGGCGGCTGAAACTGCTTCATCGTAGTCTGCCAGGGTTTTTAACAGATCCCATTCCGTGTCTGAGTTGAGGAGTTCGTAGTCTGCGGCTGTCTCCGGTTCTGAAGGACAATCATCTGTCTTTCTTAACATGGATGAAATCCGTGCTCCCATGTACTGTAAATAGGGTCCTGTATTGCCGTTAAAAGAAAGGCTTTCTTTGGGACAAAAGAGCATGTCTTTGAAGGGGGACACGGAAAGAAGAAAATAATGAAGGGCCCCCAGGGCGATCTTTTCGGCGGTTTCCTGGGGGCTGCCCACCGCTTCTTCCCTTTCCTTTTCCCGGATTTCTTCCAGGGCCAGATCCCGCAGACTGTCGATAAGATCGTCGGCGTCCACCACGATCCCTTCCCGGCTTTTCATTTTTCCCTCCGGCAGATTTACCATGCCGTAGGAAAGATGGCAGAGATTTTTTGCCCAGGGGAATCCCAGTTTTTCCAAAATGGCGAACAGCACCTTGAAATGGTACTGCTGCTCCGAACCAACCACATAGATCAGCCGGTCAAAGGGCCAGTCCCGGTTCCGGTAAATGGCAAGTCCTATGTCTTGGGTAATATAGATGGAGGTACCGTCACTGCGGAGGAGAATTTTTTTTCCGAGTTTTTCCGCTTCCAGATCTACCATCACAGCGCCGTCGGAATTTTTATAAAAGATCCCTTTTTCAAGACCCTTTCCAATTTCCTCTTTTCCCTTAAGATAGGTTTCGCTTTCAAAATAATATTGATCGAATGAAATGCCTGTCCGTTCATAGGTTTTTTTCATCCCCTCGATGGTCCAGTCATTCATCTTCTTCCACAAAATAACCGTTTCCTCATCTCCTCTTTCCCAGAGACGGAGCAGTTCCTGGGCCCGGGACAGGACCGGCGCTGCGGCCTCGGCCTCGTCTTTTTTCAGGTTCTGGCTGTTCATCAGTTCTTCTGTTTCTTCCTTGAGCTGCCTGCTGAACGCTACATACCAGTCCCCAACAAAATGATCGCTCTTTTTCCCCGCTGACTCAGGAGTTTTTTCGTCCCCCTGTTCCTTATAGGCAAGCATGGATTTGCAGATATGGATTCCCCGATCGTTGATGATGCATACCTTGCGAACTTCCGCTCCGCAGGCAGTGAGAATTCGGGAGATACTTTCCCCCAGGATATCGTTGCGAAGATGCCCCAGGTGAAGGGGCTTGTTGGTATTGGGACTGGAAAACTCCACCATGATTCGGGGCGCCTGGTTTTTCCCTTCTGGAAGAAAATCCTGCGAAGCCGCCCAATTTCGCGGCTGCCCCACAGGTTTATTCAGCATTTCCGTAAGGATCGCCGCCGCCGCCTTCCTCCGGTCCAACCGCACATTTACATAGGGGCCTTCCGCATTGGCTGTTCCGGCTGCACTTTTCCCGCCTGCAGCATCGCTTGCTGTGTCAAGCCGCTGGGCAAGCGTTGCAGCGATCTGCGGCGGCCCTTTACGGAGTAGTTTTGCATAAGCGAACATGGGAAAACCGATATCCCCCATCCCGGGTCTGGGAGGAAGTTCCGCCGTAACGCCGGAAGGGTCGATCCGTTCACTGGCTCCCATTTCGGCCAGCAGAGTATTTATTTCTCCGGCAATTATCTGTTTCCAGCTTTCCTTAAAATCCATGCTCATGCCGCCTCCTAGCGGCAAATAATAACAATTTCCCTGCGCTCGCTGGCCGAAAGCCCGTATACACATACTGCTTCCTGGAGGCACTTGATATGTTGATACCATAACGGAAAAAAAAAGTCTTTAGTTCAGTTAAAAACACCGGCCATTGCCATCATCCGGGTATAGGAGTAACTTCCTTCCCGCCTGTATGAGCCGAGTCGTTCATCGGTGAAGGTACAGTCCGTGCAATAAGCGATGTGCCGTACCCCCGCAGCGGCCAGCAGCCTGGCATTGGCTGCCTGGAGTCCAAGGTACCAGCCGATATCATCCTTATGGGTCACCGGACCCAAAGGAAACTCATCTATACCTGAATCACCGTCCAGTGGCATGGAACCGAATTCCGCCTCAAACAGCTTTGCTCGTTCTTCATCCACCCGGTAGCAGCAGCTTTGGATACAGGGGCCAAGGACTGCGGCCATCTGTTCCGGTCTGCCCCCCCTCTTTTGCAGGATTTCCAGAGCCTTTACCACAATGCCCGTTCCTTTCCAACCCGAATGGAGGACCGCAAAATATCCGTTTTTCGTATCCAGCAAAAATACCGGCAGACAATCCGCCACACTAACCGCAAGAAATGTACCGCAAGAAAAACTTACCATGCCGTCTCCCCGCCGTGTAAAAGCATCGGGGGACGGCAACGTAATGTAAGATGTCATAGAACCTTCGGGTTCGCTTAAAACATATATATCACGGGAATGAACCTGGATAAGGCTGTATACTCTTTCCGGAGAAATATGGAGGGTTTTAAAAAAAGCCCTCCGTACCGGACCATGGGCCCTGCGAAAAGCCATGTTCCCGGCGGAACGCCCGGTAATAAGGCAGGAGGGTGCGGTAACATTGCCGGGGGATATTTGTAACACCGGTTCATTTTCAAAGACAAAGGGAAAACTGGCGGCGGCCGGTTCGTTCTCAAAGTTAAGTGAAAAAGGATAAAGGGAGAAATTCATTGCTTGTTGAAAATCCCGAAAAACTTTCCAAAGATACCCTGCTTTTCTTCTTTTGAAGCTGAAGCTTGGGCATTAACGGTTATCCCTGGATCAATCGGCTGTGATCCGGAATTACCGGCTTGCTTACTTATATTGCTGCCGGCCTGAGCGGATTTTCTGTGTTTACTCCGCCTGCTTCGATTCTCCTGGCCTTGATCTCCTTGCCCTTGGTCTTTGCGGCCTTTCTCCCAAATAGCCGGTTTGTTTTTATTGGTTCCCTGTCTCTCATATTTTTCTTTGTAGTAGGCCATCCGTTCATCAAAGGGAAGCCCTGCGAGGTTTGGCGGGTCCTGGCGGGCCGGTCCCGTTCCCTTGGTTTTTGCTGAAGCCGTCGGCGTACTGTATCCCTTCCGGCCTGCCCGGTCCCTGTTTTGATGTTTCTTTTCCGGTGACTGTTTTTTATCACCCCGGCCGCTTCCGCCATCACGGCTCCTTCCGCTGCTCCGGCGGGCACTTCTGGGTCCCTCGTCTCTTCGCCGATCATCATAATAATCGGTCTTAATCCGGACTCCTTCGCTCTTGTCTTCGCCGTAAAGGGATTCATCGGCAATTTGGGAGGGGACTTTTTTTCCGATGTATTTTTCGATGTCCGGCAATTCATAAACGTCCTGCTCGCTGGCCAGGGTAACGGCCTTGCCGGTCTTGCCCGCCCGGGCAGTTCGTCCAATACGGTGGACATAATTTTCCGCCTCGACGGGCAAATCGAAGTTTACCACCAGGGCAAGACCTTCGATATCCAAGCCCCGGGCGGCAACATCGGTGGCCACAAGAAAACGCGTATGCCCAACCTTGATATCATCAATGATCTTGAGCCGTTTGACCTGGGGAAGATCGCCGATAATAAACTCGCAGTCAACGCCGTTGATCCGAAGCCGCTTTGCAACAATTTCCGCATAGCGCTTAGTGTTACAAAAGATTATGGCGCTCTCGGGTTTTTCCTGATCCAAAATTCCAAGGAGGAGTTTCATTTTGTCTTCGCTGGGCACATGATAGAGGATTTGGTCTACTTCATCTACGGTTACCGTTTCCGGCTCTATTTCGATTTCCTTTGGATTTTTGGTATATTCCCAGGCAAGATTTTTGACCCAGGCATTGAGGGTGGCGCTAAAAAGCATGGTTTGACGGCGATCTGCGGGGGGCACCACCCGGATAAGTTTTCGAAGGTCGGGATAAAAGCCCATGTCAAACATCCGGTCTGCTTCGTCCAGCACCAGAAAGGCAATGTCCATAAGGTTCATGTGACCCGATTTGTTCAAATCCAGCACCCGTCCCGGGGTTCCCACAAGAATTTGAACATTGTCTTTTAAGAGCCGTTGCTGCTGGGCATAGCCAACGCCGCCGTAAAAACTTCCTGACTTAAATGGCAGATATTTTCCCAAAGCCTTGGCTTCTTCTTCGACCTGCACTGCCAGTTCCCTGGTAGGTACCATGATAATCGCCTTCTTTCCCCCCAGCATGGGTTCAGCAAGGAGGCGTTGAAAAATCACAATCAAAAAGGCCGCTGTTTTTCCTGTCCCTGTCTGGGATTGAACATATAGATCTTCACCGCCAAAGGCGCTGGCCAGGACCTGTTCCTGTACGGGCATACAGGTAATGTATCCCATATCGGTTATGCCCCGCTTCAGATCCGGATGCAGATTGATCTCGCTGAATTCCATAAATCAACTTATTATAGCGGTTTTGAGCGGTATCAAACAAGCAGGGCTGACTGACTTTCTCCGGTCCGCCGGACAGGAGCAGTTTTTCGAGAGGTGATTGTAATAGGATTAATCTAATTGTTAAAAAAACCTGCTGTTCTTTTTACTTTTGGTGTTTGCCATCAAGCCTCTTTTTGTTTCCAGCCTCGCGGGACAAACACCACTTAGATCCTCTTAAGACCAATTTCATAAAAAACCCCTACTTTTATAGCGGGGGGTTTTTATGAAAAAAGCCTGGCGACTATCTACTCTCCCGCGTCTTAGAGGCGCAGTACCATCGACGTTAGAGGGCTTGACTTCCGAGTTCGGAAAGGGATCGGGTATGGCACCTCCACCATAATCACCAGG
>WRIV01000016.1 GCA_009782555.1 Treponema sp. | reverse complement strand
GGTAATATCGTGGTTTTTTCCACATACCAATCTATAGACGTTATCAGCAAAGTGCAGACCTCTATCAACAAAATAAAAAAGGACCGTTTTCTTTTTAACCTTGTTATATGTGATGAAGCCCACCGCACCACAGGCGTAACGGTATTGGGCAAAGAAGATGCCGATTTTGTAAAAGTGCATGAAGATAAATACATCAAAGCCAAAAAACGTATCTATATGACAGCCACTCCCAGGATTTATTCAGAAGCGGCACAAACCAAAGCAAGGGAAGCTTCAGCCGAAGTCTGCTCTATGGATGACCCGGAAAAATACGGAGAAGAAATCTACCGTATCGGTTTTGGCGAAGCGGTAGACAAGCAACTTTTATCCGATTACAAAGTCATCGTTCTAACAATCGAAGAAGACCAATTAAGCGAAAAACTGGCAAAATCAATAAAAGATAAGAACGCAGAGATTAAGACAGATGACGCGCTAAAAATAATCGGCTGTATAAATGCCCTGTCCAAAAAATCTTTGACCGATAAAGAATTGTTTGAAGGTGTTGACCCTGCACCCATGCGGAGCGCCGTTGCGTTCTGCCAGAATATCGCCGTATCAAAAGATACCGTTTTAGATTTTAATGCCTGTCGTGACGCCTACTTTGAAACACTTGCCGAAGAAAAACGCAGTGAAATGGTTGTTGTCGATGCAGACCATGTTGACGGAACAATGGGCGCCCAAATCAGGGAGCAAAAATTACATTGGCTTAAATCCGCCGACCCTGCCAAACAGGAATGTAAGATACTGCATAATGTCCGTTGTCTATCGGAAGGTGTTGACGTTCCTTCGCTTGATGCCGTTATGTTCCTTTCCGCCAGAAACAGCCAAATAGATGTTGTCCAATCGGTAGGGCGGGTAATGCGGAGAGCCGAAGGGAAAAAATACGGCTATATCATTATTCCGGTAGTTGTTCAGAGCGATGCTGACCCCGAAAAAACATTAGCCTCTGACCGCTTTAATGTGGTGTGGACTGTCCTTAACGCCCTTCGCGCCCACGATGACCGCTTTAACGCCACAATCAATAAGATAGAACTTAATAAAAAGAAAAGTACAGGACATAAAGGCAAAGGCGGCGGTATTTCCGTTACCGGTGCCGAAATTGGCGGCGGTGCTGTTGATGATGACGGCGATACAGGCGGTTCAAGTTTAACAAAATCTAAAATTGAAAAACAACTGGAACTGGAATTTGCCAAATTGCAAGGTCAAATATACGCAAAAATAGTCCAAAAATGCGGTACAAAACCGTATTGGGAACAATGGGCAAAAGATGTCGCCGCAATCGCCGAACACCACATAGAAAGTATTACCGAAATTGTAAAAAAGAAAGGCAATGCCAAAGACGAGTTTGAAAAATACCTGACCGGCTTGCGAAAGAATATAAACCCTGCTGTCACGGAACAGGAAGCAATAGAAATGCTGGCACAACATATCATCACACAGCCGGTATTTGATGCTCTTTTTGAAGATTACTCTTTTGCAAAAAACAATACAGTATCACAATCTTTACAGGGTATTATTGATGCTCTTAACGAGAAACAGAAAAAAGATGATACAGAAAAACTTGACAAGTTTTATGTGTCTGTCCAACAAAGGGCAAGCGACATAGACAACAGCGAAGCCAAGCAGAAAATCATTGTCGAATTATACGATAAGTTTTTCCGTACAGCCTTCCCAAAAGTTACCGAAAAATTAGGCATTGTTTACACCCCGGTTGAAGTCGTAGATTTTATAATCCATAGTGTAGAAGATGTTTTGCAAAAAGAGTTCGGACGTAGTATGTCTGATGAAAATGTCCATATCCTAGACCCCTTTACCGGAACAGGTACATTTATAACCCGCCTTTTGCAAAGCGGCATAATAAAAAATGAAGACTTGAAACGGAAATATACTAAAGAAATTCACGCCAATGAAATTATTTTGCTGGCGTATTATATTGCGTCGATTAATATCGAGAATGTGTATCATGATTTGGCAGGTAGGGGAAAGTGGAAAGTAGAGAGCGGAGGAAACAACCATGCGGATTTACATGAAATTGCAGGTATGGCAGGAAGCTATGAATCTGGTGGAGATGATTTACAAGCTAACGAAAAAATATCCGAAAGAGGAGACGTTTTCGCTGACGAATCAGACTCAGCGGGCGGCAGTGTCAATTCCGGCGAACATAGCGGAAGGAAACGGGAGGCTAACAAAGAAGGAATATCTACGCTTTCTGTCCATAGCAAACGGTTCCCTTTGCGAACTGGAGACTCACCTGATTATTGCGGAACGAGTAAAGTATATCAAAATGGAAGAAATGACGGTTATACAGAAACAAACGGATACAGTAGGACGTATGCTGACAGCTTTGATGAAGTCGCTGAGAAAAAAGTTGAGTATGGAGTAGGGGGGATGGAGAGCAAAGAGTTGAGTGTAGAGAGTAGAGAAAACGATTTGCTTCCTACTTTCCATTCTCCACTTTCTACTCTCTCCTCTCCACTTTCCATCCCATACACCCCCTTCCCCGGAATATGCTTAACCGATACCTTCCAACTGGGAGAAACAAAGGAAGGTGAAGTCCTGTTTAGTGAAATTTTTCCTCAAAATTCTGAACGGGTGCAAATGCAACAGAACACACCATTACGGGTTATTTTCGGTAATCCGCCATATTCAATAGGGCAGCGATCCGCAAATGATAATGCACAAAATCAACAATACCTAAAACTTGAAAGCAGAATACAAAATACATATGTTTTTGATAGTACCGCTACATTAGCTAGAGGTCTTTATGATAGCTATGTTAAAGCTTTCCGTTGGGCATCTGACCGTATTGATATTGACACTGGTGGGATCGTTGCATTTATTACTAACAGTGGTTGGATTGACAAAGGCGGATTTGATGGCTTAAGAAAACATTTTGAAAAAGAATTCTCTGCTATATATATACTAAATCTCCGAGGCGCAATAAAAGGTAAAAGTGGTGAAGCTGCCAAACGAGAAGGACAAAATGTATTTGATATAATGACAGGTGTTGCTATTACTTTATTAATTAAAAAACATTCTGTTAATGATAATAAAGCTATGATACATTATTATGATATTGGCGATTATTTAAATCGTAAAGACAAGTTTACTTTTTTAACAAATAATAAATCATTTATAAATATTAAATTAAATAAACAAATACTCACCCCAAACGATCATGGCGACTGGATAAACAAGCGTAATTCCAAATATGCAGAATTTATTCAAATTGAACCCATCAAAAAATTTGATAGGCAAACACAATCGTTCTTCTCTACTTATGCAATTGGGGCAGCAACAAATAGAGATGTATGGGTATATAATTTTTCTAAAAATTTGCTAAAAAATAATATGAATAAAATGATTAATTTCTATAATGAACAGAGACGTCAGATTGAAAATGAGCGTAAGAAAAATAAAAACGTGGATATTATAAAATACATAAACCCCAATCCTCAAAAAATCAGTTGGACTCGTTCATTGAGGAATGATATTGAAAAAAATATTATTCATAAATTCAAGAACGAAGAAATAATTATTGGCTTACACCGTCCATTTTCAAAAGAATATCTTTATTATGACAGGCCATTTATTGAAAGTCCCGGAATTTGGCCACAGCTTATACCATCTATATATACTTCCAATTTATTTATATGTGTTTCTGGATTAAATACTCGTTTAGATAATACATCGGTACTTATTACTAATATCATTACAGATCTCAATATTCTTGATGCAGGAACCCAATGTTTCCCCCTCTACTGGTATGAAAAGAAAGATAAAGCACAATCGGGGCTTTTTGAACAGGTTGAAGACGAATATATTCGCCATGATGCAATTTCCGACTTCATTCTTGAACAGGCAAAAAGTCGTTATGGTCTGAAAATAACCAAGAAAGACATTTTCTATTATGTATACGGTTTATTGCATAGCCCAGATTATCGGACTACATTTGCCAACGACCTAAAAAAAATGCTTCCACGCTTGCCGCTTGTAGAAAAACCGGCGGACTTTTGGGCATTTTCTAAAGCGGGTAAGGAATTGGGGGATTTACACATTGATTATGAAAAATACGAGCCACCAAAAGAAATCTTAATAAATGGCAAGCCAGTTCCAAAAAAGCCATTCCCCGAAGGTCAATTAGCCGTAAATAAAATGTCTTTCCCCTCAAAAAGCAAAAAAGATACAATAATCTATAATTCCTGGTTGACCATTTCCAACATACCGGAAAAAGCCTACGAGTATGTAGTCAACGGTAAATCCGCTATAGAATGGGTAATGGAGCGTTACGCTGTAACAACCCACAAAGAAAGCGGCATAAAAAATGACCCCAACGATTGGGCTATGGAACATGAGAACCCACAGTATATTTTGGATTTGCTGTTGTCGGTTATTACAGTTAGTATGAAGACAGTGGACATTGTGGCAGGCTTGCCGAAGGTGGAGTGGGGGTGAGTATGATAATGAATAGATTGCTTCTTATTGGTAATGGTTTTGATTTAGCTCATGATTATAAAACTAGTTATATAGATTTCATTAATGATTTATGGGAACAAAAGGCTAATGCTCTAATAAATAAATATCTCTTAGAAAATGAATCGGCTGAAAAAAAAGGAACTCAACCTATTTATTTTGATTATAATGATGATGAAATATCATTAATAGATATTCCATTTTATAATAACAATATTCCTGATGAAGTTTTAAAAAAAAAGGACAAGAAAAAATTAATTATTTTTTAAGTTCATTTCTTAAAGCAAATAAACATAATTTTATTGTTAAAAACTCATTTTTATCTCAGATTACTGAAAATAGCTATAATCATTGGTTTGATATTGAAGTAGAATATTATAATGCTCTAAAAGCATCTTTCAAAAATATTAGAGAAGGTGGTATTAGAAAATTAAATAAAGAATTTAATTCAATAAAAAATCTTATGGTGATTTATTTAAAAAAGCAATTAGAGAAATCATTTGTTCCATTGGATAGTATAAATAACCTTGTAGATAATATTGTTACTGAAAATAGTATTAATAAAAGTATGAATCCAAGAATAAAAAATTATACAATTTTTTTAAATTTTAATTATACAAATATTGAAGACTATTATGTAAAAGAATTAAAGGATGCATTTCCAGATGAAGTAAAAAGTATTCATATTCATGGTGAGTTAAACAACGCAATAAATCCGGTAATATTTGGATACGATGATGAAAAAGATGTAGAATTTAATGAAATTAAAAATAGTTTTGACAGTGGCTATTCTGAAAATGTTAAAACAATTAATTATACAATAACTGGTAATTATAATGAATTGGTGAAATTTATTGAAAACAATGAATATGAAGTATATGTATTGGGGCATTCTTGCGGAATATCTGATAGAACTATTTTATCTAAAATAATTGATACAGATAATTGTAAATCAATAAAAATATACTATTATGTAAAAGATGGTAATTCTACCGATCATAAAGACAAAGTAATAAATATATCACGTATGTTTCCTTTAAATACAAATATTATTAATAAAATTGTTCCACAAGATAAATGTGAAGAACTATCAAATATTAAAAAATTGCTTCCAGACATTAGCATAAATTAAAGCAACAAATCCAAGTAGTTTAAGCAAGCTGTCATTTTTTTAAGGTTTGTTTTTAACATCAAACGAAGCGCTTGAGCTCAACATTATCAACTCATTTTTGAGCATGTCCTAAAAATTGTGTAAATGGCCATAGTGAGGTAAAGTATGGCCATGGCACGAAAGAAGAAAGAGAAAGAAAAGGATATTATCGACCAGCTGCTTGATAATATCGACTTTAGGGGGTTAACCCAGGACGAGGTCGTAGGCCAAGACGGGCTTATCAAGCAATTAACCGGACGGATACTCCAGCGGGCGCTTGAAGCTGAAATGACAGAGCATCTGGGGTATGAGAAAAACTCCAACGCCGGAGACAACAGCGGAAACAGCCGAAACGGGCATACAGAAAAAACGGTTCTACTGGAAAACCAGGAAACAACTATCGATGTGCCCCGCGACCGCAACGGCAGCTTCGAGCCGATAATAGTCCCCAAGCATGAGAAGCGGGCGCCGCTGTTCAACGACCAGATCATTTCGATGTATTCCTTCGGGATGAGCGACCGTGATATCAAGAGGCATCTGGAGAAGATATACAATGTAGAAGTGTCGCCTGATCTGATAAGCCGGGTAACGAACGCGGTACTTGAGGAAGTGCGTGAATGGCAGAACCGGCCGTTGGACCAATCGTATGCGATACTGTATTTGGACGCTCTGGTGGTCAAAGGCAGGATAGACGGGAAAAGCAGCATAAAAAGCGTGTATGTGGCTCTGGGAGTTAATTTTGAAGGGAAAAAGGAAGTGTTAGGGCTGTGGATAGCCCAAAGCGAAGGGGCCAAGTTCTGGATGGGGGTGTTAACCGAGATAAAAAACCGCGGAGTTCAAGATATTCTCATTGCCTGTATGGACGGGCTTTCCGGCTTCCCTGAGGCTGTTCATGCGGTGTACCCCCAAACCAGGGTTCAGCTTTGCATCGTCCACATGGTCCGCAATTCCACCAAGTTTGTTTCGTACAAAGACCTGAAAAAGATATGCGCTGGCTTGAAAGAAATCTATTCTGCCGCCAGCGAGGAATCTGGCCGTGCTGCCCTGGAAGAATTCGGAAACCACTGGAACGGGAAATACCCCATGATCTATCAGTCATGGGATCGCCATTGGGAAAACCTGAGCGAGTTTTTCAAATACCCGCCTGAGATACGCAAAGCAATATATACAACCAACGCGGTTGAATCGCTGAATTACCAGCTTCGCAAAGTCACGAAAAACCGCTCGTCATTTTCGACAGACGATGCTATATTTAAGATACTGTATCTGGCGATTCGGAACGCTTCTGAGAAATGGACGATGCCGATAAGGGATTGGGGGCGGGCGTTAAACCAGTTCGCCATTGAGTTCGGAAAAGAACGGGTTCCGTTCTTATGATATTTTGCCATTTACACATAAAATCAGACAGGCTCTCATTTTTTGATGGCAATTCAGGAAAATCATACTTTATTTTTTCTTTTATATCAAAAGTCAAACAATTTTGATTGAAATCAATTTTTTTACAATCTATTTCTGCTGTACTGTTACTCTCATCAATAATATATAAAGCTATGGGGAAAAGCTTAATTATTGTTCCAAATAATTCTAAAATTTTTGGGCCAGTAATAACATCTGCCTTAAGAAAATAAGGAGTTATTACAATATTGTCATAAGGGTAATACCAATAGTAACAACTGTAATTTTTTAATATATCAGTTTTACCTAAGACAAAATCCCTATAAGTGTTAAATAATAGATTATTTTTTATTTTATTTTTTAATAGTTCTTGTATTGTATTATTTTTTTCGTAAACACATATTGACAATAAATGTCCAAGTAAACAGCGGACTAATTTTTTTACATCAATATTTTTTTGAATTTTCCCAACTATTATTCCACTTTTATTGAATGATTTTATTTCTTTATAGAGTCTGATTAATTCTTTGTCGTAATTCGACCCCAAAAGTATATTATTACATTCCTCACAAATTGTTTTACAATTTAAACCATTTTGTGAAATGAGTTTTTTATTATCATAGATTATTTCTATTCTATTATTGTTACCACATGCTTTTGGTGGAACATGGTTAACAGTTAATTTACGGTAATTTCCGCAAATTCTACAATAGCCAATATTAACACCTTTTTTGAGTTCTTTTATTTTTTCATTAAAAAATAATTCCATATTTAGTTTTTATTTAAAATACTCGTTTTTCACAATATTTTATCATATCAGATATTATTATGAAACCTGTTTATATAGTTAATATCTAAACTGTTCCGTTATTAATGTATTTGGGGAAAGTCTCCCCCAAACTCCAGCCTTGCTTATAAATTGCTTGGAGTTTTTTGCAAATTCTTGAACACTTGTGAAGAACTTTCAGCCCTGACCAAGTCTTTCGTTACCCCCTCACATTGCATGCGCTTGAGTGTCAGTCACCAATTTTACCCATTAATCCCCTGCCTTAAAGCCAATCGTTTTGCTTTTGGCGGCTTTTCAATGAGGTTGTTCAAAGCGATGATGATCTGCTTAATTGCCTTGTCTTGTTTTGAAAACTTATAGTCACTATTTTCGATATGAAGCATAAGAAGTTTTCACAGTTCGGCGATTTGCTGGTCTTTACTTTGTGAAAGCACGTAATGTCTTAATTTAACAAAAGCCCGCATGATGTTGATGTTTACCCCGATTGCATGCTCAGAATTTAAGACGCTGGATAGCATAGAAACACCGTGTTCGGTAAAAACATACGGTAAAAAGCGTACTTTTGACAAATCCTTGTTTGTGGTCGCAATTTGCGACCGCAAAACATTCCATTCATCTTTCGTCAGTTGGAACATAAAATCAAGCGGAAAACGCTCAATATTGCGTTAAACTGCTTCATTCAACCTTTTTAGTTCAGAACCATATAAAACAGCTAAATCACGGTCAAGCATTACTTTTTGTTCTCGGATTTCGTATATCATTTTTTGTAGTTGTGCTAAATTGTCAGACATTAACGTAACTTACCATATCTTATAATAATTCCAAGAGATAAAGCTTTATGGGGTTATAGCGTGTATCGGATTATGATACAATAATCCATAAAGGAAAGGAGGCTCTCCATGCCTTATTAACCACTGGAAAAAAGGGGAGACTTTTGGACATAAAAAGGCCCTTATATACTGCAATTTCTTAATGTAGGAGATGACAGGAAAAGAAATAAAATTGGAAACAGTCATAATTATTAATCTGTAGAGTTTCCTGCTGGAATTGGGAAAAGACGGTTTCTTTGTTGCCCGTCAGTTACGAATTAGGAGGATTCATGAAAATTGTATGCAATCATTAGAAACAGGTAATTTGCCATGCTTACTCTAAACTGACCGCCAAGAATCAGGCCGTAAAGTATTTAACAAACACTGAATTCTCCATCATTAGCCTTTGCTTTGGAGTCTTTGATATGGGTTTTAACCATCTGTACAAAACCGTTCAAGACGAACTTATGGAGTCCCTTAACTGCTTCTATTGGGTAACAAGCCTTTAAAAAAGTTCCGTCGAAGCTATTTTGAGCGCATCAGCTATACGTTCCAACACTTCAACCGAAGGAAACTTTCTTTCCAGTTCTATCATAGTAAAATAAACCGTTGAAATATTGGCAGTTTTTCCTACGTTCTGTGTTCCCCTGCCAATATTCAAAGCCATCCTGCTCCATTCAGGCTGTCAGCATCGACAGATGGTTTTTACCCTGGTTTTATTATAAAATTAAAAGATAGCCGGATGCTGGTGGTCGAATATAAAGGAGCACACCTGGCCAGCAGCGATGATACTAAAGAAAAAGCCTTAATCGGTGGGCTCTGGGAGAAACATTCCAAAGGAAAAGGCTTGTTTCTTATCGTCCTGGAAAATAAAAACGGGAAGAATGTAGGGGACCAAATCAAGGAGAAAATATGCCACAGTTAGAAGTAATACAGGGAGACATTACCGCTCAAAGGGTAGACGCTATTGTCAACGCGGCAAACTCCAGTCTTATGGGCGGAGGCGGAGTGGACGGCGCCATACACCGGGCCGCCGGGCCTTCTTTACTGGAAGAATGCCGGAAAACTGCCGCCGCCCGGCGGAATGTCCCCGGCGGCCCCTGCCCTACAGGGGATGCGGTGATCACCGGCGCGGGAAAACTTCCTGCCAAGCATGTGATCCACACCGTGGGCCCGGTCTGGCACGGCGGCGGTCATGGCGAACCGGAGCTGCTTGCATCCTGTTACCGGAAAAGTCTGCTTCTTGCCGAAGAAAATAAACTGGGAAGCATCGCCTTTCCCAATGTCAGCACCGGGATTTTTGGCTACCCCAAAGACAAAGCCGCCGCCATAGCCGTTGCGGCGGTCAAGGAAACGATCTCAAAAACACCGGGGATCAAACGGGTCGTTTTTGTTTGCTTTGACCAGGAAAATTTGGGACTGTATCAAAAATTGCTTAGTGCGGCATCTACGTAGTCTATTACCCTAGACTCGAAGCCTCTGCCCTGAAACCTTCCTCAGATATTTTTTATCCGCCTTAGCTTTTTCCAAAACAAACAGAGTTTTGGAAAAAGCTAAATTATTTTGGGAATAACCCCAGCGAGAAGGGCCGTTACTTTTTCAGCATTTTCCGCAAAGACCTTTGCAATGGCTTCCCAGCTTACGGGTTCTTCATCGATCCGCCAGCAGTCATAATCGGTGCTCATAGCCGCTGCCGCGTAGGGAATACCCGCCTCGTTTGCCAGGGCGGTTTCGGTGGCGGTGGACATGTTGATAATATCCGCTCCCCAGGATCGGAACATATGGGATTCGGCCCGGGTAGAAAAACGGGGACCCTCAATGGTAACGACGGTTCCTTTTTGATGGTATGGATAACCCTTGCTGCGGCATTCTTCGATCAGCAAATCTCTCATGTGCAGATCGAAAGGATCGGCCATGGGGCAATGGACAGGATTCTGGGGTTCAAAGGATTCATGGAAGGTCATCTTTCGCTGCTTTGTAAAATCAATAAACTGATCAACGATTATCAAATCCCCCCTTTTGATCTCTTCCCTAAGAGAACCCACCGCGGTAGTGGCTAGGATGCGGGTACACCCTTCGGCATTTAGGGCGGAGATGTTTGCCCTAAAGTTCACCTGGGAAGGCGGTATGGTATGTTCCCGGCCATGGCGGGCAAGCAAGATCACATCAACACCGCCGATTTTCCCTTTTTTAAGGGGCGATGAGGGTGCCCCAAAGGGGGTCATAACCGTATAATCCTGGGCATCAGAAAAAATATTGGGGTTATCCAATCCACTTCCGCCAATAATGGCTATTATGGCCATGTTTTTCCTCCATATTTGTCATTGAGTTTCTGAATCAGGGAAAAGGTTCTTTCCACTGTAGGACCATAGCTTACCACTCCTTCATCATGTCCTGCTAATACAATAATGCCTTCAGCCTGTCCGTTTCCATCATTGATAACCTTGATAATAGCCCGGGCCATTTCCGGAGTACCGTATTCCGCATCCGGCAAAGTGGAAGAGTAATCGTCCCTTAGCATACCGTCAAAAATTCTGCGGCTATGAATATGGATTACAGAATTCACCGCAGGAAGTCTCTGATAGATGATGCCGTGAGTCATGGATTCTGCCGAAGCCCTGACAGGCCCAAAACTTGAAATGCTATTGTTGTCAATATCAATGGCTCTGACAAGGCAGTATTTATCAAATCCCAAAATCCTGTCAGCGCCTGTTCCGGTTCCGCTGATAAGAAATTCAGGACCTTTGAACCGGATACTTACATTGCCGTAACCAACACCGCCGGGAAGAACGCCAAGAAGACCCATATCGTAAAGGCGGGTTCTGATCTCGTTTAAATTCTGCAAAAGAGAATCTTCTGCTGCCGGACCCGGAATATGCAGAGCCGTATATTTTACATAACCTTCGCTGTTATTGGGCACGGAAATACTCCGGAAATAATTCACAAATACCTTTTTCCGACGCTTTACAGATTCCCCTCTCTGTGATAAGGCCCGAAATATACCGTGCCGGCGTAACATCAAAGCCCCAGTTTCGTGCTGTTGTTGCTTCCGGACAGATTTGCACGGTTTCTATCGTGCCTTTTTCCGTTTTTCCGGTGATATTTCTGACTTCCTGAGGGTCCCGCTCTTCAATGGGAATTTCTTTTAGCCCATCCAGCATGGTAAAATCGAAGGTAGAAGAAGGGAGGGCAACATAGAAGGGTATATTATTTTCTTTTGCCGCCACGGCCTTTAGATAGGTACCGATTTTATTTGCCGCATCTCCCTGCCGGGTTACCCGATCCGCCCCGGTAATCACCAGGTCCACCAGGCCGTGCTGCATCAGGTGGCCCCCCGCATTATCACTAATGAGATCATGGCTTACCCCATGTTCACTCAGTTCCCAGGCAGTAAGACCCGCCCCCTGATTTCTGGGCCGGGTTTCATCCACCCAGACATGGACAGGTATATCCTGGTCAAAGGCAGCGTATACCGGCGCAAGGGCTGACCCGAAATCAACAAAGGCAAGCCACCCGGCATTGCAATGAGTAAGAATATTCACAGGTCCGCGCTCTTTTTTTTGGGAAATTTTTTTTATAATGCCAAGACCGTGAATGCCTATTATCCTGCAAAACTCTGCATCTTCATCGGCGATTGCCTGGGCTTCTATCTTAGCGGCTTCTCTTTTCTGTTCCAGAGTACCACGGCTTCCTGCCAGGGCATGGATCATTCTATCCACAGCCCATGCCAAGTTGCTCGCTGTGGGCCGGGTACTTTTTAACAGCAAAGCTGCCGCAGCCATTTCTTCGTTAAAAGAATCTTCTCTGGCATTAAGAGCGGCAAGGTATATGCCAAAAGCAGCGGCTGCTCCAACAAGTCCCGCTCCCCGGACATACATATCCCTTATTGCCCTGGCGGTATCTTCAACATTGTGCAGATCAATAACCTCAAACGAAAAAGGAAGTATTTGTTGATTAATTATCTGGACAGTCCTGCGATCTTGTCCTTTGAGCCAGATGGTTCTGTAATGACGGTTACCAACATTCATTGTTACTTGTTCCCGGGATTCCTTTCAATCAGGTGTTCGATTTTTTGCTGAACCGAACCCGGCAAGGAAAGTGTTTTTTGCCGGGACCGTTCACCCGATTGTAGTACGATTTCCTTTTTGGCACAATTCAAAAATTTTGCTAAAAAAGCGATAAGTTCATTATTTGCCCTGCCGTCTTCGGGTATGGCGGCAATGCGGATACGAAGCCTGCCGTTATTGACACCGGCAAATTCTGTTCTGGATGAACCTGGAACTACTTTGATATTCAACTGCAGTCTCTCCCCGTCTATGCGGAACCAATCATCCATGGTTATGATTCATCCTCTTTTTTTTGTTTGGATTAGGCAGCCAATGGAGGGGGCCCATTTTCCAGGTAAAAGAATAATTCTTTTCAAAGAAAGAAAAATCCGTACTGGCTTTTGCCGAGGGCAGAAGCGGCCACAGGGTAAGATTTGCCAGGGCTGCTGCCCGTGGCAGCCATGCCGATCCGCCTTGCTTATGCAAACCAGCGTACCTCTGCGGGTCGTTTTCCATGACCTCCTGGAGGGATGATTCGCCGGGGGCAAGGATTGCCGGTGCCAGGATGGGTTTTTCCCAGCGCTGTAATACTGCATCGGCGGAAAAAACAGGAAGAGGCAGTTCCAGCAGGGGGCCGAAAAACCTGACCTCGCCTGATGGATGACCCGCAAAACCGCTGCATTCACCTTGACCAGAGGAAACTATTTTTATATTCCCCAGAAGTTTTCGCAGTTCCGACGCCGCTGATTTTAGTTCACCGGGTTCAAGGGGCCGTTTAAGAAGGGCCAGCGGAGCGGCGGCAGGAAAGGAATAAGCTCCATCAATGCCTGCTGCAAAGAGATGCTGCCGGCATGCGTTCAGGGCCGGAAGGCAGTCCCGGTGGGGAACAAGAACAGCTAGTAACAACGGAGAGGCCGCCTCATATAATACACCTCCGCCGGGCCAGCCGTTTTCGATGGTTTTCATATTATCTTTTTTATGATATACTTACTAATCATGAAATATAAGACACGGGCGCTAACCGAACGATTTGTTTCCCTCCTTTCCCAATGGCCGGAGGTGGAGTGTATTTGTCTTAACGAAGCGGCGGACCCCGACACACTGGACCCCTATTTTGCAGTGATTCTGGATGTTTATTATACCGGAACCATCCCCGGGCCGGAAAAAAGAAAAAAAATGTACGGTCCCGATGCAGCGGTTTTTGAAAGTTCAGGCAGCAGCGCCAAAGACCGCTTTCTTATCGGAAACCTGCCGGTCAGGCTGGAATTCAAAGATACCAAAAAAATTGATGAATTGACTTCCATGGTTGAAACCAAACAGCATGATCTTTGGCTTTTAAAAGACTCCGGAACCTATGGATTTTACCGGCTTGCCCAGGGGGAACTCTTTTTTTCCAGAACGGGCTGGATCGACCAAGTCCGGAAAAAACTGCAGAACCTTGACGATGAATTCTGGACTCTGATGAGGGATGCCATTCAATGCAAAATGGAACACACTCTTAGCGATCTGGGAGCGGCGCTGATAAATGATGATGAATTTTATTATCTTGTATCTTCTGCCCTCTTTATCAAATACGCATGCCTTGCCCTGTTCTGCATCAACCACCGCTTTGAACCTTCCCACCGGGCCTATTACAAACAGGTGCTGGATTTGCCGGTACTGCCCGATTCGTTTGCGGCCTCGCTGGAAACTTTTTTACGGGGAAACGAAGAACTTACCATGGAACGGAAATACAACATAGCCCAACTCATGGCCCGGAATGTGATAGCCCTTTGAGCTTTAATAAAACACAGACTTAAACCGGGGGTGTTTATTTTTATTTTCCTCGTAACTTTGAATCCCTGCATTATATTTCCGTTCTGCCTCCAGTGTTGAAGGAGGTCCATGCCCGGGAAGGACAACAAAATTTCCCGGCAGAGAAAGAACTTTGCTTCGCAGGCCGTCCATTTGTTTTGTTTTTCCATACGAGGAGATCGTGGTTCCCAGCAGGCCCGCAGTAATCGTATCTCCTGTAAAAAGCGTTTTGTTGGCCTTGAACACCGCCGAATCCGATGAATGACCCGGCACGGTGATTACCGTAATGGTAATGGCCCCCAACCGCAGCACATCTCCGTCGCGAATCACCGTAGTTTTGTAGCCCTCCACCATGGGGTTAACTGCAAAGACCTCAACATCGTAGATCCGTTTTAGGGTCCGCAGGCCATGAACATGGTTTTTGTGATCGTGGGTGATCAGTATTCCCTGGAGGCGGTATTCGTGGTTTTCGATAAAATCAAGGAGGGGTATTTCCATACTGCCCGGATCCACCACCACTGCATCCCGGGCGGGGGAGTTATCGTCAGCATCAGTAATATCTGTACCCATCACATAACAGTTGCTGAACCCGAAGGTACAGTAGTGCATAAAGACTTTCACGGCACAGCCTGCCTGCGTCTCATGTTTCCTCCTGTACAAACACTGCTTCAGCGGTATTTGATGACTTAAAAGAAACACCCGTCTGCTTGGCGTTGATAAAAAATACTTTTTTTACATTGCAGTCCACAAAGTCGCTGTTAGTTATGTCGGCATTGATAAACCGGGAATTGTATAGATTGGAATCGTTAAAAGTAGTATCGGTGATAACGGCGCCGACATAACTCAGGTGGATCAGTTCTGAGTTTTCAAAGGTACAGTTTTGAATGGTGGAACCCGCAAAAGAAAGAAACTGCATATCTCCCCGGGAAAAATCACAGTTTGCAAAATCAGCAAAATCAAAAAAACACATCCGCATTATTGCCCCGGTAAAAAGGCACATGGAAAAAGAGGAACCCATAAAGTTGCAGCCGTAAAAGATCCGGTTGGAAAAATTGGCGCTGGCAAAATTCAACTCCGGCGCATTCAGGTCCGTAATTACCTGCCGATCCAGAATGTATTCGCCAATACGGAGCGCCTCTTCCTTGGGCGACGGCACATGAACAGCACAAAGATGGGAACCGGAAATGGCCGTCCTGCCGCAGGCGGCGGCACAGGGACGAAGGGTAAACATCGCTTTATGGTAAATCCTTATTGCTTTACTAGTCAATCCCGGTAAATACGGCTATCATTAAACCATGTGCTGGCATTGCGGAAAACCCGTTACAGAAAGTGAACCCCTGGGCCGGAGTATGCGCTGTTCCTGCGGGAAGGATCTCCGTTCCTGCCGCCACTGCCGGTTTTTCCTTCCCGGTTCACGGGGGGACTGCACTGAACCCAATGCCGAAAAGCCCGCCGACAAGGAACGGGGCAATTTTTGCGACTGGTTTTCCCTTGATCCAAAACTCCGCAGCCAAAGCCCAGGGCAGATTAATGAACAGGGCAAAGCCGCCAATGCCCGGTCGGCGTTTGATGATCTTTTTAAATAATAAGCCCTATGGATAAAAGGCCCATACTATTTCTGGACTCAGGGATTGGCGGGATTCCCTATTGCCGGCATTTCCGCCAGAGCGACCCCGCAGAAACAATTTCCTACCTTGCCGACCGCCTTAATTTTCCCTATGGAACACGGAAACGGGCGGAACTGATCGTAATCCTAAACACATTAATGGAAAAACTCATAAAAATCGTAAACCCAAAAATTGCCGTTTTGGCCTGCAACACCGCCACCGTTTCCGCCCTGGCGGAACTGCGGCAGTGTTTTCCGGATCTTCCTTTTGTGGGAACCGTCCCCGCGGTAAAGCCGGCCATGCTGGCCGGTAAAACCGGAAAGGTGGGAGTCCTTGGAACAGAACGTACCATAGAAGATCCCTATATCCAAAGCCTTGCAGGGGGGAATTGTGAAATTTTTGGCATCGCCGCTCCAGAACTGGTTACCTTTGTGGAGCAGGGTTTTACACCCGCGGATGAAAACAAAAAAAGCAAGCTGGTCAAGAAATATATTAATCGCTTCCGCGATGCCGGTGTAGACACATTAGTCCTCGGATGCACCCATTTTTTATTCCTCCTGGAAGAATTCAAAAGAGAAGCAGCGCCCCATATTAAAATTTTTGATTCCATGGATGGCATTACCCAGCGTATTGAATCGCTCTTGGATGAAAAAAACGGCGCCCGTAGAACGAAGAATAATGCGCTGCCTCAGAACCGGCTCCTCTTAACCGGCACAGAACCGCCGGATTCTTCGTGGCAAAACCTAGCAAAGCAGTTAGACTTTAGCCTTTCCCTGCTGGACAAATTATGAGCGGCGAAAATGTTTTAAACGCCCTTGTATTGCGGGGTTCCCGGAATATTTTTTCCGTCCTTCCCGATTCTCTATCGGATTCAAAAGATCAAAAAACCCTGGAATGCCGGATCAAGGGCAAGGTTCTAAAAGGTATGGAAAACTACTACAACCCTCTGGCGCCGGGAGACCGGGTAAGCATCGAGGCGGATCCCATCCATCCCGCCAAAGCTCTTATTACGGCGGCGGAAGAACGGCGGAACATCCTTACCCGCTTTAATCAAAAAGGCCAGAAGTCCCAGATCCTCGCTGCCAACATCGATCTGGCCTTCTGTATGACCACCCCCCTTTCACCTCCCTTTCGCCCCCGCTTTCTTGATCGTCTTTTGGTCCAGGCCGAAATTTCAGCCATTACACCAGTCATACTTTGCAACAAGTGGGATTTGCTTGAAGACAAGAACGAAACAGAAGAACGGCTCGCCGATTACCAGCGTATCGGCTACCGGGTCCTTCGCATTTCCGCAAAAACCGGTTTGGGCATAGACGAACTGCGTTCCCTGATGACCGGAATTACTTCCGTCCTGCTGGGACAATCCGGAGTGGGAAAGACCAGCCTCGTCAATGCCCTTTCGCCGGGTCTTGCCATGAAAACAGGCGCAGTAAACGAAAAATATGACCGGGGAAATCATACCACCTCCCTGTCGGTAATGCTCCGGCTGCCCGGTTTCGAGAACCCCAGCTTCTTGATCGACACGCCGGGGATCCGGCGCATGGTTCCCGACGGCGTCAAGGCGGAAGATCTGATCCTTTACATGAAAGAATTTGCCGGATTTAGCGGGCTTTGTACCTACGGCCTTTCCTGTTCCCACCGCAGCGAACCGGGATGCGCCATTCTGGAAGCGGCGGACAAAGGGTTGATCCACAAAGACCGCTACGAAAGTTTTTTACGAATCGGAGATGAACTTGCCGCACTCTAACAACATGCCGGAGAATACAGAAAAGCGTTCCTCCAGGCTCGAAAAAGCTCTTAATCTTCTGGAATTTGACCGTATAAGGGAAGCCGCTGCTTCCTGCGCTTTGAGTGCGGAGGCGGCAAAATGTATCCGTGAAGAAATTCCTTTCTTTGAACCGGAAAAGGTAAGGACAAGAAAAAAGCTTGTTTCTTCATTTTGTAATTTGATTAAAAATGCCGCCGGAGAAAAACAACAACGGTTCGAAGAAGCGCAGCTTCCAGAAATTGATTTTTTGCTGTCCCATCTAGCGGTAGATGGAAGCATTCTCGAAACGGACGAAATACTGGCTCTGGGACTTTTTCTTGAACGGGGGGAGGAACTAAGGCGTTTTATTCTGAATGGGATCCCGCCGCCAGAGAAAAACGGTATTAATCCCCATTCAAAAGATGAGCGGGATCCGGCAGACCTTCGGCTTTTGGCGGACTCCGCTCCGGACTGTACTTCCCCGGCGGCGGAAATATTCCGAATCATCGACCGGGACGGAACGGTGCGGGATCTGCCGGAAATAAAAAAAATCCGCCGCCGGATTCAGGACCTGACCAAGGAATTAGAACAGATTGGCGGACGGTACGGCGCAGATGAAAACACCCGGCGTATGCTTCAGTCCGCCCTTCCGTCTCAGCGGGACGGAAGGCTGGTGCTGGCGGTAAAGGCCAATTTTCGGGGCCGGATCAAAGGCATCGTCCATGAAGTATCCGCCACAGGGCAAACGATCTTTGTGGAGCCCGAAGAATCGGTGGAAAAGAACAACCAAATCCTTATTGAACGGGCAAATCTGGAAGCGGAGATTCGCCGGCTTTTAAAAGATTTAACCGCCGCTCTGGCAGAACGCCGGGGAGAACTGGAAGAGTTTCATCATATTATCGTTTACATTGAAAGTCTCCGGGCCAGGGCGCGGTACTCTCTGGATATTTCCCAGACAAACCGGGAAATCTGCTTTGCTGCGGAGCCGGAGTTTTACGATAAATCAACTGGCGAATTTCAGGATACCTCTCCAGCCTTGGCCCTGAAACAGGCCCGCCATCCCCTTTTGGGAAATTCACAATCCGCTCAAAATAATAACGTTGTTCCCATCGATTTAAACCTTGATTCCCGGACCCGGATGGTGATCATCACCGGTCCCAACACGGGTGGCAAGACGGTAACAATAAAAACCATCGGTCTCTTTGCCCTGATGAACCAGACGGGCCTGGCTTT
Organism: Treponema sp.; assembly: GCA_009782555.1. GTDB lineage: Bacteria > Spirochaetota > Spirochaetia > Treponematales > Breznakiellaceae > WRIV01. The sequence continues at coordinate 25,408 of WRIV01000016.1, read as the reverse complement.
ACCCGCGGCGGAAGCGATCCTTCCCATTTTCGATGCGGTCTATGCGGACATCGGCGATGAGCAGTCCTTAACTCAGTCCCTCTCAACTTTTTCCGCCCACATGATCAACATCGCAGAGATTATCGAAGAAGCAACGGATCGCTCCCTGGTACTGCTGGACGAACTGGGAGCGGGAACCGATCCGGAAGAAGGCAGCGCCATCGCCATGGCGATCCTTGATCATTTTATTGAAACAAAAAGTACGGTGGTGCTAACCACTCATCACGGGATGCTAAAAAATTACGGTTACAGCCGGGAGGGAGTGGAGAACGCTTCGGTGGAATTCGATCGCCGCACCCTGTCCCCCACCTACCGGATCATCATGGGTATTCCCGGTGAAAGCAGGGCGGTGGACATTGCCGCCCGGAACGGTTTTCCCCCGGCGCTGGTCGAAACGGCCCGGAGTTATTTGGATGAGGAACGATCCGACGTGTCCGCCCTGATCTCAGGACTTAAGGAAAAACACAGGGAACTGGATCAGGCTTCCCGCTCTGCCAGGGAGGAGGAAAAACAGCTTCGGGAAGACCGCCGCCGGACTGATTTAAAGGAACTTTCCCTGCGCCAGCGGGAGCATTTTTTAAAACGGGAGGGGGCGGCGGAATTCCGGCGTTTTTTGGCGGAAAGCAGGAAGAGTCTGGAAAACCTTGTCAGGGAAATCAGGGAAGGTGAAATAAGCCGGGAAAAAACCGCCGGGGCAAAAAATTTTATCAGTGAACTGGAAACGCAATCTGCCGCCATGGAAGCTGTGCTGGAAGCGGAAAAAGAAGCGCTCGCAGAAATGGAGATAAAAACGGATTTAATACGCAACGCGCCTAAGGTGGCACCTGGAATTGAAGTGCTGGCCGGCCCTTCCCGCCGCCGGGGCACTGTGATCCGGGCGGATACTAAAAAACCCGCCAAAAAGGCAGGACAAAACTGGATCGTAGAAATTGGATCGGTCCGGATAAGTTTTTCTGATCGGGAACTTTTACCGGCCTCCGACGCGCTCCCGCATACCGTTGGCTGGGCCGCAGAGCTTTCTCCGGCTGAGGAAACTGCAGAAACAGGATCAGGCTGCTTTGCTTCCGTAAACCGCAGTGCCTCCGCAAAGCTGGAAATAAACTTGCTGGGGATGCGGATGGAAGAAGCCCTGGAAGCCCTGCGCCGCCAGATCGATGCGGCGATCCTGGCGGGCTTACAGGAATTTTCGGTAGTCCACGGCAAGGGGGACGGTATTTTACAGAAAGGCGTACAGGACTATTTGCACGGCGATCCTGCTGTGATGGAGTATCATTTTTCCCGGCCTGAACTGGGCGGCTCCGGCAGGACCGAAGTGGTACTCAAGTAGATTCCTTAGAACAATTGTATCCGTCAAGAATCTATGATTTCAATTACCTGGAAATGTGATACTTTGGCCTGACGAGGCCAGAGAGCCGGTGGCAGGTTGTCGCTTAAAGTGAGGGAATCAGGAAACCTTGAGGAACCTCGGCGTCAAGAAAAAACAAAAACCGGCCGCCGTAAAGATAGACGCGGCAGCCTGGCTACCAGGCCGACCGCGAATAGGATTATGGTGCATCACACCCGGTAATTGCTCCTGGCCCTTATTTTATAGTAAGGAGCAGGCAGATGGAAGTAGAAATGCGACGGTATGTAGGAATTGACCTTGGGAAACGGACCTATGAAATGGCGATAGTCGGAAAGAATGGGAAAGTCTCGATGAGTAACGGACGGACGATGAAGAAGACAGACAAAGATGTCTTTTAAAAATAGCTTTTTTGGAACGGCAAGATGTTTTTCTGGTGGAAAATATTTGGTTTTTGTGGTGTTTTCAATAAGTTGACATTACGCTCTTAAATGTTGCCACCCCGCCGGATCAGGTCAAGGAACTTGTGCCGTTTAGGAATCGGAGGGTAAAATCCGCCGACAAAAAAGAGCTGTCTATAGACAGCTCTTTTTTAAAGTCAGGGACTTTTTAAAAACTTCGGCCTTTAAAAAAGGCTGAATCAGCCAGGCCGATTACCACATATCACTCATGTCGTCGGCGTCTCTTATATCTTCCGCAAAGAGATCTGTAACCGCCCGCAGATCGTCAAGGTAAATATAGTAGGAACCGTAGGCTTCCATCATATCGCAGTCAATGCGGAACCCGGTAATTTTGATGCCCATCATACTGTTGTAGTGGTAGTTCCGCTGAACAATGCCGTGAATCCCGTCCGGTGCCTGGGGGGGAATCGCGACGGTGAGTTTTTTCCATCCCTGAAAATTCAGTTTCCCTATGTACAGTTCATAGTACCGCCCAAAGGCATCCTCCAGAAGGAGGTTAATGGTATGGTTAAAGTTACGGCCCGCCACCCAAACCGAAACGGTCTTGGTTATTCCCTCTATGGGGATGGGCCGCTGGGGCCGGATGAAGAAACAATTAACGCCTCGGCGGATAAAGTCCACCCTGGTACCCAGAACATACCGATCTGGAATATTTAGTCCTTCTTCTTCCTTAATAGGCACCTTGGCGGCGGGAGTGCCTTCGAAAAGTCTGGAAGTGGTATAACCTTCGTCGGAAGACATGGAAGAAATCCAGAATCCCTCATATTCAAATTTATCAACCGAGACTTCTTTTAATTTCTGTTGTGCTTCCATAATTCCCAGCTGCTGGGCATCGGGCTCACCGAGTTCCTGGGCAAAAAGACCGGCAACTGCGAATGACACAATCAGAACGGTTATGATAACACGCTTCATTTTCAACCTCCTTAATTAGCAGTCTTGCCGGTATTGGGATTAGCCGATCCCCAGTTTTCCCGAATCCAGTCCGGATCGGTCTGATCATCACCATCGTAAAGGCTTTCGAAGGTATCGGTTAAGACTTTAAACTGTTTAAAATAAATGTAGAAATTACCAACCGCTTCCCGGGGGGTAGTCCAAATGCGGAATTTGATGAATTTCAGGTATATGGAGTTTCTGTCTTCCGCACTCAAAGTGTTTGAGGATGCTGCGTCCAGAATAATACGTTTCCGCTGGGCTATGTTGGTGGGCACCATGGCCCGGAGGTTTTTCCAGCCCTGGTAACCGATGTTTCCCAAATTAATAGTATGAACAACTCCCTGTTCATCCCTAAGATAGGCTTCTATGTAGTAGTTAAGATTGGAGCCCCAGACCCACATATCAAGATACCGGATCCGGCCAGGGAGAGGAATTTCATAGGGTTCAGCGTCTTCCCCCTCGGATTTGAGAGTTGGGTAGATATCTATCCAGTTATAACCCATCCGTTTGAATTTGCCCCAGATACCAAGGGACCGCAGTTCCTTGTTGTCCCGGTTATTCCTGAAGAGGGCCATGGGCCAAATTTCAAAATGTCCCAGCTTGGGGAAAAAATCGCCATTTTCCAGTCCCATATTGGCAAATGACGGGTTATCCTTATCTACAGGATCTTTGCCCACGGAATAACGGCTGGCGTCCTTGCGCCATACATAAAAAGCATCTTCCGTATCGTCAAAGGTGTCTATCATCTTTGACTCCAAATTTACCGTAAGGTCATCCCCAAATGCCGCCAGGGCAACCCCGGTCAGCAATACCAGGCAAATAACCCTAAAAGTACCATGTTTCATCCCATACTCCTTTTCACTTAACCGGGAACCGTAATCTGGATCCTATTTTGAAAAATGTAATCCCTATGATTATAGTTCGTTTCTTTTTTCTTGTCAAACCTTTTAAAAGAGGCTTCGAAAACCCTTGCTTTGACGAATACATTTCTTTAATTATCCGCCTTTTCCGTTCCATATTTTAGGGTTTTAACCTTTTTATTTCAATAATATTCAGTAATATTCAGTTTTTTTGCATTTTGTTCTTTTTCAATACCAAAATCTTTGAAGGAATCCGCATCTCCGTCCCGCCGGCCCCCCGGTTAAGGATCCTCAGGGCCGGTCCCATCTGCGCCCAAGGCGAATCGTCAAAAATGGCCAGAGTTTTTCGGGGGGCCAGGGATGGATCCATCCAGGTAAAGAGGATCAGGGACAGGGGTTTCTTTTCCTGGCTGAACCGGTGATCCCCCAGCAAAACGGCACAGGCCAACCCTTGTTCATCAGAATCGGGAGAAAATATGGGAATTCCAGACCAATATTCCCCTGTTCCCCTTATAAAGGCGCTGTTTTCTGCATCTTCCTGCGAATTATCCGCCCCCTCCTGCCGGTACAGGGCAATTCCCAAGCGGAAATTCGTTTTGCGTTTTTCTTCGCCGTTTTCCAAATCCCGGGCTATGATCCCTGCCAGGACCCCGGCCTGGTATAGATCGGCTTCCGTGTCGGTACAGAGCCAGAGAGGGCCCTCTAAGCTGTTATCCCTTTGATTACGTCCGCCCAGAATCACCACCGGAGAACCGGGCCGTTCTACAAGATAATGCCAGGCCCCTTCCCGGTACCGGTAGGGAAAAAAAACCGCCCGGGGCCGCCGGGAAAGATCCAATGCCGTCCGGGCAGCCAACTCCGGCCCGGCTCCATCGGCAAGATCGGCTGTTTTTATCTGCCTAAAATGGCGCAATGAAAGGCCGATCCGCTTTAGCCGGATCCGTTCTTCTCCATAAAGCAAGTAAAAGGGCCTGTCGGTGACCAAAATTACCGGTTTCCGGCAAAAAAAGACCGCTAAAATGAGCAAACTCAAAGCCAGCCCCGCAAAAACCGCCCGGACAGGCCGTTTATTTAGGAGATTTTTCACGGGAGCGCCATTTACAAACAAAGGCCGCCCTGTAAAAGGAAAACGAAGGTTTTTTCCATGACTTTACCCTTTCCTAATAATCTATTATACTGTATCCTATCTTTCGTTTTAAGGAGCATTTAATGACCAGTTATAAAGAATTGGGACTTGTCAATACTGTGGAACTTTTTAAGAAAGCCGTTTCCGGGAGCTATGCTGTCCCGGCATACAATTTTAACAATATGGAACAGCTTCAGGCCATCATCCAGGCCTGTGTGGAAACCAAATCTCCGGTGATCCTCCAGGTTTCCTCCGGGGCAAGGAAATATGCCAACCAGAATTTATTAAGAAACATGGCCCGGGGGGCGGTGGAATTTGCCCACGAGTTGGGTTACGACATCCCCGTCGTCCTTCACCTGGACCATGGGGATACCTTTGAACTGTGCAAAGACTGCATTGAATCGGGCTTTTCCAGCGTGATGATCGATGGTTCCAGTAAACCTTACGACGAAAATGTGGCTCTGACCCGAAAGGTGGTGGATTTTGCCCATTCCCAGAAAGACTATGTATCTGTCGAGGGGGAACTGGGGGTTTTGGCAGGAGTGGAAGACGATGTGGTGGCGGAACAGAGCCACTATACTCCGCCTGAGGAGGTCATCGATTTTGTCAACAAAACCAAGGTCGATTCCCTGGCCATTTCCATTGGCACCAGCCACGGCCGGGCAAAGTTCAAGCCCGAACAATGTACCCGGGACGCCAACGGCATCCTGGTCCCTCCCCCGCTGCGCTTTGACATCCTGGAAGAAATAGAAAAGAGAATCCCCGGCTTTCCCATCGTCCTCCACGGTTCCTCCTCGGTTCCCATTGAATATGTAAAAATCATCGAGCAGTTCGGCGGCAAACTCCCCGATTCGGTGGGGATCCCCGAAGAACAGCTCCGGAAGGCGGCAAAAAGCGCGGTCTGCAAGATCAATATCGACAGCGACGGCCGGCTTGCCATGACCGCCATGATCCGGAAAACCTTTGCGGAAAATCCCGGGGAATTTGACCCCCGTAAATATCTGGGTCCCGCCAGGGATGAACTAAAGAAAATGTATGCGGAAAAGAACAAAAATGTCCTTGGGTCGGCGGGGCAGGCGTAGGAACGATCTCAAAAAAACTCCGCGGCATCGCGGAGTTTTTTTGCAGCTGCATTTGAACAGATCTGCTTAGAAAGCATACCCCAGGCCAATTGCCGGACGGAAATTTATGCCTATTTTGAATTCCGAATCTGGTTTACTCCCGCTGACATCATACGTTTTTGAACCAAATACAATTGGTAAGGCTATCATGGGGTTAATATAAAATCCGCCCGGAGCGCCGACATCAATTTTCCATCCGATTGCAGGAGTAACCATAAATCCTTTGGTTACATATACCCAGCTAAATGTATTTCCATGATAATCAACATCTTCGGTTCCTGTTATCGTGCCATACCCTAAACCAAGCTCGGCATAGAATACTGACCCAAAATAGTATCTGCCTGCAGCTTGTATACCAACAGAGTTCCAAAAAAAGAAAAACGAATGCCAAAAAAGTGTTCCGCCAATGGAAATATTATCGTTCAGCATACGCTCGTAACGCAGCCCGGCCCCCAGAAGACTGGCTTCACCGGAAATCCAGTTGTTAATGCCGGAACTGCCGCCTGTCTGCGCAAAAACTCCTCCCGCAATTATAACTGCAAAAACTAAAAGAAAAATAAACCTTTTCATTTCTACTCCTTAACTTCCTTATTCGGCGTAAAAACCCCGGAAGACAAATTTATTAGCTTCACCTGGGGGTCAGTGCCCTTTCTCCATAAATGCGAACACAATAGACAAAACCATGGGAACTAGGCAGACAACCAGGAGACCCATGCCAAGGATGGTATGCTGGGCAAAAAGGGCCCAATAGCTTGTAGCCGCCGCCAGGGGGAGAGCAATAACCCCCAAAATGGAGGGGATCATCATCCAGCCCCAGCCATTCTGGACAAAACGGATTAGAAAACCCATTCCCACTACTATTGCTGTCCAGAGAACCGGCGCTCCCATAAGCAGGATCGGGTTGTTTTGGGAACTCCAGCCCAGGGATCGGGCCACCGCCACCGGAATAAGCCAGAGAAAGGCATAATTGGTAAAATTCGACTGGAAAGGCAAAAGGCGGAAAAGTGCAAAAATAACGCAGACCACATAGGGCAGCGCAGCGGGAAGAGCCACCACATCAATACAAGCGGAAGTCCAGCGGGAAAGGCCGAAACCTTCGGGATTGACGAAGGATCCAAGAAAATACCTGAATAAAGCCGCAATCGTACCCAAAAGCAGGGCCCAGGTGCCCCCTTCTAGGGCGGATTCGTCGTTCAGGGAACGCCAAAACAGATAAAACAGAGGAACCCAGAGGAAACAAAAGAGCATCATTTCCAGAATAGTATCAGATTTTGTTTTCCTGTTCCATACTTCCCCTCCGCTTTACATTTTTAGGTCTTTTTTGTATACTGAACTGGTAATAATGCATTGCCCATGGGCAGGAAGGAGGCCAGTTGGCGGAAAAGGATTTACGGATCAACAAGCAAATTCGGGTGCGGGAAGTCCGGCTCATCCGGGAAGACGGGGAACAGGGAATCATTACAACCCAGGAAGCCCTGGAAATCGCACGAAATCAGGGCTTAGACCTGGTGGAAGTAGCTCCCCAGGCAAATCCGCCGGTGGTTAAAATTCTTGACTACGGAAAGTATAAATTCGAGAACGAAAAGAAGGTTCGGGATTCGAAAAAAAAGCAAAAACTGTTAAAACTAAAAGAAATCCGCATGCAGCCAAAAATTGATGATCATGACCTGGATTTTAAGTCCAAACATATCAAAGGCTTTCTTGCGGAAGGAAACAAGGTTAAAGTAACCATACGATTCAGGGGCCGGGAACTGGCTCACACCGAACTTGGGCTGGACGTCCTTAAAAATGTGATGGCCCGCCTGGAAGGGGACTATGTGATGGACAAACCCCCTGCCATGGAAGGAAGGTTCATGTCCATGGTGCTCAGTTCCAAGGCCAAGCCCGGAAAGCCGGGAAAACAGACCGTAAAGGCCAAAACCGGCGAAGGAAATAACCAGGCTGCGGAAACAGCAAAACAGGACACCGGACGCGAAGCGGCCGTTAATTCAGTCGAAGGATAAGTCGATGCCAAAGATAAAGATGAAAACCAAAAAAAGCGCCGCCAAGCGTTTTTCATTTACCGGATCGGGGAAGGTGAAGTACAAAAAACAGAACCTCCGCCATATTCTTACCAAAAAATCCGCCAAGAGGAAACGGAACCTGCGCCATGCGGGAATTCTTTCCGATGACAATGTGCCGGTAGTCCGGAAAAAACTGCTGCCCTACGGTTAGGAGGAATAACTATGTCACGTGCTATAGACGGTTCCAAACGGAAAAATCACCGGAAAAAAATACTTAAGCTGGCCAAGGGCTACTGGGGCCGGCGCCATTCAAACTATAAAACCGCCAAGGATGCGGTGGCCAAGGGTCTTTTTTATGCCTACCGGGACAGAAAGGACCGGAAGGGGGATTTCCGCCGGATTTGGATCATCCGGATCAACGCCGCCTGCCGGGCCGAGGGGATGAGCTATTCCCGCTTTATCCAGGGTCTTGCCAAGGCGGGGATTACTATAAACCGGAAGGCCCTGGCCTATCTCGCCTCCGAAGATCCCTCTGCCTTTAAGACCGTTGCGGCCAAGGTAAAAACCGCCCTAGGGGCCTAAAATGGTTACCCTTGAGCAAATCAAACTGTTGGAATCGAAAATTACCCGGGCAGTGAATTTTGTCAGCCATTTGACAGAAGAAAACGGCCTGTTAAAAAGACGGAATGAGGAATTGGAAAAGGCCGCCGCGGCTTTGAGAGAAGAAACAGCCAGGGCCGAAGGGCTAAACAGGCGGAATGAGGAGCTTGAAAGGACCGTCGCTGCATTACGGGAAGAAACAACCAAGGTTGAAGAAGGCATTGTCTCAGCCCTGGGAAAGCTTAACCAGTTCGAAGATGCCATCGAACGGAGCCTTTCTGCCGTAAAAACCCCAATGCCGGCGGAGCCTTATGCCAAACCGGCAGAACCAATACAGCCGGCTCCTTCCGCCGATTCACCTCTGCCTTCTGCCTATATGGTAGATGAAGAAACAGAAACAGCGGAAAACTCAGACGAGGCAGAATTGGATATTTTTTAACCCATGGAAAAGAGCAGCCTTCATTTTAACTTGCTGGGAACCTCTTTTTCTATCGCCGCCGATGAAGAAATCTCTTACCTGGAAAGCCTCCTTAACCGCTACCGGATCATTCTGGAAAACACCCGGAAATCAACGGGCCTTGACGAACCCCTTAAGCTGGCGATCCTGACAGGATTTTTACTCTGCGATGAAATTGAAAAAATGAAAACCCAGGAAATTCGGGAAGGCCGGGAGGTGGAGCAATTAACACTCAACATGATTGCCCGAATCGACGAAGTTATCCCCGGCGAAAATTTCCCTGCCGATGAATGAATAATGGCGGAACTATACAAACTGGACAATACGGTAAAACATTATGCCTGGGGTTCGTCATCCTTACTGCCCGCCCTTATAGGGACGGCTAACCCTTCCGGAGAACCCTGGGCGGAATTATGGATGGGGGTCCACCCCGGGGGGCCTTCCAAAACAAAAGTACAGGATAAAATCATACCGCTTTCGGAACTGACGGAACTTCCCTTTTTACTGAAGTTTCTCGCTGCGGAAAGCCCCCTTTCCATCCAGGCCCACCCCAACATTACCCAGGCTCAGGAAGGTTTTGAAAGAGAAAACAGAGCCGGCCTTCCCGCGGCGGAGCGAAACTACCAGGACCCCAACCATAAGCCGGAAATTGTCTGCGCCCTTACGCCGTTTACTGCAATGGCGGGTTTCCGGGAAACAACGGAAACGGACCGGCTGCTCTCCCTGGTAAACGGCACTGAAGGACTTCGTTCTTTTCTTAAAGAAGGGTATCGCTCTTTTCTTTCCGCCCTTTTTGATTTAAACAAAGAAGAACGAAAAGCGCTAACCCTGTCGATACTCCAAACCGTTGAGACCGTAGTGGCCGCCGGCCCGGCAGCGGACAAAAACAGTCCGGCGGCGCTGATCCGGCTTTGCGGAGAATTCGCTAAAACCTATCCCAACGATCCGGGAATCCTTTCGCCCCTGTACCTCAATGTGATTGAACTGGAACCTTTCGAGGGTATCTTTATTCCCGCAGGAATACTCCATGCCTATGTACGCGGTTTTGCCCTGGAATGCATGGCCAATTCGGACAATGTCCTGCGGGGAGGGCTTACCCCAAAACATATCGACCTAAAAGAGCTTTTTTCTATTTTGAATTTTGAACCCTTTAAACCGGAATTGCTTAAACCGGTTCCCAGATCGCCGGGCTGTTACAGCTATGCACCCGCCGCTTTATGCAGGGAATTTACCCTTTACCTCCTTAAAGGTACCAAAGTAGAACTAACCGTACCGGAAAAAGGAATAGCCGCCGTTTTTGAAGGCGCCGCCTCGGTCGCCGTTGCAGAGACCAGAACGGCTGATATTGAGGCGGCCAAAAAACAAAACGGCGGCCAAAAAGTCTTCCTTCTAAACCGGGGGGAATCGGCATTTATAGGCCGCCGGCAGGGAGAAGAAAGACTGATCTTTTCCGGCAGCGATACTTTTACCCTTTTTGCCGCCTTGGCCCAGGAATAACACTTTCCAAATGAAAATATTGGTTGATGCCGATTCCTGTCCCCCCGCCGCCCGGGAACTGGTACTTCGGGCCGCCGCCCGGACCGGAATCAGGGCGGTATTTGCCGCAAACCGGCCCATACCGGGCATTGACGGCGAATACGCAGCCATGGCAATTTGCTCTGCCGGAGAAGGCGCAGCGGACGACCAATTAGCGGCCCTGGCCCAACCCGGCGATTTAGCCCTTACCAGGGATATACCACTGGCGGCCCGGCTTCTGGAAGCGGGGGCCGAAGTCTTGGACGACCGGGGCCGGATCTTTACGGCAGAAAATATCCGGGAAAAACTTTCGATGCGGAATTTTACGGTGGGACTGGCGGAAAACGGCTATGATTTTGAACGAATCGGGGGTTATGGAAAAAAGGAACTCAAAGCCCTGGCCGATTCATTTGACAAACTGTTTTCAAAACTGCTTAAGCGGCTTCCGGCTCGGGATACAGGCTGCGGATCTGCTTGATGCTGGGAAGGATCTCAAAGAAAATTTCAATCAGCTCAGGATCGAACTTGGTGCCCGAAAGCTGTTTTATTTCCGCCAATACATCTGTTTCCGTCCAGGGCTCCTTGTAAACCCGCCGGGAACAAAGAGCATCGTACACATCCGCCAAGGCTACAATGCGGCCGGCCAAAGGTATTTCCTCCCCTTTTTTTCCCAAAGGTTTTCCTTCCGAACCAGTCTTGATCGTCCGCTCAGTCAGGGGATCAATCCAGCCAGGATAGCCGGTACCATCCCAGTTTTCATGGTGAGTCAGGGCCACTTCCCGGGCTATGTTGTCCACCGGAGCCTGAGGGTCTTCAAAAAGCTGGGCTCCGTACAAGGTATGGTGCTGCATGATTTTAAATTCTTCAGGCGTAAATTTTGCGGGTTTTTTCAGGATCATATCAGAAATCGCCACTTTGCCCACATCATGAAGCATGGCGGCAATTTTCAGGGTATCTTTGTACCGTTCCTTTTCTTCTTCCAAAACTCTGTGATGATAGGCCCAGCGGTCGTAAATTTCCACCGTGTAACCGGCCACCCGGTTGACGTGGGTTCCTGTTTCCTTGGGATCCCGAAGTTCGGACATCTTAATCATCCTGAGGATCATTGCCCTGGTAACAAAGGCTTTTTGCAGGGCCAGGGACGCATTGGTGGCAAAATGAGTAATAAGATACTCATCATCCTGGGAAAAGGGAACCACTTTGCCGTTTTTGTCTTTTGAGTTGATTATCTGTATTACCCCCAAAAGACGATCCTCGGAATTCTGCAGGGGTATGGCCAAAGTGGAGATTGTTTTATACCCCGAAATTTTGTCATAGGTGGTGTTATATGAATAGGGAGCATCAGAAGAAATGTTATAAACATCCGGAACATTTACCAGTTTTCTGGTTAATGCACAGTAACCGGAAACGGTTTTTTCGTTAATTTCCAGGGAAAAAATAGAATAGATAAGTTTATGTCCCGGGGGGAGGTTTTTGGTCATGGTATCGTTCTGGGCATATTTGACCACCAGTTTATCAATAAAACTGTCGTTTTCTTCCTGTTTTTCGACAATATAAATAGACCCCGCATCGGCCCGGACCACCTTACGGGCTTCCAAAAGTATTCGTTCCAGCAGCAAATCCAAGTCCTGGATCTGGTTCAGTTCAGAATCAAGTTTAATTATGGATCTAAAATCCGTATCAACCATACATGCTCCGTTTCCAATTATTATAATATATGATTTTTTTTATACAATAACAAGCAAAAAACCCCCGGGAGAACCCCTCCCGGGGTAAAACCAAAAAGGAAAGGAGGAATAGGAAACAGTGCTTAACCGTCTACCTTCCTTATAAACAATAGGCAAGGGAAAAGGTTACAAAGATCTACGCAATTATATCAGCCATTATTTAATTATTATGGGGTTACCGTTTTTCCGTCATTTTGCAACTCCCCAATTACCGTCTCATAGGCGGCTATTATCGCCGCCAGGGAGGTATTTTGAACTTCCCCCCGGCCCTGCCAATCCGATCCTTCCATGATGTAAAGATTCTTCAGTGTTCCTTGCAGATCTTCGGCGCTGCAGGAAGGGTCCGATGCCAGGCGTCTCCTGATTCCCCGCAGTTCTTCTTCGTAGCTTTCCCGGTAGCTTTCATCCATCCAGTCCGTAGAACCAGGCATCACCGCCCTGCCCCATAACGGATAAGCCGGCGGATTGTTCGTACCTGATTCGGGACCAGAATAGGATCATCCAGGTTAAGGAGCACCATGGAAATCTCCCGGCGTTCAGTCCAGTTCTCCCGGCTGTCCAGGGTATATTCGTACCGGAAGTCTATGGCAGGAGGATCTGCATCGACTTCGGTCCGGGAGTTCCCGCTGAACCGGACCAGTCGTCCTGCCATGTCCCATTGCCATGAATAAACCTCTACAGCCCCTTTACTTGATGGAAGAGCAGCGGCTTCAGTGACCAGATACCGGGGCATCCTCTGGGGATCATATACAGCCGAAACGCTCCAAAGGGAATTTTCTATTTTTGAGATCGATCCTTCGCTGTTGTAAAAAAACCGGTCTTCTTGGGGCTGAGTTGTTTGGCCGTCCGGAGAAGGCCCGGCGGCGGATATCCGAATCTGTCCGGCCCTTTCGTTTTTTACCACAAAGAGGGCTTTTCCGTCCCGATTGTACCAGGTTTCGTTTGTAGAACCGGAAAGATATTCCAGGGCGGTAAAAAAATAATCCCCGCTGAAAACTCTGCACATAAGGGGTCTGCCCTCATCATCCCAGGTCAACACTTCCACATCGGATCCGCCGGACTGATCAGAAGCCAGATCATTCCAGTAAAGTTTTGCTATCCGCCCCTGCGGGTCATAATCACAGCGGCCCTGAAAAAAGGTGCCCTGTTTCTCTCCTGATTCGGAGAGTTTGACCTGCATCAAAACCGGAAAAGAGCGAATTTTTCCGTTTGAGTCCCGGGAGTATTCCAGCCGCTGCCCGTCCCCAAAATCGGCGGTTATTGATGCGGCATTATGAACAACAAACAAATCCGGCGGCAAATCAAGGGGCCAGTCAGGCCGCCAATGGGTATGGGAGCCCTCCGCAGCCCGAAGCAGGGTATAGAGGGAAAGCTCCGGCTCCTGCACCGGAGCGCCATTGCCGGCGGAAACCAAGGGGATCTGGGCAGAAAGTCCCGAAAGGAAAAATGTTACGCATCCAATAAATGCAAAAAATCTTGTCATATATGGATAATAGTATACCATTCATCTCTTACAAAGCCATTCCCGGGTGGAAAATTTTGTTTTCTCCAGTTCCCGGGCCCGGCTGTCTTCTGCCGGTGAGATTTCCATTTTTGTAAAGATCATGCCTAGTGCTTCTTCAAAGCCCCGGACAAGGGCCTTTTCCACTTCTTCAAAGGGAATGATCCGGCCCAAAACAGAACGGAGGGACGTAACCCTTCCTTTTACCTCGCCGATGAGCTTTCCCCGGTTCTTATCCTTCGGCGTTTTAAGAACATCGAACATGGTATCCACATCGTTGTCCAAAAGGATTGTTCCATGTTGAAGCAAAAATCCTCCGCTCCGGGTCTGGGCATTGCCGGAAATTTTTTTGCCCCCCACAAGGATGTCGTTGGTGCCGGAAAAAACCGCCTCCATGCCCAGAACGGCAAGGCCCCGGATAAGACCCTGGCATAAAACAACATAGGATTCACCCAGGTTTTTTCCCGCCAGGGGATGATCCATGGACAGGATGATGCTGTAGGTCAATTCTGACCGGTGAAGTACTGCCCCGCCTCCGGAAATCCGGCGGACCAGGTCAAAGCCAAAACGTTTTGCCGCTTCCAGATCAACTTCTTCTTCAAGATTTTGAAAATAGCCGATGGAAACCGCCGGAGGATCCCAGCCGTAAAAACGAAGGACCGGAAGTTCTCCCCCGGCGGCGGATTCAAGGAGGGCTTCGTCCAGCCCCATATTGTAGAAACCGTCATGAAAACCCGTAGAAAGGAGCCGGAAAGAATGGCTGTTCACGGGTTCTCCATGGCGAGACTATCGTTTAAATTTGGGTGTTTCCAAGGCGGAATCTCCCCGCAGGACATCAAACCAAAGTTCCCTGCCCGCTTTTTCGCGCATCACCTTGTAGAACGATGCCAGATCCCTTACCTTTTCACCGTTAATCGCGGTTATGATGTCCTGCCGCAGAAGGCCCACCGTGGCAGCGGGGCTTCTGGCGATTACCTGGCCTACATAGAGGCCCTCTATTTTTGAATCCAGTTTAAGGCTTTCCCTGATGGAATCGGTGATGGGTACCACATAAACTCCGGGCCACAGTTTGGAATTTTCCGCCGCCACCTCGTTGCTGCGGGCTTCGATGCGAACCTGGATTTCCCGTTCCGCACCGTCACGGATTACCTGAAAATTGGCCCGTTCACCCGGTTTTAGATCCCCCACCATAAGGGTCAGGTGATTCGTACCACGGATTTCCTTGCCGTTCATGCCGGTAATAAAGTCTCCGGGCTGGATGCCGCCTTTTTCCGCCGGAGAACCAAGGAATATCTGAGTAGCCATGGCTCCCCGTTTTCCGGAAAGGTTTAACGCCTGCATCACATCCCGGTCGGGATCGGTAAGGGAGACACCGAGCCAGCCGTAACTGATTTCACCCTTGGTAATAAATTCATCTATGGAGCGTTTGGCATTGTTGATGGGAATGGCAAAACCCAGTCCCATTGAACCGCCGCCGGTACTGCTGGCAATCCATGTATTAATTCCGATTACCTCGCCCCGGATATTAACCAGGGCACCGCCAGAATTTCCCTGGTTAATGGAAGTATCGGTCTGGATAAAATCGTTGATATTTCCCGCGGGCCCCCCGGTACGTCCCACGGCGCTGACAATTCCCATGGTCATGGAAGACATAAAACCCAGGGGATTGCCTATGGCGATGGCCCAGTCCCCCACCATAACGGTATCCGAATCCCCCAATACCGCCAGGGGGAGGTCATCCCGGCATTCAAAAGAAACCATGGCCAGATCTTTCCGTTCGTCCTTTCCTACTAATTCCGCGGAAAATTCTGTACCGTCGTTTAGGGCTATAGAAATTTCATTGGCATCCCCCACCACATGGTAGTTGGTAAGGACATAGTAAAGGGAAGGTTTGGAACCTGTTCCGTTAATTTTGCGGACGATGATCCCCGACCCCAGCCCCTGGGATCGGAATTCCCGTTCCCGGCCTTCGCCTTCGGGTCTGCCAAAGAAAAAATCCCAGGGTATGCCGTTAAAGTTAGGAACCTGCTGCCGCCGGATGGAAACAGTTTTTAGCTCCACCACCGAAGGCAGAACCCTGTCCGAAATCGCCCGGAAAGCGGTCTGAAGGCTCTCTGCCACCGCCAGCGCGTCCTGGGGTACCGGTGTAGCAAGAGCTTCCTGGGCCTGGGCCTTGCCCCCCCGGGAGCAGGAAAAGGTTAAAAAAGCGGCGGTAAAGCCGAATATGGTACCTAGCAATACCAGATTAAAAACAAAAAAATTTTTGCCCGAAAATTTCTTTAGCAGATCCATTTTTAGAACTCCTCTGTATAAATTATAATACTTATTTTTAAAGAAAAGTTACAGTCAACCTTGCCTGCAAATCCGGAATCACATAATATGTTCATACCCACCGCCATATTTTTTTATCTGAAGTATTGAGATTTTACAACACTTCTTCGGTTAGGACTTCGACGGCGTTCCCCGTCACTGCAAGAGTATGCTCCCAATGGGCGGAAAGGCTGCCGTCTGCGGTTACCACGGTCCAGTCATCGTCCAAAAGCTCCACTTCCCCGGTTCCATGGTTGATCATCGGTTCCAAGGCCAATACCATCCCCCGGGAGAGCCGGGGATTCGGCCCTTTGGCAACATTAGGCACCAGGGGGTCTTCGTGAAGGTCAAAGCCTACTCCGTGGCCGCAGTACCGGGTAACAATGCCGTAGCCCGCCGCCCTGGCATGGCCTTCCACGGCCCGGGAAATCGCCAGAAGCCGTTCACCTGCCTTGGCGGCCCCTATTCCCCGCATTAGGCATTCCCTGGCGGTTATGTTGAGGCGGTGGGCTGTTTTGCTCACCTTTCCCGCTTCGATGGTAACAGCCTGATCGCTGATAAACCCCCCCAGATCTATACCGCAGTCCAGAGACACCAAATCTCCTTCGGCAATTTTTCGTTTGGTGGGAACGCCGTGGATCACCGCCTCGTTAAAGGATATGCACAGCGCTCCGGGGAAGGGATTTTTTTTCGGCCCGTAGCCCAGGAAGGCAGGTTTTCCTCCATTTTGTTTGATCCAGCGCTGTGTCCACCGGTCCAGGTCCAGGGCAACGACGCCGGGTTTTACCAGGGGGATCAATTCCCGGAACATGGCGGAAAGCATCTTGCAGGACTGCCGGATTCCTTCTATCTGTTTTTCGTTTTTTAGCCGGATCATGGCACTTTCAATTTTTTTCGGTGTTTTCGTTCCGGATCCTGCCGTGCTTCCCGTTTGGCGATTTCCCGCCGCACAGCCTCCGAACGATCCGCTTCTCCAAGCCTAAAGAGTGCTTCAGCCAGGGCACGGAGTATCCTCTTTTCTTCTTTTTGTGGAAACCCAAGGGCCAAAAAAGATTCCAGGCAGTACGCATACTGCTCACTATCCACTGCGTATTTTAGCCGAAACAGCGTCAATTCCCGGAGAAAGCCCTCCACATCTTCCATAAAATGCTTAAAATAGGGGCGGCGCCGTTCTTCTCTGGTTATGTTTACCAAGAGGGAAAAGGCTTCGTAGGGCCGGCCCTGACGATCCAGTTCTTCCGCCAAAAGAAAGGCGCAGTCCATCCAGTCCTCCCGTTCCAGGTATTTTTCCAGGGAAAAAGCAAGGCCGCCATTTTCCTCCCAGATTTTCAGAGGAGCAAACCGTTCATTGTCAGGATGAAGGAGAAGATAAAAGATCAGTTTTGCCTGGCTGGCAGGATCAGCCCGCCGCTCCCTAAGAAATGCAGGATAATCAAAGGTCCGGGAAAAACGGGTAAAGGCCCGGTCATATTCAAAACGCCGATCCGTCCTGGAAAGCGCCTCGTATGCTGCCAGGATCCGGCGCATCTGACCTTCGGCGGCCTTTCCTGCAATGTCCGGATGGAGACGCTTGGCCCGTTCCCTAAAGGCCTTTTTTATTTCCTGGGGGGATGCATTTTTGCCGATACCGAGCAGCGAATAGTAATCATCCATAAAAGATAAGGATTATACCTGTTTGTAGAGCTGATCGATGGAGGGCTCTTTAACCAGCAGCACCGAACATTTGGCGCTGATCATGATTTCCCGGTGGGAATGGGTAATGATGTCCCGGGCGCTGCGATCTTTTTCCCAGCCCCCCAGTATAATCAGATCCGCTTTTCGTTCGTCGGC
Organism: Treponema sp.; assembly: GCA_009782555.1. GTDB lineage: Bacteria > Spirochaetota > Spirochaetia > Treponematales > Breznakiellaceae > WRIV01. The sequence continues at coordinate 7,583 of WRIV01000016.1, read as the reverse complement.
GGCGCTGAGAATTTCGGTATACACCGCTCCCCGGCGCACCTCCCGCTCTATTTTTACCCCCTTAGCCCGGGCCAGTTCTTCCACAAAGGAAAGGTACCTCTCTCCGTTTGCTTCCAGGCTTTTCTCGTATTCCTGGCTTTCTTCCTGAATAAAGATCTTGCTTAAGGTCAGTTGTTTTATGGTGGCCGTATCAATAACATAAACAGCGGAAAGCCTACAGCGGTAAAGTTTTGCCAAAATAATGGCGTATTTGGCCGCCAGGATGGAGGCATCCGAGCCGGAGACTGCTACAACTATGTTGGAGAAAAGGCCCTTTGTCATTCCCTTCCGTTTTTCCTTTTCAGCAGTTTACTGACAAAGAACGAATCTCTGTCCTGTTCTTCGAGAACCGCTTCTATGTATGTTTTGGTGTCCGTGGCGGAGGGGATCACCATTTTTTCCAGCGCATTAACCCGGCGCTGTGTCTTCCGGACTTCCCGGGCAAGACGCCATGCGAGGGTTCGAACCGCCGCCAACTCAGTCAATAGTTTGAGTAATTCGTAGAATTCTAACACAGTTTCATCGCATTCCGCAAATGAATTCGCCGGAGAATAGCCTGCTTCCGCGCCGGGGATGCGTACTTCCAAACTGGAAAATTTCATTCCGGCGCTGAAAACCAGCTTTTCTTTGAGTTGGAAACGGCATTTTATCCCCAGAGAAAACCGGTTTGCCCGTTCCCGGCCCATGGCGATAAGCATCCGTTTCAGCGCCGGATAGGCGGTCTCCACCCTGGCGTCCACATCTTTCCCCAGGAGTTTTACCTGCTCTACTTTCCGCATCAGCTCCATAACTAGAATTTCCCGCTTTTGCTCCAAGAGCTCATGTCCCTCCTCGGCGATGGCAAGCCGTTCCTTGACTCGAAAGAGATTGTTTTTTGTGGGGACAACTTGTTCCCGCAGCATATCTAGCCAGAATAATGAAAAAAAACGTTTTATTCAATGAAAAAACCGCTTTACCGGGAATTTTTTCCAAAGGCCCGGTCTGCCTTTTGGGTAAACCAGGAAAGCAATGCCACGGCCCGGTTGCTGATGGATTCCCCTGCCCGCTGTTTCATGCCGGGAAGCATGGATGCCTTGGCCAGGGAGGCGGTATAGATCAGAAGGTAGGGACCGCAGTCTATAATGGCCACCACCGATCTGAGCTTGTTTTTATCAACCACAGGAACAGGACCATAACTAAGGGTCGTAATATTTTCCTGGAAAATTATAAAAGCCGTTTCGTCCGCATAAAAGGTAAATTGATACACATTATCCCCAAAGGTCAAATCTTTCTGGCGGACAAAAACGCTCAGTTCCGCCGGAGGGGTCCTGTACGACGGATCAGGCCGGGGATTTTTGGTATCGGGCCCATCAATTACTGTTGATGTTTCATAGAGGGTCCTCATCTTGTTCCGGCTTTTAGAAAAATACTCCAGCCCCTTGAGGGTGCTAATGGCAAAAATCCCGTTGCACAGGTCTGATTTTTCCTCAGCGGTCCAATTCCCAGAAGAAGGCTTTTTGTAGAGCTGCAGGGATTCTATAGAAATGTTGGGATTTAGGCCGGCCCTCTTGGCATCAAGGAGTCGTTCCAGCGCAGGGTAGCGGGGAACCATGCGGAGCTCTGCCGTATCAAAACGTTCCCGGTTCACCGTCCCAGACTGCACAAGCTGCTTTATTAGATCTTCCGGCAGGAGGCTTTCCAGTGATTGGGCAAAAACTCCGGTTCCCAACAGGGTAAAGAGGGCGGAAAAAAAACAAAAACGGTATCCTAGCATGATCATATCCAATAATAGCCTCTTACCATAAGAAAACCGCAGAGCGCCAAGGTTACTGTTTGGGGCTTTCCTGGGCGGTTTTCATGTATTTATTAATATACTCCTGGTTTATTCTAACCAAATCTTCCCGGGGAAGTTCGGATAAAACCTTCCAGCCCAGATCAAGGGTCTGGCCAATGTCCCGGTTTTCATATTCTCCCTGGGAGAGGAAAACCTGTTCGAATTTTCCGCCGAATTTCAGGTACCGCTTGTCATTCTCCGACATTTCTTCTTCTCCAATTATCGATGCCAGGTTCCGCAGCTGCCTGACCTTGGAATAGGCGGCAAAGAGTTGGCTGGCCACATCCTTGTGATCCTCCCGGGTCATTCCCTCTCCAATACCGTCTTTCATAAGCCTGGAAAGGCTGGGGAGTCCCGCCACGGGCGGATAGATTCCCCGCTGGTACAGTTCCCGGTCCAAAACGATCTGGCCTTCGGTGATGTACCCCGACAGATCCGGAATGGGATGGCTAATGTCGTCATTGGGCATTGTCAGGATGGGAATTTGGGTGATAGACCCGGAGGAACCTTGAATTTTTCCCGCCCGTTCGTAGAGACTTGCCAAATCTGAGTAGAGATAACCTGGATAACCCTTGCGGCTGGGTATTTCACCCCGGATCGAAGAAATTTCCCGCAGAGCTTCGCAGTAATTGGTCATATCGGTCATTACAACCAGAACATGCATATTCCGGTCATAGGCTAAGTATTCCGCTGCGGTAAGGGCGCACCGGGGCGCCACAAGCCGTTCCAGGCTGGGAGCATCCGCCAGGGAGAGAAACACCGCCACATTGGCCAGGACACCGGACTTTTCAAAATCTTCCAAAAAAAACCGGGCCACATCGTATTTGACCCCCATGGCGCAAAAAACCACCACAAATTGTTCCGCCATTTCGGAAGAAAGAATTTTTGCCTGCCGGACTATCTGAGCCGCCAGCCGGTTATGGGGAAGACCGCTGCCGGAAAAAATAGGAAGCTTCTGTCCCCGGATCAGGGTACTCATTCCATCGATGGCGGAAATCCCGGTTTGAATAAAATCCCTGGGGTATATCCGGGCATAGGGATTGATAGGAAGGCCATTAACGTCGAGAAAATGAGAGGAAAAAATGTCTCCATAGCCATCAATGGGTTCACCCAGACCGTTAAAGACCCGGCCCAAGAGATCCGGCCCAACCCGGAGCTCCATGGGCTTCCCCAAAAATTCAACCCGGGCATCGGAAGAGGAAAGGCCCGAGGTACTCCCAAAGATCTGGACGGCGGTCCAGTCCCTGCTCATGTCAACCACCCGGCCAAGGCGGCGGCCATCATTTCGATCGTAAACCGCCACCATTTCGTTAAAACCTACCCTCACATTTCTTTCGGTGATAACCACCGGCCCTTCTATGCGGGTAAGTCCCCGGTATTCAACGCCTCGCATCTTTCTTAAGCTATATTATTTTTGCAAACAATTCAATTACAATGCTTTTATGTACGGGGGTTCTCCAAAGGCCAATGTAAAAAGCCTAGTTCTCCGCTGTATGCCCCTGATGGAAAGGGGAGTTGGATCCGCCTGGGGGCTTCCGGTGGTGGCCGCCGGAGAAGAACGGCTGTCCGCCCTCTCCCTGTCGGAAAAACTGGAACCGCCGGGAACGATTTCGTTAAGCGGCAATCCCTTTAGGGCAGCACGGCTTCGGGAACTGGAAATTCTGGGGATAGGCCCCCTGGGCAGATACCTGGGGGGTGAACCGATAAAGCCGGTACAGCTGGTCCCGGAAGATTTTTTTTGCCCCCCGCAAACCGGCGAGCAAAATCGGCGTACCCTAAAGGGGGCTGAATTATTTTGCACTTCTATAGAATTCGACGATACCCGCTGGATTGCCGCAGGCAATACGGCGGAGTTGTTCCATAGTCATCTTGAATTCCTGAGGACCTGGGGGTTTTCCGGCGGCGTTTATATTGAAAACTCCGCCTTGGCTCCCTTGTTGGCGGGATACATTCATTTTTTAAAAAAAGACTGTACCCGGGAAAAATCAAAAATTATCGTCCTTGTGTCAAAGTGGTTTTTTGAAACCCCGCTGGCGGCTGAATTGCCAACGGCCGTAGTTTCCGGCGATCCCGCCGCCGGAGAAATTCCTGTCAACATTAATTTTGAAGGCGCCGCAGTACTGGGGTCTGATTTTACAGGATTGGGTATTGTCCTCTACGAAGACGGCGCCTCCCTGCTCCGCTCCCAAAGATCCCGCTGCGATATGCTTCTGATGGTCAATACCGGGCCGGAAGATCCGGCTCAAACTTTTTTTACCCGAGGGATAACGGCCCGGCTTAAACTCACGGTCATGGCGGCAAAACAAAATACACCGGCGGAAAGAAAAAAAACATCGCTAAACAATTTCTTGTTCCGTGATCTGGTTCCGGTGAAGAACGGCGGCCTTCCGGCGCCATTATCCTTCCCGGGGAGACATGGCCAGGATCAAAAAATTGGGAAAGCGGATTTAAAACGTATCCAGATTAAAGCTGCCAAGCCTGACGCCGGCTGTCAAGAAGGATTCCGGTTTGTGGTAAATTCAAAATTTTCCGGCATTATGGCCATGGATTTTAAGGAAGAACAAGCTCAGTTTTACCGGGAAATTGCAAAACAAAAAAACCAAAACTGGGAACCACCCCCGGTACGATTCGGTGCTGCTTTCTCGCAGCTCAATGAAACCCAGCGGGATTTTTTTTTCCGCTGGCGCAGCGAATGCCGCCGGGGCTTTATTCCCATGCCGGCGAATTCCCTTTATATCGAAAACTATATCCTTTTGTATGCCGGCGAATTGGTTCTCTGCATGGGCCGGGAAGGTCCTCTACAGCACTTTCTTTCTCTTCTGTATTTGTTCCATGCCTCTAGGGAATCCTTTCCCGAAACGGCGTCCCTCCTCTGCCGCTGGCTCCTGGACTTTGCGGTGATCTACGGCATTACCGCCGAAGCGTTTCCCATTTTTTTGGATGAACTGCGGAACAACGGATGGTTCTGCAAACAGGAAAATGATCCATCCGCCGATCTTCCCGAAACTTTCCTTGTCGATCTTGCCCTCAATCATTTTTTTGTGGAAAAAGCAGAACATTTTGAAGGAGGCAAATTCTGGCCCCTCATCAAAACATTGATTCCTCCGAAAATTTTAGCCCGAAAAGAAAACGATACAGAACATCCGGATCGGTGCTGCCGAATGCTGGATGTTATCGACGTCCAGCTCCGCCGGGACTGGGACCGGGGTTTCTTTTCTCTCTTTTACCCGCCCCTGCCGGTACAATCCGATTGGACTGCCTTTGAAAAGGGCCGGGCTATAGGGGATTCTGCCTACACCATATACCGTCCGGGCTTTTCTTCCCACAAGCCTCTGATTGATATTCTTTCCGCTTTAGCGCTGGCACCGGAAACCAATCCCCTTCCCGGCGTCAAAACCCGGCTCCATCCCCTTAGCCTGGAAAATGAACTGTTGGAGGAACTGCGGCAGGAATCCGATGCAGTAAGAGATATCCTAAAACCTGATAAGGACTTGTTTAACGATACAAGCCAAAACTTCCGCGACGGTCCCGGTACGGCACGCACAACGGCACCAAAAGCCGCTTTGCCAGAGACGGCATTATTAACATATATTCCGCCGGGCAAAGAAACGCTGACAGAATTCATCAATTCACTGGAAGAAACAGAATGGTATATTTTGCAGCACATTGCACGGGGAATGTACAATATACCTGTTTCAGAAACCATCATCGACGCCATCAATTCAGCTTTTTATGAGCAGTTCGGCGATCTTTTAATTGAGACCGGTCCGGAGGGACCCTCGATCTCCGCCGAATATAGAGCTATACTGGGCAAATGGGAATAACGATCCCAAAACGTATCAGTCAGGCGATCCTTGGTTCTCTTTCCGCCGGAGTGGTTCCCCGCATTGGCCTGGAATACATCGCCGTTGGCCGAAAACGGGAGATCCAGACAGCCCTGGAAGACATGGAAAATTTAAGTGAAGGGGCGGCGGCTTTTCGTTTTATTATAGGCCGTTACGGAAGCGGAAAAACTTTCTTCCTCCAGGCCCTGCGGAACTATGCTCTTGATCGGGACTATGTCTGCGCCGATGCGGATCTTTCGCCGGACAAAAAACTTACCGGCTCTTCCGGAACAGGGCGGGCCGCCTACCGGGAATTGATGCAGCGCCTCTCAACCAAGATCCGGCCCGGCGGCGGAGCTCTGGAGGCCCTGCTTCAAAAATGGATTAATGCGGTTCAAACCGAAATGATCCGTTCGGGTTATTCCCAGGATGAAAATGATTTTGCTTCCCGGGTGGAATGGAAAATCCGGGAAACTATTAACGGCATGGAAGAATACGTCCATGGCTTTGACTTTTCCTCTGTTCTTGTACATTACTATAGGGCCTTTGTTTCGGGGGAGGATGAAAAAAAGACAGCCGCCCTCCGGTGGATCCGGGGAGAATACGCCACCCGGACCGAAGCAAAACGGTTTCTTCCGGTAGGCGAAATCGTAACCGACGACAACTGGTATGATCACCTTAAACTCTTCGCTGCCTTCTGCGTCCGCACCGGCTACCGGGGACTGCTGGTTTTTATTGATGAAGGAGTAAATCTCTACAAGATCGCCAACCGCCGTTCCCGGGAAAACAACTACGAAAAACTCCTTTCGATTTTTAACGACATAATGCAGGGAAAGGCGGGATGGATGGGATTTTACCTGGGAGGAACACCCCAGTTTCTGGAAGACGAACGCCGGGGACTGGCAAGCTACCCCGCCCTGAAAAGCCGACTCGAAGAAAGCCGCTTTGTCCGTTCCGGCCATGTTGATTCGGGAAGTCCGGTGATCCGCCTTTTACCTCTTTCCAACGAAGAAGTGTTTATTCTCCTGGAAAGGCTTACAGAAATCCACGCCCTCCATTATGGCTACGAACCCTGGATCGGCGAAGAAGAAATGACCGCCTTTCTGGAACTGGCCCTGTCCTCCCCAGGAGCGGCGGAATTTATTACCCCCCGGGAAATCAGCCGGGATTACCTGGCCCTCCTTAACATCCTCAAGGATCAACCGGAAACCGACTTTGATGAATTGATACGCCGGGAAGACCGCCGGGTAAAGGCGGCAAATCCGGATGAGTTATATGCAGCTTTTCAGGTATAGGGCAGTATCTGCGGTTACCTTGAAGAATTGTAGGCCCCGCCTTTATTTTTGACCCGTGGCCTGACGAAAAGCCTCCAGGGCCCGGGCCGCCACTGCCTCGTCTTCCTCGACGCTGCCTCCGCTTATTCCAAGTCCGCCGACGGTTTTTCCGTCTATCTGCAGCGGAAACCCGCCGCCGAAAATCACAAGCATGGGATGCGTCACATTAATACCGAATGCATCCGCCCCCGCCTGGGCGATTTTTCCGAATTCGCGGGTGGTCTGCCCCAACACCGCCGCGGTGTATGCCTTCTTCTGGGAAATATCCACACTGGGCAGAATCGCATCGCCAAAACGATAAAAATATCTAAGGCTGCCGTGCCGGTCTGCAACGGCGAGGCATATACTTACACCGGCTTCTTTTTGCGCTTTCTCCGCCGCTTCCGCCATTTGACGGCATACATCCAAAGTGAATTGAAAATCTTTCATACATCACCCCCTTTCATAAAGTGTGGGGTTCGTATAGATCGTTTCAATAAATGTTGATATAACCGTGGGATGAAACGAGAGGAAAAGCAACGACTCATCTGGGTAAAACTGTACGAACAAATTCAGGATGCCGGGTTGACCTGT
>WRIV01000015.1 GCA_009782555.1 Treponema sp. | reverse complement strand
AAAACTTGCATCGCACGGGCATAATGGCATTGCGAGGGCTGTCCGACCCGCACATTCGGTTTTTGACGGAGATACGATTTTTGCGATGTGTTCCGGAGAAATTGACACCACTCTGGACGCCGTGGGCATTTTGGCTTCCCGAGCGGTGGAACAGGCGATTGTAGACGCTGTCACGCATGCACAGACTGTCGGCAAATTTATTTCACTCGGGGATTTTCGTCAGGGGAAAACAAAATAATCAACAATCCTGGCAAATAAAACAAATTGGTTTGGGCATGTTTTGTTTTTTTGGTTTTGTTCAATGCGTTCAGTTTAACTTTGCCAATGTTTCCAGGGCCATATACATCCATGGAATAAAAATTGCCGGAATAAAGTTTGCTACTTTGATTGGTTTTCCTTCGGACAGACAAACAAAGTTTAGACCAATGGCGGCTACCAGGAGATTACCTACGGCGGACATTTCGGTAATAATTTCAGCGGTAAGAAAATCTTTTAAGGCCATGGAAAGAAGGACAATGCTTCCCTGGTACAAAAATACCGGGATGGCGGAAAAAAGCACCCCCATGCCCATGGATTTGCCAAAGACGATGGAAAAAGTACCATCCAAGATCGATTTAGTATATAGTAGTTTGTGATCGCCCAGAAGGCCCGATTGCATGGATCCAACAATTGCCATGGATCCGGTACAGAACAGTATGCTTGCCGTAACAAACCCCTGGGCAAATGGTTTTTCTGGTTTACCGGCGATTTTCACTTCTTCCCCGCCGGGGGGGGGCCGGTAGAGTTTTTGTTCCGCCCACTGGCCCAGGCGGTTCATCCATCTATCTATATCAATAAGCTCCCCAATGATCGCCCCCGCCACCAGGCTCATAATAAGAAGCAGGGGCCGCTGGTTTGTCAGGGCTCCCTGGATTCCGATGTAGATGGTTGCCAGACCCAGGCCTTTTTTAAGGGTTTCTCCAAACCGTTCTGGAATATTTTGAAGTAAAAAACAGCCTGCCAGCGAACAAACAACTATTGTCAGGGCATTTACTGATGGTCCCAGCATTTTTCCTCCCGCTTGAAGCACAATTCCTTGAGGGGTACTATGTAATAAAAAGAAACGAAAGGCAAGGGGCGAATGGACAAACACAACAAACAAATTCTGCTCCCCGGTGTGGGCTGGACGGCATTGACCGTACTTATCCATCCCCTTCTGTTAAAACGGGGTCTGCGCTGTATTTCGACCGTCCTTCGCAAGTTTTTTTTCTTTCAATACCGATCCGCCCTTTTTCCTCATCTTCCCGTATCACGGGTTGAACATACTCTGGATGATAAAATTCCTTTTAACCCGCTGTTTATCAGAATCTATCTGGATTTTTCGGCCTTTTGGATTCGCATTCTTGGATTTCTTTGCCGGCATGGAAAACAGGGACGGGTCCTGGCAGCGGACTTTATTACCTCAATTACGGATCTCTATTCCTTTGCCTTTTTAGTTTATTCAAAAAATCTTTCCACCACAGACCGGCCCCGGTATAAAAAAGGCATGCGTTTCCGCCTGGTTCATTTGCTTGATCCCCATCTAATGTGTGTCCCCAGTCTTCATGTAATGTTGGTGATTCACGGTTATACTGTCCTCCGCCGCTTCCTGTATTGTTTGGGGAAAGAATCGGAGTTGAACGGCCTTGCGGAAAAAACATTTAAGGGGGCGCAGGCGATCGCCGAAGCGATCCTGTATGTAAAGCAGCACAGCATTAACTGTATTGCCGCCTCCCTTTATGCCATGCGCCATTTTGATTCTTCCTTGTTCAGCGCTGCCGATGCAGAAGTCTTTGTACAGGGTCTTTTCAGTACCGAAGAAGCGGAAGATATTCCCGGGGAATACGCTCCTTATTACAAGGGTCCCCTGATTCAGGCAAAAGACATGGAATGTTTGAGGAAACACATCATGGAACTATATGGCTTTTTTATGAATTCAGATAATAATGATTGGACAGCACCAATCTTAAACTTTTTTAAAACCCTGCCCCAAAAACCGAAAAAAAATGATTGCAAATCAGCTTAAACAAGTTTATCATAATAAAAAAAGGAGATGATCATCCATGGACAATAAAAGCTTAATATCCCGGGTGATTGAACTTGGAGGAAGAGAAGCAACGGTCCTGGAAAATTCCGGTCTCAGGGTGATGATCGATGATATTGGGGGGATGATACCTGAATGTTCGGGCCGCCATGGCGGAGAATGGATTAACGCCCACTGGATGCCCTGGTTCCGATCCAACAGCGGACAAACATACAACGATGCTGAACACGGCTCTTTCTGGAAAGCTAATCTCCTTTATCATATTGCAGGAAATTTTCCCTGCATTCCCAACTTCGGTCCTGGCCACATTGTAGACGGCGTTGGTATGCCGCCCCACGGCTGGACTGCCAATCAAAAATGGCGCTATGTTACCAGTGATGTGGACGAAAATTCAGGAGCGGTGTGGTTGCTGTCGGTCATGGAAAGCCCCGCCAGAGAAATTCCCCTTTCGTTCAGCAAACTCGATGTGCTTCTTCCCCACCAATGTGTTCACTATACCAGCATTCGGGTTCGGAACCGCGGCATGCAGGATTTGGAAATATGCGCCGGCTGGCATAACACATTGGGCTCTCCTTTTCTTGTTCAGGGCTGCCGTATTTCCGGGGCCGCAGAAAGATGGATGACTCCGCCGCCGGGAGGTGAATTCGATACAACCACCCGCCTTGCTTTAGGAGCGGAATTTCCCAGTCTAGATAAGGCACCGCTGTTAAAGGGAGGCAAGGAAGATGTTTCCCTGGTCCCTGCTCCCTCGGGATATACCGATTTTGCCTCCGGGGCGGTTTCCAAAAATGCCGGTCTTACCTGGCTTGCGGCGGTAAATCCCTTCATAAAAATGGCCTATATTTCCTTTAGCCCCGGTCCCGCAGCCGCTGGAGAAGAAGACATGGTACTTTACTTTAACAACCTGTGGATGCAGTACGGCGGGCGGCCCTTTACTCCCTGGGCGCCCTACGAAGGAGGACCGGACATGACATACTGTCTGGGTATGGAAAACTCCGTCTCCGCCTATGCCTACGGCCTTGCCTTTGCCCGGGAGACACAGCAGGTGCTGGGAAACCCAACCACGGTAAAGATTCCCATGATGGGGCAAAAAACCCTCCGTAGCGGTGTTCTTTTTGCATCCTACGAAGAGACAAAACTAGACGAAGGAATTTCTGCTGTAGAGGGAGAAACGGAACGCATTATCTGTACCGGAAGGGGAATTGCCGTTTTCAGCGCCGATCCGCACTTTACTGTTTTGCGGACCATGGAAAGCCATCATGTGTAACAATGGCGCCCTGTTTTTTTCTGCATTTCAATTTTTAAAAAAACTGCCGTGAGAGAATTAAGGAGAAATATATGAATAAGGTTTTATTATCAACGGCATTTTTTCTAACCCTGCTGGGGCAGATTTCAGGGCAGGCTCCAAAAACTGCGCATGAATTCAATGAACGTGGCATTGAATACTATCTAAAGGAAGATTATGCCAGGGCTCTTTTGGACTTTAACCAGGCGATAAAGCTAGACTCCAAGGATCCTGTAAAATATGCCAACCGGGGTAATGCCTATTATATGCTGGGCAATTATAACAAGGCTATTGCTGACTTTAGCCAGGCCATTAAGCTCAAGACCGATTATGATTATGCATATTATATTCGGGGAAATTCATATTTTGCAAAGGGCGACCTTAACCGGACTATTTCAGATTATGATCAGGCAATCAGGCTGAACTCCAATTATGCATGGGCTTACCGCAACCGGGCTCTGGTTTATTACAATAAAAGAGACTATGAAAAAGCCCTGGCGGATTTTTCCCAGGCGATAAGGGCGGATCCCAGGTTTGCCGCAGCATATAGTGAAAGGGGAGATACCTATTATGTCATGGGCGACCTTGACCGGGCTATCGCAGATTATACCCAGGCGCTCAGGCTCGAACCCAATTTTCTCGTGGTATATAACAACCGTGGCTATGCTTATTACGGGAAACGCGATTATAATCGCGCCCTGACGGATTATAACCAGGCGTTAAGACTGGAGCCCAACTATACCCTGGCGTATTACAACCGTGGTCTGGTGTATCAAGAAAGAGGTGATTATGACCGGGCCATCGCAGATTTTAACCAGGCGATCAATCTGTTTCCCAAATATATCGACGCATATTATTTCCGCGGTGTGGCCTATGCCGGCAAGGGTGAATTTGATAAAACTATTGCTGATCAAACCCAGGTGATCAAACTGAACAAAAAGTATTTTGGAGCCTATTTAAGCCGGGCCTCCGCTTATTATATGAAAGAGGATTTTAATAAGGCAATTTCAGATTGCGCCCAGGCAATCAAACTGGCTCCCGCGGTCTGGGCTTATCATGTCCGGGGTCTGGCATATTATAAGAAAGGGGATTACAAAAAAGCCATCGCTGATCTCGAAGCAGCCCTGCGGATTGAGCCAAATTACGAGTATCATGAACAGGCAAGGGAATTTATCGAATATTCCCGGCAGCAGATACGGGGCAGGCGGTAAGATTTTCCGCATAGACATACCTTTTCTAGATATGCTTGGATAGAAGGGATAGGAGTCAAGGGGCATTTCTAAAAAAACAGCAGGGGATAATAGTTACAAACAAGTTTGAACAGGCAAAACTTTTTTCTAACGATCTGGAAGTGATTTTTGTCCGGCGGCCAAACCGGTTTTTGATTATCGCAGAACATGAAGGAAAAGAAATTCCCTGCCATTGTCCCAATCCGGGCCGGCTTATTGAATTTTTTGGTTTCCGGGGCAGGAGCATTCCGGGAATCAGGCTGATCCTGGAAAAAAGAAAAGACATTTCGGGCAAAACAAAAACATCATATACCGCCGTAGGACTGTACTACACAGACAACGTTACCGGCAAAGAAGTGATTGTACCCCTTTTTTCGTCCCGGGCAAACAATGCGGCGAAAAGCCTTGTGGTGCAAAAAATAATAAACGGTTTAAAAGAAGTGAAGACAGAATACACCATCGGCGGTTCACGGTTTGATTTTTTCTGTACCGATAACAGGGGCCGCCGTCATCTGGTGGAAGTCAAGGCCTGTTCCCTTGTTGAGCACGGTGTGGCGATGTTTCCCGATGCCCCCAGTGAACGGGCCCTTAAACATCTGGAAGAACTGGCAGAATTGAGCAGGAGGGGCTACCAGTGCCATGTGCTTTTTATTATTGTCCACAGCGAGCCGGAAGTATTTATTCCAGATTTCCACACCGATCCGGTCCTGGCGGCGGGTTTTTCCCGGCTTGGCACGGCGGCAGAAAATGCAAAACCGCTCGTCCAGGTTCATGCGGCGCTGCTTAAACTGGACAGAAGGGGCGGGGCGGTTCTGATAAACCCCCGCCTTCCGGTTGATTTAAGCTGGGGTAAACTGGCGGAAAACAACAGCGGCAGTTACCTTCTCGTTCTGGAAATTGCCGAAAAAAAAGAGATAACAGTGGGGAACCTGGGCAGGATCAATTTTATGCCGGGCTGGTATGTATATGCGGGATCGGCAATGAAAAACCTGGACCAGCGGATAACTCGTCATCAACGGAAGATCCGGAAGAGCAAACATTGGCACCTGGATTACCTTACTCCCTTTGCAAGGGGTTCCATAACGGCACTTCCCATCCGTTCCTTTCATAATTTGGAATGTGCCCTTGCTGGGGAACTACTTATCCTGGGAGGTGTACCGGTAAAGGGTTTTGGTTCTTCGGACTGTAAAAAAAATTGTCCCGCCCATTTGTACTATTTTTCCGTTTCCCCCCTGGAAAACCGGAGCTTTATTGCCATGCTTTTCCGTTACCGGCATAGGGAGGCTTTACGGAAATTATAGTTCCCCGCTGGAAAACGGCGTGTACCTGTTACGTTTCCAGGAATGCGTCCCATAGTTTATCCGTTGCCGGGGGATCGGCGCTTGTCTGGATAAAATTCCCCTGTACAGAAGGATCGGGAAAATAGAGAGATCGAGCATGGAGGCGTATGCCGCCGTCTTTTTCACTGCGTTTGGCGCCGTATTTTAAATCGCCCTTGATGTGGATGCCCAGAGCGGCAAGCTGGGCCCGGATTTGATGGTGCCGTCCGGTGACCAGTTCCAGTTCCATAAAACCGTAACTTTTACCTTTGCCGCGGATCCGGTACCGAAGTATCGCTTCCTTGCGCTGGGCTGTTGGTTTGTCATAGGCGGTGCTTTTGTTTTTATTTACATTGGCGTGAATCCAGTGTATTAGTTCCCCCGTATCGGGAAGTGATGAAAAAGCCGGGGACAATTCCACCACCGCCCAGTAATATTTTTCCGCCCTGCCGCCTTCATATGCTGTGCGGGAAAAGGATTTGTTTAGAAAGGTTACCGATTTAGCATTTCTGGCAAAAAGAGCACAGCCTGAAACCGGTACATCCAGCCGGTGGACCGCCATGGGATCAAAATCTTTTTTCCGGCCTTTTTTTATGCCGAATTGTTCTTTTAGGAGGACCGGTAAATCAATCATTCCCCGGCCAGCCCCCTCCATGGCTTCGCCCGCTGTTTTATTAATCACAATCACATCGTTATTAATAAAGAGGATACGGCTGTTCAGGTCAATATCTTTTCCCATCACATTGATAATATACAGGGTTTAACGTATAAGTCCATACCGAATTTTTTGATAAATGATCCTCTCCGCCGCTTCCCGAAGCCTCCGTTCGGACAATTTTCCCGTATCAAGGGCGGTGAGGATCGCCTGATGAATTTTTAGGAGATCCCCCGGCCAGGCCATGATCATATCCACTCCGGCGGCTAGGGCCTCCACTGCACATATCTCCACCGGAGAACCCGCCGCAGCCATGGAAAAATCGTCGGCCATGATTATGCCGGTAAAGCCCATTCCCCTTAGCCGCCTTACAGCGCGGAGAGAAAGGCTCGAGGGTTTTGTATCCCAGGAAGGGACGATTACATGGGAAAGCATCACCACCGCCGGGTCTTCCCTCCGTATCAGTTCATTGAAGGGTTCCAGGAGTTTTTCCAATTCTGCCCCGGAGAGGGTCAAAACGGACCTGCTCCGGTGGGGATCGGCGGCGGAGTTGCCGGGAAAGTGTTTTAGGGTACTGGCTACTCCGGCGCTTTGCATGCCCCGGACAAAGGCGGCGGCGGCCCTGGAAACAAAAACCGGGTCAGGGCTGTAGGAACGGTTCTTAAGGAAAGGCTGGTTTTCCGTTGTTAACACTTCCGTCACCGGGGCCAGGTTCAGGGTGATACCGATGCGCCGCAGTTCCCGCCCCGCTCCGGCAGCATCCTTTTCTATGGCATCAAAGGCCGCCTCCATGGCTGCCGGAAGCGGACTTCCGGAATTCCGGGTATTGCTTCGTGTATTGTGCGGCGATACACCCCTGTTATTTTCCGGCAGTTTTTCCCAGTAGGACAAGGGCGGCGGCAGCGCCGCCTTTCCCCGGAAACGCTGTACCGACCCTCCTTCCTGATCCGCTGCCATAAAGGGAGGGAGGGATACGGCGGTTATACAGCGGAAGAGTTCAGCTATAAAAATACCTGTTTTTTCCGGATCAACGCCCATATTGTGGCTGAAGAGCATGATTCCCCCGGCAGGTACTTTGGCGAGGAGTTCCCTTGTTTTTTGAGAGACTGCGTCCCTTCCGTCCACGGCGGTCAGCAAGACCTGGGCTGCCAGGGTATTTATTTCCAGAGAAGCGGCAAGACTGACCGCCTGGCGGCGGTATTCAGCATCGATGCTTCCTTGGTTCCGGATATTTTGGGCCGGACAAATCCATCCAGAAAACAAAAGGAAGATGAAGACAAAACAAAGCCGCTCTGGACCCCTGCGCATAAATGGATTATATCAAAAATCAAAGCGTGGTACACTAAGGAGGGGTTCCTGTGTCCCTGAACTGGAAAGAAATAGATCTGATTCTTGGCGAACTAAATCTTCCTGGCATGCAGATTCAAAAAATCTATCAAAGCACCTTTGATGTACTTGTTCTTCAGGTGTACGGCAAAGATCGCCCGGATTGCAAAGGAAAGACCCATCTGCTCCTTATCTCCCTAAGCCCCCTGGCTTGCAGATTCCACGAAACATTCCGGGCCGTGCCGAAAAGCGAAAAACCCCTGCGCTTTGCCGAATTCCTAAAGGCCCGGATCCAGAATGGCCGCATTGAAGAAGCGGTCCAACTGGGCGATAACCGTATTATCCGGCTCGCTGTAAGACGGGGCGAAAATTTTTACCTGCTTTATCTGAGGCTTTGGTCCAACGCTGCCAATGTGATCCTTACCGGCAAAGAAGGAACGATCCTTGATGCGATGAGGCGGCTTCCCAAACGAGGGGAAATAACTGGCGGCCGCTACACGCCGGAATGCTCCGCCGGGCAAACGAAAAAGCTGTACGAAACAAGGGATTTACCCGGGAAAGATTCCTTTAACAAACGAATCGATTCCTGGTATGCCGAACACGGCGGCAGGCTTTCTCTGGAACAGCTTAGGGAAGAAGTGCGGCGGACCATCGAAAAAAATCGAAACCGTCTGGAAGCAGCCATGGAACGGCTGCGGGAAAAGGAATCGGATTATGCTGGCGGAGAATGCTATAAAGAATACGGGGATACAATTCTTTCCAATGCTGCCTCCCTGACTCCGGACGATTCCTGGCTGGAAGCGGATAACGGCAGCGGCATAATCCGCATTGAACTAAACCCCAGAGAAAGTCCCGCCGAAAATGCCGCCCGATACTACGAACAGTACCGTAAAAGAAAAAACGGCCTGGGGGATCTGCGGAAAGAAATTGCCGCCGGTGAACAGGAACTCCTCCGGCTTGCTGAAACGGAACACCTGCTCCTGGAAGAAACCAACTCCCTCAGGCTGGAGGCACTGCTAAAAAAATTCAAATCCCGGTCAAACAAATATTCCGCCGGACCGCGGAGTTCTGCTAAACCGCAGGAAAGACCGGGGCTTTCCTTTGCCGACGGAGACTGGCTTATTCTGGTAGGCCGGAGCGCAGCGGAAAACGATGAACTGCTACGCCGCCATGTAAAAGGAAACGATCTATGGCTTCATGTCCGGGATTGGGCCGGGTCCTATGTTTTTATCAAGAACCGTCCGGGAAAAACAGTGCCTCTGGAAATCCTCCTGGATGCGGGAAACCTGGCGCTGTTTTATTCCAAGGGAAGGAACAATGGCCGGGGTAATCTTTACTATACCCAGGTAAAATATCTTCGCAGGGCAAAGAACGCCCCCAAAGGACTGGTAATCCCCACCCAGGAAAAAAACATTTCCATTATTCTGGAAGAAAGCCGGCTGAAGAAAATTGAAAGAACTCAGATGCATTAGGGTTTTTTGGATATTACTCCTGCAATTCGTTATTCGCTCAGTGCCGCCACTGCGGCACCGAAAAGGGATGCCTGTTCCACCGGGGCGATAATATAGGACCGGGGCTTTTTCAAATTCAACATAATATTAAGGTATGATTCCAGCGCTTCCCTCATGTCCTTGTAGATCATGTAAGTGGTACCTTCGACGGCAATGCGGGCCGGAGCAAAGGGATCGTGTCCTGTGTCCATTCGCTCCACCGCGGCGGCTACTACGGCGGCGGAGAAGACTGCTCCCCGGCGGGTTACGATCGAAGCAAGGTAGGCAAAGGAACGGATGGCATCCAGTTCATTCCTGTCAAAGAGTTTTCCGATGGGACCTTCCATGGACAGGGGGGCATACATGAATTCATTAAGAGTCCGGGTTTCCAGGGCCGGCCACGCGGCAAATTCGGCGGCCCGGTTAAATTGCAGAACGCCGTCGGCGATGGCCTGTTTAAGGATGTGGAAGGTTAAGGGTCCCAGGTAGGCTCCGGCGGCGGCTTTTTCCAGCAAATAGCCGCCGGGATTTTTAGTGGACCCGTCGAATTCTTTATCCAGCACGCCAAGATAACGGGGTGCGCAGGTACCGCTTTCGCAGACCATGATCTGGGGCGTCGTGTCGGAGTAAAAATCAATTTTTGGTATTTCCTTTTCGGTATATGCAGTGTTGAATCCAGTGCCAAGAATAAAACCAGCGACAGGACTTCCGGCTACTTTGTATTTGTCTTCGCCCCGGTTCCATCCGCCGCCGGCGGGGATCTGCCCCAGTCCGGAAAGGAGGGTTGCCACCGCATCGTTAAGAAGGGCGATCCGTCCTGGAACCTTAACTCCCCGGCGCTCCAGGGCATCCCTGAGGCCCTGGCCCATGGTCATGCCCACCACTTCCGGGGCATCCACTTCCTTGCTGAACGAAGTAGGTATGCCTTCGCCGTCTTTCCGCATTATCATGGGATAGGAAAAACAAAAACCAATTCCGGCAATTTGATCATTCGATTCATTTATCAAAGGTTCCGTCAAATCGGCAATTTGATCAAAAAATTCTATGGCACTCACCCGGCCCTTTGTTCCCGGCATGGGCGCTTTCTTCATCCCCTCCGATTCAGGTTTTCCTGTTTCCTTAAAGTGAACCCTGGCGGCTCTGAAATTGGTTCCCCCCACATCCAGGGCAATTACGGTCTTTCCCGGCGGTACCTGCGAAACAGGACTAAGATAAGATGGAATCATCGGCAAAGGCGATGGTTGTCCCTTTAACCCCCGCTCCATATCAATAAGCACATCTCTGACCAAGGTTTCGGGATCGCAGATGTCGTAATGAAAACCATAGGACCGGGCAAAATCATTAAGCAGGGGGGGATTAAAAGATGGCATGTGAACACTCCTTGTTATCCATGCTGGGCGGCAAGCATAACCAGGGCTATGATAAAAAACATTCCCGCACCGGCGCACAAACAAACCATGGCCATGGTAAATCCCATGCTTAACGAAAACCAGATCGAAAGATCGGCAATGATGTTTCTATAGAAAAGCAGCGCCCCATAAAAAACCAGGGGAAGAAAAAACAGCATGGGCACATACACATAGCGCGGTTTTTTTCTGGCCCGGTAACGCCAGCCCAGAATCAGGGCCAGCACCGCCATGGGAAGAAACAGCAGTACTTCTCCAAGGCGGCGGAAAATTTCTGTCTTAAAACTTTCCCGCACATAGCCATACTGGTCAAAGGTTTTTTCTGCGGCAAAGAGTTCCCTCAGGCTAAGGGATTCCGCTCCTTCTTTCATCCGGGATAAGAGCAGAAAATCATCATAGCTTATGTTGAGCATAATTTGATTTGAACCGTAAACCGGATCGCTGCCTGGATTACCTCCGTCTCTGGTCCAAACTGGTCTGCTGTCCTTGGTTTGATCAGTTCTGTTCAGACCATGGAACAGCAAAACGGTACGGTCTACAGAATTACCGGTACTGTCCGTAATGTTAATTGGCAGAAGTTTGGCATAATCGGCATTTACCCGCCAGCGAAGATGTCCGTCTTCGCCGGCGGCCACTACTTCGGCTCCCCAGGCATGGGCATAATCCTTTATCAGCGCCAGGGAAGTAAAATACAGGGCAAACCTGCCGTCATCCTGGCCGGGGAGAGAAAAAACCGGCCTGGCCAGGGTAACGCCGACGGTCAGATCTAATTCATCAATAAAAAAGGCTGTTTGGGCAACGCCGCTTTTGCTTTGTTCCAGATACTTTGCTACATCCGGGTCATTGGGGGTAAGGCCGGATAGTTCATGGAAAGTATAGTAGGCGCTGATCCAGTCTCCGGCATTCATCGCTTCGTAGGCGCTGCGTTTCATGCGGTACAGGTTATACCTTTCTTGTTCCTGGGCACTCGGTTCCAGATCAGCAATTTTTTCCCAGGCTCTGGAAGCCAGGGTAACGGCAACGCTGATTTCCGCAGCGCCGGGCCTGGCAAGCCGTTCGGCAAGGGTGGCAAGCCAATGGGCATCGTAGTAGCGTTCCCGGTCAAAAGCCTGTTCCGCCAACCTTAGGGCATCGGTGGAATTTACCGGAGTTCCCGGTATGCCGGCCCAGATTGGCATTGTTTCTTCCGGCCCTTCCTTTATGGAACTCAGCATCTGGTGATAGGCCGTCAGGGGATCGACAAACCGCATCTTTAGTTCTTCAATTTCCCGGCTCCCCGGCCAAATTTTGTCGCAGATACCAATAAACAGGGCGGCGTCGTTCCATTCCTTGCCTGCGATCTTCTCTTCCGCCCTGGCCTTGGCGTTAGCATAGAGTTCACTCCGGTCCCATATTGAAGCTTTCAAATTGATCGTCAATGGCAGGGCAAGAAAAAACAGAAGACTGTATGTTACGGCTGCTACAGAAGCGGTAATTACCGGCCAGGAAAGATACTTTAGATAATCGGGAGAAAACCCTTTTTTTCCTACAAAGGTAGTTCCCGCATAGCCCCCATCGGAATGTTCTTTTAACCCAAAGGGAATAACCAGACCGGAAAAGGCCAGGGCGGGAAACATATGAATAAAGGCAATAATTCCGCCAGTAAAGTTCCAGAACAGTTTAAAGCTGTCCAATATTTGTATGGTTGCCGGAGGCGGGAAAATAAAATGGTATCCGCAAATTACCGCAAAGGCTGTTCCAGCATAAAGGAGAAATACCATTAAGGGAGAAACATCCCGGTTTTCTTTAGCCATTGGGGGTCCTTCCTCCCCGGGCCAGGTATACCAGGCCGGAATAAAGGAGGATCAGTATACTTAGGGCGCAAAAAATTATGGGATTCACCATGGATTCACTAATGCTGTTTCTTGCAAAAGAGACTAAAAGCTGATTGATCTGGGGCTGGTTAAGAAAGTTTTCTAAAATCAGGGCACCGCGGAAAGCCAGGGCGCCAAAAAATAAATTCGCCAAAGACCAGAAACTGATATTTATCAAGCACCCCAGAGAAAGCAGGAAAGCCGCAAGTGATCCTGCATACACTCCATAAGGCAGCAATCCTTCATTAAACCAAGCGGAGAAGAACCGGGAACTTCGCTCCAAATCCCGGTCTATTTTGTCAAAAAATTCGCTTTCCTCGGAAAAAAAGGGCAGCCGCATTTGGGAAAGAGAAATATCTTCCCGGTAGGAAAGAGATTGATCCGGAGTAAGAACCGCCCTGGCGCTTCCAGGCTGGTAAGGATCCCCCAAAAATACCGTGTTATTCAGCAAAAGCCCCGGTTTGGCCAGATCCTTCGAAGGCTTTTTGAGGGGCAGGGAGAAATTTATCTGTTCTAGGCTTTTTTGACCCAGAAAAACGGCTCCGCTTAGGGCCACAATAAAAACCCAAATAAATATAAAGGAGATCGGATATGCAATTCGCCGTCTAGCAGCATAGTTAAGCCCTAAAAGAACGGTCAAATAAAAGGCCGCCGGAATGGAAGAAGACAGATATTCCGTTATTTTGCCGGAAAAAGCATCTGTACCCCCCGAATTGGGAGAAAAAAACAGCGCCGAGCCGATCCAATCTCTAAGCAGGGCCAACAGGGCAGCCAAAATGAGGATAACAATGAAGAAAAAAACAAGAAAAAGCACTAATTTGGCAATACGCATTACCTTTTTAGCGTACCATGATGGCTCTCAATTCGCAAGAGATTATAAATAAACAGAATATCCACAGGTTTTCCACAGAAAAAATGCTTTTTTTGATTAAATGAATCAAGTTTTCTTGCGTTGAATCCGGTCCTGAACAAATACAAGTTATCTAATTCATTGTATTATAAGGAATTATAAAGAAAATCCTTTTCAAAAAGCCCTGTTGTATAAAAAGAGATACAGAATTGCTGTTTAAAACCTTGTTATCAACAACTTATCCACAAGAATGGTCTGGAAAACAAAACGTTTGTTTAGCCCAGGAAAACCTGTCCCGCGTTATCAATGGCCAGGATGGTTTTGCATTCCGAACAGCGGAAACGCCCCGGTTTTAGTGCCTTGAGTTTCTTGGAACAGATGGGACAGGAGAAAACCTTGGGAAACAGGGACACCGTTTCGGCGGCCGAACCGCTCCTAAAGAAATTGATCGAATCGTCCAGATTGTCCTTGATATTAAAAAATTGGGAGAATCCAAGGAGCTGAAACACTTCGTATACTTTTGGCTGGATTTCCAGAAGTACCAGATCGCCGCCCCGGGGTTTTACAGATTTTAGAAAAGCGGTAAAGGAGCCAATACCGGTAGATGAAACATAATTAAGGCCGCCGCACTGGAAAACCAGCCGGATAAAACCCGCTTCTATAGCTTTCTGGACCCTTTTCTGGAAATAATTGGAGTTATAGGTATCAATATACCCGGTAAGGTATAAAACAAGGCATCCTTCAACTTCATTCACTTTTTGAAGCTTGATTTTGAGGCTTTCGTCCTTCTCGTCGTCAAAACCGTTAACGATATCGTTATTCGACATAACTTCCCTTCCAAATCAGATTTAAACACTTTTTACATAAAAATTCCACCATTGTACAATACATTCTTTTGAAAACTTTGTCAAATCCATACCCCCCCATCAACCGGAATAACCGCCCCGTTTATGGCGGGGTTTTCCAGAACCTCCAGGACAATGCGGGCTATTTCTTCCGGGTTTAGGGCCTTTCCTTGAGGGTTTTGTTCCCGGTGATAGATCTTTTCTTCCGGGCAGGAATATTCCGTATCGGTCAATCCCGGGCAGATTACATTGCAGGTAACTCCGGCCTTCCCGGCGTTTTTTGCCGCCGATTTTGCCAGGGTTCCCAAGGCTGTTTTCGCCGTGCCATAGGCTGCGGTGCTGGAAAATCCCCGAATTTCCCCGGTTTTGGTGCCTCCAAAGAGTAAAATTCGGCCCCAACCTTTGTTGATCATGGCATGAAGGACCGAAGAAACCATAATCCCGGGGAAGAGAATATTTGTCTCTATTAAATAGCGCCAATCGCCAGCATTGGTTTTCTCAAGGGGAATTTTTTTGAAGGGTCCCCAGGCTAAAACAAGTATGTCGGGGGCGGGCACTTTTTCTAAAATAAGAGCCGCCGCTTTTTCCGGGGAAAGCCCTTCCGGTCCGCCTATGGAGCATAAAAACCCGGAATGGCCGGCCTTTTCCGGGTTTCTCCCCGCATTGACCGTCCCGGCGGTCAATTCTGCCAGGGCTGCATCCAGACGTTTTTGGGAACTGCCTCCGGTAACCGTTACAACAGCGCCCCTCCCGGCCAAACCCAGGGCCGCCGCCCGGCCAATACCGCCGGTGCCACCGATAATCAGCGCCTGTTTACCATAAAAATTACCCATATTAAAACAGTAATCAAAGATGGGATAAAATAAAATATGCGATTGGACGACGTAATCATTGTTTTGGCCCGGCCTTCGGAACCGGGCAATACTGGGGCAGTATGCAGGGCCATGAAAAATATGGGGCTCCGCCGGCTGCGCTTGGCCTCACCGGAACCGGGGATACCTCTTCAGGATGAGGGGTCTTCTCTGGAAAAACTGTTGGCCCGGGCTATCCATGCGGCGGATATCTGGAATGGAGCGGAACATTTTGCTACCCTGAAAGAAGCCCTGGTGGATTGTTCTATTTCTGTGGGAACCAGCCGTCGCCGGGGCCGCCGCCGGAAATCAAACACCTTGGGCCCCCGGGAACTGGCGGAATTTCTAAAACCCAAAAACGGCAGGGCCGCCATTGTATTCGGCAACGAGCGGACCGGCCTGAACCGGGAAGAACTGGAACTGTGCAATATGGCCTCCCATATCCCCGTAAGCCTGGAATTCCCTTCTCTTAATCTTTCCCATGCGGTTCAAATATACGCCTATGAGTTGTATCAGACTTTGGATAAAAGCATAAACGAAGCGCAGGGGTGCCGCGCTGTGCCGGGCCAATGGGTTCCCATGACCGCCGCAGAAATAGATGGACTGGTAAAAAAGACCAGCGATTCCCTGGCCTCTCTGGGCTTTTATAAATATCCCGGCAGAGAAGACCAGGAGCGTTTTTTACGGGATCTTACAGCCCGGGCAGGGTTAAGTTTGAGCGAAGGAAAATACCTGCATAACATAATTGCCAAGGCCTGGCGGCTGGCCTAAAATGAATTATGAAAACAACCCTAATGATTAAAGGTATGAGCTGTGAACATTGTGCGGCCCATGTAAAAGAAGCACTGGAAGCAATTGCCGGGGTTTCTTCCGTTCAGGTAAGCCTTACAGAGAAAAACGCCATGGTGGAACACGGCGATTTGGTAGCCCCTGAGGCCCTGAAAGCGGCGGTAAACGAAGCAGGCTACGAGGCGGCATAAATCAGCCCGTGGACTCTTTTTCCCCTGATATCAACGTCCCCGTTAACATAGAAGTCCCTTCTGAATTTCACCGGCTGGGCCTGCTTCTGGGAGAAACGGTTTTTGCGGAGTTGAAACAAAAGCGGGTGATCATCATCGGTTTGGGGGGTGTGGGAAGCTGGGCTGCGGAAGCGCTGGTTCGTTCCGGCATCGGGCGAATCACCATCGTGGACAGTGATCTGGTAGACATTACCAACATCAACCGCCAGATCCAGGCCCTGCCCGGTACGGTGGGATTTCCCAAGGCGGCGGCACTGATGAAGCGGCTTTTGGAGATTAACCCCCAATGCGAAGTAACGGCCTTTAACAAGGCTTTTTCCCGGGAAACCGCAGTCCTCTTTGGAATCGAATCCTCTGATTATGTGATCGATGCCATAGACAGTCTGAACTGTAAACTCGATCTGATTCAGTTTGCGGAAAAAACGAATACCACAGCCTCTGGTTCACCCGTATTGTTTTCCTCCATGGGAATGGCTTCCAGGCTGGATCCAACCCGGCTTATAACGGCGGACATCTGGGAAAGTTCCGGCTGCCCCCTGGCCCGGCTGGTACGGCAGGGCTTAAAGAAAAGAGGATTTACCGGACACTTTACCGTAGTGTACAGCGATGAACCGGTTATTCAAAATGAAAAAATTGTCCCGAGCTGCGAACCAAAGGGCAAGAAGTTTATCAACGGCAGTGCCGTACCGGTAACCGCCGCGGCGGGGATGATCCTGGCAAGCCTGGTTATTCAGGACGTATTCTATAACAGATCCCCCAATGAAGAAGGTTATGGCTGATCGTTTTTTACGCCGGGCGGCCCAGGTTCAGGGCAGAGCAGACGAAGTTGTCCGAAAGCTCTGCACCAGGGCAGTGTTCGAGGAAGAGCTCATTTCCGCCGGAGACCGGATCCTGATTGCCGCTTCGGGAGGCAAGGATTCTACTGTCATGGCCTGGGCTCTTTCGTCCCTTAAGCGGAGTCTAAAATTCAATTACGAACTGGCGGCACTCCACATTTCCACCGATTTCTGCGCCTGCTGCAAAAAATCTACCCTGGCGGAAAAGCTGGAAGGCTGGGGGATCCCCTTTTCGGATCTGTTTGTGCCGGTCATCGGGCGGCTTAAACCGGGAAGAAAAATGAACTGTTACTGGTGTTCCACCCAGCGCAGGACAGAACTTATTAAATACGCTGTAGAAAACAGATTTAACAAAATTGCTCTGGGACATCACATGGATGACATTATCGAAACTTTTTTTATGAATCTCTGTGCCAAGGGGGAACTTTCTTCCATGCCGGTAAAAATGGCTTACCGCAAGTATCCGGTAACGTTAATTCGGCCCCTGGCTTTGTTGGAAGAATGGCAGATCATCGCCGGCGCGGAAGAACAGGGGATCCTAAAAGAAACCTGCACCTGTCCCTATGGTGTTAATTCCAAACGGCGGGATATGCGGGAAAGGATCGCCGGATTTACCGGTAATTCCGGAGCGGTAAAACGGCGTATCCTGACGGCGGTAAAAGATTGCTTGTCCAATGGAAGGTCATGAATTATAGTGAGGTCTTAAGGAGAAAATATGAATATAGAAGCAATGTTCGCCAAGTATAATCAGGCGGGAAACCGGGTCATTTATCACATTCTTTCAAAGATAAGCAGTGAGGACCGGGAAAAAAACCGGGGAAGTTTTTACGGAAGCCTTTCGGGGCTGTTTCTCCATATCATGGGGGGAACTCAATTTTTTTTGGGGATGTACAGAGAGGCTCTGAAAAACAATGACGCTGCCCTTAAAGCCTTTGCTCCGCTTGACAACCTTTCTGTTCCCGAAGGAGCGTTGGATGATGCCCAATGGAAAAACCTTGAGCAGGCTCTGGATACCATCGACGCTGCTTATGTAAACATGGCAGAAGCCATTGGCGATGCAGATTTGAAAAAACTGGTCAAGATTGACTGGTACGGAGGAAATCCGCCGGAATTGCCCCTGCAGTTTTTGATGCATCAGCTGGTGGTTCACAATACCCATCACCGGGGGCAGATATCGCAGATTCTTGATTCCCTAAAAATTGATAATGATTATTCGGGGATCGGCTTAGACTGCAGGTGAAATTTTTTTTTGGTTTTTGGTTTTTCTGTTCCCTTCTTTCCTGCAGCAATGATCCAACAGAACTTTGGGTGAATTATGCGGATTTTCCTGAGATGGAAAAATTCTTTCTTGCCGGCGTTCTGAATAACGGCATGCTGCATGACGGAACACCGGAAAAGCTGGGATTCCTGGTTGTGGATAATCCTGGACCGGAAACCGTAGTAATCAGTTTTGAGCGCCGCCGGACTGACTGGAAGAATGAAGGGGCAGCTTTTTCGCAAAACTTTCTTTTTCTTTCCCGGATCTGCATGGTGTTCCCTGTGGAACCGTGGGAGGAAAAAAACCTCAGCCTGGAAGAAATAACCAATGGCGTAATTTCTTATACAGATTTGATACCCCTGCATGACCTGACACCGCCCCATACTGCTCTTAAGATAGAAGGTTATGATGTATCCGATGCACAGTATCCCCTGGTGTATGAAAGCGGGCTCTCTTTTAGCTATGGGGGGAAGCATAAAAGAAGGATCGCAAAAAAAATTACTGCCCTTGCATACCAAATACAGCAAATGATAAAAAATGATCTCTTTGAAAACAACGAAGAAAAGATTGAGTTTGATAAACGGGCGCTCCGTATTGAACAACGGCCCGTCCTTTTTCGTATCGCCGCCGGCGGGGATGTGATGCTGGCCCGGGGAGCAGAGGATATTCTTTTTGACGAAGGTCCTGAAGGAATATTGGGAGGAACCGCCGCATTGGTCCAAGGGGCGGATCTCTCGCTAATCAATCTGGAGGGATCGATCAGCAGCCGGGGAGAGAAGGCGGAAAAAACCTACACCTTCCGTTTTGATCCCCGGGCTGCCCCGGCTCTGAAAAATTCAGGATTCGATGCGATGCTCATCGCCAATAACCATGCTTTTGATTTTGGGATGACCGGTTTCTATGATACGCTGGATCATCTGGACCAGGCGGGACTTGGCGTGCTGGGGGCGGGCCGGAACATTCATGCCGCTGCCGCTCCCTTTTATAAGAACGGCAGCAATTTGCCGGTAAAGGTTTTTGGCATTGCCAGTTATGGACGGGAGCGGAGCGGCTGGGACGGCCTGGATTTTGCGGCGGATGAACAAATGCCGGGTATACTCCATGCGGGAAGGCGAGGATCGGAATTAATCAAGCAGCAGATGGATAAAGGCGCTTTGAACATTGTTTTTTTTCACGGCGGCATTGAATATGCCGACTACCCCGACAATGCAACCCGGTCCCTCTATACGGACCTGATTCGATCCGGGGCGGATTTGGTGATCGGTACCCATCCCCATGTGGAACAGGGTTTTGAGTGGGTAGAAGGCAAACCCGTTTTCTGGTCCCTGGGGGATTATGTCTTTAACGAAATGGACGATACTCCCGGCGGCGACATGGGGATTTTTATTGTCCTTTCCTATTTGGACAGGATTCTTGTCCACATCGACATATACCCTGTTTTTATGGACGGCCCCCGGACAGTTATTTCGCCGCCGGAACAACTGGATCGTTTTTACCGGCTGACCAGGACACTGGCGCAAAAATAATTGCCAATCCAAAAGGCGGATCATGTACAATTTTAATGAATTAATTGAACGGCGGGGAACAAGTTCCCTCAAGTGGGATACGGTTAAAGAAGGTGTAATTCCCCTTTGGGTGGCGGACATGGATTTTCCCGTTTTTCCGGAACTGCAGGAAACTCTGGAAAAACGAGCGGCCCATCCATTCTACGGCTACAGAGTTTCTCTGGATAACAAAGCATCCTTTTACGATGCAATCCGCTTGTGGTACAAAACCAGGCATGATCTTCCGGTGGATTCCAGGGCGATCCTCTCCGGCCCCGGTACGGTTCTTTCCCTGGGGATGATTGTCCGGGAGTTCAGTGCCGAAGGAGAGGGGGTATTGCTTTTAGCTCCGGTATACACTCCCTTTTTTGAAGTGATCAGCGAAAACAAACGGAAGGTCGTGGAAGTGTTCCTTGAGCAGGATAATCACGGACGATTCATCTTGGATATTTCAAAAATAGATGACGCCTTGGACAAAGCGGGAATTCCTGTACCCCTGGCCCTGTTTTGTTCCCCCCACAATCCCGGCGGCAGAGTTTGGACCAAAGAAGAAATCGCTGCCTTCCTGGAACTGACACAGCGGCGGAACATGGTTGCTGCCTTTGACGAAATACACGGCGATCTGGCATACGAAAAAAGCGGCGCAGGAATCTTTCAGCATTTTGTTTCCGCCGCTTCACTTAATGAATATTCAGACCGCGTTATCGTTGTTTCCGGGGCCAACAAGAGTTTCAACCTTGGAGGCCTCCATATTTCTCATTTTGTGATCAACGATGAGAATTTGCGGGCGACCATGCAAAATGCGCTGCACCGGGAAACCCATCATGAAGGAGATATTTTTGCAGAACCGGCAGTGGAAACCGCATACCGTCTTGGTGCTCCCTGGCTGGATGAACTGCGGCCCTATCTCTATGACAATATTCTTGCGGCGGTACAGTTTCTTAATGCAGAAGTGCGGGGAATAAAGGCCTTTATACCCGACGGCACCTATCTAATCTGGGCGGATGTCAGGGGACTGATAAAGCAAAGAGGCTGTGGAAATGTCGAAGAATTGGTATTCCATCTGGAAGAAGAAGCAAAGGTAAAAATCACCCCAGGCAGCATCTATGGCAAAGCAGGGGAGGGCTATGTACGAATCAATGCCGCCAGCCCCCGGGAGCTTTTAATGGAAGGGCTGAAACGGATAAAGGACTGGGCCGCCGGGCTTCCGCTTATGCAAACATCTCCCTGGCCTGCTGCCGAACTTCTTCAATAAGGGGTTCGTAATTTGCTTTCAGGGCATTGATATGCTGATTATAGAAGGCAATAAATTCCGGGTCCTGGAAGGGATCAAGTTTTACCTGCCGTCCAAGACGGCGGGCCAGTTCTTCTTCTTTTTGGCGGAGTTTAGGAGCGTACTGCCGTTTAATTGTCTCTTCGTATTGGGCCGTTTCTTTTAGGTATTGGGAAACCGCCTCCATATACTGCTGATAAAGCATGGGAAAATTCCGGTCTCCGATAATTGCTGCCAGGCCTTTCCCTGCCGCTTCAATCCGTTTTAAATCCTCCTGAACTGCGGGCAGGGTGATTTGCGTGGCAAAGACTTCAAAACAACCCTGCTTCAAGGATTGCTGTTCTTCTGTCCCTGCCTTGTTGAATTCACTCTCTAAAGAAAGGATTTCCCCTGTCAGGTATTGATTGGCCAGCCGCTTGCCCCGTTGCTTTGCCTCAAAAAGTCCAATGCTGGTTTTGTCGCCCTTGACGGCTTCCGTCTTTTCCATGGCGATTTCAAGAGCGCTTTTTATCCGTCCCATGGGGTGATCATATACCGAACAGGGGGAAACTGCAATATTATTGACCTTCCTCTTCATTTTTCTATATTATGAAATTAGGCTATTGTTGAGGGGGTAACCAAACGGCTTTTTTTTGTTATACTAAGGATATGCGAAAGATTTGGAAGGCGCTAATGTTTGTTGCCCTGTTTTCCGCCTGCGCCCAAACCCCGGATGATAATTCCACCGAACCGGTTTCATCGCCGATACGTCCTGTAAGCCGAAGCTATGATTACTGGGTAGATATTGCCGCTCAAAATCTGGGATTTAACATTATGGTAAACGGCGCCGAACTGCTGGTTTCCCATAGGGGCAATGAATTCAAAACCCGGATCCCCATTAATGACTGGATGATTTCGGGAAACAACAATATTGACATTATCGTTTTTTGGCCCGATGGAATTAAATTTGCCCCCGGCATATCTTCTGCAACATTTAAGCTTTTTTTAAACGATTCGATACTAAAAGAATTCCGGTGGCCTCTGGCAGGGCCGGATACGCAGAATTCATACCCATATACTTATTCTGAAACATTCAGGACCTACTATTTTCCAAAGGTTCAACTGGAGAAAGCGGAACGGGTTATTACGTCTGCCGGCACCCTTCCCCGCAGCGATCAGGAGGAAATCGCCGCCATAGCGGAGCAGCTCCGTAAGGCTTTTAGAGAAAAGGATATTAATAGTATTAACGATCTGCTTAAAGTCAAATATGCCGAATTGGCAGCATCCCGTTTTACCACTTCCACAGCCGTAAGAAGCGAAGAGGTTGCAAAATACCGGGAACTCATGGGAAAGGAAGGTTTTGCGGTATCCTTTAACGGCCGTAACAGTTTTTTCTCCGCCGCCGATGACCGGGCGGTCCGGTTGGGCCAGGGCCGCATCGGATTTCCAGAACCGGCATTGGTAATTATCTACCGGGAAGGAGGAGTATCCCGGCGGTGGGAAATGGATCTGTATTTTGCAAAGATTGATGGAAAATGGGTAATTATTAGATAGCATGAGTATTTTAGAAGCTGTTTTTTTGGGGCTGATTCAGGGCATAACAGAATTTCTTCCCGTAAGCAGTTCGGGTCATTTGGTACTGGGTCAGAAAATTCTGGGCATTTCTGCTCCCACCCTTTTTTTTGATACCATGCTGCATATTGGTACCCTTCTGGCGGTAATTGCTGCTCTCCGCGGGGATGTGTGGAATTTGCTTCGCCGCCCCTTTCAGCAATTTACCGCCTATCTGGTTATTGCCACGGCGGTTACGACGGCATTCGCCCTTTTTTTCAAAAGCCGCATAGAAGAAGCCTTTGTTTCCGGATCGTGGCTGGGTCAGGCATTTCTTGTTACCTCCCTGATCCTTTTTGTTTCAGAGTACCTTTCCAGGCGGCCCGGAGGCCTTCGTAACGATGCGGAGATGGACTGGTTCGATGCGGCCTTTATCGGCCTGTGTCAGGGTATTGCCATCGCCCCCGGGGTATCCCGTTCCGGCTTTACCCTGGCTGGGGCATTATCCCGAAAATTGGAACGAAATTTGGCGGTCCGGTTTTCCTTCCTCCTTGCCATTCCTGTTATTTTTGGGGCCTTTTTTCTTCAAGTAAGGGAACTGTACAAGGACTTTCATTTGCAAAGCGTGAACCCCGGTGCTTCTGCGGGGTTTTTTGCGGCAATAAGTCCCGCTGCCCTTATTGCCGGGACTTTGACTGCGGCGCTGGTGGGATTTGGAGCGGTTACCCTGATGCTAAAAATTGTTAGGGAGCGGTCCCTTGTCGGATTTGCTGCTTATACCGCCCTGCTGGGTCTGTTGGTTTTACTGGATCAGAATGTCTTTCATGTAGTATTTTAAGGATATGGCAAAAACACCGGCGAAAACAAAAAACAATAAAAAACCGGGGGAATGGGAAAACCTTGCAAAAGAGCTAAAATCCCTTATTCCCAAATTAGACGAAGAAGGCCTGAACTTTCTTATTGAACAGGCCCAGGTCCACCTTTACAATATGCAGGTGGATGCCCTTAATGAAACCTTGGTTAAATCTCAGGAAAGGGCAAAGACCGCCGCCGCAAAAAGTGCCGGTAAAAAAACGGCTAAAGGCTCAGCCGGGTTCAGCGAAATTAAGGTATCCGAATCCGGTTCCAGTTATTACATTGTCTACAAGACCGAATGGATCATGTTTTCCAAGGAAGAGATTGTTAAGCTGGTACAAATCGCCGGCGGCCAGGGAACTGACCTGGAAATCAAAGAACGGCTCTTTAACTGGTTTGCCCGGGAACGGAGTGATCTGCTTCGCAGTGCCGGCATCGCAAATAAATTCGACAATAAACTCAAAACCTTAGCGGGATTATTAAAGAAAAACTTTAAGGTGCGGAAGTAACAGCCGGTTTTTTTAACTCCAGTTGGAGTCTTCGGATTTTTTTGTTTTTGAAAATGCTTTGGAGTGTCTTTTTTGGAGTTTATTGATCCGCCATCTCCGAAAGAGGTATTGGTTTGGGAGCATCGTTTTCTCCCTCTACTTTGGAAAACTCTTCCAAAAGTTCCCGGCCTCGCCGGGAAAGTTTTTCCGGTATCTGAACCATCAACTTGATCCAAAAAGATCCCCGCCTGCTGCCGGAGGGAACTCCCTCGTCCCGGATGCGGAGGAGTTTTCCGTTTGAGGTGCCCGGCGGAATTTTTACTTTTAGTTTTTTTCCATCCAGGGTGCTTACATGGATTTCTGCTCCCAGGGCAGCCTGGCTTATGGAGATGGGTACTGCACAGTATAAGTCAAAGTCCTGTCGTTCAAAATATTCGTGGGGTTTGATCCGGATAAAAACATAGAGGTCCCCCGAAGGACCCCCGCCAGGGCCCGCATCGCCCTGCCGGGGGATTACCACTCGTTTACCGTTTTCCACCCCTGCGGGAACCGTAACCATGATCTTCTGACGTTTCCGCTGGGTTCCGCCGCCGCCGCAGTCCCGGCAGGGCTGCTCAATAATGTACCCTTCGCCGTGACAGTTATGACAGGGGGAGGCCACGGAAAAAAAGCCCTGGCTGTGCCGTACCTGGCCCGATCCCTGGCAGGAGGGGCAAACTTTTTTACCCGAACCATCGGCGGCACCAGTTCCTTTACAGGCGGAACATGCATCGTTTCTGGTGTACTGGATTTCCACTTTGGAACCAAACACCGCATCTTTAAAGGGAATTTCAATATCGTAACGAAGGTTTGCTCCTTGGCGGACACCGCCGGAAGAACGGCGCCGTCCAGATCCGCCGAAAAAAGTGTCGAAGATACCCGAAAAATCTCCAAAGATATCTTCAAAGCCCCGGAAGGTCTGGGAAAAATCGCCCTGTCCGGCCATGCCGTCTACTCCGGCAAAACCAAATTGATCATAGGCGGCTTTTTTCTGATCATCTCCCAGGATTTCGTAGGCTTCGGTGGCTTCCTTGAATTTTTCTTCCGCTTCCTTGTTCCCAGGGTTTTTATCCGGGTGATATTGAATGGCAAGCTTGCGATATGCCTTTTTTATATCATCCTTGGAGGCATTCTTTGGTACACTTAAGACCTCGTAGTAATCGCGTTTTGCCATTCGCCGCTCTATTTATCGTCAACCACTTCGTAGTCCGCGTCTTCGGCGCTCTTGGTTTCCGGCCCGCCGCCGGGGTCCCCGGCGGCGCCAATGTTGGGCTCTCCGCCCATATCCGGCCCCTGGCCCTGTGCTGCCTGCTGTTTATAAACTTCTTCGGCAATTTTATAAGACGCCTGTTTTAGGGCTTCGGTCTTGTCCTTGATAGCCTGGATGTCCCCTCCTTCCAGGGATTTCTTCAGATCCGCCATGGCCTCTTCCGTTTTGGCCTTGTCGTCAGCGCTTACCTTGTCCCCTAGATCTTTGATGTTCTTTTCCGTGCTGTAGATCATCGAGTCCGCTTCGTTTCTGACCTCCGCCTTTTCCCGTTCCTTTTTGTCTTCCTCGGCGTGGATTTCCGCCTCCTTAACCATGCGGTCGATGTCGGTATCGGAAAGACCGGAGGAGCTTTCTATGCGGATCTTCTGTTCCTTGCCTGTTCCCAGATCTTTGGCGCTGACATGGACAATACCATTGGCATCTATATCGAAGGTAACTTCGATCTGCGGAACGCCCCTGGGAGCGGGAGGAATGCCTACCAAATCAAAACGGCCCAGAACGCGGTTCTGGTTTGCCATTTCCCTCTCACCCTGAAGGACCTGGATGGAAACAGCAGTCTGGCCGTCGGCGGCGGTGGAAAAGATTTGGCTCTTTCTTGTGGGGATGGTAGTATTCCGGGGGATAAGCCGGGTCATCACGCCGCCCAAAGTTTCGATTCCCAGAGAAAGGGGTGTTACGTCCAGAAGGAGTACATCTTTTACATCTCCCGCCAGGATACTGCCTTGGATCGCCGCACCTATGGCTACCGCTTCGTCGGGGTTGACACCCTTGTTGGGTTCCTTCTTAAAGAGTTCCTTGACAAGCTGTTGCACCGCAGGAATCCGGGTAGAACCGCCGACAAGGATTATTTCATGAATGTCGTCGGGGCTGAGCCCCGCATCGGCCAGGGCTTTTTTACAGGGTTCCTTGGATCGTTCCAGGAGATCCGCCACCATTTGCTCAAACTTTGCCCTGCTAAGGCTTTTTTGGAGATGTTTTGGCCCGCTTTGATCGGCGGTTATAAAGGGAAGGTTGATTTCCGTGGTCTGCATGGCGGAAAGTTCGATCTTAGCCTTCTCCGCCGCTTCCCTAAGGCGCTGTAGGGCCATACGGTCCTGAGACAGATCGATCCCCGTATCGTTTTTGAATTCGGTAATAAGCCATTCCTGGATACGCCGGTCAAAGTCGTCGCCTCCCAGGTGAGTATCGCCGTTGGTTGCCTTTACTTCAAAGACTCCTTCGCCCAGTTCAAGGATTGAAACGTCAAAGGTGCCGCCCCCAAGGTCGTAGACGGCGATCATCCGGTCATGCTTCATTTCCTTGTTAAAGCCAAATGACAAAGATGCCGCCGTAGGTTCGTTTATGATCCGTTTAACTTCCAGGCCGGCGATTTTCCCCGCATCCTTGGTTGCCTGCCGCTGGGCATCGTTAAAGTATGCCGGTACGGTGATCACCGCTTCGGTTACCGGTTCTCCCAGATAGTCTTCGGCGGTTTTTTTCATCTTCTGGAGTACAAAGGCGGAAATTTCCTGGGGGGAATATTTTTTGCCATCAACGTCTACCCGAACATCGTCTCCCTGTTCGGTAACCCTGTAAGGAACCAGCTTCATTTCGTTGGTTACTTCCGAAAACCGGCGGCCCATGAATCGCTTAATGGAATAGATCGTGTTTTCCGGGTTGGTGATCATCTGGTTTTTTGCGGGAGCTCCCACAACCCGTTCGCCTTTACTGGTAAAGCCCACGATGGACGGAGTGGTGCGACCGCCCTCGGAATTCTGGATCACCACAGGCTCGCCCCCTTCCAGGACGGCCACGCAGGAATTGGTTGTTCCCAGGTCGATGCCGATTATTTTTCCCATGATCAAAACTCCTTCAATAATAACAGTTATGTTTTTTCGGGCATGATGACCTTGACTTTCGCAGGCCGTATTACCCGGTCTTTAAGGGTATACCCTTTAATAAACTCTTCCGCCACCACCGGTTCTTCCAGTTCGGCGGATTTTTCCATCATGATCGCTTCATGCCGGTTGGGGTCGAAGGGTTCTCCGGCAGAATCGAAGCGCTTAAGCCCCCATTTATTTTCCAACTGGAAGAGGAGGTTTTTTTCGATCAGGCTGATCCCTTCGTAAAGGCTGCTGTAACTGGCAGTGATCTTATCGCCGTCCCCTCCTGCCGTTTCCCTCTGTGTCTCGGCGGATTTAATGGCCCGTTCAAAATCATCAATGACAGCAGCTAAATCCAAAAGCAGTGTTTGGTTTGCATAGTCGATGGCTGTGGATTTTTCCTGGTTCATCCGTTTGCGGAAATTTTCAAAATCCGCCGCCTTTCGGAGGTAATTGCCATTGGCCTCCTCCAGCTTTGCTTCCAGTTCTGCAATTTTCCCTTCCGGGGTCAGGGGTTCGCCGCCGGAAGCAGTGTTTTCTGTACTTTTCCCGGGCTCTCCATCCTCAGAATTGTCCGCCGTATTGGTAATCGGCTGTTCCTCTGGCATATCATCCGGGGTCTGGGCGGCATTTTGCCCGGTTTCCTCCGGCGCATTATTTGCCCTGAAAGATGACTTTGCTTCGTTTACGGCCTCTTTCCAGGCTGTATCAAAAGCGGTTTTTGAAGATTCGTTCATATCCGGTGTAAAAGCATCCTTTTTTTTCAACTTTTTTCCTAAATTAACTCTATTAGCTTTTTCCAAAACTTCGTTAGTTTTGGAAAAACTTCTTTATATATAAAAAATAATCATTTCAGGGGGGGAAGGTCAAGTTCTAAAAGCAGGACCCGGTAATTATCCAAATTTCAGCATTTAAAAACTGACTTCCCCGGCCATAGCCGCCGTAAATTTCCGGACAAAGCCGCAGGGCCGGTAGGTCATCTTGGCCTGCCTGAGTCCCTGGTCTCCCAGATCCTGCTCCCTGTTGATGTGGATATAGTGATTGGGAAGGGTTGACGCATAGTGCTGGTTTACAAACTGATAGATCCCCTTGAATTCTTCCAGAGCTTTTTCGAAATGGACGGCAAACATCCGGCCCCGGGCGAGGCGTTCCCCCAGGCACCAGGCGGCAAGTTTTCCCTCCACCCAGTAAACCATCCCCTGGAGAAAGAGCCCTTTGAACTGCTGGAGGGCCTCTGTGGCGGCCAAAAAATCCCCGTCAAAGCCCTTTTGCTCCCGCCATTTTTCCAGAATCTCCAGGGCAGGGGAAATTAGTTCTGCCGAGAGAGGTTTTGCTTCCCAGTTCCCATAGTTGTGGTTGAATTGGCTGACCAGATTGCGTTTTTTGTGGTATTTCTTTCCCGGCAGTTCCGCCAGATCGGTCCGCAAATAAAGGTAATCAAAGTTATCCCGGTCTTCGCTAAACTTTAGGCCCCATTTTTCCATTCGATCCCGGCTGGGAGTTAGAAGGGAATCGGAAATCCCCTTCCAGTAGCCATGGTTTTTGAATAGTTCTTCCAGAATACCCCGTCCGGGAACAGCGCAGGGGGTGCAAAAAAATGTTTTCTCCTTTTTGTTGGGCTGACCGGCGGGCTGAATTCCTGAAATGATAAGGGTCTTGTCCTGAATCCTCGATACCCTGTAGCGGTAGCGTCTTCTAAAAAGATAGAGATTGGCAAAGGTGTATTCAGAAACCCCATCTACGGTCATGGGAAGCTGGGGATGCATTTCGTTTCGCAGATCATAGCTGATAGGGACAAAGTCGGGAAATTCAGGAATTAGCATATATCATTAGTATATTCCAGAGGACATTTATGATGCTATAGTAAGGTATGGAACAGCTTGCCGGTTTGGTGATTCCCCGTTTTCTCCAGTATGTACGGATCGGTACCGCCAGTGACAAACATATTGAAGAAACTCCTTCCAGCGTCGGGCAATGGGAACTGGCCCGGCTTTTGGCGGAAGAATTAAAAACCCTGGGGGTCGAAGCGGAACTTACCGATCACTGCTATGTGCTGGCTAAAATTCCCGCCATTCCCGGTTTGGAAACAAAACCCGCCATTGCCTTCATGGCTCACCTGGACACCGCCCAGGATGTGCCCGGCAAAGATGTCAACCCCGTTGTGGAAGAAAACGAAGCCGGTGCTGCGGTGATCCGCAGCGACGGAACCACCCTTCTGGGAGCAGACGACAAAGCGGGAATTGCGGAAATCATGGCTGCCGCCGAATACCTTCTTTCCCATCCAGAAATCAGCCGCGGCCCGGTACTAATCATTTTTTCCCCCGACGAAGAAACCGGCAAGGGGCTTCCCTTTTTTCCCATGGATCGGATCAACGCGTTATCCGGCGGGCTGGCCGCCTGCTATACCCTGGATGGCGGTCCCCTGGGGGAACTGGAAACCGAATGTTTTAACGCCATCGAAGGGCGGGTATTTTTTTCCGGCAAGGTGATTCACCTGGGATCGGCCCGGGGCGGGATGGCTAATGCCTGCCTGATGGCCGCCGCTTTTGCGGTGATGCTTCCCCGGACGGAAAGCCCCGAAGCCACCGACGGTTATTACGGTTATTACTGCCCCACCGAAATTTCCGGAAGCCTGGAAAGGGCCGAACTGGAAGTGTATATCCGGGACTTTGATCTCGAAAGGGCTAGAGAACGGGCTGCCGCATTGGAGACCTTTGCCCGGGCGGTGGAGGCGCAGTTTCCCGGCGGCAAAGTACGGGTGGAATGGAAATTTCAGTATTACAATATGAAGGAAAACATCGGCCGCCGTCCGGAAGTTCTGGCAAAATTAAAAGAAGCGGCCTGCCTGGCCGGGGTGGAATTCACCTTAAAACCAATCCGGGGAGGCACCGACGGTTCCCGCCTTACCGAACTGGGAATACCCACCCCCAACATCTTTACCGGGGGTAGAAATTTTCACAGCCTTGAGGAGTGGGTTTCGGTTCCGGAAATGGAAGCCGCCTGCCGCCTGGCGATAGAACTGGTGCGGGTCTGGGGATCATAAGCCGCGCATTTAACGCTGTGAATATGATTGCCGAAAAACCCGGTTAACTGCACTCTGGGGGACCCGGCCTTCCAATACTTCCAAGGCATTGAGGGCTGTACGGGTCTTTAGCTCCGAAACCGCCTCGGCGCTGTAGTAGGCGCTGTGATCGGTAAGTACCACATTGGAGATCGTCAAGAAGGGATGATCCGGCGGCAGAGGTTCCCTTTCAAATACATCCAGGCCCGCGGCGGCGATGCATCCGCTTTTTAAAGCATCCACCAGGGCATCTTCGTCGATTACCGCTCCCCGGGATGTGTTGATAAGTATCGATCCATCCTTCATTGCGGCCAGGCTTTTGCGGT
This sequence comes from Treponema sp., assembly GCA_009782555.1. Lineage (GTDB taxonomy): Bacteria > Spirochaetota > Spirochaetia > Treponematales > Breznakiellaceae > WRIV01. Next base: position 30,524 of record WRIV01000015.1, on the reverse strand, counting down.
TGATGAAATGCCGGGTGCCTTCGTTTAAAGGAACATGGAGGGAAATAAAATCGCTCCGGTGCAGTAACTCATCAAAAGATACAAGATTGGTAATATCAAAAAGTCTGCCGCTATGCTCCCGGCGGTTTTTTCCCCGCAGCGCCGCAAGTTTGGTTTCTCCTCCAGGATCGGCTACCAGGATACGGCTGAATGAAAAGCCTTGGATTTTTTCCCAGAACGCCCTGCCGGTGGCGCCAAAGCCGGCGATCCCCAAAACACGGCCTGACATACGGCGGATTGACCGGTTGATATTCCATTCGCCAGAACGGATATTCCGGTCTTTTTCCGGAATGGCCCGGACACAGGAAAGAAGAAGTCCCAGGGCATGCTCCGCCACTTCTTCGGTACAGTAACCGGGGACATTGGTAACCCAGATTCCCCCTTCTTCGGCGGCCTTTAAATCAACATTGTCGTAACCAATGCCGTACCGGGAAATAACCCGGCATTTGTCCAGGGTTTTGATAACCCGTGCCGTCATGGGGGCCTGGTTTAGAAGGATTCCCTCCGCTCCGGCACATGCCTGGATCAGGCTTTCTTCGGTGCGGCAATCCGCCACAACAAGTTCCGCATCGGGGAAAATACGCTTTTCTTCCTCATTGTGACCAAAACGGTCGTCGGTAATCACTATTTTCATGCACAAGCCGCCTCCTGGCGGCTAACTATAATAATTTCCTTCCGCTCGCGGGCCGGAGGCTCGTATGCACAAGCCGCCTCCTGGCGGCTAACTATAATAATTTCCTTCCGCTCGCGGGCCGGAGGCTCGTATGCAAGGCTCTTTCCTGTTAGGATACACCATGCACCCTCCTATTGAATACATTCTGTTTGACCTGGATAATACCCTCTATTCTGCCCGCTGGGGCCTGGAACAGGAAGTAAGCCGCCGGGTTAATGACTATATTGCCGCATACCTTAATATGTCCAGAGAAGAGGCCTGGGCCTTCCGGAAGGAGCGGATTACCGCTGGAAAATACGGTACCACCCTGGAATGGCTCCGTGCAGAAATGGGTTTCCCTGATTCGGAACTGGCAGGGTACTTTGCCTGCCTCCACCCAGAAGACGAAGCGGATAACCTTGTCCCCGATCCCGGCCTTCGTCCCTTTCTCCTATCCCTTGCTTCTCTGGGTATTTCCATGGGAATCCTTACTAATTCAGTCCTGGAACATGCCCAAAGGATACTGAATAAGCTCGGCGTGGCGGATATTTTCCCAATAATATTTGATATGTGGAAGAACGATCTTAAGGGCAAACCCGATGCCGGCATGTATCGCCAGGTGCTGAAAGAATTGGGGGTGGAGGCCCCTTCCTGCCTCCTGGTGGATGATGTGCCTTTTTACATAGAAGGCTTCTGCGCTATTGGGGGAACGGGGGTGTATCTGGACGAAGACGACAACCATCCTGAATTTCCCGGTCTTCGAATTCGGAAACTTGAGGAACTTTGCAGCCTTTGCTGGCCCGATGGGGCACCGCTGTTACCTCCTATGGATAATCGCTAAATTTGGTGGTATAATTCATTGATTTGAATTTAAGATTCATTGGGGGGCCTGCATGATTAGTAAATATCTTTTTGAAACAACCGGCATCGCCGCCGCGCATTTTATAGAAGCCATCGGCCTTATTGCTGCTTTTATGGTTTCTGTCAGCCTTTGCCTTAAAAATATTAAGGGCTTGCGGGTTGTGAACCTTGCCGGTTCCGCCGTTTTCATCATTTTTGGCGTATTGCTTCCTTCGATTTCTATTATACTTCTTAACTCCTTTGCGGTGATAGTTAATGTGTACCGTCTCCTTCAGATAAGATTCGAATCAACCGGCACCGATTTGTTTGATATCCTTTTTATCGACTCCATGGAAGATGATACCCTCCGGCGTTTTGTCCGTTTCCATGGCGAAGACATAATCCGTTTTTTTCCCTCGTTTAATCCTGATTTGAGCGCCGGAACCCTGGCAGGGGCTGAATGCTGCTTTATACTCCGGGAAACTCTGCCGGTATCTTTGGTAGCCTATAAGCGGGGAAAGGATGAAGAGATCAGCATTCTGGTAGATTATGTGATCCCTGCTTACCGGGATTATAAGAATGCCAGGTTCTTTTTTTCCAATGTGACTAACCGTATCGCCGCCCCCGGTTCGGTATTTCTTGCCAGGGGCGAGGTTGATGCCCATACCCGCTACCTTAGGCACTTAGGTTTTCTTGAAACAGGCAGAGAGGGAAAGATCGTTTACTTCCGAAAAGCGGTGTAATGTAGAGCCCGGTGTTAAACCTAAATACTTCTCCGGAGAATATTTCCCGGGCGGCGGAGATACTAAAGAATGGAGGCCTTGCCGCCTTCCCCACCGAAACGGTTTATGGTCTGGGGGCTGATGCCTTTAACACCACGGCCCTGGCCAGGGTTTTCGAGGTAAAGGGCCGCCCCCGCTTTGATCCCCTGATTGTCCACATCGCTTCTTTGGATACCCTGGATCAGACCACCTGCCTTGATGCACTGGACCAGAACAGGCTGGAAATTCTGATCCATTCTTTCTGGCCCGGCCCCCTGACCCTTGTTCTTCCCAAGCATCCGGATCTTCCCGGTTTGGTTACAGCGGGGCTTTCGACGGCGGCGATCCGTTTTCCTTCCCATCCAATCGCCCGGCAGTTAATAGCTCTGTCCACGGGAGCGGTGGCCGCCCCCAGCGCCAATCCCTTTGGCCGCCTAAGTCCCACCAGGGCGGAGCATGTGACAGAGGCGCTGGGGGAACAGATTGACTGCATTATCGACGGCGGCCCATGTCCGGTGGGGGTGGAATCCACGGTGCTGGAATTATTGCCGGTTCCCCGCATCTTAAGATCCGGCGGTATAAGCCGTGAACAGTTGGAGGCCGTTATAGGGCCGGTGGCGGATTCCGATCAACGGATCACTTATCCGGCTTCGCCGGGAATGTTAAAAAGCCACTATGCACCGGGAATTCCCCTCTATTCTCACAGCGGGGAAGAGATGGCGGCCCTTCCGTATCATGCAGAAGAGGGTTACCTCTTTTTTTCGGGGAAGAATCGGGATAATTGGCAGGAGCGGACAAAAGCCGGGCAAAGACAGGGTGATTGTCCTCCATCGCAGACCGTCCTTGTCTTATCTGAAAAGGGAAATGTTACGGAAGCGGCGGCAAATTTGTTTGAATGTCTTCATATATTGGAAAAAAAAACCCTTCGTTGTATTCACGCTGAAACCCTTCCAAAAGAAGGGCTTGGCGAAGCAGTCAACGACAGGCTTCGCAGGGCATCAGTTAATTGAGGTCCACAAAAATACTTAACCTCATGTTTTTTCATACTCCTTGTAGAGAAAACGGCGTATCTTTTTCTGGGCGTTTTTTTCAAACCCCTCGTACCGGATAGTAAAACCGGCGATTTTCTTGTACCCCGGAAGTCTCCGGTTGACCTGTGCAATTTCTTTTTTTACCAGGGAATGGATAAGTTCATCTCCTTCGCTGCTTACACTGCCTTCGGTGCTTATTTTTCCGGGATAATCCTGGGACAGGGTTTTCCGGCTGGGCGACACCACGGCAAAGATATGCTCGCCTCCGGTTTCATCTTTCCGGCCCTTGATGTAAAGAAATCCCCTTTCATCCTGGGATCCCAAATCTCCGGTTAACAGCCAGCCGTCTTCGGTAATTACTTCTTTGGCTGCTCCGGGGTTTTTGTAGTACCCCAGCATAATTGATGGAGATTTGACGGCAATCTCCCCTATTCCTTCTTCATTGGGATTGAGAATTTTTATATCCGTATATTTTACGGACAGTCCCACAGAAACATTGTTTTTAAAACCCGGAGTGCCGACGCTGTTCAAAGGAGCGTTTTCGCTCATCCCGTAACCATGGAAAATATTAAATCCCAGGGATTCAAAAAAATCCGCCGTCGTTGGGTTCAAAGGGCCGCCGCTGGAAGATCTACCGCTGCGTCTTCTCCAAAATGCCGGAAGCTGCCCGGCATTTCATCATCGATACAGATTTTTAAATCTTCCCTCAGATCCAGGGAACGAACAAATTCCTCTTTTCGCTTTGAGTAAAAAAAAGCCTTTGCTCCGGTTATCCGCCCACAGAGCAGCCCGATCTCCCTTTTTTAATCCCGCTTTTAGCAATCCCCGGGCTGTCCGGCGGCATTCGGCGGCAAAAAAATTGTAGGACCAGCGGGTAAAACCGGGCTGTTTGGAGGTACGAAAAAAATAGCTGTTTTTGCGCCCCATTTTTTATCAAGATCGTCCATCAGGGAGATAAAATTGGGGTATTCCAAATCGGGCCAATTAGCTACATATTCGCTCCAATGTAACATAGGTTTTCGCATAGACAAAAAACGGGTTTTTATCGAGAAAAAATAGAAATGCGCAACTTTTTTGGTTATTGGGTCAAAACAAATTTATCGTAATACAAATTGGCGGCTTATTTTAGGCTAAAAGTCAATTTTACCGGATTGTGGTCCGAATTCTTAAAATCCAGATCCAGGGTTTGCACAGAAATCAGTTTTACGTTGGGAGAAAGGATAAATCCGTCGATGATGTATAATTGATGCTCTTCCCTGCCGTTGTAGGGTTTGCCGATAGACCGGCAGCTGGGAGCGGAAGGATCAGCAGCAAGGATCCAGTCTTTGCCGAAGAGTGAATCATCCACCACGGTGGGGGCAAAATTGTTTTGCCTCCGAATGGGGAACGCCTCTTTTAGATCGGGGAAAACCTGGTTAAAATCTCCTCCGGCCACGCAGTAATTCCCTTTCTCATATTCAGTTTTCAAAAATTCCGCCAATGCCCTTGTTTGGGCTGTCCGGCCTGTGCCGCCCGTATCGTAGGCTTCCAGGTGAAGATTTATCAGCACCAGTTCAGTGTTTCCAGTGCCGCTTCCCGGGTGCTCCTGAACCGGAATCCGTTCCACCAAAAGGCAGCGCTTAAGCTGGGCAAGCCGTTCCGGCCAGGAAAAGGGAGAGGGCAGGCTTATCCGTTCGGCACTACCGCCGTAACTGTTAAGGGTCAGAAGGCCGCTTTCTACCTTTCCAATAAAACGGGGAAAAGGGACGGGCACAAAAAGGCATCGGTAGTTCAGCGCAAAGGCAGAAGAACCTTTCCAGGCTTCGGAAAAGTACGCCGCTTGGTTAATGTTGTAGGATCTTTTGGAATTGACATCCACTTCCTGTAAAAAAATGATATCCGCGGCGGAAGCGGATATTAATGCCTGGATTGCCCAGATATTCTCCTCTACGTTCTTTTCGGAGGATGGGCGGACTCCTTTGCCTCCGTCCATAAAAAAATCTGCCCCGGCATCCAGCGAAGCATAGCCGATATTCCAGGAATACAGCTCCAGGGACTGATGGCGGGCCGGTCCATGGGGGGGAGAAGAAAAAACCTGCACAGGCTCCCAATCGCCGGGCTTATATTCATTGGCATTGAGCCACAGAAGCCCCCCTCCGGCAAAAAGCAGAGTTAACAGCACAAAACCGGCTCCAATAAGGATAATTATCATTGGTTTGAACATCCTTAGCTAAATATATAGAAAAATACATGATTATATCCAGGACAGGACACCCCGTGCTGTATTGACATAACCGGCAAAACAGGGTATTTTAATCCTACATTCCCCTGTAGCTCAGCTGGCAGAGCAAGTGGCTGTTAACCACTGGGTCCGTGGTTCGAATCCGCGCGGGGGAGCGAAAAGAAAGAACAGATCGTCCAATGCTATAAATGGGGCGGTCTGTTCTTTTTTGGGGTTAATAATGTAATTGACTCATTCTTCGGATCTCGCTTCCAGACTGTAAAAAAAACGACAAATACCAGTTGGTAAATTAGTTCTGACCTCCCATAAATCCTTGTCCAGTTTGACAACTTGTGGATATTCTGTAGGCCAGGAAAATTCGACCGCTTTGATGTCTTCTCCTATTGCCTTTTTTCCCCCGGTGTCCGAAGTTTCAACTAATCCCTTACAGGCTCATTACCGGCGGGAGTTTTGTAGAAATATACTGTTAAGGACTTTTCCGTTGTAATTTTTTATCCTGCTTCTAATCCTAGATTTTCCATGGTAAATAATTCAAATCAAATGGACAATTCAATGGCAAGTGACAGCTTGCCCCTTACGATAAACGCATTATCAAAAAAGAGGCAACAAAAAAGAAACCTCATTTACCCTCAACGCGCTGAATCCTCCATTTTGTAATGTCAGCAATCAGCTTATAATCAATCGGTTTGTCGTATGGAAACTGAATAGCGCCTTTGGAGGTCTTGTACTCGGCGAGCCTGTCAGCGAATGGGATCCGTTCTACAAGGCCAGGATGAATACCAAGGTGTTTTTTGTGTGCGCAGAAATGTATCAGGTTTTCTCCCTGCCAAAAAGTCGGCATCATCCATGCTATTTTTTCGATAGCTTTGGGAGCAGCCTTGCGTATTGTCGCACAGACTTTTTTCAGAATTGCTTGTATTTCCTCAGGCTCTCCGGCAATGTATTCATCAATCGAGGCGGCTTTGACACAAAAATGATTTTGGTTTACTTTCTTGAGTTCTTTGCCGCATTTATTACACTTCCACATTTGTTATTTCTCCTTTATCCATCCGTCCCATACTTCCGGTTTATAACCTGCCGTTGCCGCTTTCCCGTTCCTCACTATCGGCGTTTTAAACATACCCGGATTGTTTAATAGCCGTTCTTCCGCGTCTTCCTGGCTCGCAAGATGACTCATGTACTGGTTTGTGTATTCCTTTGATTTTTCGTCAATCAGGGCAGGCATGCCGCCGACAGCGCTTTTTACACTTTCATATTCGCCTTTGCTCAAACCGCATTTCACAATGTCGATAAACTGAAACTTGATATTCCGTTCTTTGAAAAAACGCTCAGCCTTTTTTGTTTCAGAACATTTATTTTTGCCAAATATTTGAATATTCATAACTTTGTCTTTGCTGCGTCAAAAGCAACGGCGCTTACTTTACATTCCTTCAACCGTGGCTTGCCGTCATTACCCATATACAGACCGCTTTTGTGAGTGCCTTGAAGCCTTGCCCGTATCATCTCATCTTTGACAGGACAGGCTCCACATAATTTATTGACCGTAGCCCTTCCGATTTTGAGCTCCGCCTTGTTTATGATAATTACACATTCGGGACCGCCATGTGTTCCGCCCTCGTAGACATTTTCATCTCTTTTGAATATACCCATAATTCATTTTATCATAAGAAACCTGATTAATAATATAGCGGATCAACACTAAATGTGATGACTTTTCGCCGGTTTTATGATCATTGTACATTACTACCTGTTAAACAGATGTACCATCGTTTGCGTCGATATAATAGAAATGCAAATCCGCGCTGGACTAGTTTATCAATCCCTCAACATGTATAAACTTGTAAGGGTCTGTACTCAGACCCTGGGAATCATAACCGGAAGAATTTGCTGTTCCAAGAATTCCAGGCTCTACCGTCAGAATGGTCTTGAGACTGATAGTTGAATTAGACCAGACTATTCCCGAGAAATTTTCAGGATGAACTGGTGCTACCACGTCCCAACCTTTTTCGTACCTTGATGATGTACCTATAATAGTCGCGTTATCTGGAAAGGTATATTCTATTCCATTGACACGCAATTTTTTTATATGAAACATAAGACTGGAGTAAGGGCCATTATGTATATCTCCGGGATGATTGGCGGCCTCTAAATCTGCATTAACGCTGTACCATCCTGCGTTATCCAATTTTCCGCCTAAACGTCCCCTGTCCCATTCACCATCAGAGATAATCGCAATTGATCGAGAATTATTATCCTCCAAATACTGGAATTGAGTTATATACAATTCAACAGTATCCTCAGCGCCTATAGATCTGGCTGCTCTACCCGCCATTCTATTGTTGACACGGATGGAATATTTTATCCCCCCTGTCAAACTGTTTATGGTACCAAGATTGTCACAAGAGGCAATGATTGCCAACACCGCAGCGACCAAAGCTGCAAATGCCATTATAAAAACATTTTTTCGTTTCATGATTTACTCCTTGTTATCTGTATTACCAGCTAAAACCCATACCCAGTCCCGGGGTTATTAGAAATTCGAACTCACCAAAGTTGCAGGCCATCTGCACCCTGCCATAGGCATACCATTTTGTACCGAAGTGCCACACAAAATCAGCAACCGTCCCTGCGCCAATATTCCACACCCACCTGTCAGCAATTTCCATGAACATGACAAAGTCGGCATGTGCTCCCAACGTTATGGGTATCCTGAACAAACCGTTATCAAAGACCGTCATTGCAGGCCCCGCTATCAGCGTTGCTCCATAACCGCTATATTCACCAATGGGTACAATCAAGCCGGCGTGTACCCCCAGCCCAATAAAGTTCCGAAACAGGCGAGGGTTGAGCCACGAAAACTGTAAGCTTGGCCCGACCGATACCGTATCATCAGACAGGGCCACAAGGCACGCCGCCCCGAATGAAAACTGATTGTTTTTTGACTGATCCGCTTTCTGCGCATACAAATTGGCGGTAAATACCGCCATCATAACAAGAGCAATCCCAATGCACAATTTTTTGCTATGGTTCATGCAACACTCCTTTTACGTTTTACGTGGGTCGTGAGAGCCATTTCCAAGCGCTCTTTCCCGAATTTCCTAAAAAATCCCTTTCAAAAATAGCATAGCCATTTTGAAATAATATATCAACCTCTAATAGGCTATTGAAAAGAGCCCTCTATAATGATGACATTTGATGACACTGTTGGAGGTAAGGAGGATATGCTGGTTATGACAGATGTCCAAACGCTTCTGGCACAAAATCTGAAGAAATACCGCGAAATATCAGGGCTTTCGCAGGCGGCTTTGGCAGAGAAAGCCAATTGCTCGACTACCTTTATTGGCAACATTGAAATCAAAAAGCGGTTCCCCTCATCCCAATACATTGACCGTATCGCTAAAGCTCTGGACGTTAAACCAGCCGCATTATTCGCCGAGGAGCTTGATCCAGAAGCGATTGCCCTGTATGCGGATACCCAAAGACGAAAGGCTCAACTTGAAAAGGATGTTATCAAGGCCGTTTCCAAGGTATTTAGAGAAAGTGAAGCAGAATAGGGTTGTTAATAAGGCAATAGATGAGCTTTTTAGGTAGATTTTTTACAAATCCCGTATTTGCAAGAACCTCAAATCATGATATATTGGAAAAAGAAGGGGATTGGGGGGGAATGGCAAAGCAAGCATGGGGTGGTCCCTGGACAATACAAAAACTTGATGCTTTTGAAAAGTATGTGAGAGCATATCTCACAATTTAAAGACATGATTTGTTTTAAAAATGGTTTTACGGAAAATGCCCGGAGGTTTTTTTGAAAAAATTGCAATTGATTGTAAATGTAATATTTTTATTTGTTTTTTTGTTTTCTTGCACTAATATGAAAAAACCATCAGAAAATAAGGAAACTAAAAGACAAGAACAATATGTAGTTGATATTGATCTGAAATTCACAAAAGCAATAAGTGAAAAAGATATTCTAGAAATGATAAAATTAATAAATGGTGGGGCGGATCCCAATATTGTTATTGATGGCCAGCCGGTCATTTACATGGCAACGATCAACGGATGGGACGAATTGGTGATAGCTCTAGTTAATAATGGAGCGAATCTTTTTTGTAAGTTTGAAAGTGATATTACATTCATAGATATAGCTGTTCACAGATTAAATGAAGAAACCCTGCTTTCTATTATGGATAACGGGTTTGATGTTATGAAATTAACTGATAGTGAAATTAATGATGTCTTTTCAAGTGCAATATTCCAAAGAAAAATAGAATTTTTGAGAAGATTGATAGCAATTGATGGGTTCCCCGAAACGATAAATGAGAATAATAAACATGCTGTTGATTTTATGCGTTTTTGGATAAATGGGACAGGTAATATATTAGATGAGCTTGTAAGAATAGGATTTGTGTTGCCTGACGATGGTTCCTTGTATTATTACATATTCCTGGAAAACCGTAGTTATGAAGCAGTTGAATGGTTAATCTCTCACGGTTTTTCTACATCAGTATTTTTTGAAGGAAAGAGTATTAGTTATTGGGCGGACATTAATCTAAGCCAACAAAGAAAAATATATGATGGGAGTAAGCAGTTGCCAGAAGATTCACCAAATATTATCAACGCAAAAAAAATAAAAGATTTAATCGTAATGTCAACAAATTGAAAGAAAGCGAAAATAAGCATTTTTCGTGTATCTGTCAAATTAAGGGTCAAAAATGTGTCAGGGAAGAAGTTTTTCCCCAGTCATCAGGCGAAATAGCAAACGGGGCTTTTGCAAAACAGCCAGTTCTTACGGTCCAGCACAAAAATGTCCGGCTTTGTCTTCTGGTTTAATCGGCAGCGTTCTGACTTTCTTTCTCAATCAAAATACGGATAGCTTCCACTGCTGTTTTTATGGCCAGGCTGGTATCGTGGCAGTGGGGATTATTCATTCCGCTGCGTTCCCGTTCCTGGTTCCACACTACGTTAAGTACGCAGCCCGCTCTGGCTCCAAGGATCTGGCTTACAATATAGAGAGCGGCGCTTTCCATCTCAGAGGCAAGGCAGCCGGCTTTTATCCAGGCTTCCCACTTGTCCTTTAGTTCGAAACCGGCTGGCATACGATCCGGGCTGTGCTGTCCGTAAAAAGAATCTTTGCACTGAACAATCCCCGCATGCCACTGGGCCTTTTGCCTCTTGGCGGCCTCTATCAGGGCATTGGTTATATCAAGGTTTGCCACCGCCGGAAATTCCAGGGGAACATATTCTCTGGTGGTTCCCTCCATCCTTATGGCTCCGGTGGCAATGACCAGGTCGCCCCCGGTAACGGGCAGGGCCATGCCGCCGCAGGTGCCAATCCTGACAAAATTCCGGATGCCGGTTTTGCAGAGTTCCTCCACCGCAATGGCCGTAGAAGGTCCCCCCATGCCGGTGGATATGACCATCACTGTTTTGTTTGAAAGTTCCCCGAGCCAGGTTGTGTATTCCCGGTTTTGATGATAAAAACGGGGATTTTCCAGGTATGAGGCGATTTTTTCTACCCGCCCCGGATCTCCGGGAAGAATTGCGTAGGACGCGCCGTGGGTATCATCAAAATCTATGTGGTACAGTTTTTCCATTCCCTTCCTCCCTTGCATCTTGGTTATTCTAATATGAAAAATTTTGCTGTCAAGAAGGGATCAGCGGGATGATTATTGCTCCGGTTTTGTGATCCTTTTGTTCAACCGCTGGATGGGGGAGTTCCAGCAGCGCTCCGGAAACGGCTGAGTTGAACTGGTCCTGGTTTCCGGCAACCAGGACCATGCCTTTTTCTGAGCAGCCGTAACAGCCAAGGCCGGTTTTTTGTTTTTCCAGGGGAATTGAAAATGTATCAGAGATAATTCTGATACGCATCAAATTCGGGGCAAGGGCGGATTTATTATGAATTCGCTTTGGATCCGTCCCATTTGCCGGCTTTGGTCCGGCCAGCAAAAAACTAAGAGTTGCCCGCTCTTTGGGGATTCCCGCCGCTGCGGAAAGCTGGTGCAGGGCCTGGGGCGCAGTTTCGGTATTAAAAGCAAAGTGGCACCATTTTACTTTTGCGTCCCGGCCCATTCCACTTTGCTGCGAAGCGCCCGTTCCCGGTAATGGACATAACCCGGCATGAGGACAGGGCGCGGCGGGGGGGATCCCTTTTTCCAAAAGAGCAGAGCGCAGGGCAGCAATAAAAGTGCCGCCCTGAGGATTCCCCGGTTCCACCGCAAGAATTGAACCGTCGTCGGCGCAAAGCCTGCACAGGAGGGCGGCGGCTTTCTTTGCATTTTGTTCAATGCCTCCGATTCGGCGCGGACCGGCAGAAATTTCGTTAAACACATTAAGGGCAGCGGTCAGTTTGGCCTGCCTGCCACGGATCGGTTTTTCCATAGAATCGCGGATGAGTTTTATTTTCCAGGTGCCGGAAGAATTATCCTGAGATGCGGCAGTCAATGCATTGAAAAGCCTGTACCCTGCTTCAAGGGCGGCGGCGCTTTTATCGACACAACGGAACTCCAGTTCCAGGCGGCGGAGGCTGGGGCAGGCAATCCACAGGGCAATGGGCAGGACCAGGGGGCCTGAACCAAGGTCGGTAATTGCATCTCCGTCAGCAAGTATGGAGGGAAACAGTTTTAGTCCTCCGGCATTGACATCGGGCGACAAAAGCCTGCCAAGGCGGAACACGTTCCAGGGCAAAAAATACCTAAGATAGGCGGACAGCAAATAGGGCCGGTTTAGGTATCCGCCGTCCCGCTCACCCCGGGTGCTGGTAAGGAGCCGTGAAAGCTCCGCCACATCCCCGGGGATCTTTGCCCTGAAACGGAATGGAACAGGAAAAGTTTTGTCGATGATGGAAAGAAGTTTTTCAAGGCAAAAACCATCCATCATCGGCATCATCTTTTAGAAAAATGAAAATTTAAGAATAAGTCCGGCAAATACAATTGAAACCATGGACAACAGCTTAATGAGAATGTTAATCGATGGTCCTGATGTATCCTTAAAAGGATCGCCAACGGTATCACCAACAACCGCTGCTTTGTGCGGGTCCGAGCCTTTTCCGCCGTGGGCGCCGCCTTCAATATATTTCTTCGCATTATCCCAGGCGCCGCCGGAATTCGCCATCATTATGGCAAGCACAAAACCGGAGGCCATTGCCCCCGCCAGCATCCCCGCAACTCCGTTAACGCCGAGGACAAGGCCAACCACAATGGGGCTTAAAATTCCCATGAGGGAAGGCAGGATCATTTCTTTTTGAGCACCCCTGGTACAAAGATCCACACAGGCGGCATAATCGGGATCGGCCTTGCCTTCCATAAGGCCTGTAATTTCCTTGAATTGGCGGCGTACTTCCATTACGATTTTTTGTGCGGCCCGCCCAACGGCGTTCATGGTGAGCGAGGAGAAAAGAAATGGAAGCATGACCCCGATAATAAGTCCAATAAGTACCGGGGGATTGGTTAAACTCAAATCAAAGACAAAACCTGGCATTATGATTTTGATTTCGTCAATGTATGCAACAATAAGAGCCAGCGCAGTGAGCGCCGCGGAACCAATGGCAAAGCCTTTGCCGGTCGCCGCCGTTGTATTGCCCAGCGAATCAAGGGCATCGGTCCGTTTGCGTACTTCTTCGGGAAGATGGCTCATTTCTGCGATACCGCCGGCATTATCCGCCACCGGACCATACGCATCAGTGGCAAGGGTTATGCCAAGTGTGGAAAGCATGCCGACTGCAGAAATTGCCACGCCGTACAAGCCGGCCTCGAAGTGCGCACTCCCGCCGGCGGCAAAAAAGCTCACCAAAACGGAAATGCTCACAATGATAACGGGAATGGCCGTTGAAAGCATACCCAGCGAAATGCCGCCGATGATAATTGTAGCGGGGCCGGTAAGGCTGGCCTGGGCCAGATTTTGCGTTGGTTTGTAAGTATCCGATGTAAAGTACTCGGTAAAAAACCCGATAAGTACCCCCGCGAGGAGCCCCGAAATAACCGCCCAGTAGGTTCCGAACCGTTCGGGGTAGGCGGCACAGTTAAGACAGTAATAGATGACGGGGATTGAAATAAGAATAACAATGGCCGATGAAATATAAGTGCCCTTGCGAAGCGCCGAGAGCAAGTGTTTTTGGTCGGTGTTTTCCTTGGTCCGTACAAAAAATGTACCAATAATCGACGCCAATGTTCCAACAGAAGCCATTACCATGGGGACCGCCGCTCCGGAAAAACCGTAGCCCGCCGCCACTGCCAGCGCAATAGTCGCCACAATGGATCCAACATAAGATTCATACAGATCCGCACCCATGCCGGCGACATCCCCCACATTGTCCCCCACATTATCCGCGATAACCGCCGGATTGCGGGGATCGTCTTCGGGGATACCCGCCTCAACTTTACCGACAAGATCGGCGCCCACATCCGCCGCCTTGGTAAAAATACCGCCGCCAACACGGGCGAAAAGCGCCATACTGGATGCTCCCATGCCAAAGGTAAGCATGGCCGACGAAATTGCCAATATCTGAGCATCGCCGGCAAGATGGACATAGAATACATATTTTAAAAGAAAAAACCAAATTGAAAGATCAAGGAGTCCCAGTCCTACCACGGTAAATCCCATGACCGATCCGGAAGAAAAAGCTACCCGGAGTCCCCTGTTTAGGCTTTCCGACGATGCCTGGGCGGTACGGGCATTTGCGGCGGTGGCTATCTTCATGCCGATAAAGCCCGAAAGCCCTGAAAAGAAACCTCCGGTAACAAATGCAAAGGGTACAAAGGGCGTTAGCAGCTTGGCAAAGGCCATCACTCCCAATACAACAAACATCACCGCAAAGAAAAGCGCCACGCCGGTATATTGCCTTCTTAGATAGGCATTGGCGCCGGTGCGGACCGATTTTGATATTCGCTTCATTAGATCATTGCCTTCAGAAAACTTGTAAATTTTTTGCGCCTGAAAGAACGCAAAGAGCAGGGCAAAAGCTGATCCGACAGGCGCAATAAAAAATAATTGTTCAATCATGCAAAACTCCTTAGCATTTTTTATGCCTTATTCTATCCTATTTTGAAGCCGAACTAATAGGTCCAAAAGTTCTGAACGGACCGCATCCAGTTCTGCCCGCAGATCCTGCCATTCGCCGGAAAGCTCTTTTTCAAGCTGGGTCCTGGCCCCGTCTATGGTAAAACGCCGCTCATAGAGAAGGTATTTTAGCCGGAGGAGGAGCCGGAGATCCCTGCCGGAAAAAACCCTGCGGCCGGTAAGATCCTTTTTCGGCTGGATCAGGGGCATTTCGTCCACCCAATACCGGAGGACGGAGTTTTTTACCCCTAGGATCCGCTCTGTTTCTGCGCTGGTATAGGCAGCCATCAGCCTTCCTTCTCCCGCCTGGAGGGGCGGATTTCTACTTCGATGGGGATTTGGGAATACCCCAAGTCTTTACGGATTTTATTGCCGAGGTATGTCCGGTAGGCATCGCTTACCGCGCCGGGGCGGCTTACGAAAAACACAAATTTTACCGGATTGGCGGAAACCTGGACGGCATATTTTACTTTAAAACGGGTTCGGGGGCCCTGGGGGGGCGGATATTCTTCCAGCCACCGGGAAAGGGTTTGGTTCAATATGGCGGTATCGGTACGGCGGCAAAGCTGACCGTACAGCCGGGTTGCCATTTTCAGCAGTTCCTCCACCCCTGTGCCGTCCAAGGCACAGACCGGCACAATGGGGGCGTATTCCATCTGGCCGAAAAAAAAGTGCATTTTATCCTTTACAGCGGTAAGGGTGTTTTTAACCTTGGGCATGGTATCCCACTTGTTCAGCGCAAAGATAATCCCCCGGCCCTTGGCACAGGCCAGGGCGGCGATTTTTTTGTCCTGTTCGGTCAAACCTTCCTGGGCATCGATCAACAGAAATACAATGTCCGCATGGTCAAGGGTTTTTACCGCCCGGTTTACCGAATAGTATTCAATATTTTCCGTTACTCTGGATTTACGGCGGATACCGGCGGTATCCAAAACAACGAAATGTTTGTTATCAAAGTTGAATTCACCTTCCACCACATCCCTGGTGGTTCCCGGCGCCGGGCTAACGATAGAGGCCGCCGATGCGGTAAGGCGGTTGGAAAGGGTGGATTTTCCCGTGTTTGGTTTTCCCAGCAGAGCCAGGGCGATGGTTCCCGGTTCCTTCAATTCAGGCTCGACGGCAGAAAAATCCAGCCGGGAAACAATGGCCGCTTCCAGTTCGGCAATGCGATCTCCATGTTCCGCAGAGATGAACAGCAGTTCTTCAAATCCGTATTGCAGCATATTCCATGCTTCCCCTTCCCGCCGTCCGCCTTCGGTTTTGTTAACCGCCGCAATCAGTTTTGACCACCGGGGCCGGAGCAGGGAAATAAATTCCTCGTCTTCCGGGGTAAGCTCCCCCGCTTCCAGAAGCAGGACAATTAGATCGGCGCTTTCGATGATTTCCAGAGTCCTCTCCACCACCAAGTTGTCTAAGCGGCTTTCCGGGCCGGTATCTTTCCGATCAAGTTTAAAGCCGCCGGTGTCGATGAGCCGCAGGGGTTTTCCCGCGATAAAGGCCTGTTCTTCTATCGGATCCCTGGTAACCCCCGGAGTGGGATCGGTGATGGCCCGGCGGCGGTGAAGCAGCCGGTTAAAAAGAGTGGACTTGCCCACATTGGGCCTGCCCGCCAAGACCACGGCGGGCAGATTGCGGTATTGCAGAGAGGGATCAAATGGCCCCATGGTATCTTTCATTTTTTTCCTAATTCTTTTTCTAAAACCATATCCGAAGCAAGAATAAGGCCGGGAAAATGCTCCCCATACCAGTCCCTCAACAAAGTCTGAACTTGCTTATGGGAGGAAGAAGCCAGGGCCGATTCCGCCAGAGTTTTGCAGGATTTAAAGTTAATGCCGCGGATAATGTGCCGTATCTGGGGAATGGAAACGGCGGTCATGCTAAATTCATCCAGTCCCAGGCCAAGGAGCAGCGCCGCCGCTGCGGGATCCCCCGCCATCTCTCCGCACATGGCCGCAGGAATTCCCCTGATATGTGCAGCATCAATGGTTTGCTTAATAAGTCTGAGCATGGCCGGATGGGTGTTCTGAGCCAGGCGGCTTACCTTTTCATTTCCCCGATCTACAGCCAGGACATACTGGATTAAATCATTGGTACCAATAGAAAAGAAGCCCGACTTTTTTGCCAGAATATCGGCGATCATCACTGCCGAGGGAATTTCAATCATCGTTCCTGTTTCAATGTTCCCTGCAAAAGCCTGATCCTTTTTGCGGCATTCCGAACGGGCCTCTTCCAGCAGGGCAAGGGCCTGTTCCAGTTCTTCAATCCCCGAAATCATGGGAAACATAATCTGTACTTTTCCATGGATACTGGCGCGAAGTATGGCCCGAAGCTGAGTTTTGAACATATCCGGCAGATCCAGGGAAAACCGTATGCCCCTCCAGCCCAGGAGGGGATTTTCCTCTTCAGTTTGCATGGGCAGTACCCCGGCTCCCCCCAGGTCCACGGTACGGATCGTTACCGGTTTTCCCTGCATCGCCTGGATCACCCGGCTGTAGGCAGCATACTGTTCTTCCTCCGAACCCCGGCCGTTTTGAAGAAACAAAAACTCAGAGCGAAAAAGCCCAATCCCTTCGGCTCCGTAACGGTCAAGGGTTTCCACTTCGTCAGGAATGCCGATATTTGCTTTTAGGCTCACTCTGTGGCCATCGCTTGTTTCTGCCGGAAAATTAGTTTCTGCCGGGAACCGGGGTTTCCCGGTGATTTCATAAGACCCCTCCGGGCCTTCAATCTGCGCTTCATAGCGCTTTTCGGTTTCGTCGTCGGGATCGAGGATCACTTTTCCCGTCCCGCCGTCAAGAATGATCCGGCTGCCGCTGCTGATTTCCCGGATCGCCGGGGAAAGACCCACAACAGAGGGAATGCCAAAGGATCGAAGCAGTATTGCCGTGTGGTTTGTCCTGGATCCGCCGTCCATCAGAAGGGCCTTAACCCTGTTCCTGTTCATGGCCAGCACTTCCGAGGGAAGGAGATTCCGGGCTGCCAGGATCACATCTTCCTGTAAATCGGCCAGGGAAAAACGCTTAAGACCAAGCAGGTTCTTAATGATGCGCCGGGATACGTCGGCAATATCCAAAGCCCGCTCCCTAAGGTAACTGCTGGAGGATTCCATAAGTTTACGGGAAAGTTCCCGGGCCACTTCAAAGACGATCCATTCAATATTTTCGTATTTTGATTCCAGCCATGCTTTAACCTTGTAATGAAAGTCCTGATCCTCTGCCATCAAAAGATGAGCGGTAAAAATAGCCGCCTGTTCCTTGTTTTCGGTATTCTCTTGCAGGGAACGCAGATCCTCCGCTGTTTCCTTAACCGCCGCCGCAAAGCGCTTCATTTCTTCCACACTTTGTTCCTGGGGGATCGTATAATGGGGAACCTCAAGATCCTCCAGGTAGAGAAAAGCCTTTCCTTTCACAATACCCGGCACAACGGAAACGCCGGAAAAAACCTTCATCTTAGTGCTTGAACCTCTTCTTTTCTAGGTATAACATACATACTTACATGTATAAACCGTACATTAAACCGGTTTCCAGGGCATCTCCGGATGTCAAGATACCGGAACCGCGCCTTTCCAAGCTGGTTCTCTTTTCAATCCGCCTTTTAGGAAGAACCTATCTTTTTTTTGTCTTAGGCATTGCGCGTATTGTTTTGCGGGGCGGACGGCCTTTTTTTGAAGCCTACCAACGGGCCCTGGAGGGAAAAAGCCGGTGCATTCTGGCTTTCCGGCATCCCAATGGAGGAGAAGCCCAGATTATCCTGTGGTTTATACTTTATAAGCTCCGCAGCCAGGCCAGGAAGGCGGGAATAAAATTCTGCCGCAGCCCCTATGTGTCTTTTGTGTATGGTTACGAAGTAGCCCGCTGGGGAGGGAATCTGGCCCGGTGGATCATGCCGGGAACGGGAGCCATGCCTATCCATCACAGTAAAATTGATTCCGCCGGCATGAACCGGATTTATCAGGCCATAACCGAAGGGCCCTATCCTCTGGCCATAGCCCCGGAAGGCCAGGTAAGTTATACCGCCGAATCCGTTCCCCGGCTTGAACAGGGTACGGTCCGCATTGGCTTTCAGGCGGCGGAACGGCTTGAAAGGCAGGGCAGAGACTGCCCTGTGGAGATCCTGCCTGTTTCCCTCCATTTTCGCTATGGAAGCATGGGCCGCTGGTCCCTTAACAAACTGATCCGGAAAATCGAAAAATACACGGGCTTTAAAATGGACGGAGCAGGTTTTACCGAACGCCTCGAGCGGGCCAGGAATTTTATTCTGGAGCAGAATGAAAAACGGTACGGCATAGCGGCTCCTGGCAGCCAAAGTTTTTCCGAACGGGTAGAGGCGATTATGGAAGCCGCCCTTACTAAATCAGAAAAGATTTTGGGGATAAAGGCCAAGAGCATGGATCTGGTGGAGCGGCTTTACCATATCAGGCAAATTTGCTGGGACCGGACAATAATTCCCGGTATTACCAGCTTGAAGCATTTTACCCTGCTGGAACGGGCGTTGATGGATCAAGATACCGGTGAAGCCTGGTACGCAAGCCGCCACATGGAACTGGTAGACTTTGTTTGGTATTTCCGGGTTCCCATTCCTTCCGAAGATGCCCCCCTCTATATAAAAATTGAATATGTCCAAAACCTGTGGGATTTTGCCAACCGGACCATGGGCGGAGCCTATGCAAACCGGGTTTTGAATGTTCACCCAAAACGGCTGCTCATCCAGGTGGCACCGGTCATTAACTTAAGCAAACGGCTAAAAGAATATAAAGAAAATAAAAAAGAGGCCATTACCAATGCTTTAAAGGATATGGAAAAGGCTTTTCTTGACTGCATCGACAGCGCATCGGAATATCAGATTTAGGAATGCCCTGTATAAAGGAACTTTTATCCAGAGGAAAGAGTCTTCTGGCTTCGGAAAACATTTCTTCCCCTGACCTTGATACATCCCTGCTTCTGGCAGAAGCTTCGGGCCTTTCCCGGGAACAGATATATACCCATGACGATTTGGAATTGAGTGAGGCCCAGGGCAGACGTTTTTTTGAAATGCTCGAAAGACGGTGCAGGGGAGAATGTACCGCCTACATCCTGGGGCGCAGGGAATTCTGGGGCCTGAAATTTTCCGTAACCTCCGCGGTGCTGGTTCCCCGGCCCGATACGGAAATACTGGTCGAAGCGGCCCTTGGCATTCTCCGATCCATGGCTTTGCCCCGTTCAATTCTTGATCTTTGCACCGGCAGCGGCGCCATCGCTGTTGCCCTAAAGCATGAGCGGCCTGATCTGGAAGTCCTGGCATCGGACTGTTCCAGGGCGGCCCTGGTAATTGCCCGCAAAAACGCGGAGCAGATGGCCTGCGAAATTACTTTTTTTCAGGGTGATCTCTTTGATGCCCTGGCAGACAATTCTTCCGGCGCCGCCGGACGGCATTTCTCTCTTATTACCGCCAACGCTCCCTATGTGCCGTCTTCGAGCATCGCCGCCCTGACGGCTGAAGTAAGGAATGAACCCCGGATTGCCCTGGACGGCGGCGCCGACGGCCTAAACATTATCCGGCGGATCATCGCAGAGGCCCCGGCATATCTGGAAGAAGGGGGGAGCCTTGTACTGGAAGGGGACCCTTCCCAAATGACCGCCATGGCCGCCCTAATGAACGGCAGGGGTTTTGCGGAACCGAAATTGTACCGAGACTTGGCGGGCAGAAACCGGGTCATGGCGGCTGTCCTGCCGAGACCCCTGTAGTTCCATAAACTATTGAAAAAACCCATGCCGGTGCAATTGTTTTTTCTGCCGTTGGGTGGTATACTCATTCCCCATGAGGATTAAACTGTTTTTAATTGCCTCCCTATTATTTTGCAGTATCTTTAGCGGCTGTAAAAACCCCTGGATGGAAAAAATCCTCGACCCCCTTTTTAAGGACCAAGACGATATCTTTTATGTCGGCAGCCAGGAAGAATGGGAATATGCCCAATTCGCAATCGGGGAAAGGGGCGGTAACAAGAGTTACCGTATCATCCTGACCAATAATTTTGAAACCCCTGGTATTATTGTGGATGGTTTTACCTTTACCTTTTCCAGTGATGCTGTCCCCATTACCGTAACCATTATAGGGAGGGGCAAAACCATAGGCTTAAAATCTGCCGAAACAGGCTCCTTGCTCAGTATTGCTGGTGAACAGACCGTTGTTTTACAAAATGTTAACCTACAAGGACATTCTAGTAATAACACACCGCTGGTTTATGTGGAAGGTGCCTTTACCATGAATGGCGGCAGTATATCCGGGAATACCGCCAACGACGGCGGCGTGTATGTTGTCGGCAGCGGCATATTTACCATGAATAGCGGGATCATATCCGGCAATACCGCCAACAGCGGCGGCGGCGGCGTGTATGTTCACGGCAGCAACACCACCTTTACCATGAATGGGGGCAGCATATCCGGCAATACCGTCACCGGCAGCAACAGCGGCGGCGGCGTGTGTGTTATGTCCGGCGCCACCTCCACCATGAATGGGGGCACCATTTCTGGCAATACTTCCACCGGCAACGTTACCACCAGTGGCGGCGGCGTGTATGTGAACACCGGCACCTTCACCATGAATAGCGGCAGCATATCCGGCAATACCGTCACCGGCAGCAACAGCGGCGGCGGCGTGTGTGTTATGTCCGGCGCCACCTCCACCATGAATGGGGGCACCATTTCTGGCAATACTTCCACCGGCAACGTTACCACCAGTGGCGGCGGCGTGTATGTGAACACCGGCACCTTCACCATGAATAGCGGCAGCATATCCGGCAATAGCACCAATAACAATGGCGGCGGGGTGCATATGAACACCGGTACCTTCACCATGAACAATGGCACCATTTCCGGCAATACCGCCAACAATCGCGGTGCCGGGGTGTATGGTGACAACAATGCTACCTTTACCATTACCGGCGGAGCGGTGTACGGAATGGATTCCCAGCCCCCCCTTGGGAATATGATAGCCCCCCCCGCCAACCCCTCCGGCAACGGAACGGCGCTGTATGTAGTTTCCGGCACAGTCACAATTTTTGGTTTCCCTCATCTTGCACCTCACACTGAAGACAATACCCTTTCGCCGCCCTAAGGGCAGTAAACGGAAGCGCCCGGACTGCAAGGATGCCGCTGCGATTAATTGTTAATCCAATTTTTTGTTGTACCATGTAAGTTGCGGTGCAGCCTTTTTTTCTTTGCTATGTCAAATATAGACCGAAAGATTTTTCCCTGCCATAATGGGCTTAAGGAGAAACGGTTTATGATCAGGTCCGGCGCCGCCCAGGTAATCATTGCAATTATTCCCATTGTGGGTATTTTTATGGGTTCGGTGGTGGTGTTTTTTTATCTGTTATGGCACCACCGGCGCAGGGTTCTTTTGATCAAGGCCGGGCAGTACCTAAAACCAAAATTTGATCTTCTTTCTTTCAGCCTTCTTTCGGGACTGCTCCTTTTAAGCGTGGGATTAAGCATGACAATTTTTCTAATCGTCATGGGAAAAATCAACTATGGCCTTTTGGGGGGTATTATTCCCCTGGCCGCGGGGGCAGGGCTCCTGGCGTACTACATTATAAAACGCGGCGACCGCGGTTCATGAACGGAGACGGACATGATGCCCCGGGGCTTTTGGAAGAGGAAGCATTGCTGGTGGAACAGATCCTCTCCGGAGAAAAGGACCTGTTCCGCCTTCTAATAAAACGGTACCAGCAGAAGGTGCATGCCATGGGTTTAAGTTTTTTTCATAACCAGGAAGATGCGGCGGACTTTACCCAGGATGTGTTTATCCGTTCTTACCGGAGTCTTGCTTCGTTCCGGGGACATTCGAGGTTTTCAACCTGGCTGTTCCGGATAGCATACAACCTGGCATTAAATAACATAAACCGCCGCAGGGAATACCACAGCCTGGCAGAAGAGCCGTTAATCGAAGAAGGCCCGGAGCAGCAGGCACTAAAGGCTGCCGCAGCGCAGGCGGTTCGTTCCGCGGTGGAAGAACTGCCGGAAAAATACCGGATCTGTGTGGATCTGTATTTTTTTTACGGCTTTTCGCTCAGGGAAATAGAAAAAATCACGGGCTTTCCGGAAAATACCGTAAAGTCCCATGTGTTCAGGGCAAAAAAATTGCTTAAGGAAAAATTAGGCGACGATGATAGTTAAAATAAAACTGCTAACTTGAGGAGAAAAAAATGAGATGCGGCGATGTACTTGATACAGTTTACGGAGCGGAAGATGTTTTTCCCCTGCGGAAACGGCTTGGCATGGCGTTCCACATTATCCTTTGCGGACATTGCGCTGTCCGCCTGAATGTTTACAAAGAAACCCGTTCTCTGCTGCGGACCGGGTTTTTCCCCCCTTCTCCGGATTTTAGCAATGCAATTATGAACTCCATCTGCCATGAAACCTTTGATACAAGAACCGGTGATCCGGTTTTTGAAACCAGTGGTTTTTCCACCAGGGGCTGGGTAATTGCCGGCATCGCCATGCTTCTTTCCCTGGTTACGGCATTTTTCGGCCAGGATTTTGCCATGTTTCAGGACGCATCATTTCTCCTTCCCCTGGGGATCATTACCGGCATGGCAATTACCAGTTACGGCGCCCTCTTTATCGGAAGCCATTTAAAGGAACTTTCCGAGCGATTCAAACTATAATCAGCTCATATAATCCTGGTGGTTCCCAATTTTTTCCCCGCGGGCTATGATAACCCAGTGGCTTATTTGTCAGGCTTTCATGCTATAGAAGAACAGATTAAATCAGGAATTCCCTGCGGGCCTCTGCTGATGGCAAAGCCGGGTCCCCGGGCGCGGGAACTGGCAGATCTGGCGGCGGCTCATAGAATCAGAGTGGACCGGGTGGGGACCGCCGATCTGGACAGGCTTGCTCCGGACCACCGGGGCGTCGTGCTGGAAACGGCGGACAGCGCCGGCAATGGCAATACCCTGGAAGATTTTCTTGCCGCTCTGGGAGAACGCCGGAATGTACTGGTGCTGATCCTCGATGAGATTACCGATCCCCATAACTACGGAGCCATCCTTCGGTCCTGCGATCAATTTGCCGTAGACCTGGTAGTAAGCCGCCGCCGCCGTAACGCAAAAAACGCTCCTATTATATCCCAGACTTCCGCCGGAGCCAGCGCATGGGTCCGCAGTACAGAAGAAGGCAATCTGGTCCGGGCCGTTGAGCTCCTTAAGGAAAACAATTTCTGGGTTTATGGTGCTGATATGGACGGCCAAAATGCCTGCGAGTTGGACCTGCAGGGCCGCATTGCCCTGATCATGGGAGGCGAGGCGGGACTTTCCCGGCTCCTTCGGGAACGCTGCGACGGCATCGCCGCCATACCAGGACAAGGCCGCCTTGACTCCCTTAACGTGTCGGTGGCCGCCGGAATACTGCTCTACGAAATATCCCGCCAGCGTATCCAGGGCGGGCGAAAAAAAACAGGGAAATAACGGATGATAAAGTGGCTCAAGGAAACAGACAGATATAGTGAAACGGTTTTTATGGCCATGCTCTCTTTGTTTTGTTTGTGTACTTCGGTTTTCCGCCGGTTCTATTCGGGAAATGGGGAGTTCTTTTTAATGCTTAACTGGAATCTCTTTCTGGCCTTTGTTCCCTGGGCATTGACGAGCGTCTCCTTTATTAAACCAAAAATACAACAGTCAATATGGAGCATCGCCATTCTCCTGATCTTTTGGCTTCTCTTTTTCCCCAACGCTCCCTACATTGTTACAGATCTATTTCATCTTCGGATCAGAAGAAATATGCCCATCTGGTACGATACCTTGATGATTCTTTCCTATGCCTGGACCGGTATGCTCTTTGGTTTTTTAAGTCTCTGGGACATAGAGCGGATTCTGGGGCGTAAACTGCCCCGGTCCATGGTTACCTTTTTGTCGGGATTTCTTCTTTTTGTCGGGAGTTTTGGCATCTATGTGGGCCGGTACCTGCGCTGGAACAGCTGGGATCTTTTTACCAAAACAA
The DNA here is from genome assembly GCA_009782555.1 of Treponema sp. Taxonomy (GTDB): domain Bacteria; phylum Spirochaetota; class Spirochaetia; order Treponematales; family Breznakiellaceae; genus WRIV01. Next base: position 5,955 of record WRIV01000015.1, on the reverse strand, counting down.
CGGAAATCCTTACCGATATTGGGGATCGTTTTGCCAATCCCTTTGCACATCCGACCACATGGGGAGTTACCCTTTTTATGGGATTTTTTTTGAATATCGTGTACTGGTCTTTTAGGCTGGTAAAGAAACGCCTGTAAGTCCGCCTCTGTTACTTCTTTTTCCCGGCGATGTTATATTTATATCATGAAGAATTTCTTACGAAAAAAAATCAAAGTTTTAATTCTGGCAATTATTGCCCTCCTTCCATCCTGTTCAGCCCGAATTAATGCCCAGATGGTTCAGGATGGATCCGGCAGTATACAGCTGCAGGCCGGCCTGGAACCGAATATGCTTACCCTAATTCGCAGTTTTAGCCAGTTGGGCGGCGGTCAAGCCGGTCCTCTGCTGGATGCCGCCGCCCTGAACCGATCGCTGGAGGCAGCTCCGGGCATAGCTTCTTCCGCCCTAAGGAACAGCGCCCAGGAAAAAATCGCAGGAACAATAGGAATAAGCCATATGGGCGATCTGCTTAATGCGGGAGTAAACCGATTTGTTCAATATGAAGCCCCAGCCGGCGCTGTACCGGGCCGGCTGGCAATCCACCTGGACCGGAGCATTGCTCCCAGGATACTGATACAAATTTCCTCCGAAGCGGTGGATTATCTTTCCGCCCTTATGGCGCCGGCGGCCACCGGCGAGGTTCTTACCAGGGGGGAATACCTTTTGCTGATAGAATCGGTCTACGGTAAGCCTTTAGCGGCAGAGATTGCCGCATCCAGGGTTACGGCGGCGATCACCATGCCGGGAACGGTAAAATCCGTTAAGGGCGGAACGTTCTCGGGCAGAGAAGTCCGCTTTGATATTTCCCTGCTGGATCTTTTGGTGCTGGAACAGCCTTTGGATTATGAGATTATTTATTAACAAGCAGGTTTTTCCGAAACAACAGAGTTTTAAAAAGTTCAGAACCCGATTTCTTTTACTTTTTCCATGATCTGTTCGGTGGAAAAAGGTTTCCCCAGGAAACCGGCGGCGCCATTTTTCATGGCTTCTTCAGTGGAGGCGGTATCTGTGCGGGAAGTGACTATCAGTATCTTGGCATCGGGTTTGATTTTTAACATTTCAACAAGAGTAGTAATGCCGTCCATTCTGGGCATGGAAATATCCAATGTTACCAGATCCGGAAGGGTCTCTTTAAAAATACGCAAACCTTCTTCGCCATCGCCGGCGGAACCAGCGATGGTAAATTTTTTTTCTGCCAGAGAACGTTCCACTAATTTCCGCATCACCAGGGAATCATCAACAATAAGGAGTTTCAAAAACCGAATTCTCCCCTGGGGTGTCCCAAAATTTCCGCCCAAACAACGGCCTGCTGCAATGGCGTTAGTCCTGAAACACCGGTCAGCACATTCTGCTGAGTACCTTGCTCAGCGCCGGCTTCTTGCATATTCGGGCTGATTTTGATTCTGTCGGCTTCCAGTGCAGAGGGCATTACATTGGTAAAAAGATCAACAGGTTTAGGCGAAATGGGTTTCTTTTTTGCGGTTTCTATTTTCGTCCGCCCGGCAGACGGGTGGATAGGCGGCTTAGCGGCCGGCCGGGCTGCTGATTTTTGAGTTTTGGGAACCTTTGAAGGTATGTATACTTCCGTGTCTTCTGTCAAAGTTTTGCTATAGTCGGGATTATTTTGAGCCTCTTGGATTTTTTTTATTAACTCCCCCAACCCGCCGGACTTCTTTTCTTTTTTTTTGGCTTCCGCATTTTTTGCACTAATGACACGGAAAGCGATAAACAATGCAAGGGGAATGAAAAACTGCAGGTTCTCAAAAATCTTTTCCATATTTACTGTTTTGTAGTTCCTATCGAAGACCGCATGTCCGTATCAGCTTGAATGTTCTTGAGCCGGTAATAATCCATTACCCCCAAGTGGCCGTTCTTGAACGCTTCGGCAATGGCTAAAGGAATTTGAGCTTCTGCAAGGACCACCTTGGCGCGGTTTTCCTGAACCAGGGCTACCATTTCCTGCTCCTGAGCTTGGGCGGCGGCCCGGCGTTTTTCCGCTTCCGCCTGGAAACGGCGCTTATCAGCTTCCGCTTGATCAGCCTGGAGTTTGGCTCCAACATTTTCGCCGACATCAACATCAGCAATGTCGATGGAAAGGATTTCAAAGGCAGTTCCCGCGTCCAGTCCTTTTTCCAGTACCGTTTTGGAAATGAAGTCGGGGTTTTCCTGAACCGTTTTCCAGGATTCAGAAGAACCGATGGTGGTAACAATGCCTTCACCGACTCGGGCAATGATCGTTTCTTCGGTAGCACCGCCGACAAGCCGTTCAATATTGGAACGCACGGTAACCCTGGCCTTGACACAAAGCTGAATGCCGTCTTTGGCCACAGCGTCGATGGTAGTTTTTCCCTTGGATGTATCGGGACAGTCGATTACTTTGGGGTTTACGCTGGTTTTTACTGCTTCGTACACATCCCTGCCGGCAAGGTCTATGGCAGCGGCCCGCTGAAAGGGCAGGGGGATATTGGCCTTGTTAGCCGCTACCATGGCCTGGCTTACTTTTCTAATATTTCCCCGGGCCAGGAAGTGGGTTTCCAGCATATCGGAGGAAATGTCGATCCCCGCCTTGGTAAGCATAATACGCGCATCGACGATAACGCCGGGATCTACTTTTCGCAGCCACATTCCTATTAACCGGCCCAGCCCCACATGGGCACCGGATAACAGCGCCCGGAACCAGAGGCCGAAGAACCGGAAAAAAAGCATCAAAAAACCAATGGCAAAGATACCAATTAATAATGCACCAATCATAAAGCCAATTGTTAAACCGCCCATTTATACACTCCTTACAATAATAGTATTTCCCTGAACCCTAGCTACTTTTATCTCAGCTCCTACATTAATAAAAGAACCGCCGGTTTCTACCTGAAAAGTGTCACCATCTATCTCAGCTTTGCCAATGGGGCGCAGTACCGTAACTGCTTTGCCTGTTTTCCCGATGAGTTTTGAATAATCAAATTCAACAGTGCCATCTTTATGCCATCCGCCGCCTTCGCTCGCTGTTTGATCGATTTGTGTTTTTAGCGTCAGCCGGTTAAACATCTTTAGTTTGGGTCCCATGAGGGCCAAAATTGCAATTCCCGTAATTGCCGCCAGAAGGCCCCCGCATACTACTATAGCATTGCGGCCCATCAAAGTCCATTCCCAATCAAATTGAGGAATAACAAAGTCCTGCATCGAAAATATCAACGAAAGGCCGATAAGGATTATGCCGGAAATGCCGACGGCTCCGAAACCGGGGATTAGGAAAACCTCCACCGCCAAAAGACCCAGTCCCAGAATAAAAAGGATGATCTCCAGGGAACCTACCCGGCCCAGCATAAAACTGGATCCGAAAACCAGTACAAAACTGATTATTCCTATGGTTCCCGGTATGCCAAACCCCGGGTTTTGCAGTTCCATAAAAAGTAAAATAAGTCCGATTAGGATCAGTACACCCTGGACGGGGCCGGACACCATAAAGGAAATTACCGAATCCCATGTGCTGGGGAAGCTTTCTTCCAGCATTACCGCTTCCAAATGATCAAGCAGTTCCACCCGGTCGTCGGCCAGACCCCGGGTCAGTCCGAAGTGGTATGCTTCCCCCGCAGTAAGGGAAAGTAATTTTCCCTTGGGAGAAATTATCCCCACCCGGCGTAGTGTCCTTGGCGCATCTTTCTGGCCCGGTCTTAACGATTCCATCCGTTCCAAGTCCTGGAGGGTTAGAACTTTTATCTCTCCATCAGCTTCGACTTCCCATAGTTCAACGTCATAATCTACCATAGCTAGGGCGATTCCTTTTGGATGACCGTTTTTTTCCGCCAGGGCGGCAATCTGGGAACGAACTGCAGCGACAGTTTTTTCGCCGGTCCCCTCGGTCTTGCCGTCACTCCCAATGGTAACAGGCGCCGCCGCCCCCATGGATGTCCCATTGGCCATATAGATTTGGGAACAGGACAGGGCGATCAGCGCCCCTGCGGACCAGCTTACCCCCATAGAAGATTCGCTGTTCCGGACCCAGGCTATGGTTTTTGCTTTTTTTATGGACATGATGAATGAAGTAATCTGCAGCGCCGAATCAACCCGGCCCCCGAAGGTATCTACCTCAAAAATCAGATATTGCGCTCCCTCATCCAGTGCCCGGCGGGCTTCGCGGCGGACAAAGGTAACCATGGCCGGTTCAATGTCCCCCTCTATGGGAATGATCCAGGCCGTTGCCGCACGTTCTGTACCGAAAGGCATTTCCTCTGCAAAAACCGCCGATACAAGCGCCAATAACAAAACCGGAATAAAAATGAAAAAAGCACGAGGATTTTTCATAATATCAGTGTACAGAGAAGGAGAGGAAGAAACAAGAGTTCGTGTACAAATATCTATCCGCATGATTCCGGAAAGAGTAAGATATTTGGAACATCAAGGAGCGATTCTTATATGAACAAACGGGCCCTTGGGGCGGATGTACTCCTTTTAATTACTGCGGCGCTCTGGGGCTTTGGTTTTGTGGCGCAATCAAGCGGCATGGATTATGTGGGGCCCTTTACCTACAACGCACTGCGTTTTCCCCTGGGCAGCCTTTCCCTTCTTCCCCTTATTATTTTTTTAAAAGCAAAGAACCGCCTTTTTTCTTCTCCGGATGCCGGGCATTTTGAACAGATTAAAAAAACCTTACTTGCAGGAACTGTACTTTTTATTGCCGTGATGTTCCAGCAGATTGGTATAATTTTTACAACGGTAGGAAACGCGGGGTTTATCACCGGTTTTTATGTGGTCCTTACTCCTGTATTTGGAATTTTTATCGGCAAAAAAACAAGACTGCCGACCTGGGCTGGTATGGCCTTTGCGTTTGCCGGACTTTATTTTATTTTTGCAGCGGGAAACCTGTCATCCATAAACCCCGGTGATTTGATTATTTTGATAAGCGCCGCTTTTTGGGCTGTTCACATTCTGGTGATCGATCATCTGGTGCAAAAGATCGATCCACTTGTTCTTTCTGCCGGACAATTTGCCTGGTGCGGTGTCTTTTCGGTTGCTGCGGCGTTTGTCCTGGAACCTTTTGCAGGGAACTGGGCGGTACGCATTACAGGGGATTTTTCAATGCAGCGATGGACTCCTTTTCCTGAACTGCTTACTCTTGCTGGGAAAGGCGAGTTTTTTTCACAGCCCGTATCCGGCGCCGTACTCCCAATCCTTTATGGCGGCCTTGCTTCTGTGGGCATTGCCTATACATTGCAGGTCGTTGCACAAAAAAATGCGCCCCCTGCCCATGCTACAATCATCCTGTGTCTGGAAGGGTGTTTTGCCGCAGTTGGCGGCATGCTGCTGCGGAGTGAAAAGCCCGGCCTCTTTACCCTGCTTGGCTTTGGCTTTATGCTCTTTGCCATGTTCATAACCCAGTGGGATGTAATTGGCCGGAAAAAAATTGAGTGAGACAAAGATAACTTCATCCCGGTACCGCAGATCGGCGCAGGGAATACGGTGAAAGGGCGGGATATTAAACTTCCCGAAGGCAATAAAAAAAAGCTGCCCGCACCCAGCTATTGGCTGGGCAGGACAGCCTTTTTCGCAGCAAATACCGCTTATAGCATTTCTATTGCGGTAGCGACACCCATGCCGCCGCCTACGCAGAGGGTAGCAAGCCCCTTCTTGGCGCCCCGGCGTTTTAGTTCATAGAGCAAGGTTACCAAAATTCTGTTACCCGATGCTCCCACAGGATGCCCAAGAGCGATAGCGCCGCCATTAACATTGACCTTGGCAGGATCCCACTTGAGCTCCTTGCCCACCGAAAGGGCCTGGGATGCGAAAGCCTCGTTGGCTTCGATAAGATCAAAATCGTTGATGGTAAGCGATGCCTTTTTAAGCAGCTTCTGAACCGCCGCTACCGGGCCAATGCCCATGATGGTCGGGTCAACACCTGCCCAGGAACCGGCGATGATACGT
>WRIV01000014.1 GCA_009782555.1 Treponema sp. | reverse complement strand
CAGCCTGAAATCCGGGGCATTTTTTTCCCGTATAAGGAGTTCTGTTACCGCCCCTTCCAGCATCATGCCCGCCTCGTCCTGTAAAACATCCAGGGGGATATAGGCGGTGTTTCCGTTGGGAAGCGGATCGGGGGAATTGATTACCCCGACAACCACGGCATCCACAAGCTGGTTTACATGACGCACCGCCCCGGAATAATCAGCGCGGATCATCGCTTCAAGAACTTTTTTAAGCTGATCCTCGTTACTATCGACAAGGAGGTATGCCTCCATAAAATCTTCGTACTCGTAGGCAGATGTTACAAGCGGCTTGTCTTCGCTGCGCAGGGCGGGCATTAGCTCACCTTCCCACTTGTCTTTCCGTATCATTTCCGGAACGGCCTTGATGTCGATTACCGCATTGATCCGTACATCGTTCCGATCCGAGGCTGCAATAATGTTCCAATAGCGGTCAAGATCCGATTCGGATACATTTCTTTTAAGGATCATCCGTTCGTTGCCTGCTGTTACTTTTTCCTTCATATCAAATAAGCCGGCGGACGGCGCAGCCTTGTCGTACAGGGATCGGATAAAATCCGCATCTGCCTGGTTGTCTGTAAGCTGGGGGATCATTTCCTCAAGTTCCGTCCGAAGTGGCCGTGTGGGAATTCCCACCTTAAGTTTTTCCGCCGCTACTGTTCCCAGGGCAATTTCAAATTTACCGTTTTGTATATATTTCCCAAAATCAACATAGGGAACATAGCGCAGCACCTCCGCTTCGGCGGCGGGCTCAACTGCATAAAAAACAATGGGCGCAGAACCGGATGCAGAAAAAAGCGTGCCGGCAAACGTAAAACGGGGAGCGCTGTAATAACCTTCGCGATCGAGCGCCGCCTGATATTTTTCCCAGCCGGTAAAATTCTCGTAGCTGGGCATATCGTCTTTTTTTTCAAAGTACAGTTTGGTTTGCAGCTTTGCTGCTGATGTTTCGTAATTAACAATGTTCCGCCTGGACTCAATCGCCATGCCGACAAGGAAACTGTTTAAAAAGATATAAAATGCAACGCTTACCATTATCGCCATACAGGTAAGGATCGTCTTTACCTTATGCCTGGCGAGGTTGCGAAGGGCCATTTTTTTTAACTCCCATATGCCGCTAATGGTCATGATAACCTCTTTATAGTGCGGCCGGCTGGCCGCACTAGTAAACCGAACATGAAACAAAGTTTCATGCTTTTACCTCGTCGCTTTCGATCTGACCGTCGCGAATGCGTACAAGGCGGCGGGCATAATTAATTACCATTTCGTCATGGGTGGAAAAAATAAATGTCGTTTTTTCCGATTGATTCAGCGCCAGCATTAGGTCCAGAATTTCCTGGCCTGTTGTTGAATCGAGGTTTGCCGTCGGTTCATCGGCAAGGATAAGCGCCGGTTTTTTTATCAGCGCCCGGGCAATGGCTACCCGCTGCTGCTGGCCGCCGGACATTTCTTTGGGACGCCGGTTTTCCATTCCCTGTAAACCAACATCGTTAATTACCTTCTTTGACTGTTCGCGGATTTCTTTTTTATCAAGCCCCATTAGGGTTAAGGGAAAGGAGACATTTTCCATTACCGAAAGGACGGGAATTAAATTGTATGCCTGAAAAATAAAACCAATTTTATGCCGTCGCAGCAGTGCAAGTTCTTTGCGGGAAAGCTGCCCCGTATCCTCGTTATGCAGGATCATTTTTCCGCCGGTAAGGGTATCCAGGCAGCCTGCCAAATGGAGAAAGGTCGATTTACCGCTTCCCGATGGCCCTGCGATGGCAGTAAATTCCCCTTCCTGAAATTCCAGATTCACACCCCGCAGGGCATGAACCGTGGTGCCGCCAAGGCCGTAATCCTTTACCACATTTTCTGCTCTTACTACCGCCATAGCGCCTCCTTTCGGCACAGGAATCACTTTTACAATTAATCTAATTCAATAATACCAGCAATATTCCCATTGTCAATGTAAAACAATCACAGTACAATTATAAAAATAGAGGTACAGATTATGGATTATATTGTTCATTCAGACAACAGCGAATTTTTCCGTAAACTAATGAAAACCTTTTTATCTGAACTAGGCTACGAAGTCCAAAATTATGCCCGCGGCGAAGATGCAATGGAAGCAATTAATGACGGCGGAGCATCCTGTCTGATTACCGGCATGGAACTGGCCGACATGAGCGGCGAAGAGCTCATTAAACGGCTTACCGTTTCTTCTCATAAAATTCCGATTATTGCGGTAACCTCAAACGAAGCAGTGGTACAATCCAAACGGCTGGATGCTTTGGGTGTTAAAGCGACAATTCTGAAATCTGGCGACTGGAAAACAGAGCTGAGTAAAATTCTGGCGTAATTTTTAAGGAGGGGAAATATGCAGGAAATTTTTATTCAGGGCCGCAATCTTACCGAAGCGTATCACAAAGCCCTTGTTGAGCTGGAAACAAAGGGGTCAGTTCTTGACTGTTCCGACTGGAACCAAAAGCAAAAAGAATGTGCCATGACCGTACATATAGAGGAACCCGCAGAAGAACCGAGAATTTCCAAATTGATTATCGGCGGCCCCTATGACCTGCAGCGCTATGTAATGGAATTAGTTGACGGCATTCTGGATTTTAAAATTAATGCCGGATGGGATTATACCTACCACGACAGATTTATCAAATACCTTCCCTTTGTTATTAACGAGCTTAAACGCAACAGGGAGAGCCGAAGGGCAGTAATCTCCATCAGGGATAACGAAACAGACAGCCGCAACAAAGACGCTGCCTGCATGCAATCCATTCAATATTTTATCCGGAACGGTAAATTGGACTGCATGATCCTGTTCCGCTCAAACGATCTGCCGGAGGCGTTCTTTTTTAATGCCTTTGCCCTTATCATGCTCCAGGAAAAAGTAGCCGGGGAACTGGGTGTCGGGATTGGAACCTATACCCACAGGTCCAATTCCATGCACTGCTACGAAAAAGATTTTCCGCTTTTAACAAATTTGTAAAAGCCATTAACGAAAAGCAGAGCGGGGATATCTGTTATAACTATTTGGATGATTGGGATGAATTGATGAAGGGGGAAATCCCGGGGATCAATAAACTGGTAGAAGAACTAAAGGCAAAATAATGAAAAAAATATTGCTTACACTTTTTACTGTTCTCGTGATTACAGTAAACCTAACAGCCCAATATTCAGGCAATTCCGGTAAACTCGCCACCATAAGGGAAGGAGTTTTAACTGTTGGCATGGAAATAGGTTATTTCCCCATGGAATATTATGATGAAGATGGTAGAACTCCCATTGGTTTTGACGTGAGTTTGGCAAAAGCCCTTGGGGAAAAAATGGGGCTTAAAGTTGAAATTATGGATGTAGCCTGGGACGGAATTTTTGCCGGATTACAAACCAATCGTTATGATTGCATTATTTCTGCGGTTACTTTAACTGAAGAAAGGGCGCTTAGGTTCAACTTTACAAAACCCTATATGATTAATTACCAGTTTTTAGTGGTCCGCAAGGATTCAAAAGTAAAACCGCGATCCTTTGATGAAACATCAGGGCTTCGCCTTGCATATCCAAGCGATACTATATACAATTATTTTTTTGCTGAATGGCTCGACAAAACCGGTATCAAGGTTAATGACTACTCTTATTATTATTATTTATCTGACTGCTTTGACGACCTTGAGCAGAACCGGATCGATGTTATCCTGGCAGAAAGCATTGAGGCTGCTAACTTTATTTCCAAACCGGGAAACCTCTTTGAAATTTCCGGTAAAATCAACATTGGTGAAATGTTTGCGATATGTATCAAGAAAGAGAAATATTCGCTTGCCCATGCTATTGATAAAGCACTTGATGAACTCTTTGGCGATGGAACCATGCTGAAAATATCAAATGAAGTATTTGGCATGGATATGGTTTCGGAAGCGCGGAATTAGTTTTCTTCGTCCACTTGCAGAAAGCTAAAGCCCTGTCTAAACTATAAGGAATGGGTGCAGATAACCGTGAAAAAACGTCCGCTTTTTTTGCCCGTGTATGCGGTAGGGTTCAGGGGGTTGGGTTCAGATATTCTGCCACCAGAGAAGCTCACCGGCTGCATGTAAACGGCTGGGTGCGGAACGCTTCCAACGGCGATGTGGAAATCTGGGCGGAAGGAACGCCGGACAGGCTTGCCTCTTTTCTGCAATGGCTGCGGAAGGGCCCGCAATTTTCCAGGATAGATTCTGTTGATACAGTGGAAAAAGAATGTAAAGGGTACTACGATTTTAATGTGGAGTATTAAGAAAATATGAATTCACCATCGAGCCTTTTTCAAAACTTCAGTTTTTGGAAAAACAGTCTTAGATTTATGGAAAAAACCGCCCGAAAAACCGGTTTTTCCAAAGCAACCAGAATTTTGGAAAAAACTTTATCAGTAAAAAAAATCTTCCTCCTCTGTTTTCTGCTGCTCTGTACTCTTTCCTTTGCCCAAATCTACCGGGGCGAAGGTGAAGGAAAAAACGGAACCATCCCTGTTTCTCTCCATTTTGTAGAGTATGACGGCAGCCAGTATTTGTTTTACATTAACGGTGTCAGTATCTTTATGAACGAGGACCATATCATCCATCTAAAGATGATGCTGGAAAAATACAGCGATTGGGAAACCCTGGCCGCCGGGGAACAAATTTTGCTGACCAAGACACTGGATTCCATAGATTTTGCTGTCTTTCATTTCAACAACACTTTTTTTAGGGAACCGCTGACATTGTATTTTGTCTTTACCGGCGGCCCGGCGGAACGCCCAACGGAACTGGCTGGCGGCATGAGCGGCGAAACTCCAGCGGCTCGGTATATGCTCTTTGTCGATTCAAGTCTGGAAATAATCGCATCATTTCGTCTTTCTTCAGCAACCGTGCAGGAATTGCTGGACGCCCTTTCACCGGAAAAACTTGCGGATGCCAGGGATGCCTACGAACGGCAAAAGGCTCTTGAAGAAATGTTTAAGTAAAAAACCGGCTTGAAAGCTGCTAAACTGATCGGGTTAATTTTGATTTTTGCCGCCGGGAAATTCCTTTCCAGGGAAGGATCACCGCCAGGGAAATGGCAGCGGAAAAACCGGCCTCGATGGTTCCGTTCAAAGACGCCACAGTAAATACCGTCGGCCAGGCAATGATTTCCGGCAAAATCAAAACAAAGCTGGAAAGAACCAGCACGGTGTTAACCAGGGAACCAACGACGGCCCCCAGGATTATTGCTAAAGTTTCTTTTAGAAACCGGTTTTCTTTTAGCACCCCGGTTTCTCGAAGGTCCGTGGACTTGCCGGCGGTTTCTATTTCAGTGCTGCTCCCTTTGGCTTTTCCAAAAAAAGCGCCGCTTGCCAAAGAATATACCAGCCATGCCCCCGGCCCAATAAGGATTCGAGGTACTATGGCAACCCAGGGATAGTTAAGAAAAGCTGTATCAAAGGCAGTAGTGCCCGCCGTCGCCGCCGTGACAAGGCTGAATATTCCAAAGAGAAGGCCAGTAAAAAACCCTACTAGAGGGCCTTCCAAAATTGCTGCAATGATCACTGGTACCTGAAGGATGGTTATTGATGCTAATGGCAGGTGAATAAAGCCCAGTCCGGGAGGAATGCCTAAAACGATCACTAAAGCGGAAAACACTCCGCCCACAACAATCTTCCGTATCCGGTTGTCCATCATGGTCCACTATAATCAGGTATGTACTTTGCGTCTAGTTATCAGTGATATCCGCGGAGCAGCATGGCCTTGACCAGTGCCTCTGACCGTTCCAGGGCCCGCAGAAAAAGAGGTACCGTTAAAGCAAGGGTCATGCGGATTCGTCCTTTCTTTCCGCCCCGGGAAAGCTGGGCACTGATGATTCGTTCCCCTTCTTCGGAAAGGATTGGTATAAACCGCAGAATAATACCTGCAGCCAAAGAAAGATCCCTAAAAGGAATGATTCGGACCAATTCCCGCAGGGGAGTTACGGCGCAAAAGAGGGAAAGCAGTGATGAAAGGGAAGCCACCCGCAGCATAAGAGCCAGGGGCCGCAGAGGCTCAAATCGAATTGCCAGCTGGACAGCGCCTATCACAAAAAGCCAGGGCAGAATACGAAAAAAGCCCCGAAGCAGATGGACGGGTCCTACTTTGCCGGCAAACCACCCGGCAGCAACTACAAAAGCCAGCATTCCCAGGGGGAAAAAGGGCGGTGGAAAGGCCAGCACCGCCGCGGCAAAAACAAAAAGAAAAAAAAGTTTTAATCCTCCGCTCAATTTCTGCAGCGGCGAGGAAGGGAGTTCTTCAAATGAAAGGAACCGGAAAAATTCTATCCCTGTTTTACGCCGTCTCCGGCGGCCCCTTGGGGCAAATGGTATCGTTTCGGAAATTGGTTCTGGAACCGCGGTGGAAACCGGCGTGGAGCGGCCCTGTAAACAGTCAAGCAGTTCTTTTGCAGTAAGAGAAACTGATCCGGCGGGGATAAGTTTCCGGGCAGCTAGGATCTGGGAAACCGCAGCAACCCAGGGCAGGGAAAGTTCCCAAAGCGGATCCCAGCGGGGACCGAAAATTTCCCGGGGCGGACCAAAGGCGGCGAGTTTTCCTTCCACCATGACCCCCACTTTGTCCGCCTGTACGGCGGTTTCCATGGAATGGGTGGAAATGATCACCGTCTTTCCTGCCCGGCGGAAATGATTGATTAAGTCCAGCACCTTTTGCTGATGAAAACCGTCCAATTCCGCCAAGGGTTCGTCCAGGAGCAGAATTTCACTTTCCATGGCCGCTGTTCCGGCAATGGCGGTCCGGCGCTTTTCTCCGCCGGAAAGGGATCGGGTTTCCCGGTCCGCAAATTCATCGAAGGAAAGACCCGTCTTTTCCATGGCAGTCTTAACCCGGAGGACAAGTTCCTCCCCGGCAAGCCCGCCGTTCCGGGGACCAAATGCCACATCATCCGCCACATAGCGCTCAAAGAGGGCGCTTTCGGGATTTTGTACCGAAAGGGCCGCCTTCATTCGCAGGGCAGAAAGGCGGCACTTTCGATCCATGGTGTCGTCGCCTAAAACAAGAACACTGCCTTCCACAGGAAGAAGCAGCGCATTGATGTGTTTGAGTACCGTAGACTTTCCCGAACCGCTCCGTCCGACAAAGGCAATTAATTCGCCCGGCGCTGCTTTAAAATGTATGTTATTTATTCCGCCGGGAAAAACCTGAGAATACCTGTGAGAGGCTCCGATAAATGAAACCGCCGTTCCGTCATTTGCAGCAGCGGGAATATTGACCTGAACAGGTTCAGCATTCTCTGTATTTTGCGGATCGTTGTTGTTCAGTACAGTACCAGGTTTTCCAGCTTCCAGCGCAGCGGCGATATCATCCGCCGCCTTCTCTGGATCCATGGAATAAAAAGAAAATCCCGATAGAAAAGACCGGAAAACCCGAACCGCTTCGGGAAGGGCAAAGCCCCAGGTTTCCAGTTTCGGATGTTCAATCAGTTCCTTCGGCGGGCCGTCAAAAACCAAACTGCCCTGATACAGTACCAGCAGACGAGGGCAGCAAACGGCTTCTTCCAGGGAATGAGTTACCTGGAGGATCGTTTTACCTGCGGCGGAAAGCTCATCCAGCAAAACAAGAAATTCATCCCTGCCCTTGGGATCCAGCATTGATACCGCTTCGTCCAGGGTGATGATCTCCGTGTTTAGTGCCAGAACTCCCGCCAGGGCAAGCCGCTGCCGTTCACCGCCGGAAAGAAAACGAACCTGCCGTTCCCGCAATTTTTCCAGGCCCGTCCGCTCAAGTGCTGTAGTAACCCGTTCCCGCAGTACCGCCCCGGAAACCCCCTGGTTTTGCGGTCCAAAGGCGGTGTCTTCTTCCACTACAGAACTGATGATTTGATCATCAGGATTTTGCAGCACCGTGGCGATGCGGCGGCGGACCCCTTCCAGATCTCCCCTGTTGGAAGGATCAAGAACATTTTCTTTAGCGTATATTAAGATCGTCCGGGGCGGCGGGGAGAGGAGTCCGTTAAGACAGTTGAGCAGGGTAGATTTTCCCGAACCGTTGGCCCCTAAAAGGGCAAGCCGTTCTCCGGCGCGGATTTCAAGATTCACCCCCTTAAGAACCGGGTTGTTAGCTGCGGCGGGATAAACAAAGGAAAGGTCTTTAATTGTGATGAGGACTTGGTTCACTGCGAAGATGCGGCCTTGATCATTGGTTTTTTCCAGTATGGCTAATTTTTAAAGTTGTTTTCTAGTGCCCGGTGCCCTTGTTTATTCGTGTTAATTCATGATAACTTTCCTTATGCTCAAAGGACGATCTCTTATTGAGCCCGGAAATTTCAGCCAGGAAGAACTAGAGGGGCTTTTTTCTCTGGCGGAAAAGATCGAAGACGATCCGTCGTACCTGCGGGAGTCCTGCCGGGGAAAACTCCTGGCGGCGCTGTTTTTTGAACCCAGCACCAGGACACGCCTTTCCTTCGAAGCGGCCATGCTCCGTCTGGGAGGAAGCTGTCTGGGCTTTGCCGAACCCGGTTCCAGTTCCGCCGCCAAAGGAGAAAGCCTGGCGGATACAATCCGGACCGTCTCCTCCTATGCCGATGCAATTGTCATGCGGAACCCCAAGGAAGGGGCGGCCCTTCTGGCATCCCGGTTTTCTTCCGTACCGGTGATCAATGCGGGAGACGGCGGCCATCATCATCCTACCCAAACCCTGACGGACCTTCTAACCATCCGGAGGATTCGCGGCACAACGGAAAATCTTATCATCGGCTTTTGCGGGGACCTTAAATTCGGACGGACCGTTCATTCCCTGGCAAATGCCCTTTCCCGGTATCCTGGAGTAAGGATGATCTTTATCTCACCCCCGGAATTAACCGTGCCGGAATATATCAAGGAAATGCTGAACAAAGAAAAAATTCCCTGCGGAGAAGCGGAGCGGCTGGAAGAGGTGATTTCCGAATTGGACGTACTGTACATGACCCGAGTACAGAGGGAACGGTTTTTTAACGAAGAAGACTACATACGGCTGAAGGATTTTTACATCCTGACGGCAGAAAAAATGCAGGGGGCAAAAAAAGACATGATTGTCCTCCATCCCCTGCCCAGAGTCAACGAGATTGCCGCCGAAGTGGACAGCGACGAAAGAGCGGTCTATTTCAGGCAGGCCAAGTACGGTATGTATGTGCGGATGGCCCTTTTGGCATCGGTCCTGGGCGCTGTGTAGGAGCGGATATGCTGAATGTAGATCAAATAAAAAACGGGATTGTCATTGATCATATTAAAGCGGGTCTGGGGATCCGGATCTTTAACTGGCTGGGCCTGGACAAGACGCCCTACAATGTGGCCTTTGTGGTAAACGCCAATTCCAACCGGATGGGCCGCAAGGATATCATTAAAATTGACAACACCATAGCCATCAACTTTGATATTTTGGGACTAATCGATCCCAATATTACGGTAAATATTATTGAAGATGAAAAGATTACCGGCAAGGTCAAAGTTCAGCTTCCCCAGCGGGTAGAGGATGTGTTGGTCTGCAAAAACCCCCGATGCATTACTTCTACTGAAAAAGTTCCCCACATCTTTAACCTCCTCGAGCCAAAACAAAAAACCTACCGCTGCGAATACTGCGACGAAATCCGCAGCGCAGCAGATTTCCGCTAGGGATACCCGATGGTTTTAGTTTTAAAAAACTTCCGCCTCGTTGACGAAACAATCGATGCGTACGGATCGGTTGTTGTCGAAGACGGAATTATCAGAGAAGTATATAGCGGTGCCGCTGAAAAAAAAATTGACTGCGCTTTAAACAATGCAGATATTGTTTTAAACGGCGGTGCTGCCGGAATGGGCTGCAACCAAGGTGGCAGCCTTGTCCTGATGCCCGCCTTTGTGGATCTTCACGCCCACTTTAGGGAGCCGGGTTTTTCGGCCAAAGAAACGATTGAGTCAGCCTGCCTTGCTGCCGCAGCGGGCGGTTATGGAACTGTTGTCTGCATGGCAAACACCAATCCGGTAACTGACACCATTGCACAGGCACAATTCATTAAAAACCGCAGCGATACTTTGGGGTTAATAGATCTGTACCCAGCCCTCTCCCTTACCAAAGGAATGGAAGGTAAAGAACCTTCGGAAATTACATTGTTACAAGAAAATCAAAACAAACTTTCTAGTGATTCAAATATACAAAACCCAATACGCCTTGTGTCTGAAGACGGCAAAGATGTAGTAGACGAAAAATTGTTTCTGGCGACAATGACAGAAGCCTGCCGCATAGGGGTTCCTGTTTCCTGCCACTGCGATCTTGACGGAGAAAACAGCGCAGCAAAAAGGGCCATTGAATTGGGAGAAAAAACAGGCTGTAGGCTGCATATCGCCCATGTCTCTGCCAAAGAAACGGCGGCGATGATCCGCGAAACAAAGAAGAATAATGCCCGGCTTTCGTGCGAAGTTACACCCCACCACATTGCATTAACCGAAAAAGACGCCGCCGCGCTGGGTTCAGATTCTTTTGGCAGGGTAAACCCGCCGCTGCGGACAGAAGAAGACCGCCGGGCGCTTATCGGCGCAATTACAGACGGCACAATAGATGCCATTGCCACCGATCACGCCCCGCACACAACGGCGGACAAAGAAAGCGGTGCGCCGGGTTTTTCCGGACTGGAAACGGCCTTTGCCGTGTGTTATTCCACACTGGTTGCGCCGGGGCATATCGGCTTATCAAAACTTTCTTCATTAATGAGCGCAGAACCGGCGCGGATTCTGAGTCTGGGAAAAGGTAATGGGGGCCGCGGCCGAATTGCGCCTGAGCTGCGCGCAGATTTTGCCATCGTGGATATCCGCACAGCATGGACAGTGGACGCAGAGCGCTTTAAATCCCGCGGAAAAAATTCTCCTTTTAGAGGCAGAGAACTGCACGGTACAATAGTGCAGACTATTCATAACGGACTCTGTATCATGTAAAATAAGTAACGCAATGATTAAATTATTAAAGCAAATAGGAAAAACTATTCGGCAGCCAGATTGAATTCCAGTGACGGCTGCTCAACATACTGGCGTTCGCCTTGGTACGGTAGAATTAATGCGTGCCGGTACTGCTACTTTTGTTCCCGCCAAAGTTGGAGACACCGTAGCCCAGAACACGGAATATCCACAGGATTTAGAAGTACCGTCCTTGTTAAGCTGGGAAGCACTGTTATTACCGTACGCCCTCTGACACGCCTTACCTTGGCAGATATCAGCGCGTTAAGTCTTGCTGATTTTCCGGTTTGGGTTCATACTATGACTAATGACGATCAACCAGGAAGATGCCCTTTACGACTTCCTCGAAAATGTAACTGAACCCTTTACCCTGGATGATATTTGCGCCTTTGTCAGGCTGGTGGGGCCAAAACGGAGCAGCCGGCTCAGCGCCGAAACTGCTTCGTTCATCGATACCCGGCACATTGCCTTTCCCCTGGAAGGAAAGCGGTGGATTTCCCGGCGGGGCGCCTTTGAGCGGGTTCGCTTTGTTATTAACCCGACACGGCTGGAAATTGCCAATGGCATCCTGATCCCCGGGCACCGCTGTATTCCCTTTGCCAACCCGGTGCTGCTTCCCCATGAATACCGTTTCCGCTGGATAGGAAAGGATATGCCAAGCGGAATTGAAATTCCGTACACCACCGCCGAAAGCCCGCCGGAAGATTTTTATCCCTTTTTTACTCTCTTTGGCGAAGAATATGCCCCCCAGTATGTGGCCCGGGACAACCCGGAAAACGAAGAAGCCTTTAACGGGGATCCTTTTGAGGACCCGCCGGAAGTTTCCATTCATGCGCTGGATATGCGCAGCATCTACCGGGAAACTTCCTTTGTGCCGGGGGATCATTTTGCGGTAACCACGATTAACTGGAAAGAGGGAATTTTTGAACTGGAACGAGTCGGCGCCGGGGCCTGGACCAAGACAGATCTTGATTCCTGGACTGCCGCTGCGGAAGAAGGGTTCCGCTCATCCTTTGCGTACCTTGGTCCCGGCTCTTCCACGGAGGAGCAAATCGCCTATGCCTACTGGTTTGGCGGAGAACGAATGCGCAGACTCCCCGCCCTTACTATGGAAGATTTTCTCTACGAAATAACAGATCACATCGAGACCGTTCCTTACGGCATTGAAACCCGCTTCTGGTATGCCGGTAAAGACATTCCGGATCGCAAAGACCTGGAAGGAGTACGGAGCCTTCCGGATAGAACGGTAATCGAAGAGATCCTGTACCGCCGGGGGGTGCCTATCTCGGAGTATGTGGTGCAGTCTTTTGTACGGGACGCTCTTTACCGGGACGAGGGAGATACTGTTTCCGGCGAAATCCTTGACCGTATCCTCGGCCGGATTATCCCTCCCTCTGTGGGCCTTAACGGGCGGGACAAGGAATACCTGGCCGATTATGTTCTAGAGGTTCTAAAGGAATTTGAAGAAGGCTATTCCCATTTTGCCGATCATGGCATGGGGGCCATACGCCAGCGGGTGGGGGAACTCCACACCGTCGTGGTAGAACTGGCGGCAAAACTCCAGAAAAGCGACATGGATCCATCCTGGCTTCCCAAACATACCTTTGTGGTTCTTTCCCAAATCCAGGGACACGCCGCCAGCATCCTGGAGGACCTGGACACCGATGAGAGGCCGCCCTATTCAGAACTGGATGCCATGGATAATTCCATAGACAGCATGATCGAAACCTACGAAGATGTGAGGGATCTTATCAACGAGGCGCTGAACAATTTCCGTAAAAGCAACATCAGCCTTTGGCAAAAAACCGAAACCCCGGAAAATTCTTCCTGGCGGGTAATTCAGATCAGCCTGGGGGGTACCGACATCTGGCGGCGGCTCGTGCTGCCCGACTCCCATACCCTTGCCGAACTAGATGCCCTTATCCGCTCGATCTTCAACTGGAACAGCGAAGAACTTGTTTTTAATATTGAAGGAGAAACCATCGGCGATCTAAGCCGTAAAGGTTTAAATGAATTCATCTGCGAGATCGGTGCAAAATGGACGGTAAAGATCATCATCCTTTCGTGGTACCAGGCAAAACCCGGCGAGCGGGTACGCTGCGTTGCCGGCGCCGGAGCGCCGCCGCCCCGCTTTATCGACGGCCCTCTAAGGTTCCGGCGTTATATTTCCGCCCTGGAACGGGGAAACGACGGCGAACGGCGGCTTGCTTTGAACGAACTGGGCAGGGACTACGACCCGGAAGGCTTTGACATAGATTCCTGTAACAGCGCCATCTATTCGGGAAACAGCTTTGGTTCAGGATAGTCTTACCGGTCTGCACAGGGTTAGCTAAATTGCAGAGAACCTTTTCCTCTCCCGCCCTGGTACTCCGGGTCAGGCCTTCCGGAGAATCCAATAGGGAGGCGGTTTTTCTCAGCGCCGAAGAGGGACTCCTCAGTGCCACCCTGTTTGGAGGTCCCAAAAGCCGCCTCCGATCCCATGTGTCTCCCTACAATTCGGGTGTGCTCTGGATCTACCGGGATCCGGCCAAGGATTTCCGCAAGGTAAGCGACTTTGACGTCAAAGACTGGAGGCCGGGACTGCGGGAACTATACGAACGGAGCAGTACCGCCTCCGTTGTTGTACAGGCGATCCTTGCCGGTCATGGGGGAGGCGGCTTTTTTGGCGAAGCCTTTGTCCTTGCCAATGCCGTTCTGGATGCTCTGGCCTGCGCCGATGAACCATGCTGCGAGAGGATTCTCTTTTATTTTTTGTGGAACTGGTCGGGCCTTTTGGGAAACCGGGGCGATCTCCGGCGCTGTAGTTCCTGTGCTTGTGAATACGGCAATGATGGAGTAATATGGTTTATTCCCGGGGAGGGGTTTCTCTGCAAACACTGCAATCGTGCGGAAAACGGAGGCGCAGTCCTGGGCCCCGGTGCCCGGCACTGGCTTCTTGCAGTACAGGACAGGCCCCCTTCTGAACTTGCCCGGTATACACTGGATGGATCGTCCCTGGGAGAATTAAAAAAGCTGATCAAAATGTTGGATCATTAAGGCATATCAAGAAGGGAGCGTCTTAATGGAATGGCGAAAATCGGAACTTGCCCCGGACGATGTAAAGGCATTGTCGGAAAAATACGGCTGTGATCTGCTCAGCGCCTCTATTCTGCTCAGGCGGGGTATAAAGACCGGCGAAGAAATCCGTTACTACCTGGAAAACGATCTCCGGCATCTGCGAAACCCCTTTGATCTTCCCGGCATGGAAGATGCGGTGGAACGGATCCTGGCGGCCAAAGAAGAGGGCGAAAAGGTGATGGTCTTCGGCGACCGGGATGTGGACGGAATCACCGGAACGGTGCTGCTCACTGACTTTTTGCGCCGTTCTGGCTTTGACGTCCGGTGGCGGCTTCCCATGGGGGACGAACCATACGGGCTTTCGCTCAAAGTTGTAGAAGACTTTGCCGCGGACTACGGCACATTGATCATTACCGTGGACTGCGGCATTTCCAACCGGGAAGAAATCGCCCGGGCCGCGGAGCTGGGGGTGGGAGTTGTGGTCACCGATCATCACAACCCGCCGGAACTCCTTCCCGATGCGGATGCCCTGGTCAATCCCAAACTGCCGGGACATTACTCCTTCCCTCAGCTCTGTGGATGCGCTGTGGCGTACAAACTGGCATCGGCCCTGCGGTTTGCCATAACGAGCGAAGTCTACGGTCAGCCCATTTGCCTCCTCAATGCAAGGCCCAGTAATGATGCGGTGATCATAGAGATCGCAAAACTCCGCAGCCTGGCGGTAATCGACACCTTGGCAGAAACAGTGGTTCCCGGCATGGTGGGTATCGCTGATACCCGCCTTCCGGCATTTCTTTCGGGCCAGCAGATCCTCTGCTGGGATCTGGGGGTGCAGCAAAGACTCTTAGCCCAGGCCTTTGGCAGGGGTGTGGAAATCCAAATGCTTGACATGGCTGGGGAAATCGGCAAAGCCATACCCCAGGCCGCTGGAAAAAGCCTTCTCCGCCTTAAGGAGATGTCCAAGATCAGCCGGTACAATGACGACGGACAAAACAGCGGCCAAGGTTCGGGCGAACTGGATGTGCTGATCAATCTTTTTGTCACCTTTGTCCAAAGAAAGGAAGCTTTTTTTGATGAAGCTGAAGCTGCGGCCCTGCAGCTTGCCGCCCTGGGAACCATCGCCGACATCATGCCCCTGCGGGACGAAAACCGCCTCATCGTCAGGAAGGGTATTGAGGCGATGCTGCAGAAACCCCGGCCCGGTCTTTCGGAACTTCTCTTTAAACAGGACCTGGCAGGAAGGCCCCTTTCTGCGGAAGAAATTTCCTGGCAGCTTACTCCGGTGATCAATGCATCGGGCCGGATGGGCAGGGCAGAAAAAGCGGCGGCCCTTTTTTTAAGTGAAGCACCCCGGGAAAGGGATGTCCTGGCCTCTGAAATAACGGAAATGAACAACGAGAGGAAGCGTTTGGTGGAAGAACTCTGCCGCCGGGCCGAACCGGAGGCATACAAGAACCTTCCCGCCTTTTGTGGAAACCTGGCAGTCTATGCGGGAGAAAGCATACTCCCCGGCATTACCGGGCTTGTTGCCAGCCGCCTTTCGGATCGTTTTAATGTACCAGCTCTGGCGGCAAGTTTTTCAGGAGGCGAAATCAAGGGGTCTCTCCGTTCAGCCCGTGAATACGATTTGAGTTTTATGCTGGATCAGTGTGCTGATCTTTTTCTCCGTCATGGAGGCCACGATTTTGCCGCCGGTTTCAACATGGAAAAGACGCATTGGGATACTTTGCTGGATCGGCTCAAAACCATTGCGGCCAATATGGAACTTAAAGCCCCGAAGGAAGAAACGCTGGAAATTGATGCGGAGATTCCTCTTGCCTACCTTTCCCGGCTGGAAGATGATCCAAAAGTCCGGGGCAGAAAGGAACTCTATCTGATCCAACTGGCTGATCGTTTTGAACCCTACGGCGAAAAAAATAGACCCCTCTGTTTTCTTTCCCGGGGCATTAGAATAACGGATATCATGCTCATGGGAAAAGATGAGCTGAAACATGTAAAACTTATCCTGGATGCGGGAACCCTTAAGTGGCCCGCCGTGTACTGGAATGCCGCAGACCGGGTAAAGGTTGATTTTGACAAGGGGGACACGGTGGATCTGGTATACACGGTAAGCCGGAACTGGTTTAACGGATCCCAAACACCCCAGTTAAAAATAAAGGATCTGCGTCCCGTGACGCAGCGCATTGAGGGAACAAATTACCTAAAGCCCCGAAAAGATTGAATGGTTTGATTACGGGTACCCTTTTTTAAAAGCCCGCACCCGGGCGGAGGCGCTGACATTCAGGGGTGAGCGATCCCCCCGAAGGAGGTATTGTTCACCCAGGCCCGCCACCATGGCAGCGTTATCGCCGCAGAGTTCCGGCGGCGGAAAGATCACCCGCAGTTGTTCTGCCCCGCCGGATCGCTTTGCGGCCGTTTTGGCATATTCCGCCATCCGGGAGCGGAGATAAGAGTTGGCCGCCACGCCGCCCCCTGCCACAATGGTCCGGAGGCCCGTATCTTCCACCGCCCGGAACAGGGCTCGGAGAAGAATTTCCACGGCGGTTTTCTGAAACGACGCTGCGATGTCGGCATCAGTGGTATTGTCCGTCATCCTGAACTGTTCCAGTTGATTTACAACGGCGGTTTTTAATCCCGAATAAGAAACATCGTAACGGTGATCTTTTCCTTTTTTGTCGAGTTTGTGCAGATTGGGCATGGGAAATTTAAAGGCTTCGCTGTTTCCTTTTTGGGCCAGGTCGTCGATGGCTTTTCCTCCGGGATAGCCAAAGGAATAGTATTTGGCTACTTTATCAAAGGCTTCGCCTGCCGCATCGTCAATGGTGGTTCCCAGGACGGTAACATCGTCAAAATTATCCGCCCGGCAAATAACGCTGTGGCCCCCGGACACAAGAAGGCCAAGAAAGGGGTAAGGGGGGGGGGCTGAATCTGGAAAGCTTAACCGGGAAGCGTACAGATGGGCCAGAAGATGATCTACGGCGATAAACGGAAGGTCCCGGGCCCAGGCAAAGGCTTTGGCAAAATGAAGGCCCACCAGAAGGGAACCCAGGAGCCCCGGATGGGCGGAAGCGGCGGTTCCTTCTATATTGGCGGCTTTGAGTCCCGCCTGACGGAGGGCCTCGGAGGCAACACCGTAGATCCATTCGGTGTGCATCCTGCTGGCAATTTCGGGGACCACTCCCTGCCAGGGCGCGTGGAAAGGAATTTGCGTTGCCACCACATTGGAAAGGACAATTCCATTATGAACCACCGCAGCGGCGCATTCGTCGCAGGATGTTTCAAAACCCAAGACTATCATGGCAGGGGCTTATTTGCCCCGGTTCAGTATGGTTGATACGGAGGCAAAAACAAAACCCTGTCTGGTTAGCTGGGGGTACATTTCGGTAAGGATCGCCGCCAGATGCGGGGTCCATACATGGCCGATAAGAACCGCCATTCCGTTTTGCTCCGCCCGTTTGCAGCCCGCTTCCAGGGCGGCAAGGATCGATTCGCGGTCCTGCTCGTTGTCCAGAAAAATATCCCGCTCGGCGATGCTTATACCCAGTTCCTTGGCGATTTGAGGAGCGGTGGTTTCGGCGGTGGTTCTGGAATCAAGGAAACATAGACCGCTGGCCCGGCTGATTTCCAAAAGGGCCCGCATGATCGACGGATCTGAAGTGGCCCGGGATCCTTCGTGGTTGTTAAAGCCCGTAACGGGACCGATTTCGTTGAGGTTTTTTACAAAGATATCCCTAATCTCGGCGGGGCTCATTCCGGTTTTGATTGAAGTTGGCCCGGAATCCTGACCGTTCAAGGGCTCCATTGGCTGATGGAGAAAGAGTTCTTTTTCCGCAGCCCTGATCCGCCGGGCTGTTTCCGCTGAATTGTTCAGTCCCGGCAGGACGGCGATGGTGATGGGGCCCGGAAATTGTAAAAAAGGATCCAGATTCTGCAGATTGTTTCCCGCATCATCAATAACTAGGACAAGGACACCTCTGCGAATTGCCGGAGGTTGAACTCCCGGTACGGCTGCCGGATCCGGCGGGATGGAAGGACTCGCCGCAGGGGCATCTGAGTCCGCCATGCCTGCAGACGCTGTTTCCAGATCGCGGATAGCCTGTTCCAGTTCGGGGAGTATATCCAGGCCGGAAGAAGTTTCTGAAAGGGTTTCCGGCGGTTCTGTTACTGCCAATTCTTGGGCCGGTTTGGTTCCGAATATCTCGTCTGCCGAAGGAACGGAACTGTTAAAAAAAACGGAACGGACCGCAAAAAAACCGCCTATCCCAAATACGGCGGCGCAAATAACCGCCGCCGCCACAAGGATACCGCGGACTCGGTCTTCAAACCGAGGTTTTTTTCGGGATTTCGGTTCTTTGGGCGGTTTTTTGCCCGGATTTTGCTTTTTCACCTGTTACTACAATAATCGGGAAAAAGACCGGAGGAAAAGAGCATTTTCTACGGGGAACTTCAATAAAAACCAACAGCCCTTGTTACACTGTCGATAATCGCCTGTTTCGCCTTGGTATTGTACGGCCAGTAATCTACGGTGATATTTAAAAAAAACCCATTTTTTACTTCGCAGGTCAAGGTAATGACGCAAAAATCATCCGCTGCCCGGGATACCAAATAATCCCTTAGTTCAAAGGGTTTTCCTTTGATGGTGATCTGCTGTGATTCAAGCAAAGAATAGTCTGCATCTTCGGTGGGTTCCAGCATATAGGTTTCAAAGTATTTCATAAAACCAGCCATGTCATTTTCTTCTTCAATGGACCAGGCATCAAGGCTAAAACCCAGATGGTTGTCGTGGGTGGATTTTTCCAGGTTACCGAAGCGTATAAGCCGCAGGCTGGAATAGGTGTAGTTTTCGTAGTCACCGTAAGCTACATCCATAGAAATGACATCGGTAATATCACCCCTGATTTCACTGAAATTGTCGTCGCTTACATCATAGAACCACCATCCCCTGGGAATTGTGTAGGATATACCCAAATAGTCGTTATAATATGCTGTTTCTTTATCCAACTTGACAGCATTCCAGCTATTGCCTTCCTGGCCGCCTCTGAACGATTCTATAACTTGATTTATGGTTTTGTTACATCCGGCAAAGGCCATGACGCAGATCAAAGTAAACATAATGATTTTCTTCACTTAATTTTCTCCTTAATTAAGGTTGATTTATGCTATCAGAAAAGCAAGGATCATTCCATAGGATCGCCCCAGCAGGACTTGGATAATGAACGGGATTATTTGATACTCTATAACCATGTTCGAGAAGCACCTTTTTACGCCTATTGAATCTGCGGACCTGGCGGAACTTCACCTTGGAGATTTTGTATATCTAAATGGCAGCCTGGTTACGGGAAGGGATGATGTCCATTTGCGGATAGCCCGGCTGGGTCAGCCTTCGCCGGTGGATCTTTGCGGGATGGCAATTTACCACGCCGGGCCGATCATGCGGAAAATATACGATCGCTGGGAAACAGTCTCCGCCGGGCCTACCACCAGCATGAGGATGGAAAGCTGCCAGGCGGAATTTCTGGAAACCACCGGGGCAAAGCTGATCGTGGGCAAGGGAGGAATGGGGGCCAAAACCGCCGAAGCCTGCCGCAGGCTGGGGACGGTACACACGGTCTTTCCCGGGGGCTGCGCGGTGCTGGCCGCTGCCCGGGTGGAAACGGTGGAGGCGGTTCACTGGCTCGATTTGGGCATGGGCGAAGCTATGTGGGTTCTGCGGGTAAAAGATTTTGGCCCCCTCATCGTTTCCATTGATACGGAGGGGAACAACCTGTTCGAAAACTCAGGCCGGCTTTTTGAGGAACGGAAAACTGCGGCATTGGAAACACTAAAACCCCATATCCAATTCATGGAGTAAGGGAATTTTTTCCGGAACCTTGGACTAAAAGGCCGTTCTGATCCCGATAAAGACGTCCATTAAATCTTTTTTGTCCGGAAAGTTTTTCGGTTTGATCCGGACCATAAAATCCCAGAGCATACCCGATGTGGCGGTGCTGAAAAAAGGAGAAACCCATAGATCAAAATTTCCTTTGTCCTCCATCTTTAGATTCACCCTGGTTTCCACCCCCGCTGTAAAGGCGGACTTGACGGTGTCGTTGTAGAAAAGCCTTAGATTAACATCCACCCGGCCATCATCTTTGATTGTATTATCATCCTTTTCATAGATAATTCGGTTTTGGTACCAAAGGGGATGGTAAAACAGGGTCAGATTTGCCCCGACTGTTCCAAACCGGAGCTGGGGTTCCACCAGGAAATAACAGTTATCAAGGCCCAGAGTTTCCCCAAATTCCCAGTAGGTAATCCCCGCCTGCATCAAAAGGCCAAAGGCATTGGTGCCAAACCAGGCCAGGGCTCCGCCCCGGAGGATGGGATCCTTATCGTTCCTATAGGTACCCCCCAGGAAAGCTTCGATTTTTATGTTTTCCTGGTTGATCAGGAGCCGGGCATCCGCCGAATAATGCCCCGAATAGTAGCTTTTTCCCTGTGCGTCAGCGGTTTTGCCTTCAGGAAAGGATAAATCGCTGTAAATGTACAGGCTGGGGACAAAGTTTCCCAGTACCGCCTTTAGGGACAAGCCTGTCCCCTTGATACTGTGAATGGCCCCGTTAAAGCGAAAGAAGGGATCGTTGTTGAGCCCTTCGGGATAGTAAAAGAAGCCCTTTAGGCCCGTTCCCAGGGGAGCGGTGCCGAAAAGCTCCGGGAATTCATCCCCCGAACCAAGTTTATCGTTATGGCCGATAAAGAAGTTGATTTCCAGAGGTTTATCGAACACTTCCCGGGCCGTAGCTTTTAGGGACCGGAAGGAAAGGACCGCCTGGTTGTTGTAGCGCTCAACAAACTCCTCAGTTTTGCCAGAAGAAAAATCAAAATTCGGGTCCAGCCGGCCATAGGACAGGGCCTTTTCCAGGTTAGAGACTTCCATCCCCAGCCCCAGGGTTATGCCGTACTTGTATCCCCCGGTTACCGAAAAATCAGCTGCCAGGGAGCTGCTGATTCCGAAATTGTCATTATCCACCGTTCCGCCGCGGCTGGCCACTTCCACGCTTGGTACGGTGATTTCCGCTCCAAAAAGACTCCCCGCCAGGAGACTACCCATCAGGACAAAAAAAGTGATAAAAAGGCTTTTCTTCATATGTTTACTATCCATATATTTACTATCGGTTTCAAGAGACTTGACGTAAAAGGAATTGTGTATAAACATTATACCATGAGCGATTATCTTGATCCCAATAACGAAGAATTGTTAAAAGACTTCTTTAGCGAAGCCCAGATGCAAGTTGATACCCTGGAACAGAACATTCTGGTCCTCGAAAACGAAGGGGCCAACAAGGAAGCGGTGGACGAGATATTCCGGGCCGCCCATACCCTTAAGGGAGGGTCCGCCACGGTCGAAATGATGGAACTGTCCCACTTTACCCATCTGGTGGAAGATGTGCTGGATGCGATCCGGTCGGATCAGGTGGGGGTAAACGAGGACGTGGTGGATACCCTGCTGGCGGCCATTGATATTATCAAGGCCATGCTGGAACAGCGGATGAACGGGGCGGTTTACCAGGAAGATACTTCCCAGATGGAAGCCCGGCTGACGGCGATGCTTCCCGGCAGTAAGGCCGTTCCCAAAGCCGCCGCTCCCAAAGCGGCCCCCGTGGCAGTTCCCAAGGCCGCTCCTGTCCCCTCCGCTGGCCCGGCGGTCTCCGGGCCGGGTCTTTCCGCGGCGGATATCCAGGAACTAAGGGAATCGGTTGACGGCGGTATGCCGGTTTACCAAGTTGCGGTAAACTTCGACGAAAGCAGCCTGATGAACACCGTAGGGGGCATCCAGTGCTATGCGGCGCTGAAAAACATGGGAACCGTCCTTCGGACAATACCGGAGTTTGAGCAGCTGTACGAAGACACTTTTTTTCCTGTGGTGAATTATTATATTGCCTCAGGTAAAAACGCTGAAGATTTGCAAAAACAGGTAACCATCCCTGATGTAACCCTTTCTTGTATGGTGACGAATATAAACCTCCTCCAGGAAGCCGATGATTCAGCAGGGCGGGGGCTGCTCCAGGCGGCGCAGCAGGTTCCCGCGGTCCCGGCTGCACCGGCCCCGGTGGTATCCGCGGCCCCGGTCCCGGCGGTTCCAGCACCGACTCCCGCGGCTGCACCGGCCCCGGCGGTATCCGCGGCCCCGGCTTCCAGTCAAGCAAAGGCCGGTACATCCACGGAGGATGCCAAAAAGGCAGCCAAGGAGGCGGGATCAATCCTGCGGGTGGATTCCAAACGTATTGACGATCTCCTAAACTTGGTGTCGGAAACGGTAATTACCAAAGCGACCTTTAATCAGATCAATATCCAATTTACCGAAATCTTAACGGAACTTCACAGCATTGAAGCCGCCTACCGCGAGAAGATCAAAAACCTCTTTGACAGTCTGCCGAGCTATCTGGAAAATATCCAGGAAGGCCGGTCCGTTAAAGATATTCGCAAGGAAATCAGTGAACAGTACGGGGATGTTTTTTCCCTCTTTGACGGCTTTGAAGCCAATCTAAAGGTAAATGTAAGCAAATTCCGTTCTACCAGTCAGAATCTAGGGCGGATCACCGGGGAACTCCAGGAAGGAGTCATGCGGATCCGCATGGTGCCGATCAGTCAGATCTTCAGCCGTTTCCCCCGGCTGGTACGGGATCTTTCCAAATCCCTCAATAAAAAGATCAATCTGGTTATTGAAGGTGAAGAAACGGAACTGGATAAATCGGTTATCGAAGATCTTCTGGATCCGATCATGCACTCGGTGCGGAATTCCGTAGACCACGGCATAGAGTCCGCAGCGGAACGGAAAGCCACAGGCAAAAACGAAGAAGGGATGGTGCTTCTAAAGGCTTCCAACGAAGGAAACATGATTATCATCGAAATCGGTGATGACGGCAAGGGCATCGATGTGGAGTCCGTCAAGACCAAGGCCATAGAACGGGGGATCATTAACCCCAACAAGGTCTTGTCCGATGTAGAAGCCTACAACCTAATCTTCGAACCGGGATTCTCTACCGCCAAGCAAGTTACCAGCATTTCCGGCCGGGGAGTGGGATTGGATGTGGTGCGGCGATCCATCGAAAAACTCAACGGTACAGTAACGGTTACCTCCGAGAAAGGCAAGGGCACCAAATTCATCATCAAACTGCCCCTCACCCTGGCAATCATCCAGGGTCTTTTGGTCCGGGTGGGGGAAGAAATCTATTCCATTCCCATTACCAGCGTTATAGAAAGCCTGAGAATCAAGCCGGGGGAAATCAACTTTATCGACAACTATGAAGTGATCAATGTGCGGAATGATGTAATTTCCCTGCTCCGGCTTAACCGGCTTTTCGGCATTAAAACCGAAGAACAAACCGAGTATCATTTTATCGTCATTGTGGGTACGGCAGAAAAAAAGATGGGTTTTATGGTGGATAGTCTGATCGGCGAAGAGGATGTGGTTATCAAGCCTTTGAGGGATCAATTTACCAATTCTCCGGGAATCGCCGGCGCCTCGATACTGGGGGACGGTTCAGTATCCCTGATCATCGACGTAAGCCAGCTTTTGGAACTGGGCCAGCGGAAGGAAATGGAACAACGCCGGATCCGCGAAGGAATACTGTAGGGGTATAGCATGGATATAGTACGGGATTTGGAAACAGTAAACGCCAATATTCAAGAACAAAAAGAAAGGATGGATAATGTTGATTTTAAAATGATCACCTTTTCCCTGGGGGGCAAGGATTACGGCGTGGATATCATGAATGTCAAGGAAATTGCCAAGGCCGATAAATTCACCTATGTTCCCAATGCAGCCTCTTATGTCCGGGGTGTCTATAATCTTCGGGGGGACATTATCCCCATCGTTGACCTGCGAAGTTTCTTCCATCTGCCGGTGGTAAAGAAAGAAGAAGGTATAGAAAATATGCTGATTCTGACTATTCAGGATAGGGTGTATGGCACCATCGTGGATAAGATCGACAAGGTGGTGGGAATTAACAGTGACCAGATTCAGCCCCCCCACCCCATTTTTGGGGATATCAACATCAAATTTATCAGCGGCGTTGTGGAAAAACAGGGGGCTTTGTACATTATTCTGGATGTGGTACGGATCTTTTCTGTCAGCAAGGACGAAGATAACAAACCCCGGCTGCCGGATAGCGATGTTTTTTATATGCCGCCCTCTACCCAGGAAGCGGCCCCTGCCGCCGCCGCCGCTCCGGCTGAATCGGCCCTGGACTTTATCCGGCAGAGTCTGCCGACAATAAAGCGTTTCTATCCCAGCGCCATCAACGATGTATGGCTGCGGGAACGGTATATCGACTGGAGCTTAGGCCGGCAGGGCCCGGACTTGCAGCTCAAAGACGCAAAGGATGCGGATGACTTCCTGTTCCGGTTCTACTCTCCCTCCAGCGGGAACTTCTGGCAGGAAGATTATGCCGCCCTGATCAAGGCCGCCCTGCCGAATATTAGTTCCACCTCCGCAATTCAGGTTTGGAACATTGGCTGTGGAAAGGGCTATGAAACTTATTCATTTGCCTGTATACTCAAAGCTAGGTATCCGGACAGCCGTTTTAAAATCTGGGGCAATGATAACGATATCATGGCAATTTCCCAGGCCCCCAATATGCTTTTTGAGATGGAGGAGGTTCCTGCATATTGCCGGCCCCACATGGTGCGGGGGCCCAACGGATATACCTTTAACCAGGAGATCAAGGATTCTATTTTATTTGAATACCACGATATCCTGCATGAAAACGCCCTGCCGGATTTGGATATAATCCTGGCCCGAGATATTTTGTCATTTATTCCGGTGGCGGAACAGGCGGCGCTTTTAAACGAATTTAACGAAAGGCTTAAAAGCCACGGTACAGTGTTCATCGGATCGAATGAAGACCTGCCCGAAGACGAATGGCGGGCAACGGCAAAACAGCCGGTGTCGGCATTTATGAAAAGAGCATAAAGGAGTTTGATATGAGAGTGGAGTATATTAATCCGTTTGTGGAAGCGGCCTTTAATGTATTAAAGGAAGTAATGAATGTTGAAGTAAAACGGGGCGACCTCTACCTAAAAGCCACCACCATGTCGATCATGGGCGTTGCAGCCCTGGTGGGCCTGGCGGGGGATGTGGAAGGCCGGGTCCTCTTTGATATGACCAAAGAAACCGCCCTTGACATAGCAGGTGCCATGAACGGCGAAAAATTTACCCAGCTTGATGAATTGGCCAAGGCCACCATACAGGAATTGGCCAACATGATCACCGCTCAGGCGGTTACCAAACTCCACGATTTGGGATTTAAATTCGACCTTACTCCGCCGGCACTCTTTTCCGGTGAAAACATGGAAATATCCAATCATGAGGTGGAAGCCTTGATCGTTCCCATGGAATTAGGTGCCAGCAGCAAAATAGAAATAAACGTTGCTATTAGGGAAAAAGCCTAAACCTCGTATCTGCAAAGATAAGCTGTTTTTCGGAGCGGCACACTTTTCCGGGCGGTTAGCTCAGTTGGTTAGAGCACCAGTATGACACGCTGGGGGTCACAAGTTCGATTCTTGTATCGCCCATTCCTCAAGATGTCCTCATGATCAGGGGATCGTCCGTAGGCGGCACTGTTTTAACAGGGCCCATTCTTGTTTTAACAGCACCAAAGGCCGATAATTGAGTAATCAATATGAAACGTATCACAAAATGGGTTTTTTCAGCATCCCTTTTTTTATTGCCCGCCGGGCTTTTTCCCGCAGATTTGACAAGTGCCTTTATTCAGGACGATTCGACCCTGCGGATCACCATAAAGGATTCCTGGCTTACGGGAACCCCCGCAGCGGTCCTCCGGAACAGGCCCTTTGTCCGGAATCTTCCCGGCGGCGCTCCTGTTCAGGTCCGCTCGGAAGTACGGAACAATGATTTTTCCGTTATCCTGTCCCGGGAACGAAACGGCACTTTTCCCGGCTGGGCCCAGGGTTCCTGGATTTACACCCGGAACCGCGGCACTGGCGCCCCCCTGCGGATACGGGTGTTTCTTCGCAGCGATCCTCAAATGTTTGTCCAGTTCAGGCCCTTTGGCAGTGACAAAAGCCAGATCGATGTGGTGATTTATGATGCCTATGTAGTCCGGGGCCTGCCCATAGGAATTTCCTTTGACCGGCTCCTTACGATACCGGTGGAGGAGGCCCTGGCCGCCGCTGGAAACCGTTTTCCCCGCCGCTACTTTGATCCGGACCCCCGGCTGTACCGGAATATTTATTTGTCCGGAAATAACAATAATTTTGTTACCCGGGTTCGATCCGCCCTGGGTTCCCTTAACTATGAAGATGACGGAGCTCTGGATGAACAGGGCCGCTATGTGTTGATCGAAAGCCTCCGGCCCCAAAGGGATCCGGCAGGTCTTAACTGTTCAGGATTTGCCAAATGGGTGGTAGATGGGATGCTCAGACCCATCACGGGAAGACGCCTTGCCATAGCTCCCCTAAAAGCACCGGTTACTCCCCGGACTTCTTCCCTGGCGGCAAATTACGAAAACCGGGATCCCCTCTTCGGTCTGGACTGGACCCGGAACCTGGCCCTGGAAGCGGCCAGGGTGCTTCGTTCTCCAGCCTTTGCCACGGTAGAAAATGTGGAGGTCCGGATGGAAACCTTTGCCTCCCTTATCGACCGGAGCGGAGGGGGCGCTTCCATAAAAAGTTATCCGGGCTTTCTTCGCAACGCGGGATTCAGCGTAGAGGGACTGCGGCCCCTGCTCTATACCCTGGCGATCAACGAACCTGGGTACCTTTACCTAGTGTCGGTAAGCAGGGAAGAACGTTCTGAACTGCCCCTGCGCCATCACTACCATGTGGCGGTCCTGATTCCCTACTTTAATGAATTTGGAAATTTTCAAACCGTGGTTTTTGAAAGTGCCGCGGAAACAGACTTGGCGGGATTTATCCGCCGTCATCCCCAGGCTTTGGTAAACCTGGTACGGATCCCTGTGGAAGGAGTCTTTGATCCGTGATATAATTACATTATGGGGGGGATTTCCCGCGTAATTAAAGCCGTTGCCTTTGATCTGGATGGAACCCTCTATCCCAACTATCGACTGTACCGCCGTCTGTTGCCCCGGCTTATGCTTCACCCGCGGTTTTATAACGCATTTTCGGCGGTCCGGCAGCAGCTTCACAGTGCCGATACAGAGACAGAAACGGCATCATCGTTCTACGATAAACAGGCGGATCTTATGGCCGCCTTTTTAAAAGAGGACAAGAAAAAGACAAAGCAAAAACTTGAACGTCTGGTATATCGGGATTGGGAAACGCTTTTTCCGGGGATAGAACTTTTTCCCCATGTCAAAGAAACCCTTTCTGCCTTTCGCGATGCGGGGCTTAAGCTGGCCCTTCTTTCGGATTTTCCTCCGGAGCGGAAGATTACTCTTCTGGGACTGGAAGGTTTTTTTGACTTTATCCTTTCCACAGAAGAAACAGGGGCCCTTAAACCTTCCGGTATTCCCTTTGCCGCCCTGATCCGCTCTCTTGAGCTTCTTCCCGAAGAAATCCTCTATGCCGGAAACAGTCCCCGCTTTGATGTGAAAGGGGCCAAAGCGGCAGGGATGAAGGCAGCGCTGATCAAAAGAAGCTTTTTCAGCACCGGTCATGTCAGGTATGCGGGAGGGGCGGATTTTGTTTTTCGGGACTATCGTCAATTGCGGGAATATGTATTAGAATAGGTAAAAAATGAACGCCCTGTTTACTGCTGGAAATCTGATTACTCTTGCCATAAGCATTCTTGCCATCGTGATGGTACGGTACATGGACCGGCAGAACCGTTCGGTGGATCTGGCCAGAGAATACGGCAAGCGGCTCAAGGAAGACATTGCAGCCTTTGCGGAGGAAAAGGCGGGGGAAGTCAAGGATCAGGCCATTATCCTGGATGTACAGAAAAGCGCCGTCAAAGAAGCCCTGAACCGCTTAACGGAGGCCAATGCGGGACTGGCGAAAGAGACCGGGGTGATTATGCAGCGGCTGGAAGAAGTGGGCCGTATCGGAGAAAGAATCAGCGCCTACGATAAATCCATGGCAGAGCTGATCCGCATGAGCGGCAGGGTGGAAGAAAACATGGGCCGCCTAAGGGAAGAATCGGCGCTGATGGAGACAACGGCAAAAAAAATATCGGAACTCAAGGTCCTTTCGGAAAAACTAGAAAGGGACATGAGTACCCTTGAACTGCGCTTTGAAAGGGAAAATACCGCCGCTCTGGAAAAGACTACGGAGGCCCTTATTGCCCAGGTGGAAAGCAGCGTAGACGATCTCCGGTCCGAAACGGGAAGGGTGGAGCGGCAGGTAGAAGAACACCGGGCGGCGGTGGACCGGATCGAAACGGATCGTAAACTCAGCCTTGAACGGGATATTGGGATCATAAACAAAGTACTGGGAGAAGCCACAGAAAGGGCAGAAACCAGGGCCGGCAAACTCGAAGAAGAAGCACTGGTAAAATACCGGGAAGAATCGCTGGCCCGGATACATCATTTTCAGGAAACGGTGGAAGAAAAATTCAGGGAATACCATGAAAATGCCAAAACCCGGATTTCGGAAATCCAAACCTTGGTGCATTCCTGCAAAAATGAATGGAAAAACGATCATGCTCAACTGGAAACAAGGCAGAGGGATTTTCATGAGCAACTTTCGGCGGAACAAAGGGAATACCGGGAAACCTGGCAGCGGGATCTGGAAGCACTGGACGCGCTGGCGCTTTCCCAGAGAAAACAATGGGAAAATGCGGCGGCTAAAACAGAGGCTCACCTTATAGAACTGGGGCAGGAACTGGACGCTAAAACCTCCGAAGCAGAAGAACGGATTCTTAAGGAAATAGAGGGGCGCCTTGCAGAATACCGGAATGATCAGACTGACCAATGGAAACGCTATGATGCCCTGGCGGAAGACGCTTTAAGACTGGACAGCCAGCTCCGGCAGGTCATGGAAACCTCGGAAGCCAGGATCCGCAGGGATTTTACCCTATTTGAAGAAGAACAACAGCAGGAACATGGCCGTGTATCCGCGGCGCTGGCTGAAAAAGAAAACGCCCTGAAAGCGCAGATGACCGCCCTCGAAGAGGAATTCAACCTGCTAAAAAAACGGGCCTATGACAATGTGTCGGAAAACCTGGATATTTTTGAAGATAAATTCTTTGAAGACCTGAAAAACCGCAGTACAAATATCGACAGCCGCCTTGGTGAATGGCATACGAATTTTGAAAGAAAATTGATCGCCCTGAATGAGGAGTCAGAAACGGAACGGCATACTATGGAGGTTTCTTTTAAGGAAGAAACTAACCGCCGGATAGAAGAACAACGGGAACGGATACTTTCCGAACTGGAACATCTTAAACGGGAGACGGACGCCTTTAAAGATAAGACCCACAACGATATGGATGGAATCGAAAGCCGTGTCTCGGGCCTTTCCAGCGGCACCGATGATGTACGCAGAGAACTTAAGGAATTCAGTTCCCAGACCAGACTCTTTGAGCAAACCGATGAACTAAAAATAAATTTAGAACGAAGCATAGAAACCCTAAGGGCCGAACGATCCAGAGTGGAAGAACGCCGCGACGAAGTCGCCCAGATGGAGGCAGAGTTTATCAAAATACGCCGGCTCGAAGACGAGGTCAACGCCAAGATGACACGGTTCCTTACCGAAAAGAACCATCTGGACGCCATGGAAAAAGATTTTGACCGGCTGATACAAACATCACTGCGGGTAGAAGAACGGTTAAAGGAAGTTACCGGCGCTGACGATACCCTGCAAAATATTCAGGTTTCCCTGCGGAAGCTGGAAGATGCAGTTGTGGCGGCGGAAGACAAGTACCAGCGGATAGAAAGCAAAAACCGGATACTGGAAGAAACCAATAGGGGCATAGAGAAGAATTATGAAATGATGGAAGAAACCGAAAAGGCCCTGCGGAAATTCCGGGAAAACATCGATCAGGCGGAAAATGAACTGGATTCCTTCCGGCCCTCTATCGAGGAACTGGCGGCGGCCAGTGAAAAGGCCCGGGACACAAAGGAAAAACTCGAACTGCTGGATACAAACCTGGCGGCAATTGAAAACCGGATAGAAAAAATGCAAACCGCCAGAGAATGGCTTGCCCGGACGGAAACCAGATTCGAAGAATTAAACCGGGAAGCCCAGGGAGAACTAAAACTGCTGGAAACAGTATTAAAAGATGAATCAAGAAAAAACCCCGAAGCTGGCAAGGGAGCGCCCCCAATTTCTGTCAGGGAAACGGTAATTCGCCTCCGCCGTCAGGGCTGGGAGACAGAAGCAATAGCCCGGAACTTAAAAATTTCCCGGGGAGAAGTGGAACTGATCCTGGAAATGGGATCCAGGGATTGATCAATAATTTTGTATGTTTTAGTTGTTACAAAGCCGCTTATGGGAAATAATCTCGTAACGTAGATCAGGATCAATTTCGATAAGGGCGCGGCGGTGGGCCCAGCAGCCGGTGGAAAGGGCTGCAGCGAGGGCTGCCGTATGCCTGCCTGCCTGCTCGATATGAACCGCCATAACGGAACGGTCTCCCAAAAACCCCCCCGGCCCCATGCCAATGCTGTTTATGGTTTTTTCAAGCTGGTTTTCCAATTCCGCCGCCTTGGGATTGCCGTTCCGGGTCCCGATAAAACGAAGCAGGGCTTTTTTGGAAAGTTTTGCCGCCGCATCTGCCTGTCCGGCAAAACCTATGCCCACCAGGAGGGGCGGACAGGCATTTTTTCCATATTGGACAATCTTATCAAATACCGCTTTTAGGGCTGCTTCGTATCCTTCCAGGGGCATAAAAACCTGGGAAAACCCGGGCAGACTGCATCCCCCTCCGGCCATGTATACAAAAAGCCGGAGCCTGTCCGAGCCGGGGACAAGTTCCCAATCGACCCAGGGAATTCTTGTCCCTGTATTATCGCCGGTGTTTTTTTCGTCAAGGCATTCCACCACATTGGGCCGGAGAGGGACAGAAACCGTAGCCCGGATCACCGCTTCCCGGAGACAATTTTCCAGTTCTTCCAGATAAGGAAAAGCTGTCCCCGCCTGGGCAAAAAACTGAATAACCCCCGTATCCTGGCAGCAGGGCCGGTTCAATTTTTCCGCCATATCCAGGTCTTCAAACATGGCGCCGTAGATCTTCCGGCTCAGGGAACCGGTTTCTCCGGCCTGCATTTCTTTAAGCCGGGCAAGCACGTCGTCGCTTAAGTGTTTGGCGGAAAGGTCAAGAAATTGAACAATTAGCGCAGTAAGCTTTTCCGTAGTTGTTTTTTTCCCGATCATGAGTAATTGTAAGATATAATGGTTCCCTTGGGATACGATCAGTTTTTTGATCTGATCCGTTCCGCCCGGTACTGCATTGCTCTTACCGGAGCGGGGGTAAGCACCCTGTCTGGAATTCCTGGTTTTAGGGGTTCTTTCCCGGCGGAATTACTGCGCCGTTTTTCTCCCCAAGTGCTGAACCTGTATCTTTCCGGACTGGAAGAACTTATTCCGGATGAAAAAGGGCAGGGCCTGTTTTTTCCCGAAAAGGTATTTGATCCTGTCCGCTTCGAAGAAGATCCCGCTTTTTTTTACCGCACCGCCGGACCCCTGATCTACCATACCGCCAAAACGGCGGAGCCATCCCTGGTTCACCGGGTTTTAGCAGGATTGGAAGGCCGGGGCCTCCTCCGGGCGGTCATAACACAAAATATCGACATACTCCACCAAAAGGCGGGAAGCCGCCGGGTCATTGAACTTCACGGTTCGCCGGCGGTTCACTACTGTCTCCGCTGTCCCGGAATCCGCCTTGATTACGAAACGGCCGCCGCCGCTGTCGAAGCGGGGGATATGCCCCGGTGTCCCCTTTGTGGAAGAGTTCTTAAGCCGCAGATTACGTTTTATGGCGAAATGCTCCCCCTGGAGGCCCGGCGGGAAGCGGAAAAAGAAGCCCAGGGGGCGGATCTAATGCTTGTCCTGGGCACGAGTTTGACGGTAAATCCTGCGGCGGAACTTCCCCGGACGGTACTGCGCCGGGGCGGGAACATTATCATTGTGAACAGGCAGGATACATCACTGGACGAAAGTGCAGTTCTCCGTTTCCGGGAGCTGGAGGAAACCTTTAAAGAACTGGAAGAACTAATCTAATCGATATCGTCAAAGGTAAAGACAATCCTGGCGTTGTCGGTCATGGTTACTTCCATTTTTGTGTAACTATCATCATCTTCGTCTACGATTGCGACATCGTATACACTGTATGTACTCAAAGGGAAAGGAAGTTGATAGGTAAAGGTTTGACCATCTTCAAGAATATCGTCTCCCAAAAGATCATCTCCCCACAAGTCATCTTCGGAAGGACTTATATAGATAGAGAAAATATCGTATCCCGTATTGTTAACAATCCTGATGGTCGGCAGGCCAGAATTATTATCAGTTCTTTGCGCAAAAACTGCAAAGGTTCCCAAAAACAACAGGATCCCCGCTAGCATCAATTTTTTCATGATTACTCCTTGTATTTAGTATAACAGCACCTGGCTTTTAAAACAACCCGCTGTAAGGCCACTGTTATATAACAAAGGAATTGTGGTAAGGTAACGGAGGAGCAGCGCATGAAACTTATATTTTTGGGCCCCCCCGGCGCGGGAAAGGGTACCCTGGCAGCGAAGGCGGTGGATCTTGTAAAAGCCCCTCACATTAGTACGGGGAATATTTTCCGGGCCGCCATTGCCGCCCAGTCACCCCTGGGCCTTAAAGTAAAAAGCATCCTGGATTCGGGTCAGTTGGTGGATGATGAAACCACCATAGGTCTGGTTAAGGAGCGGCTCGCCGAAGCGGATGTCCAGTGCGGTTATATTTTGGACGGGTTTCCCCGAACCATACCCCAGGCGGAAGCCTTGGCGGGTTTTTCTACGGTGGACCGGGTAGTGAATTTTGATATCCCCGATACGTCAGTGCTGGAACGGCTGGGAGGCCGCCGGACCTGCCGCGGCTGCGGAAAGAATTTTCATATCGTCTTTGGTAAACCCAAACAGGAAGGAATTTGCGACCACTGCGGCGGAGAACTCTATACCCGGGACGATGACCGGGAAGAGGCCATTAAAAAACGTCTGGAAGTGTACCGGGAACAGACCGCCCCCCTTATCGACTATTACCGAAAAAAAGGCATTTTAGCGGATGTGGATGCCCGGCCTGCGGTAGAAACGGTGGTGGAGAATTTCAAAAAAAGCTTAGGCCTTTAGCGTTTTTAGAACTGTTGTTTTGAAAACGCTAAAGGCCTAATTCCCCGGAGTTTCCTTAAAATAATCCTGCCAAACCCGCTCAATGCCGGTAAGGGTTTCTTCCCGGTTGATTTTGTTTCGTAAATGTTCCGCCCAGGTTACATTATCGCAGTAATACCGGAAAAAACGGCGGGCCCGGCTCAGGTGGAATTCCGGGGGCTGATACCTGGCCAGGAGTTCCAAAAATCGCAGGCCCGTTTCTTCCAGCCTTTTCCGCAATTGGTCATCCGGTGCCGCACCAAAGGATGAGGCATTTTCTTTTACAAAGCGGCCGGTAAGAGCGGCGGCGAAGGCCCAAGGTTCCCGAACAAGAAGCCTTCCGGACATGACTGGTCCGGCGGCGGCCCTCCGGGCCAGTTCTTCCGCGCTGGCAATGTCCCCGTTACCCGTCACGGGGATACGCAATTCTTTTCGCAGGGCTTCCACATATTCCCAGCGGGCCCGGCGTTTAAATTTCTCCTCTGCCAGACGGGGATGAAGGGTGATCATATCAAGGCCGGCAGCTTCCATACCCCGGCAAAACCGGATCAAGGCTTCCAAATTAGGGATTTTTTCGCTTTTTTGATTTCGGCCAGGTTTGGGGCCAAGCCGAATCTTCGCACTAATCTGCTTTTTCGTTACTTTGCGGAGAGCCTCGACAAGCCCGGCGGCCTTATCCGGGTCCTCCATCCACCGGACTCCGGACCCAGTTCTGGTGATTGCCGGGGCGGAACAGCCCATATTTATGTCGATCCCCAGACTTTCTTCCCTGTCCAGCAGGATCGCCGCCTTTACCAGATGGTCCGTATCGGGACCCAAAAGCTGGTAAACCAACTGCCGGGGGCAGGGGCCGCTGTCCAGGTACCATTTTTCAAAGGGACCGCCGGTTAGGAGCCCCGGGGCACTGATCATTTCCGTATGGTAAACAACCCCAGGTCCCGTAAACCCATGGATCAACTCCCGTAAAGCCCGGTGGCTCAGTTCGGCCATGGGGGCAAGCATAAGGGTATGTAGGGATCCCGGCATATTCTATTGTTGCCCGGTTTTTTAGGAAAAAAAAGCTGTCAAACAAGAAAAAAACATTTTTAGCCTTTTTAGCTTTTGACAGTTTTTGGCTCTTGACTTGTTATTGCTATTGGCATACGCTATGATAGTTAAGAGGAGCTACCACAGGACAGTGTCCGCATTGTCTTGTAGACCGGAGGTTCGCATGATTGCAAAGAGTGAGGGGCCCAGCATCAATGAAAAGGCCCCCGAAGGCCAAAAACCCGAAGGCGGGGCCTATAAGGTTCTTGTTGTGGATGATTCCATGTTTATTGCCAAACAACTTGGACAGATCTTTACTTCCGAGGGCTTTGAGGTAGTGGGAACTGCCGGGGACGGTGCCCAGGGGCTGGAAAAATATAAAGAGCTGTTTCCGAATATTGATTTGGTAACCATGGATATCACCATGCCTGTCATGGATGGGGTTTCGGCGCTGGAAAAAATATTGGAATTTGATAAAAACGCCAATATCATCATGGTAAGCGCCCTGGGCAAGGAAGATGTAGTTAAAAAATCCCTTATGATGGGAGCAAAAAGCTACATTGTTAAACCCCTGGATCGAAAAAAAGTACTGGAACGAGTTGTTTCTGTTCTGAAAAAGTAAGTTTTTTGGGAAAAAGTACAAAATTTCTCATGGATGTCCATAAAACCGTTGGTCCAGTGCATTATTTGCATATAAACATATATACAAGGTTTTTTCAGAACTTCAATTTTTGGAAAAACCATGCTTCTGACGCTTATTGAAGGGATTTGACCCATTCTCCGGCAAGGAGTATTTATGCGTTTGGTAATACGCCCCAACTATGATGAGGTAAGCCGATGGACTGCCTGGTATATAGCTGAACGGATCTCGGAGCGGAAAGAAAAGCCCTTTGTCCTGGGACTCCCCACCGGTTCCAGCCCTCTAGGAACATACAAAGAGTTGATTGCCCTCCATAAACAAGGGGCCGTTAGCTTTGCCAAAGTGATCACTTTTAATATGGATGAATATGCGGGACTGCCAGAGAATCATCCCCAGAGTTATCACCGTTTTATGTGGGACAATTTCTTTTCCCACATTGATATTGAAAAAAGCAATGTACACATCCTTAACGGCATGGCGGAGGATCCCCTTAAGGAATGCGATATCTACGAAGCGGCGATTACCGCCAGCGGCGGCATCGATCTTTTTCTGGGCGGCGTTGGGCCGGACGGTCATATTGCTTTTAACGAACCCGGATCGTCCCTTGTTTCCCGGACTAGGGTAAAAACCCTTACCGCCGATACCCGCCTGGCCAATGCCCGGTTTTTTGGCGGTGATCCTGCACAGGTGCCTGGCACCGCATTGACGGTGGGGGTTGGCACGGTAATGGATGCCCGGGAAGTGGTAATCGTCGTTTCAGGGTATAACAAGGCCCGGGCCCTTAAACAGGCGGTAGAGGAGGGAGTAAACCATATGTGTACCCTGTCCTGTCTCCAGATGCACCGGCGGGCAATCATTGTCTGCGACGATGCGGCCACCGAAGAACTAAGAGTTGGCACCGTCCGGTACTTTAAGGAAATTCTGCCTTTTTCAGAATCCCGGCAGCTTTAAAAACCTTTGGAATAACCGGTTAACGGACAGTGGTTCCCCGGGCGGGTGGATTTTTAGCGCCCCTTATGGCATAATATAACCATGGGGTTTTTGGACAATATTATCAATCTTTTTGGCAAAGGCAACGATCCCGAGGCGGCCAAGAAAAAACGGCTGCAACAGGTAACCAAGGACCTGAACCAAAACAAGTACAGCAAATTCTACCGGGCCAAGACCGGTGAACTGGAACCGGCCCTGGCCAAATTTTTCTTCGATATTTACAAGGTTGTTTCCCCCGCCCAGGTATTCCTACAGAACGCCGCTAAATCGGAACAGCTTAAACATATTACCGTGGATGCCTTTCTGGACAAGGAACTTCTGGTCATAAAAGATAATCTCTCTGCAGCGGCCATTCAGGAAAAAGCAAAAACCATGCCGGTCAAAGATCTTTCAGCAGCAGTCAAGCGGGAACTTGCCAATTATATTGCGGCCTTTGATAATACCCGGGTAAACAATATCGACAATTGTTATAATACAATCATCGCCCTGATAAATTTTCTTGGTTTTGATTTTTTCTTTCTGCTCAAAAAATTCGATTCTGGAATTGCCGAACGAAACTTCAGCTATCAGCCCAAATTTCATCCCGTTAAAGCCGCGGATATGATCGGGGAATTGAAAGACTTCTTGGAATACTCAGCATCAGTTGAAATGGATCAGGACTGGAAGTCCGCCCTGGGGGTGCTTAAAACATATAAAGAAGGGATGGATGTGGTAAACCCCGATCAATGGTCCAAGGTGATCCGACTTCTAAAAGATGTAAGCAGGACAAGGATCTTTGAACTGATCATTCAGCATACCTCAGGGGATCCCCTTTGGCAGTCTGCTCCCCGCATGATCGACGAAAGAATGATTGATACGATTCTCGATGCAAAAAAAGCCGAGATAGAAGGAGCGGTGAACAAAATTCAAAACGACAAGCGGGGCGCCCAGATCGAGCAGATTGCCAAAACTATTTTCGGATCCGCCGAGGTGGAGAGGCTTACCAACTATACCGCCAAAGCCAATGATGCTTTCTACAAAAAGAATTTTGAAGGTTATACCAAGACTGCCGGGGTAAACTACCTAAAAGCCTACCTGCTGGATTTTTTCAAAAAAGAAATCCGGGAGCTCTGCGATCTGCTCCTGGTCCGGGGCCAATGGAGTAACATTGTCCTTTCCCAGCCCATATCTGATTCATACCACGAAATGATGGAACTGGCGGAAAAATTGTCGATCTTTGACGAATCCCTCTCGGAAAAAGGAGAACACGGATCCCGGCTCAGGCAGGCCCTGCTCAAAGTGGACCGGGACAAGGGCCAGGGCAAGTATATCCGGATCATCCTAAAAACGGTGAATAATACCGCCCAGCGGATGATCAACACCACTTCCAACTGCCTGATTACAATCGGGAAAAATTTTAAAAGCCTGCTGGAAGATATGCAAAAAAAACCGGCGGAATTAATTATGAACTGGAAGGAACTGGACAGTGCCGCCAATTTTGATATGCCCCTGGGAAAACGCATGGCCGAGGATTATAAACGGATGTACTACTTTGTTCAGCTTTTGCAGTTTTTTACCGGCCCCATCGAAGAAGAAGCCGCTTCTCCGGCGTCCCGGGAAATAGCCCAGAACTGATTCTTCTGGCTTCAATTCTGCCCTTTACAAAATGCCCTGTAATGACATAAACTATTTCCATGAATATATCCACCTATACCGTTAAACCAAAACTTCCTAATGTGCTTAAACCTCTGGAAGAAATTGCCCGGAATCTCTGGCTTTCCTGGAACTATGATTCAGTCCAGCTTTTTATCAGACTGGATTATGATGCGTGGCTCTGCTCTCAGCAGAATCCAATTCGGTGCCTGGGGATGGTAAGCCAAGAACGGCTTGCCCAGGCTGCCCAGGACGATTCCTACCTGGCGGCTCTGGAAGAGGTTTATACCCGTTTTCAGAAATATAAAAAAGGGGAAACCTGGTATCACGGATCCAAAAAGGATGTGGTAGCCTATTTTTCCATGGAATACGGCATGGATGTTTCCCTGCCCATTTATTCAGGAGGCTTGGGAATACTCTCAGGGGATCACATGAAGACCTCCTCCGATTTAGGTCTCCCCCTGGTCGGAGTGGGACTGTTGTACCGGCAGGGGTATTTTACACAGATGCTTAACGCCGATGGTTTCCAGCAGGAAAGCTACCCGGAAAACGACTGGTACAATATG
The DNA here is from genome assembly GCA_009782555.1 of Treponema sp. Classification (GTDB taxonomy): domain Bacteria; phylum Spirochaetota; class Spirochaetia; order Treponematales; family Breznakiellaceae; genus WRIV01. Next base: position 25,174 of record WRIV01000014.1, on the reverse strand, counting down.
CCGGTGGAATTAAAGTGTGATAAAAACGGCGCCGCCTTGAAAATTTCGGTGGATATGGCGGGTCGGGAAGCCCATGCCCAAATTTGGGAAGTAAAAGTAGGCCGCAGTTCACTATTCCTTCTGGATACCAATATAGATGAAAACGCCCCGGATATACGAAACGTAACCGCCGCCCTCTACGGCGGAGACAAGGAAACCAGGATGCGCCAGGAAATTCTTTTAGGTATTGGCGGTATCCGGGCTCTTCGCGTTTTGGGGATCAACCCCGCAGCCTGTCACATGAACGAAGGTCACGCTGCATTTTTGGGCCTGGAACGGATTAGAGAAATCATGACCGAAAAAGGATTTAATTTTTACGAAGCCATAGAAGCGGTGTGGCCCACTAATATTTTTACCACCCACACACCGGTTCCCGCAGGGAATGAGCGTTTTGATACAGCCCTTTTGGAAAAATACTTTAAAGCCTGGCCGGGAATTCTTGGCATTACCTGGAAGGAATTCCTCGGCCTTGGCCGTGAGCGGCCCGAAGATGAGCATGAAAATTTCTGCATGACCGTCCTTGCCCTTAAATGCGCCGCCTATGCCAATGGTGTGGCGGCCCTCCACGGGGTTGTTTCCCGGGAAATGTGGCAGGGTCTCTGGCCCGGCCTTCCCTTGGGAGAAGTGCCAATTCACCATGTAACCAACGGCGTTCATCCCAAGACCTGGGTTTCCAGCGGAATGCAGGATCTTCTGGACCGTTACTTTGGACCCCATTTTGAAGAAGAACCTACTGATCTGGCAATCTGGGATCGGATGGACCGGATCTCCGACGAAGAGTTGTGGCGTACCCACGAACGGCGGAGGGAACGGCTGGTAGCCTTTGCCCGGGAACGGATCCGGGACCACCTAAAAAGGACCGGGGCGGTGGAACGCCGCATTCAGCAGGCAGAAGATGCTCTTTCTCCTTATATTCTTACCTTGGCCTTTGCCCGCCGGTTTGCCACCTATAAACGAGGAAACCTCCTCCTTCGTGATCCCGAACGGCTGATCCGGCTCCTTAAGGACAATGAACGGCCCATCCAGCTGATCTTTGCCGGCAAGGCCCATCCCATGGATATGCCCGGCAAAGAATTGATTCGGGAGATCATCCATTTTGCGGAAAAGAACGATGTCCAAAGCCGGATTGTGTTTATCGAAAACTACGATATCACTGTGGCCCGGTATCTAACTTCCGGCGCCGATGTATGGCTCAACACACCCCGGCGGCCCATGGAAGCCTCCGGTACCAGCGGTATGAAGGCGTCGATGAATGGCGTCCTGAACTGTTCGATTTTGGACGGCTGGTGGGACGAGGCTTATAACCCCGAAGTAGGCTGGGCCATTGGCCATGGTGAGCAGTATGCGGATAATCAACTTCAGGACGATATAGAAAGCAAGGCCCTTTATGACCTCCTTGAGCGGGACATCGTTCCCCTCTTTTACCAGAGAGGCCGGGACAACCTGCCCCGGGAATGGATCAAGAGAATGAAGACCTGCATGAAGGAGATAGGCCACTCCATGTCGAGCCACCGGATGCTCATGGATTATTCCAATATGTTCTATTTTCCGGCCCTGAAAAATTATCGCCGGATCATCAAGGACGATTATGCTGAATCCAAAGCTTTGGCAGCCTATATGCACAAACTAAGGGACTCCTGGAGCAGTATGAAGATAGCCAAGGTTGAATCCAATGCCAGGCCGGTAATGCAGCGAGGGGATTCCCTGACCGTTACTGCCCACATCGATCTGGCGAATCTTTTGCCGGAAGAAGTACAGGTAGAGCTGTATCACGGTTCAATTTCCAATCAAAACCGGGGAATTAACAATGCCCACCATACCGAGATGAAAGCCCTGAACCAGGAAGGAACTATATGGGTTTATCAGGTACGGATCGAATGTGCCGATACGGGCCAGCAGGGACATACCGTGCGGATTCTCCCCAAACACGAAGCCCTGATTCATCCCTACAAGCCCGGTTTGATTAAATGGGCCTAGATACGGAATAGTTGGGAGCTTCCTGAGTAATGGTTACGCCGTGGGCATGGCTTTCCCGCCAGCCTGCAGAGGTGATCTTGACAAATTTACGGTACTTTTTTAGTTCGTCGATATTTTTACAGCCGCAATACCCCATCCCCTTGCGGAGTCCTGATATTAGCTGGAAGAGGTAGTTTTTTAATTCGCCCTTGTAGGGCACCCGGCCTTCGATTCCTTCCGGTACGGGTTTTTCATCCTTATCAATTTGGTAACGGTCTCCGGCGCCGTCGTTGATGGCGCCGATGCTGCCCATGCCCCGGTATTCCTTGTAGATTCTTCCGTCATAAAGAATTTCCCTGCCCGGCGCTTCTTTTAGGCCCGCAAACAAGCTGCCTATCATCACCGAGTTGGCCCCGGCTCCAATGGCCTTGGTAATATCTCCGGAAAATTCGATGCCCCCGTCGGCAATAACGGAAATATTATTTTTTGCAGCTTCATCGGCGCATTCCATAACGGCGCTGAATTGGGGTACGCCGATACCGGCCACGATCCGGGTGGTACAGATCGAGCCGGGGCCGATGCCCACTTTTACAGCGTCCGCTCCGGCGTCAATAAGCCGGCGGGTTCCGTCTTTCCGGGCTACATTGCCTCCGATGACGGGGATGCCGAACTTTTTTTTGATCCCCGTCACGGCATTCATTACGTTTTTTGTGTCTCCGTGGGCGGTATCCAGGACAACAAAATCAACCATCGCTTTTTTTAAAAGGGGCATACGGATCTCGTAATCCTGGGGAGATACCGCCGCTCCCACGATGAGTCTGCCTTTTTTGTCCGTAGCCGCCAGGGGAAAGAGGGCGTGTTTTTCCATATCCTTTACGGTAATCAATCCTTTTAGACAGCCTTCTCCATCCACCACGGGAAGTTTTTCTATCCGGTGCTTGTCGAATTTTTCCCGGGCCTCTGCCGCCGTAGGTTCACCCTGAACCACTATTGGGTTTTTTGTCATTACCGCCGTTACATTTAAGGTATCATCCCGGCAGAACCGGAGATCCCTGCTGGTGATTATTCCCGTAAGTTTTTCTTGCGAATTAAGGACCGGCATGCCGGAAACATTAAACCGATCCATCACGAGCCTTACATCCTTTATGCTTGCCTCTTCTCCCACGGTTACCGGCGATGCGATTATCCAGTTTAAAAAGCGTTTTACATTGGCAGCCTGCTGTGCCTGATCCTCCGGGTTCAGGCTGCGGTGAATCACCCCCGCTCCTCCCTCCAGGGCAATGGCGATGGCCAGTTTTTCTTCGGTTACCGTATCCATGGCACTGGAAATAACCGGCACATTCAGATGGATTTCTCCGCACAGGATCGTACTTATATCGCAGTCCCGGGGAAGCACCTCGCTGTACCCCGGCAGAAGCAGCACATCGTCGTAAGTCAAGGCTTCATCTAATTGCATATCATTCTCTCTCCTTCATTAATTTGCGGTACTTAACGGCCAACTCCTTTGCCTTTTTTGCCGCCAGCCCCCGGTAGTTCTCAGGTTTACTGAAAAACGCCCGGGCGGCGGCTTCCGGATCTTTTATAGGACTGTCAGAGGATGCCGGACAGTTCAACATTAATAGCTGTTCTCCGATTCGCCGCTGGATTTCCTTTTCCGACGCCAGGGCATCGGCGAAAGAAACCCGGTCCCGTTCTGCGGCAAGAGTGATCTTCCGGATCATTTCATGGGCGTCGGAAAGGCCCGATTCTGCCAGGAGTATATAGGCCGGTTCTGCCAGGACGCCGCTGTTCTGCAGATTTGTCAGGCATCGTTTCCGGTCAACTGAAAGACCTTCCATCACCTGGGACATGCGGCTTATCGCAAGGCAGAAACCTGTAATGTAGTCGGCGATAAAGCGCTGGCTTGCGGAATTGGAAAGATCTCTTTGGTGTTCGCTTATTTGATCCATATAAAAAGTAAGGACCCTGGGCATAAAGGTTTTCCAGAGACTCTTTATATGTTCCGAATTCCAGGGGTTTCGCTTTTGAGGCATGGTGGAGGATCCCACCTGATCGGCGGCAAAGCCTTCGTGGAGTTCGGCTATTTCAGTCCGCTGAAGGTTGCGGAGATCATCCGCCAAGTTGGCGATGATACCAAAGGCGGTGTTGTATTCCAGGAGAAGCCTGAGGAGATATTCGGGTTCCACAAGCTGGGTGGAATGTTCCGACGGTTCTAGTCCCAGTTCCGCCAGGTAAAGCCGTTCCAGTTCTTCCGGATCACGGACAATCATACTGACGGCATTGTAGGCGCCTACTGCTCCGGCAAGTTTTCCTTTTAATTGGGCCGAAATGCGTTCGATTTCCAGAATTGATTTACCCAGCCGGGAAACATATTCGGCCATGGCAAAACCTGCGGTAATAGGCACCGCGTGCTGGCCGTGGGTTCGGCCAACCTGTGGTGTCTCCGCTTCTCTTTCGGCAAAATCACAAAGGGCGGTTTCCAGTTTGCGGAGCGCCGGCAGCACCACCTCCCGGCAGCAGCCCTTCATCCTGTATGCCAGGGATGTGTCCAAAATGTCGACACTGGTCGCCCCCAGGTGAACCAAAGGCGCCGCTTCCAGCGGAACCTTTTGCTTGAGTACATTTACCAGAGCCCGGATATTGTGGCGGGTTTTTTCTTCTTCCGCATATACTTCTTCCGGTCTCACCGTAATGGAACTGAAGTCCGGCGGCGGATTATTATTTTCCTGTGTCCGCTGGCTACAGGTTCGTATGGCAAGGTGAGCCTTGACCAGGGCAATCTCCGCTTTGATGCAGGCGGCGATGGATCCTTCTTCGGAAAGCCAGGGAACAAGGGCGTTAAAAACCGTTTTTTCGGAGAGGGAGTAGCGGTGATCAAGAGGGGAGACATTGCGGAAAATATCGCGGGTTTCCATACCAGAATTTGACACAGAAAAAGATTTTTGTACAGTGTCAAACACAGAAAAAACCGGTATGCTTATGAAGTGGAGGCGGAGAATGGCCCATAAAAAATTAAATGTGGGACAAAAGCTTGGGTTTGGAATTTTTGACCTTGGCGGAAATATGCTGTTTACCATGATTGGATTTTATTGCCTTAAGTATCTGACCGATGTGGCAGGACTTGCTGCGGTGCTGGCGGGAGCGGCGTGGATGATCGGCAAAGCCTGGGATGCTGTTACTGATCCATTGATGGGCTACATTTCCGACAGGACCATTACCCGAATGGGAAGGAGACGACCCTATCTTCTGTTTGGGGCAATTCCCATGATGCTGGCCCTTTGGTTTTTCTTTACCGTCCCGGATATTTCCAGCCAAACAATGCTGATGCTCTGGGCCATGGGGGCGCTGATGCTGATTAACACTTCCTCTACGGCGATTAATGTGCCCTATTCTTCCCTGACTCCGGAACTTACCGATGATTACCATGAGCGGAGCGTCTTAAACGGTTACCGTTTTGGCTGTGCTGTCATTGGTACTATCGGTGGAGCAGTAGGAGTCCAGGTACTAGTAGATGCCTATGGCGGGGGAAAACATGGCTGGTCCATGATGAGTCTTATTATGGGGGCAGTCATGGCCTTTGTTACCCTGCTTACCTTTTTTGGTACCAGGGAAAAAAGACATTCCTGGGAGGACATACCTACGGAAGGATTTTTTTCCACCTACAAAGCGGTGTTTGCAAACAGACCCTATGTGCTTCTCGCTTTAACCTATGGACTTCATTTAACGGCATTAAATTTTTTGCAGAATATTTTAGTCTTTTATGTTGATTATATTTATCCGGCAGAATTTGTCATGGGGCTCAGGCCCTTTCTCCGGATTTTTCCGTTTTTAGGAAACCCCGCAGGCAGCGAAGCAGAGCTTCGGGGTGCGCTTATGATCCTTTCCTTAATGGCGCTGCTTGTGACGGCAATGCTGTTTATTCCGGTTTCGGTCCTTGTGTCAAAAAAAACCGGGAAAAAGAGGACCTATCAAATTTGTTTTGCCATTATTGGACTTGCAGGCCTTGGGGTTTCAGCCATGGGCCATCTTTTGCCGCTGGAAGGATACCTGGGACTGCTAGTATTTGCAGGTATTGGAGTGGGGTTCAGTTATGTGGCGCCCTTTGCCATGGTACCCGATACGGTGGAGTTCGATGCAGTTATAACCGGAGAGCGAAAGGAGGGAGCCTACTATGGCATGTGGACTTTTATTTCCAAATGCGGAGCGGCCCTGTCGGGTTTTATTTCTGGAATTATTCTAAACTTCGGCGGTTATGCTGCCAATGAAGTTCAAGGGCCGTCAGCACGACTGGCAATCCGGCTTATCATCGGACCCCTGCCGGCGTTTGTTTTTCTGGCCGCATTTATCGTCCTGCAATTTTATCAGCTGGACGAAAGGGCCTATAAAAAAATGATGAGGCAGAAATAAAAAAGCCGCTGTACAAAGAACAGCGGAAGTTATACAGCAAATCAAGACTTTCCCTGTGGACGAGGTTTTCCTATTCTGTCCATTTTCCGGTAGTATTCGGTTTGTCTGACTATTTCCTGTACCGAGGAGGTATGAATTTTGTTATCAATTACCTGGATTTTTGTATTTTTTAACAGATCCCTTAAAACCGGACCAGCTTCTCCTCTGGGGAGCCCAACCATATTAACCAGTTCCCATTGACCAAAACTAAAGGTATAAGGATTCGGGCTTTCCAGGAGAACGCGGTTTTTTTCCAGTTGAATGAGCAGGGAATCGTACATCCGGCCCACGGGGTTTGTGATAAGGGTATTGGCCAGTTGTTTGTAAATAAGCCAGATTCTGTCTGCAAGATAAGAGGTAACTTTAGAAATGAGCTGTGTCTGTGTTTGAATCATCTGTTCAAAGTTGGTCCGGCTTACTACCATCACTTTACACTCTTCGTATGCCACTGCGGTGGCGGCCCTGGGTTTGTTTTCCAGCAGCGCCATCTCCCCGAATATATCCCCGGTTTTTAGTACCGCCAAAAGTATCTCATTTTCATTGGCGACTTTTGTAATCTTTACCGACCCTTTTTGGATGACAAAAAGCTCGTTCCCCGGTTCCCCTTCGATAAAAAACATGGATTCCGCAGGGTAAACCCTGTTAACATCATCGGGGCTGAATTCCGTTTCATTGACCACTTCCGTAACATAGGAATTAAGTTTTTCTATCCGCCCTTTGACGATGTCTGCCAGTTTTCCCCTGGGGCAATGCTTAAGAAAGCGGGTATAAATGTATCGAGCCTTATCATACTGCTTTTGACACAGATAATATTCTGCGGCCTCAAAAAGATGATCCAGGCCGCCGGTCTCGGTAGTTTTCTTTAAGGCAATCCCCGCCAGGGTTTCGTTTAAATATCTGAGTTGTTTGGAAAACTGGGTAATTATTTTCATGGCCGCCTGGGTATGTTTTCTGATAAACAATCCGTACTGTTCCCGGTGAACCATAATTAGGTCCACATCTGTCAGGGCCATGGCGGTTTCGATATGACTGTGAGATGACATAGTAGAAATAACGCCAAAGTAGTCCCCGGGACCAAGTGTCTTGTCTTTCTCTTCTGTTACCTCCGCTTCTTTGAAAACCCCCACTTGTCCCTGTTTAACGATGTAAAAACAGTCGGCATTCTGCTCACCTTCAATGATAATATAACCGCCCTTCGTGAAATGGGCAGTGCTAAGCTGCAATAGGTTTTCCATGGTATCTTCCTTAATATTGCTCTCTGTGCCGTATACAAAAGTATACACCCTGGGTTATAGTAAAATCCCTTTACTGAAAAGGGCTTCAGTGCGATAATTATATTATCATAATATGAAAAAGAAACGAACTTTCTTTCTAATGATTTCTTTTATTTTGTCTCTGAAAGGCTTTTCCCAGTCTACGGCGGGGCTTTCCATTACGGTGGAAGAAAATAACGGCAGGCTAACCATCATCAAATGCAGGGGCTTTGTAAAAGAAGTGGTAATTCCTGCAGAGATTAACGGTATGCCCATTACAGCCATCGCGGATTATGCCTTTGCAAAACGGGAGATCTCCAGTGTTACCATTCCGGATACGGTTACCGTTATCGGTAAGGGGGCCTTTGCCCTGAATGAACTTTCAGAACTGGTTATTGGCGACAATGTTACTTCCCTGGGACTGGGAGCTTTTGCATACAACAAATTAACCAGGCTTACCATAGGCAGGGGAATAACGGTTATCCCCCGGGGCTGTTTTCAGATTAATCAGCTCCGCACCGTGGAACTGCCCGGTTCGGTGACCGCCATCGAAGATTATGCCTTTTTCGGCAACCGCCTGACAGAAATCGCCATACCTGCCGCGGTAAATGCCATAGGAGAAGGAGCCTTTGCGGGAAACCGGATTACCGTGCTGGCCATTGGCGATGGTGTGGCAAAGATCGGCGACGGCGCCTTTTACAATAACGAGCTCAACCGTGTTACCATCCCCGGAGGAGTTGAAGAAGTAGGGCAGAGAGCCTTTAATAACAAGCCAAAGAACAACAGTTTTGCCAAACGGGTGAACTACTACGATACCCATAATCAGCTTCTCTTTTCCACCGACGACAGTTTTGATACCTACTACAATTCCCAGGGAAGGCAAAGCGGAACCTATATCTATGCCGACGGAGCGTGGTCCCTAGGCGGCTAATAATTGAGAAAAATTTAAATCTCTGTTAAAATTTAAAGGGGAGATTATTTCGCTTCGCTGCCAGGGGGGTGTATGATTGTCATGAAATTTGGAGGCAGTTCGCTGGCCGATGCCGGGCGTATTGTCAACATGATGGAAATCGTCAAAGGCCGGATTAAGCGCAAGCCTGTTTTGGTGCTTTCCGCCATGGGGGACACGACAGATTATCTTTTGGAATCCGCCGGCACGGCGCTGAAAAAAGGTTTTGTGTCCATCGAAAAAATAGAAGAACTTCACCTAAAAACAATCGAGGATCTGTCCCTGGGGGTCTCCTTGCAAAAAGAAATAAAAAACCTCTTTTGGGAACTGGGGAGCCTCCTGACAGGAATTTCCCTGACCAAGGAATTGACGGGCAGAACCAGGGACTACCTGGTATCCTTTGGCGAACGGCTTTCGGTGCGCATCGCCGCAGCATACTTTCGCAGTAAAAAGATTAACGCCCGGGCGTTGGACGCATGGGATGCAGGGTTTATTTCCGATTCAGCCTTCGGTCAGGCGGAGCTTCGCAGCGAAAGCTATATCCGCATTGCTTCGTACCTTCGCGCCCTTACCGCCGAAGGGGTTCTTCCGGTGATTACCGGGTTTATCGCTAAGGATGAAAACGGAAATATCACCACCCTGGGGCGGGGCGGTTCGGATCTTTCCGCTACGGTAATCGCCGCCGCCCTGAAAGCCGAAGAAGTTCAGGTATGGAAAGATGTGGACGGCATTCTGAGTGCTGATCCCCGCCTGGTAGAGAATGCCAGACCGGTGGAACTAGTAAGTTATGATGAAGCGGCGGAACTGGCCTACTTCGGCGCCCAGGTACTCCATCCCCAGGCCATGCAACCCTGCATAAAAACCGGAATCCCCGTGCTGGTAAAAAATTCTTTTAACCCCGCAGCTTCCGGTACCCGAATCGAACCGGGACCTGTTAAGGATACCCCGCTTTGCAGGGCAATCACCAGCAAAAAAAATGTTACCCTGGTAGACATTGTTTCTACCCGTATGCTTGGCCAAAGCGGTTTTTTGGCGCGGGTCTTTGCCGAATTTGCCAAAAACGGCATCTCCATCGACATGATCGCCACCAGCGAAGTATCAGTATCCCTTACCCTGGACGCAGATCGGGATCTTTCCACGGTATGCCGGGAGCTTTCCGGATACGCCGCCGTGGAAGTCAAAACCGGCAAAGCTATTGTAACGATCATCGGCGATGTCTGCCGCTCTTCGGAGATCCTTCACGAAACTTTTGGTATCTGCAGGAAGTTGAAGGTTCAAGTTCAAATGATTTCTCAGGGAGCAAGCAAGGTAAATATCAGTTTTATCGTTAACGATAAAGAAGCGAATTCCATTGTAAAAGAACTGCACCGGTTTTTCTTTTCCGGAGAAAAAAAACCACCGGCAAAAAAGACCAAGGCTGGAAAACCGGTTTCAGCAAAAAGGAAAACATGAAAATAGCGTTAATTGGCTATGGAAAAATGGGAAAGATGATAGAGACCGCCGCTCTGGATCGGGGCCATACAATTACCGGTGTCATAGATCCCTTTTCTTCCGATGTGATCCCCGGCGCTGTTAAGCTCCGGTCCATTCCTCCAACAGCAGCGGAAGCTGGTGATCCCGATCTGTTTATTGAATTCACCCGGCCTGAAACAGCACCGGATAACATTCTAGCTGCCGCTGCCCTGAGGAAGCCCTTGGTTTGCGGTACCACCGGCTGGTATAAAAAGCTGGCGGATGTTTCTGCCGCAGTGGAAAGAGCCGGAACAGCACTGCTGTGGTCTTCGAATTTTTCCCTGGGGGTAAACCTTTTTTTCCGCATGGCCGTCTATGCGGCACGGCTGGCAGATCCCTTTGCCGAATACGATCTGGGGGGTCTGGAAATTCATCATCGAAAAAAATTGGACAGCCCATCAGGGACGGCGAAAGCCTTAATGGAGCGGGTTCTGGCGGCGGTGAAACGCAAAACCAAGGTATTGTGGGATGTTTCTAATGACGCCGTAAGCGGAGACACGGTACACTTTGCCAGTCTGCGCCATGGATCAGTGCCTGGCATCCATTCGCTTTTTTTTGATTCTCCCGCAGACACCATAGAAATTACCCATACTGCCAGGAACCGGGAAGGTTTTGCTTCCGGCGCAATGGTTGCCGCAGAGTGGCTTGCCGGTTTTGAGGGAGAAAAGCGCCGGGGAATTTTTACCATGGACGATGTTTTAAAAGATTTGCTGCCAAAAGAGGTATGACATGAAAGAATTTAAAGGAGCCTATACGGCGCTTATCACCCCAATGAAGGAAAACGGGGATGTGGACTACGACGGATACCGAAGACTTATCAGCCTTCAGATTGAAAAAGGGATTGACGGTCTTGTACCCCTTGGTACTACCGGAGAAACTCCGACCCTGGACGATTGCGAAGAGGAAAAACTTATCAAAACTGCGGTGGAAGAAAATGCCGGCCGGGTGCCGCTTATCATCGGAGCGGGGTCCAACTCTACAAAGCATATGGAAGGGTATGTAAAACGAGCCAGAGATTTGGGAGCCGATGCGGCTCTGGTGGTAACTCCCTACTATAACAAGCCTAACGATTCGGGATTGTTAAAGCACTTCGAGATCGCCGCCGCTGCGGGGCTGCCCATCATCGTGTACAACATTGCAGGCCGGACCGGGCGGAACATCCCTACGCCGCTGATGGAAAAGATTGCCGCCATTTCGGGAATCGTTGGAGTCAAGGAAGCCTCCGGAGACATTATCCAGATGATGGAAGTGATTGACCGCATTGCCCTGCCCCGGAAAAATTCTTCCAATCCTTTTTATGTACTTTCCGGGGATGATGCTTTTACCCTTCCCCTTCTTGCCCTGGGCGGAGACGGCCTTGTTTCGGTTATCTCGAATCTTGTTCCCGAAAAAATAAAATCCCTGGTCAGCGCATGCCTTTCCGGCAATTTTGAGGAAGGGCGGAGACTTCATTTTGATCTTTTTTCCCTGATGAGAAATGCCTTTGTCGAAACCAACCCGGCTCCAATAAAGACGGCCATGAATTGGGCGGGGCTTCCCGCCGGGCCGGTTCGGCTTCCCCTGGGACCGCTGTCTGAGAGCAGTGAACAAATTCTGCGGAAAACGCTGGAGGGATAACTCATGCCCGGCATTGTTTTTTCCCTGAAAATTTGATATACTTGTTATAAGGAGTGAACCATGCTTGAAGAGAAAGTAAAGATCGCCCTTGACAATGTCCGACCCTCCCTTCAGGCTGATGGCGGGGATGTTGAATTTGTTTCCGTCGGCGAGGACGGAAAAGTATCGGTAAAGCTTACCGGCGCCTGCGGTTCTTGTCCCATGGCTGCCATGACGCTGAAAAACGGCATAGAGAACTATCTTAAAAAAGAAATTCCCGAAGTTACCGCCGTAGTGGGTGTCTAGTTTTTTGCGCAGCCTGCGCTTGCTGGATGTTGTTGTTTTTCTCTTGGCGGTGACGATCACCGTTTTCTGCACTGTTAGCATTTACGGAAAAAGCGGGCCCGCCGTACAGTTTATTATCCAGGGGAAAGGAGAAAACTGGGTCTACCCGGTTGATCAAACTGCTCAAGTGGTAATTAGCGGTCCGCTGGGACAAACGGTTGTTGAATTAAAAGATAAAGAGGCCAGGGTGATTTCCTCCCCCTGCGCCAACCAAACCTGTGTTGCCTCCGGTGCTGTTCATCGCAGGGGTCAATGGATAGCCTGTCTTCCCAATGCTGTCTTTGTGCGGTTAGAAGCTGCCGGCGGAAAAATAGAATATGCAGAAGTTGACGCCGCAGTCTGGTAACACCGGGCATGGAGGATTCGAAGGATTTAGCAGACCCGCCGAATCCACCGGGTTCGTTAACAAAGACCTTGCCCTGCTGAGCGCGTTCTGCTTTTTTCTTTCCGCCTTGGATCATCTTATTCCCAAGCCCTTGCCCTTTATGCGAATAGGCCTGGCAAATCTTCCCCTGTTAATCGCCATGGATATTTTTTCTTCAAAAAGATTTTTTCTTTTGGCGCTGATCAAAATTCTGGGACAAGGCCTGATTACGGGGACGCTTTTTTCCTATGTGGCGTTGTTTTCTCTGGCAGGGACAGCGGTATCCGCTGCTTTTATGTTTTTGCTCCGGCGGCACTGCCGGATCAGCCTGGTTGGGACCGGTATTGCAGGGGCTTTTGTGTCAAATGCCGCTCAGCTTTTTCTGGCCCGGTTTTTTCTGTTTGGCGAAGGGGCCCGCTACCTGGTGCCGCCCTTTCTTGCAATGGGAATTCTCAGCGGCGGCTTTTTGGGTTTTTTTGCCGAAGCCTTTTCTGCTCAATCGCAATGGATCCGTTTTAGGCGGGAATACAGTTCTGCCCCCGGCATAGCAGAAACAGGCGGATCACAAGCTGCTGTAGATGCACCATCCCGGATGATTTCTTTTTGGACCATGGCCCTGGTGTTTTTGGCAGTTCTTTTTCTGGTTGTTCCATACCTCCAAATTCGCACCGCCCTGTTTTTGTTTTTTTGGATTCTGGCACTGAAGGCGGGAAAAAACACCCGGCCGGTTTTCACGGTTGTCAGCATGATGATGATAACCGCCTGCAATCTTTTTCCGCCCTTTGGAAAAATTCTTTTTCAGGCCGGTCCTTTTGTCATTGCCGGCGGGAGTCTTATGCGGGGTCTTCAGAGAGCGGTAACCATGGAAGGACTGATCATGTTTTCCCGGCTGGCTCTGGATTCCATTCCGCCGCTGCCGGGAAAGGCGGGGTCTTTATTGCAGGAAAGTTTCCGCATTTTGGAACGGATGAATAAAATTTTTGAAGCTGATGCTTTTAAACCCAAGGAAAAGAACAGGGGAAAAGGAAAAGCAAGGCTTCTGAAAAAACTGGACAAACTTTTGTGCGAGGCCAGCGGGTGTTCCGGGGAAATTAGGAGGAGCCAATGAATATTGACGAATTGCGGCAAGAAGTAGACGACATCGACGACAAACTGCTGAGTTTGTTTGAACGGCGTATGGAAATCGCCAAAAATATCGGGGAATGCAAAAAAGAGCAGGGACTTCCGGTTAAAGACCGGAAACGGGAACAGAAAATTCTCCATAGATTATGCAAAAAGGCACGTCCGGAATTGGAAGAATATGTCAGGCCGCTGTTTTTGGCTTTGTTTGAGGTGAGCAGCAATTATCAGAATATGCAGGCCAGCGATAATTAACTAACAATACGGTATTGTATATTTTTGTTTTTTTGTATAATTAATAATAATGATGAAAATTATAGAAGCATACAATCTGACGGGTATCATTATCGGGTTGATTACATTCCTCGTCATCGGTCTTTTCCACCCCCTGGTGATCAAGGGAGAATATTATTTCGGGGTAAAATGCTGGCCCTTCTTCCTGCTTTTGGGAATCGGAGGAAGTGTTGCAGCACTGTTGCTGCATAATACCATTGCCTCGACAGCATGCGGTGTCTTTGCCTGCTCGTCCTTTTGGTCGATTGGCGAGCTTTTCACGCAGCGGAAACGGGTCGAAAAAGGATGGTTTCCCAAAAGGGAAAGGGACAATGAAAATTTCAGATAGGGTCCGCAAAATACTTTTTATAATAGCAGGTACCATAACGCTTATACTGGGAACATTGGGCCGCTTTGTGCCGCTGCTCCCAACCACGCCCTTTTATCTGCTGACGGCGTGGCTGTATATGCGGGGTTCCGAAAGAATGTACAACGCTGTCATGCGGAATAAATATTTCGGGCGTATTGTTCGGGATTTTACGATTAACAAATCCATCTCCGTAAGAGCAAAGGTTGTGACACTCATATTGATGTGGGGATCGATTTCGTTTTCGGCAATTTGGGTAGTTCCCAAGATAGCTCCCAATGAAGTTCTCCTGTGGGTGATACGGCTGATTTTGCTTGCCATCGCCATTGGGGTTACCATTCACATCCTTTCATTCAAGACAAAGGAAAAATCCTAAGAACCTTTATTGACAATACACCGGTTTTTATTGTAAATAAATATAACCATGCCGAAAAGAACAGATATCAACACAATATTGATCATCGGGTCGGGGCCCATCATCATCGGTCAGGCCTGCGAATTTGACTATTCAGGAACCCAGGCATGCAAGGCCCTTCGAAGTTTGGGATATAAAATTATACTGGTTAATTCTAACCCCGCCACCATTATGACGGATCCCGTCGTTGCCGATGTTACCTACATTGAGCCTCTCAATGTTACCCGTCTCACCGGGATTATCGCCAAGGAAAGGCCCGATGCGCTGCTGCCCAATTTGGGAGGACAGTCGGGTCTAAACTTAAGCCTTGAACTAAAAAAAGCCGGCGTGCTGGACAAATACAATGTCAAAGTGATCGGCGTTCAATTGGAGGCGATTGAGCGCGGAGAAGATCGTATCGAGTTTAAGAAAACCATGAATATGCTCGGTATAGAGATGCCTGAAAGCCTTGAGGCCCTGTCGGTTGAACAGGCGGAGAAAGCTGCCGACGGACTTGGGTATCCCGTGGTAGTCAGGCCCGCCTATACCATGGGAGGAACCGGCGGCGGTGTAGTGTTCAATAAAGAGGAACTACAGGTTGTTGCCAGCCGGGGAATACAGGCTTCGCTTATCGGGCAGGTCTTAATTGAAGAAAGCGTTCTGGGATGGGAAGAGCTGGAAGTTGAAGTTGTCCGGGACTCAAAAAATCAAATGATTGCGATTTGCATGATCGAAAATATTGACCCCATGGGAGTCCATACGGGCGATTCATTTTGCGCGGCCCCTATGCTTACCATCAGCGATGATCTACAGGGAAGGCTAAGAAAAATTGCATTCAGCATTGTATCGGCCATTGGGGTTATAGGCGGAACTAATGTACAATTCGCCCATGATCCCGTTTCGGACAGAATCGTTATTATCGAAATTAACCCCAGGACATCCCGATCTTCGGCGCTGGCTTCCAAGGCTACGGGTTTCCCCATTGCCTATGTGTCTTCCCTTTTAGCTGCAGGATTGACCCTGGATGAAATTCCTTACTGGAAAGGGGGCACGCTGGAGAAATATACACCCTACGGAGACTACATTGTACTAAAGTTTGCCCGGTGGGCCTTTGAAAAGTTCAGCGGTATCGAAGACAAACTTGGTACCCAGATGAGAGCGGTCGGGGAAGTGATGAGTATTGGGCGGACTTTTAAGGAGACTTTCCAGAAAGCTATTCGCTCGCTGGAAACCGGCAGATATGGCCTTGGATTTGCCAATAATTTCAATAATCTTCGATCAGAGGAATTACTCCAAAAGATAGCTGTCCCCAACAGCGAACGATACTTTGCCATTTACGAAGCGCTGCGCAAAGGGATCAGCGTTGAGGAAATTGTTACTATCACCGGGATCAAAAAATATTTTCTGGAACAGATGAAGGAACTGGTGGAACTGGAAAACGAAATTCTCTCGTATAAAAAACGCGTTCTTCCCGGCGAACTTTTAATGAAAGCGAAGAAAGACGGCTTTGCGGACAGATACCTTTCTGCATTGCTTGAAGTGCCGGAAGAATATATCAGGCTCCACCGAAAAGTTGCCGGCATACAGGAAGAATGGGACAGTGTTCCTGTCAGCGGCGCCGATGCTGAGTATTTTTACTCAACCTATAATGGCCTGGGCAGGATCGGCGGCGAACTGCGGATATCGAGGGAAAAGCGGGGTATCAAGGCGAAAGAAAGCAATCGCAAAAAGGTTATCATCCTTGGAGGCGGGCCCAACAGAATAGGGCAGGGTATTGAGTTTGATTATTGTTGTGTCCACACCGCTTTTGCGCTTCGTGAACTTGGTTTTGAAACGATCATGATAAACTGCAACCCTGAAACGGTTTCCACCGATTATGATACTTCGGATAAACTCTATTTTGAGCCATTGACCGTTGAGGATGTTTTATCGATCTGTCAGCACGAAAAGCCTCTGGGTATTATTGTCCAGTTTGGCGGACAGACGCCGCTCAATATCGCGATGGAACTAAAAAAAGCGGAAGTGCCGATTTTGGGAACTACCCCGGAAGTAATTGCCCTTGCCGAGGACAGGGACCTTTTCAGAAAGATGATGGACAAGATGAATATCCCCATGCCCGAATCGGGAATGGCATGCAATTATGAGGAAGCGGTTAACACGGCGAATAGGATCGGTTACCCCGTCATGGTCAGGCCTTCCTATGTTTTGGGCGGCCGGGCCATGGAAATCGTGTTCGACAATGATCAGCTAAAAAATTATATTCAAATTAACGCCCAGTATATCAGCAGTGAAGCTCCGATACTCATTGACCGTTTTCTGGACAGTGCAATTGAATGTGAGGCGGACGCTTTAGCAGACGGCGGCAGTACCTTTGTGCCGGCTGTCATGGAGCATATAGAGTATGCCGGGATTCATTCAGGAGATTCAGCCTGTGTGATTCCTACAATCAATATAACCGAAGAGCAGATCAAAACGATCCAGGATTATACCCGCAAAATCGCCGGTGAACTGGGCGTTGTGGGACTGATGAACATTCAATACGCGATTCATCAGGGCAAGGTGTATGTCCTGGAATCGAACCCCCGAGCTTCAAGGACGGTTCCGCTTGTTTCGAAGGTATGTAATTTTAACATGGCCAATATTGCCACTAGGCTGATCATGGCGCTGCATACGGGAGAAAAGATTGACCTGCCGGCGATGCGTATGCCGGTGATTCCGTATTACGGCGTTAAAGAGGCAGTGCTGCCCTTTAATATGTTCCCCGAGGTTGATCCGGTTTTAGGACCTGAGATGAGGTCCACCGGCGAGGTTTTGGGTTTATCGGACTCCTTTGGTCTTGCGTTTTACAAGGCATTTGAGGGCAGTAAAACTATTCTCCCTCTTTCCGGATCGGTACTGATTTCGGTGGCTGACAAGGACAGAGAAGAAACAATTGAGGTAGCAAAACAATTCCAGAGTCTTAATTTTAAAATCTTTTCTACCAGGGGAACCCATGCGTATCTGACATCTAAAGGCATAAAAGCGGAGGTTATCAATAAAATACATGAAGGCCGCCCGAATATTGAAGACGCTATAAAAAATCATCATCTGGATGTGATTGTGAACACGCCCAGCGACAGCAAACGCAGTAATGTTGACGACTCGTATATCAGAAAATCAGCTATCAAATGTAATATCCCCTACATAACCACCCTGACTGCTGCACTGGCAGCGGTAAAAGGAATCGCCGAGAAGATAAAAATTCCAAGTGAAAAAGTCTACTCCCTGCAGGAATATCACCTGAAGGAGAACCGGTAGAAAATGCTAAAGGATATTCAGATAGCACAGCAGGCACCGATCAAGCCTATCGAAGAAATCGCCCGCAAAGCGGGCATAGAAGAAAAATACCTTGAACTGTGCGGGAAGACGAAGGCGAAGGTGGATCATCATCTTCTCCTGCAAAACAAGGGGCCCGACGGTAAACTCGTTCTTGTAAGTGCCATTAATCCCACTGCGGCGGGGGAGGGCAAGACCACCACGACAGTGGGGCTTGCGGACGCATTATGTTCTGTTGGAAAAAAGGCAATCGTTGCCCTGAGGGAACCTTCGCTCGGACCGGTCTTTGGAGTAAAGGGCGGCGCCGCGGGGGGCGGAATGGCGCAGGTGATCCCAATGGAAGACATCAATCTCCACTTTACCGGCGATTTCCACGCCATCGGCGCAGCAAACAATCTCCTTGCCACCCTTCTGGATAATCACATTTATCAGGGGAACGCCCTGGGGATTCATCCCAAACGGATCACCTGGAGGCGCTGTATGGATATGAACGATCGCCAGCTGCGCGGGATCGTAAGCGGTCTTGGCAAAGAAACCGACGGCGTTCCCCGGGAGGATGGTTTCGATGTTACCGCCGCTTCGGAGATCATGGCGATCCTTTGCCTGGCTGCGGATATTGGGGACCTTAAACAGCGGCTTGCCCGTATTGTTGTAGGTTACACTTATGATAACAAGCCCGTCCGGGCGGCGGACCTGAATGCCCACGGCGCCCTTGCGGCACTGCTCAAAGACGCTTTCAAACCCAACTTGGTTCAAACCCTGGAGGGAACTCCGGCCTTCATCCATGGCGGACCATTTGCCAACATCGCCCATGGATGCAATTCCCTGATGGCAACCCGCATGGCGCTGCGTTTAGGCGACTATGCGATCACCGAAGCCGGATTCGGCGCTGATCTGGGGGCACAGAAATTTTTCGATATCAAATGCCGCGTCGCCGGTTTGCGCCCCAACGCTGTTGTGCTGGTAGCCACCGCCCGGGCCCTCAAACTTCATGGCGGCGCTGACAAACGGACGCTCCACATGGAAGACCTGGAGGCTCTCACAAGGGGACTTCCCAATCTGCTGCGGCATGTGGACAACATCAAAAACATTTACCATGTACCCGCCGTGGTGGCGATCAACCGTTTTCCCGATGATACAGCGGCGGAGCTAGCACTGATCAAAACAAAATGCCGGGAACAGGGTATCAGTGCCGTGCTTTCAGAGGTGTGGGAAAAGGGCGGCAAGGGAGGAGAATCACTTGCACAGGAAGTCATCCGGCTTTGTGAAGAGCCAAATGACTTTCGTTTCTGTTACGAAGATAACCTGCCCATTCTGGAAAAAATCAGAACCATCGCAGCAAAGATCTACCGTGCCGACGATGTGGTCCTGACTCTGGAGGCGAGTAAACAGGCGCAGCGGCTGGATGCTCTGGGATTTGGATCCCTTCCCGTGTGTATGGCCAAGACACAGTACAGTTTTTCAGATGATGCGGCGCTGCTGGGCGCTCCCGAGGGATTTGTGATCAACATCCGGGCCCTGCGCCTCTCAGCGGGTGCCGGGTTTATCGTGGCGATGACAGGTGAAATCCTAACCATGCCCGGCCTGCCCAGGATATCTGCAGCAGAGATGATCGACATCGATGATCATGGAAAAATATCCGGACTCTTTTAACAATAACAGGACGGTAGAAGATAATGAGTGAACTTGTATTGGTCCTTGATTTTGGCGGTCAGTATAAGGAACTTATCGCCCGGACCATCAGGGAGTTGTCCGTTTATTCGGAAATAAAGCCGGGGTACCTTTCGGCTGGAGAAATCAAAAAACTTAATCCTATTGGCATTATCCTGACAGGGGGGGGTGACAGCGCATACCTTCCCGAATCGCCCAGGTGCGATCCTGAACTGTTCAATCTGGGCATACCCATCCTCGGTATCTGCTACGGGATGCAGATCATGTGCCACATGCTGGGCGGCGAGGCCGCCCCCGGCGGAGACGGTGAATACGGACGTGTTATGGTAACCCCCGCGGAAGCTTCATCAAAATTATTTAACGGTATAAATAAACCATTTATGGCATTGATGCGGCACAGGGATGCTGTAATCCGCCTGCCGGAAAGCTTTTTTGCCGCCGCCTCTACCGCCGTATGTACCGCCGCCTGCGAGAATGCTGTTCAAAAACTTTACGGTGTACAGTTCCACCCGGAAACAAAGCATACATCCGGCGGACGGGAGATAATAAAAAACTTTTTGTATGGCATTTGCGGTGCAGCGGGTGATTACAGGCTGAACGATTACATAGCTACCCAAATCAGAGAAATACAGCAAAAGGTGGGAGAAAAAAAAGTACTCCTCGCCCTTTCCGGCGGGGTTGATTCTTCGGTATGCGCAAGCCTGTTATCCAGGGCCGTACCGGGACAACTTACCTGCATCTTTGTTGATCATGGTTTTATGCGGTTGAATGAAGGTGAAGAAATTGAGGAGGTGTTTTCAAAACGACAGCTCCGTTTTATCCGCGTTAACGCTCAAGAAAGGTTTCTTGCCAAATTGAAGGGTGTCACCGAACCCGAAACAAAGCGAAAACTCATCGGCGGGGAATTTGTCCGCGTTTTTGAAGAAGAAGCAGCAACGCTTGGAAATATCCCGTTTTTGGCCCAGGGAACGATCTACCCTGATATTATCGAATCCGGCGGCAAGTACGGAAATGCGATCAAGAGCCATCACAATGTAGGGGGACTTCCCAAAGACCTTGGTTTTACCGGACTGGTGGAACCTCTGTCGGGGTTTTTTAAAGATGAGGTCCGCGTCCTCGGCAAAAAGCTGGGGTTACCGGCGTTTTTGGTAAACCGTCAGCCCTTTCCGGGACCGGGACTTGCCGTCCGTGTTATGGGCGAAGTTACCAGGGAAAAGCTTGATGTTTTGCGCAGTGCCGACGCTATTCTCCGCGAAGAATTGGATCGCACAAAGAATAGGCCGGATCAATATTTTGCCGTAATGACCAATACCCTGTCTGTGGGAATCAAAGGGGACAACAGAACCTGCGATCCGGTTGTCGCCATCCGGGCGATAATGACCGACGATTTTATGACTTGCGAATATGCACCGTTGCCTCACAGGGTGTTAAACCGCATATCATCGCGGATCGTCTCGGAAATACCCGCCGTCAGCCGCGTCGTCTACGACATTACATCAAAACCCCCGGCCACAGTAGAATGGGAATAAAGCCGGGTTGATTACCAAATTCATTTTTTGATATACTATACACAAAACCAAGGCGGAATGAAATATGTCTTACACAATGAATGTCCTGGAACAGGCAAAGAAGAAAAATCCATACGAACCTGAATTTCATCAAGCAATGACGGAGATACTTACTACGATTCAGCCCTTTGTTGATTCCCATCCGGAATATGAAAAGGCGGGTATCCTTGAGCGTCTGATCGAGCCGGAACGGGTGATCATGTTCAGAGTTCCCTGGGTAGACGATACCGGAAAGGTGCAGGTCAACAAGGGCTGCCGGGTTCAATTCAACAGCGCTATCGGCCCATACAAGGGGGGGCTGCGCTTTCATCCGAGCGTATCCTTAAGCATCATCAAGTTTTTGGGTTTTGAACAGGTTTTTAAAAATTCATTAACCGGACAGCCCATCGGCGGCGGCAAGGGCGGTTCGGACTTTGATCCCAAGGGCAGGTCGGACCGGGAGATCATGGCGTTCTGCCAGAGTTTTATGACCGAACTGTTCCGCCACATCGGGGCCAATACTGACGTGCCCGCCGGAGATATCGGCGTCGGCGGCCGTGAGATCGGATTTATGTACGGCCAATATAAACGCTTAGTGAATAGTTTCGAAGGGGTTTTTACCGGTAAGGGGTTAACCTACGGCGGTTCCCTGGCCCGCAGGGAAGCTACCGGATATGGACTTGTTTATTTAATGGATGAAATGCTCCGCCAGCATGGAAAATCCCTTAAAGACAAAACCGTTGTAGTGTCCGGTTCAGGCAATGTTGCCACCTATGCGGCTGAAAAAGTGCAGCAGTTGGGCGGCAAAGTGGTGGCCCTGTCCGATTCAGCCGGGTTCATCTATGATGCCGGCGGCATTGATCTTTCCGCTGTTAAAAAAATAAAGGAAATAAAGCGCGGCAGGATTTCAGAGTATAAAAATTACCGGCCCGATGCGGTTTATACCGGCGGCAAAGGGATTTGGAACATTTCCTGCGATGTGGCCCTGCCCTGTGCAACACAGAACGAATTAAATGAAGATGATGCGAAAGCGCTTGTTAAAAACGGATGTTTTGCAGTGGGCGAAGGGGCGAATATGCCAGCCACCATGGAAGCCACCGAAGTTTTTTTGCAGAATAAGGTGCTGTTTGCACCGGGCAAGGCGGCCAATGCAGGCGGCGTCGCCACATCAGCGCTGGAGATGAGCCAGAACTCCATGAGGACGGCCTGGTCCTTTGACGAGGTGGATCAAAAACTTAAAAGTATCATGGTTAACATCTACAACAACATCACAGCCGCTGCAAAAGAAGCAAACTGCGAGGATAACTTTGTCACCGGCGCAAACATCGCAGGTTTTAAAAAAATCGCCGATACCATGCTGCTGCAAGGCGTGGTCTAATTTGCCTTTTCTCCAGTCGCTTTGTTAATGTTCCTCAGCCAGGACGCCGGCAAAGGCGGAAAGTTTTTTCCAATGTTCCGGGGTAAGTTTTTGGAGGCTGTCGCTGGGACCGTTCAGGTTTTTCCATGTTTCGGGGATAAGCCGCTGGTGTACCAGGGTCGTTTCGCTTTGGGGCAGGACGGTGATGGTTTGGGCCGCCATGCCGGCCAGGAGAAAACCGGCATCTTCTGAAAAAGGAGTGGGAAGGAGCAGAACCTTTTCCAACCGGGCCTGCCGGGCCGCTTCCAGCGCCCTTCGGCGAAGGGTCCGAACTTTTTGCCGGGCCGTCTCCGCACCGGCGGCGTTTTCATTTTTCAAGAGTTCTACCGCCGTGGTGGAAATGATCAAGGTATCTCCGGTTCCGCATGCATCAAAACTAAAGACAGGACTGTTTCCCAGGCGGTTTTTTTTCAGATACAGCCCCAGGCCGTAGGAACCTTGATGACGAAGGCTTTCGCCCCTAGAAAGTTCCTCTCCGTCGGTAAAAATAAACAGTACCGGGGCGCCTGTGTTTGGGGATTTTAGTATGCGGTGCGCCGTTTCTATCAGCTGAAAAACCGCCGCTCCATTGTCGTTGGCGCCGGGACTTTGGGGGGTCCTGTCGTAGTGGGCGGTAAATATACCCGATAAAGCACCCTGTACCGGAAGGGCCGGTACGGCGATATGCCGCTTCCCTTCGATTTTCAGTATTTGCCAAGGGAGAGAACATTCATTAAGAACGGAACAAAGCAGGGTAAAACGATCCGCCTCGGGAGAAATAAATTCAGCAAAACGGCGGTAGGGCGCCTTACTGAACAGATCATCCTTTTGCAAGGTGCTGCACTTTTACCGCCCGGAAAGCGGCAGCCGGAGAGGCGAGTTGTTCCTGGGCGGCAATAAGGAGTAATTCCCGGCTCCCCGCCCGGTGGGTTAATTCCATGATTCCATAAACCGATGCGGCGCTTAGTTCCAGGGCGGTCTTGATGTCAGCGGTTTCAAGATACCGGGAGAGGAAAACCGATGCGGCCAGATCCCCTGAACCCGCCATGGAGGCAAGAGTTTCAAAGCGCAGTTCCGGAGTGTTTATCCGGTACACATCTTTTCCGTCGGAGACGAGCATGCCGATTTCCGGGCCGCCCGCCGCTTCTTTTTCCATTTCACGAATTTTCAGGCTGGTAACAAGGATGATCCGGGGGCCTGCGCCGTGAAGCCGTTCCACCGCTTCCAAAACATCTTCAAGGGCGGCTGTTTCACCTGGTTCCATTCCCGTAAGGGCAAAAAGTTCAAATTGATTGGGAGTTGCAATATCCGCCAAGGGGATAACTTCGTTCTTAAAAATGCCAGGAATTTCGGGCTTAACATAAAAACCCCGGCCCACATCTCCCATAACCGGATCGCAGCAATAGAGGGCTCCCGGCGCATGGGAGCGGACTTTCTTTACAGCAGCGATAATTGCCCGGCCTGTGGCGGGGTCCCCCAGATAACCGGAAAGAACTGCTTCGCAGTGCTTAAGGACATCCCGTTCTTCCAGGCCCAGAACCAGTTCTTCCACCAAAGAGGGACTCAAGGCTTCTCCCCGCCAGGCCTTGTATCCGGTATGGTTCGAAAATTCAACCGTATTGATCGCCCAAACCTCTCTGCCCACGCGCTGAAGGGGAAAAACCGCTGCGCTGTTTCCTGCATGGCCGTAAACTACATGAGATTGAATGGAAAGAACCGGCACCTTATCCTCTTTGTCCAGAATACCGGAGAAAAAAGGTTTAATCAAGGTAACAATCTACATTTTGCCTCAAATTGGACCGATAATAGTACAAACTGCTTGTGCAAATTGTTAATATTGTGTATAATTCAAGAGGTTTTTTCTTGATCTCCATGAAAAAACTTCTGGGATTTGGGGGGTACCAGAATGGGTGATGATGATGGCCTGGATCTTGGCGGTGATGATGTATCTGGCGTAGATACCGGTTCAAAAAAAGGCGGAGGACTCGGCGGCTTATTGCCGAATTTGCTTAAATTCGTTGCCATAGGTTTGGGAGCCCTTATTTTTATCGTTACTGTAGCGGTAATAACCTATAAAATTCTCAGCGGCCGGGGTGAAACCCAAACAGTAATGGATCCTACCTCCGAATATATTGGCATCAGGCCCCAGTACGCCACCTTTTCCCTTATTGGTCAATTTAATACCCGGACCAGGGATCAGACCCATACGGTGGTGGTGGATATGCTCATTGAATATGATCTGAATAACAACGCTGCCCAGACAGAACTTACCGGACGGGTAAACCAACTTCGGGATTTTACCAGGAATTACTTTGCCAGCAAATATTTTTCTGAACTTGTCCCTGAAAACGAGGAAAAACTTAAACAGGAAATACGGGAAATCCTTAATAACCGGTACCTGGATACCGCAAAAGTCCGGGGAGTTTTGTTTAATAAACTGGATGTAATGGAGTTGTAATTGACAGAGGTTCTGTCCCAGGACGAAATAGACCAGCTCTTAACCGCCATTAATGCCGGGGATACGGAACCGGAGGTCTTTAGACCCACCGCCGATACCCGAAAAATCAAGATTTACGATTTTAAGCGGCCCGACAAGTTCTCCAAGGAACAGATTCGTACCGTATCGATAATG
>WRIV01000013.1 GCA_009782555.1 Treponema sp. | reverse complement strand
TTTTTTTCGATAAATTTTTCTCTGTTGTTTACATATAATTTAATGTATTATTTGGCAATACGGAAAAAATTAAAACTCATAGATAACGCAGAGTCGTAATGTCAACTTATTGAAAACACCACAAAAACCAAACATGTTCCGCCAGTGGGAAAATGCTTATTTTTTGTTTTCTTTCAAAAAGTTGACATTACGCCCTCCTTTCAGAAATCGGAGGGTAAAATCCGCCGACTCGGAAAGAGAGCGGTAAAAAAGGAGTGAAAACTCAAGGTAACGATTCAAGTTATCTGTTTCGTGGAGTTCCTTTTCCAGTTCGGCGATGGGGGGAAAAAGAAAACCCGCTGCGTCCTTTACCGGACTTGCAGCAATGGCACCGTTGACCTTTTCCAGTTTTTTTAAGACTTTTCCAATTTTATTTTTATCCGATTCCGAACCCCGGATTGCATCAGAGGCGGGTCCCGTTACTATAACGGTTTTTACCGCGGCAGCAGCTTCCACTGCGTTGTCCAGTATTGCTTCCAGACCCCGGACAAGCGCTGTCAGAGCCTGGGTATACCGTTCTGTCCGGTCTTTCCGCGATATATTGAATTCATCATCAATGCGGCGGTAGAGCGTTTCCAGCATATCATCGATCTTATCCCGGCAGGGAGACATGGCAAGGAGTTCTTCCGGCTCCGCATTGACAAGCCCCGAGACGGCCAGCCCATCCGGAGAAAGGCTGTAATTAATCAAACCGCTTTGACTAAACTGGTCAAAGCGGTTTTCAAACCATGCCGCATAGAGAGAAAGCCGTTTATCAGTCAAGACTTTGCCGCCGCCCGCGGAACGGGCGTTAAAGGGAACCCCGTTTTCCATGGTCTGCACCGAAAAAGTTTCCACTGGACAGCGCCGCCCCGATAACGCGTGGGTAGTTTCTTCAAAGAGGGCGCCCCTAAAATGGGTATGATAACCGGGAAAGGCCAGATCCAGTCCGGATATCCACAACGAGGGCGGGTCCAGAAGCCGGGCAAAGTCCCAAGCGGTGGTCGCTACGGACCCTCCCGCCCCCAGCGGCCCTTTGGGATCCGTCCAGTCTTCGATAAAACGGCCCATGGGAAAAAGCGACTGGCAAAAAAACACCCGGCTAAAGGCGGAATTCCGAAATACAGCGGGGTATGCCGCCGATTCGGCAATCAACGCGGTCCGGGGAGCATTCAATCGAAAGAGGTGCAGGGCATTCCAAAACTGGGGATCCACCGAAACGGCAAAATCCGGATCCACTCCCCGCCGGAGAAGAAAACGAAGGGAAGTGTCCACCGCAATAATTACACACCGGCGGCGGATTTCTTCCAGAAAGGGTTCCATCCTGTGAAGGGAAGGACCCGCAGCGGCAAGGAATACGGGAACTCCCGAATCCTTTAGTATGTGTTCTAAATTTTTTACCCCGGGAAAATTCAACACCCCTTCCATATTGGCCGCCAGATTTCTAGTCCACCGTCTGCCAAAAAGCCGCAGAGTGGCGGCGTTAATTTTATCCTTGGAAGCCCAGGTATCAATGCGCCGCTCCGCTTCGGCATACCAGGATTCATCCTCGGCCGTTAAGGAGGTAAGGGCCCGGTTTTTTATGATCAAGGGTTTTTGCTTCCCCGGCCCCAGCATAGTCAGGGCCGCAGTTACGGATCCAGCGTCACTTCCCATAACAAAGATCGCCTTTCCCGGTGACAGCAGCCCCGCCAGGTTTCGCTGCTCCAGAGCAAGGCTGAACAACTCTTTACGCCGTTCTACGATGATCAGAGCCGACCCTTCCTTTGCCAAGGCTTCGGCAGTATAGCCCAGGCCAAACCCCAGAAGGATGATTATTTCCGGCGCCGTTCCGTCCGCCTCTGCCGCATATTCCACCAGGGCCGCTTCGGCCTGACGCTGCCCCTCCCGGACCGGATCCCGCCGGGAATGGATCAAAATCCCCGCCAAATTTGGGCCTTCGCTGTAAACCAAAGTAGGAGCTTCTGCAGCGGTTTGCTCAACATTCCAATTATCGCTCCAGGCATTATCTTCTATACCGTTTTCGATTTGTTTTGCCAGATCGGGATAACAGGTACGAAGCAGAGCAAGGTTTTGTTTCCAATAGGCGGAGGAACTCATTCCAGTTCCAGTATGATTGTCATCCCGGGCCGGAAGGGAGTACCCGGAGGCGGGCTTTGACGGACCACCCAGCCTTCTCCCCGGATATCCAGCCGCAGATCATCCCTAAGAAGGAGAGGTGCAAGGCTCCGCTTGGTCCTGCCGGCAAAGTTCGGTACGGTGTTCCCGATGGTAATAATATCTTCTACGGGGATCGTTATTTCTCCGGGATGGAGTACCAGGGGTGTCCGGCCCCGGGGAATGCCTAAATAGTCGATCAGAGCTTCTGCCGCTTCGCGGATGGCCGGGGCGGCGGTACGGCTCCCAAAATAATAGTTCCCCATGGGTTTAATCAGCACCATATATAAAACCAGGGAGGGATTTTCCACGGGGAGCAGGGCAATACAGCTGGCGATATAATCGGTCTCCGAATAAGTTCTGGCAGCGGGATCGTACATCTGGGCGGTCCCGGTCTTTACCCCCAGGGCAATGTCTCTGATTCTGGCCCGGCTGCCAATGCCCAGATCTTCGGTTCCCGCTTCCATGTAGGATCTCATATTCCGGGCCGTCTCTTCGCTCAGGATACGCCGGGGCTGGGCAGAATGGTATTCCCGGATAGTTTTACCGTCATCGGAGACAATTCTGGATACCGTCCTGGGAGGTATCAGAATTCCGTCGTTGGCTACCGCTGTCATGGCCTGGAGCATTTGAAGAACGGAAACACTGATCTCTTGACCCATGGCAATGGTTGGCCGGGAACGTTCCGACCACCGGTTCGATGGACGGAAAAGTCCGGCGGTTTCGCCGGGGGCCCCGGCACCGGTTCTTTTGCCAAAGCCAAACAATTCCAGGGCCTGGGAAAAGGCGGCGGCTCCTATCTGTTCCGACGCATAGGCCGCACCGGCATTGCAGGAATAGACAATAATACTCCCGGCGTTGACAGTGCCGTGAACTCCCATGCATTTTATGGCGATCCTGTCTCCCCGGGTATACTGGCCATCGCAGTAAAAGACCGTATCCGGCTGTATGGCCTGGGTTTCCAGCAGGGCCGAAATAGAAAAGACCTTAAAGGTGGACCCCGGTTCATAGGCCCAGATGGCGGGCCGATCCATCCGGGAATTTTCGCTGGAAGATTGTATATCATTAGGGTCAAAACCCGGCAGACTTGCGGAACCCAGAATATCCCCGGTCCGGGGATCCATGGCCAAAAGCATCACCGCCTCGGCCTGGTGCTGCTCCATGGCTCGGCCTGCAATATCTTCCAGAATATACTGGACATTGGTGTCGATGGTGAGTACAATCTGATTGCCGTTTCTTCCGTCCCTGGGAGCTAGTTCCGCATCAAAGGAGTATTCAATCCCCGCCAGACCCGCATTATTGCTGCCGGTAAAACCAATAACCTGGGCGGCCAGGTTTTTTTCCGGATAGATCCGGCCCATCACGGGCTCTATGCTTATTCCCGTCAGTTTTCCCTGGGACCGGAGGCCTTGGATCCGCTGAATCACCGACTGATCCGCCTGCTTTTTCAGGTAAACAAAATCGCTGGTAGAACCTTCTATGGCTCTTCTGATTTCTCCGGCGGAACTTTCCAACAAAGGGGAAAGATCCGCCGTCAGGGTTTCAATGTCCTCAATGTCAGGCCGCCAGACACTGATATTTCCCATCCTGGTCTGAAGGGCAAGGATCCGTCCGTTCCGGTCCAGGATGGACCCCCGTTCGGCCGTATCTCTGGGGGCGGCAAAAATATCCGCCCCCGGCGGATTCAGCATCACTGCAAAGTAGCGGATCAAAACATAAAACGCAGCGCTCCCCAAAATAAGGACAACGATAAGAAAGCGCCGTTTTATCTGGTTCGCATCCACTGTGTTCATTTAAAAGCTACTACCTTTCCCAAAATATGCTCCGGAGAAACAAGGCCGTAGGACCGGGAATCAAAGGATTCCAGATCGTTATCCCCCTGGACAAAAAAAGTTCCCTCATCATTGACAAAATAACACCGTTTAACCGCCCGTTCCCCCAGGGGAGTATAAAAAACCAGGAGGTCCCCAGGCTGCGGGGAAGCCCAGCGAAACAGGTAAATACCCAAACCAGGGATGCGGAAGCCGTAGGCCGCCTTGTTTACAACCAACAGGGAACCCGGCTTAAGGGTGGGGAGCATGGATCTGCCCTGGGTAATCATCAGATCAATAAAAAACAGTTTTATGATCATTGCGCAGACAAAAGCCAGAATAACGGCCCTGAAAGCCCCCCTTTGTTTTTTATCTTCCATAACTATCGGCAAGTATAATGATTGCCTTTGATTATGTCGATAAAAGCAATGTGAAGGATATTATTGCAGCCCAGCAGGTACAGCGCCGTTCCAAACCATCTCTCCTGTCCACCGCTCAGAAATACCGAATCTTACCGGAGAATTCCTTTATTACCGGCCAGCATCTTCCCAGGCGAAAAAAAAAACGATCCCTTGAAAAAATCCGTTTAAAATTGCAAAGGGATTCCTTGAATACTATCCGTCCCTTGATTGAGCCCGTTCAAAAACAAAAACCATCGCAGGAAAGTCCTTTTGTTTCCCTCAGGGCAGCGGGAAATTGGCTGGCGGGGCTCCCCAAGCAGTACTTTTTGAGCATCCTTGTCGGATTTGCCACATTGTGCCTCCTCTTCATCATTGTTATTGGTTATATCCCCGATCCGGAGCCCCCTGAGGATATGTTGATCCGGGAACATGGAGAAAGAACTGTTTTCTCCCTGGACGAAGGGGATGAAATTCCTCTGGATTTAACCGAAACCTTCGCATGGCAAAGTTATACGGTCCGCTCCGGCGATTCGGTGGAGGCCATTGCCCGCAGTTTTGACCTTTCCCTGGATGCAGTAATTGCCTCCAACAACCTCCGGAATGTCCGGCATCTCCGGGCAGGAGAAACTATCCGAATTCCCAATATGGACGGCATCCCCCATGTAGTAAAAGGCGGGGACAGCTATACAAAAATTGCCGCTTCCCATGGGGTGCCTCTGGAGGCAATCCTCGATGCCAATGATATACAAAACAATTCCATAAATGCCGGGACGGTACTTTTTATTCCCGGCGCAAAAATGGACAAAAACGACCTCCGCCGGGCTTTAGGAGAATTCTTTATCTGGCCCATTTCGGGCAGGCGCAGTTCGGGTTTTGGCTGGCGGAACGATCCCTTTACGGGGGTCAGGAGTTTCCATGCCGGACTGGATATTTCCGCTCCGGTGGGAACGGCGGTAAAGGCTTCCGCCGAAGGCAGGGTTTCCGCTACAGGGTTCAATGCGGTGTACGGATATTTCCTTATCCTCTCCCATGCCGATGATTACCAGACCATGTACGCCCATTTGAGCAAAATTCTCGTTAAAAATGGCGCCTATGTAACTCAAGGAGCAATTATTGCCCAATCAGGCAATACCGGACGGAGTACCGGCCCCCACCTTCATTTGTCTGTGTATAAAAACAAAAGGGCCATAAACCCCCTTGAAATTCTTAATAGATAATGGGATAATTAGATAATTGGAGGAACCATGCGCAAACTTGTTTTGATTATTATTGCTTTTTTTGCGGTGGTTACCTTTATCCGGGCCTTTTCCTCCGAAACAGGTGTCAATGTGGATCCTGTAATTGAATACGGTGAAACTGCGAACGGGTAATCCAGATGATCGAACAAACCGGTCAAAACGGTCCTGCCGAACTTTCTGTCCGGGTCTTTTCGAACCGGCAGCTTTCCTTTGACATCCTTCTAGATGAAATTTGTGAACGTCTCCAGGATACCCGGCAGCAAGGTTCCATCAAACGGATCCGTAAGCTGGAAACAATCCTGGATATGCTGGATCAGGAACTGGAAATGCTGGCAGGGATACCCTGTCAAACCAAGCCTGAAGAAGGGCTTTCTGCGCCGCCCAAAGAGTACAACGGCATACCGGCCCCTCAAACAGGATCCCAGGACGAATGAAGGGGGGAAGGCTTCTCAGCCGCCGTGCGCTGGGATTTTTTCTTTTCCTGCTGACCATGCCCTGCTGGGGGAAGATCCTTTTTTCCGGCCTGGACCTGGCGGAAGACGACCGGCTGTTGTTCCAGGCCCGCTCTTCAGGAGGCGGCGCCGAAACCCAGAACGCTCTCTTCTGCGTCCAGCTTCCTAACCGCTCCGTTTCCCTCCTAAGCACCTTTCCTGAAAAAATGGAATTGGTTGAGGGGGGAAAAACCCTCTTGGTATACAATGCCTTCGGCAGCCAGCGGATTCCGGTCTCTGGAGGGTTGCCCCAGGGTTTTCCCGGCTTTTCTGCCTTTGCCGGCATAAGCGGAGGCAGGGTGGAAAATACCGCCGCTTCCCCAGACGGACGCTGGCTCCTCTATGTGGAACCCACCAGCCATGCTAAAGGGAATCTGATTCTGCTGGACGGCTTATCGGGCCGGAAAATTACCGTTTCAGCCGGAGTAGAGCGTCCAGCCCGGTATTTCCCTGCCCTATGGGGAGATGATTCCCGGGGCATCCTCTATGCCAAGAAAGGGCAGCTTTATTTTTTCACCGTCGGTACCCAGACAACCCCGCCGGACGAACGGTTCCGGATCATTGGAGAAGGGGCGGTTAATTCGGTATACTGGGGAAGCGGAGGGAGTTTTTACTACCTGCGGGGTTCCACCGTGTACCGGATCCGCAGCGGAGAACTTTTTGCCCGGACACTCTACACGGGTTTTCTTAGTGTTGGAGAAACGGCAGGAAGCATCCCCTTTGATTTCGATCCGAATTTTGATCGTTTTTGGATTGCCCCCGACGGCCAATCCATGCTCCTATGCAAGGGAGGGCGGAACCTTTTTTATTATCCCCTGGGTATCAAGGAAGACACCCCAACGGACTTTGCGTCTCTTCCCTATATCATCGCTCCCCGGTCAGGTGCCCAGCTTGGTGTACTCTGGTCAGATGACGGGATTGCCACGGTATTGATTGGAATCCCCACGGGCGGCAATCCGGAAAACGAAGTTCTGGCATACCGCCTGAATACCGCCGGGATTGCCGGAGGAATTGATCGAACCTTTGAAACCCTGGAAAGTCCTCCATCTTTCCGGGTCATGCTTTCCCCCGATGGAAGGAAAGCGATCTTTTGGGGAAAAAGCGGACTCCATCTGTACGATTATAGGTCATGGAAATTACTGACCAGGATTGTTTCCGAGCCGGTATATTCCTGCCTCTGGACAAAAAACGATGAACTTATCGTTGGCGGAGAAGAACGGATCGAAAGTGTCCGTTTATCGGGGAATACGCCGTCTGAACGAAAACTCCTCTGCCTTGCATCGGTATCGCGCTACGGCTTTGAAGATAACCCCAGTGCCGCCGGTCCTTCAGGCGGCGAAGGATCCGCCGCTCCTTTCCGGCGGATCCTAGCCTATTCGGGAGACACCTGGTACATCACCAATGGGGAAACTCCCTGGACCGAATACCGTCTTCCTTCGGTACGGGAATCATCCATTGTTTCCAGCCGCTACCGGGTATATCTGGAAAACTCCGGCGGCACCTTTGAAAACATCCCCATGGTGAGGAATATCACTTCGGTGGGAACCTTTTTCCTCTTTGAACCGGGTCGGCCCCCTGGCAGGACCATCCCGGCGGCGGCAAATCCCAGCCGTATCTCTCCTTTGGAAGAGGACTATGCCTTTACCTACGGCAGCCGGGGGGGCAGGGAAATCGCCCTGTGTTTTGACCTGTATGACGATGCGTCGGGTCTTAGTACCGTTCTGGATACTCTAAACCGTTATGGCATCAGGGCTACCTTTTTTATCAATGGTGAATTTATTCGCCGCCATCCCCAATCGGCCAGAGACCTTGCCGGTTCGGGCCAGGAAACAGCATCCATGTTTTTTGCTCCCCTGGATCTTTCCGATTCACGCTACCGGATCGACAAAGACTTTGTAACCAGAGGCCTGGCCCGGAATGAAGATGAATATTTTAAAGCCACCGGGAGGGAACTATCCCTGCTTTGGCATCCTCCGTTCTATGCCTTGTCCAAAGAAATTACCGCCGCCGCCGCCACTGCCGGATACCGTACCATTGGCCGGGATGTGGACAGCCGGGACTGGATCCGTACCAGCGATGCAAAACGGCTGGGGATCGATCAGCTTACCGCTGCAGATATGATCGACTACATCGTAAATGCCGCTGAGGGAGGATCGATCATCCCTATTCGCCTGGGAATTTTAGAAGGGAGCCGGGCGGATTATCTTTTTAACAGCCTGGAAGTACTATTGGACGCCCTTTTACGGGAAGGTTACGAACCCGTCCCCGTTTCAACCATGCTCGGCAGAAACCGGTAAATCTTTTTCTATGTTTAACAGCATCCGGGGAATCATCATCGAAAAAATTGGCGAAACCCTTCGTCTGGAAACCGGCGGTTTGGAATGGGATATTGCTGTTTCTTCAATTGACCTTTCCGCCCTTCCTCCGGCGGGGGAAACGGGCCGGGTTTTTACCTGGCTTTACCACAAAGAAACAGAGATGCGGCTCTTCGGTTTTGCCAATGACCGGCGGCGCGCCACCTTTCTAGAGCTTCTAAAAGTAGAAGGCATCGGTCCCAGGGGGGCATTAAAAATAATGGGCGGCATAGGCCAGGAAGAACTGGAAAGGGCTCTGGAAAACGAAGACTTAGGCCGTCTGGAAGCGGTGCCGGGACTGGGCAAAAAGACCGCCCAAAAAATGCTCCTGGCCCTCAAAGGGAAACTATCCTTTTCAAAAGAAACGGAAACCGCCGGGCCCCATGCGGAATTGGCGGCGGCCCTGACAGAGATGGGTTACGATAAACGACAGACAATCCAGGCCCTCCGGCAGGCAGAAGAAGAAATTCCCAAAGAAACAAACGGTACAGAAAGGGAGCAAGAACTTTTTAAGCGCGCCATTGTACTATTGAGCAATGTCTAATTACTTTTTTTCTCACGAGGATGCAGAGGACACGGAGGAAAGATGGGAAAAACCAGCAAGCCCCTAAGCCTAATACACCCCGAAGCTGCTCCCGGCGAGGATAAGCAGGATGTATCCTTACGGCCCCAGCGGTTAAGTGAATTTCTGGGCCAGGCTGTCTTAAAGGAAAACCTTTCGGTTTTTATCCAGGCGGCCCGGGCACGAAAGGAAAGTCTGGATCACCTTTTTCTGATCGGCCCCCCCGGCCTGGGAAAGACCACCCTGGCCCAGGTGGTGGCCCGGGAACTGGGGGTTGATTTTAAAGTAACCAGCGCCCCCGCCTTGGACAAACCAAAAGACCTGGCGGGAATCCTTACCACGATCAGCGCAAAAACTGTTTTCTTTATCGATGAAATTCACCGGCTTAAACCGGCCATCGAAGAAATGCTCTATATAGCAATGGAAGATTACGAACTGGACTGGATAATCGGCCAGGGACCCAGTGCCCGGACGATCCGCATCCCCATCCAGCCCTTTACCCTGGTGGGGGCCACCACCAAGGCGGGAAACGTATCAAGCCCCCTGGTCAGCCGTTTTGGTATCACCTGCCGTTTTAACTTTTACGAAACGGAAGACATGGAAGCCATAATTCACCGTTCCGCGGGGATTTTGAACACTGAATTGAGCGGCGACGCCGCTGCACTCCTGGCCGCCAGCGCCCGAGGCACTCCCCGGGTGGTGAACCGTCTCCTTCGGCGCATGAGGGATTTTGCCCAAATTCTGGGAAACGGAGAAGTTACCCTAGAAGTGGTTTCCGAGGGATTAAAACGGCTGGAAATAGACAGCCTGGGTCTGGAGCGGCAGGACCGGGAAATTCTAAAGATGATCATCGAACGTTATGCCGGCGGGCCAGTGGGATCGGAAACCCTGGCTATATCTATAGGAGAAACGGTGGACACCCTGGAGGATTATTACGAACCCTATCTGATCCAGACAGGACTCCTTCAGCGTACTCCCCGGGGAAGGATGGTAACGGACATGGCCTATATTCATCTTAATTTAAAACGACAGGGGCCGGAAAACGAACCGTCATTGTTTTAATCAAAAGTATCTATTACAGTAGGGATTGCGGGGTTAGCGTAATGCAAAATAACAATGAAGGTACCAAATCTCTTATCTTTAACACCGCCTTGCGCCTGTTCGCCAAAAATGGGTATGAGAATGTTTCGGTTAGGGAAATAGCGGATGCTGTTGGAATCAAATCAGCATCGATTTACAACCATTACGAGACTAAAGAACAGATCCTGGATACCTGCTATAGTTTTTATCTCAAGAATCGCAATAGTTTAAGGCTGAACAGGGAACAATATGATCCAATTCTAAGGAACGGAACAAAAGAAGAAGTTTTGAATATTTTTAACTATCCGTGGGAAGATTCGGTAAAAGAACAGATGTTTTTTGCTCTGCTCATTTATTTTTCCCGGATTTACACCGATGCCAAGGCCAGGGAGATGTATGAAAATGAAATAACTGAATCTATGAAATATCAAAAGGAAGTGTTTGATTTTGGAATAAAAATCGGCAGGTTCCATGAATTTAATGTCACGGGGGTTTCTTTAATTATCTTAAGCACAAGGTTATTTGCTGCACATTTTGTTACGATAACGCCGGAACAAGAAATTGAATTACGCAAGGCTGAAGAGGATGCCATGGACGAACTGGTAAGACTTGTTCCGTTTAAGTATTAGTAAAAGTGTTTGAACAGCAGCTATGAAGACCGCCGGTTTTTTCTTTGATTTGCCTGAAGATCTTATCGCCAAATATCCGCCGCCGAAACGGGGAGGAAGCAGGCTCATGGTTTTAAACCGCCGAACGGCGCTTCGGCGGCATTGCATGGTATCGGATTTGCCGGAACTTCTGATCGGATCGGATTTTCGCAGCCCCAGTGGAGAAGCTCCGATCCTGGTTTTTAACAATTCCCGGGTCCGAAAAGCCCGCCTAAGGGCGCGGCTTAAGACAACTTCCATTGGCACCAACAGCCTGGGAGAAGCAACCAGTACAAGAAAAACGGAATTCCTTTTATTGAACCGCGTTGACACCCTTACCTGGCGGGTTATGACAAACCGGACAAAACGCCGCCGTCCAAAACAACGTTATTGTTTTGCCTGCGGCATTGAAGGAGAAATTGTGGAAGCTCCGCCGAACACGTTGATAAACGATAATACGGGAGAATTCCGGTACCTTCGTTTTGATTCTCCCATTGATGATGATTGGCTTGACATTCACGGGCATATGCCCTTGCCTCCCTATATTAAGAGGGACGATGAGGAAACCGACAGCAAACGTTACCAGACAATCTACGCTGACCGTTCGGCAGGATTGGAACTTGGGCCCGGTGCTTCTGCCGCCGCTCCCACCGCGGGGCTTCACTTTACCGAAGAAATGTTTGCCCGGCTTGATGCTGCGGGAATCGAAAAAACTTTTATCACCCTCCACATAGGATTGGGGACCTTCCTTCCGGTGCGGACTGAATATGTCGAAGATCACGTTATGCACGAGGAAATGTACAGCATCAGCGAAGAAGCGGCCAGGGAGATCAATGAGGCAAAAGCCAAAGAACGGAAAATTATTTGTGTGGGAACCACCAGTATTCGTACCCTGGAATCGGCCTGTACCAATAAGGAAGAGGCAGAAAAAACTCTGGTAAAACCCGGAAAAGGTGCGGCTTCAATCTTTATTTATCCCGGCTATCGTTTTAAACTTGCGGATGCTCTTTTTACCAATTTCCACACCTCCGGCTCTACCTTGTTGATGCTGGCTTCAGCATTTGCAGGAGCTAAAGACAGCTCCTGTGATGGGCGGCAAATGATCCTGGACAGTTATGCTGAAGCAATACGGGAACAATACCGTTTTTTTAGTTATGGAGATGCCATGTTAATGTACTAGATGGATTCACTCCGCAGCAAAAAGAGCTTCCTCAGAAGCTCTTTTTGTTTGCCAAAAATTTTTATTTCCGGGGGGAGTTTTTTTAATTACCCTCCCCTTGGGACTGGGATGTACCTATTTTTCCCGGGCAAGATATTCCTTCGTCAGTTCAAGAACCACCTTGCTGAGCAGCAACAGCGCTATAAGGTTCGGGATGGCCATGAGTCCGTTCAGCGTGTCGGCAACATCCCAGACAAAGGTAAGTCCGCCGGTTGCTCCGACAATCGCCAGAAGGGCAAATATAACTTTATACGCCATGTCCCAGGCTTTGTTGTTCTTTGTCAAATAACCCAGGCACTGCTGTCCGTAATATGACCAGCCCAGAATCGTGGAACAGGCAAATGTTAATATGCCGATGGCAATGAAAACGCCGCCAAATGAACCGAATGTATTCGAGAAAGACGCCATAACGAGCGGGACGCCTTTAATATCCCCGGTATACAAGCCGGAAGTTACAATAACAAGGGCGGTCAGGGTACAAATAACGATTGTGTCGATAAAGACTTCAAAAACGCCCCAAAGTCCCTGCTGGACCGGATCCTTTGATCGGGAAGCGGCATGGGCAATGGGAGCGGAACCAAGCCCGGCCTCGTTGGAAAATACTCCCCTGGCAATACCGTAGCGCATTGCCAGCATGATAACGTAACCCATAATGCCGCTGCCCACCGATTGCAGCGAGAATGCATTTGAAAAAATCAAACTAAATGCGCCGCCCAGCTTGCCGGCATTCAGCACCAGAATAATCACACTGCCAATGACATAAAAGATACACATCAAGGGGACCAGTTTTTCCGTTACCAATGCGATGCGCTTAATACCGCCGATGATGACAAGGGCGATAATTATCGTAATGGCAATACCGGCAGCCAGCGGAGGGATATTAAAAACTTCATCAAGAGAGGATGCTATGGCGTTTGCCTGGGTCATGTTGCCGATGCCAAAGGTCGCAAATGTCCCGAAAACAGCGAAGATTACGGCAAGCCACTTCATCTTCGGGCCGAGGCCGTTTTGTATGTAATACATGGGGCCGCCGTGATACGCGCCTTTTTCATCGGCCTCGCGATACTTTACCGCCAGAACAACCTCGGCATACTTGGTCATCATGCCGAAGAATCCCGACACCCACATCCACAATACCGCTCCCGGACCTCCGGCAAAAATGGCTGTCGCCACACCGACGACATTGCCCGTACCCACCGTCGAGGCAAGGGCCGTAGTAACCGCCTGGAAGGGAGTAATGTTACTATCATCTATCTTTTCCGACTTCTTGAAAAGCTGACCGAAGGTACCCTTCCACCAAACCTTGATTTTGGATATCTGAAAAACCTTTGATATGATTGTTAAAAATATACCTGTCCCAACTATCAGCACCAGCA
Source organism: Treponema sp. (assembly GCA_009782555.1). Taxonomy (GTDB): domain Bacteria; phylum Spirochaetota; class Spirochaetia; order Treponematales; family Breznakiellaceae; genus WRIV01. The sequence goes on along the minus strand of WRIV01000013.1, from coordinate 50,389 downwards.
TGGGCGGCCCCCATACCAGGCCGTTTATTTCATTATTCACCTTTTGGACAGCTTCAAAAAAAGTCATACATTCCTCCATCGCAGAATTATTTGGTCCTTTGCTTTTGCATATAACCGTATAATTGAATTATTTTACATTATTATAAGATACGTTGCAAGTACAGGCCGCTTATTTTGCAAAGAGATGTTTTCTGAGCTGTGCCAGAACAGCTTCCATATCCAGAGGCTTACCAACATGACCGTTCATCCCCGCATCAATACAATGATCCACGTCTTCCTTAAATACATTGGCGGTCATTGCAATTACCGGAATTCCTTTTAAGGATTCCGGAGTTTGCAGAGTTTGCCCTTCAAACTCCGGATCATTTTTTGTAGACCGGTCCGATCCGGCGGCATCCTTATGTTTTGCCTCAAATGCACGGATTCTTCGGGTTGCTTCATAGCCGTCCATTTCGGGCATCTGGACATCCATAAAAATCATGGCGTATTTGTCCGGGCTGGAGGTAAACAACTCTACAGCTTCAATACCGTTACAAGCGCAGTCCACCGCCAGGCCGGTTGGTTCCAGCAGGGAAAGGAGTATCTCCCGGTTAATTTCAACATCCTCCGCCAGAATAATTCTATAGCCGGAAAAGTCATCTGTCCCTATTGTTCCCTCATCCTTCATCGTAGTTTCTTCCCGGCCTGTACATTGGTTGATACATTCGGCAATTACGGAAGGAAAGAGAGGTTTGGCCACGATCTTTTCCACCCCCGCCTGCCTTGCTTTTTCCTCAATGAATGACCAATCAGCGCTGGTCATTAAAACTATGGCCGACTTTTGTTCCGTCCGGGTTTTAATCTGTTCAGCAAGTTCCACGCCGTCCATACCGGGCATTTTCCAGTCTAAAAAATAAATATCGTAGGGACTATCCTTGCCGATCATCGTCAGTGCTTCCGATGATCCATTGACGGTGGTACAATTTAAACCAAACCAGCCTGCCAGTTCATTAAACAATTCCAGCACTGTTTTATCATCGTCCACCACAAGGAGCCGTACATTATGCCAGTCGATCCCGGGATTAAGGAGGCTCTGCTTCTCCTGGATCGTTCCTTTCCGAAACACTGCGGTAAAGGCAAAGGTAGAACCCTGACCGGGCCGTGAATCCACCCAAATCCGGCCGTTCATCATTTCAACGATGCGTTTAGAAATGGCCAGCCCCAGGCCGGTACCGCCGAATTTTCGGGAAGTGCTGGAATCGGCCTGCTCAAAAGAAGAAAAGAGCCTTTTTTTCTGTTCTTCAGTAACCCCAATACCTGTATCGGAAACGCTTATCTTGATCGTGCATAGGTCGCCAGCTTCTTCAACGCACTCTGTTTCCAGACGGATAAAACCGCCTTCGGGGGTAAATTTTACCGCATTGGAAACAAGGTTGGCGATTATTTGGGCAAGCCGTTGATCGTCTCCAAAGAGAATAGGAGGAATCTTTCTATCGATGTGGACAGAACAAATTTGCTTTTTTTCATCCATCTTGAAACTGGAAACGTTTATAACCTTCTGAAGCATTTTTTCAAAATTAAAATCTTCCGCCGAGAGGTCAAATTTGTTTGCCTCTATTTTTGACATATCCAGAATATCGTTGATCACTCCCAAAAGATGGCTGGAAGCTTCTTCTATCTTTTTCAGACAATAATCTTTTTTTTCTATATCACGGGAAGTTTTTGCGATGGAGGTCATGCCGATAACAGCATTCATGGGTGTCCGCATTTCGTGGCTCATATTGGCCAAAAAATCGCTCTTCGCCCTGCTTGCCTTTTCCGCCGTTTCCCGGGCGGCGTTTCGTTCCTTTTCATGAAGGTCTCTGGCCGCCGCTCCGGCTATAACGCTGGCCACAGTACTGACCAGTTGGCGGTCACTGTCACTCCAAAGCCTGGGGCCGGATAAACATTCCACTCCAAGGATGGCCCATAATTTTCCATCCACATAAAGAGGAGCCCACATAAAAGCCCTTACGCCTGCGAGTCTCATAAAATGGTATTTGTTGTTTGATTCCACATCGTTGCAAAACAAGGTTATCGTGTCGATGCCTGGATTAACCTGAGAAAAGGTGTTTTTTAATAGTTCGTTCAAGCCAGCAAGTTCCGGATCCACTGGAATACCGCCGCCCCTGCACCAAAAATAGGCCGGTTTATAGATGGAGAAATTTTTGCCCGTCAAGCTAACAACCATTCGGTCGATGCCGAGGAATTTTCCGGTTAGCTGGAGAGTATCGTTGATAAGAACATCGGTTTTTTTGTCAGAAATAAAACTTGCCGACAAAGAAGACATTAGTTTTTGCTGGTCAAGCCTGCTGGAAAGATTTTGTTCGTTTTTTCTGTAGGTGAAAAAGCTGATCAGTCCGCAGACAATGGTAAAGGCCATGGCGGAAAAGAGCATCGCCGAAAGCAGCCTGAGCCTGTTCCGGAAAAAAAGAAGCTGCTCATCGCTTATATCTACTCCTACAATCCCGGCGACCTCTCCCGATGCATCAATGATCGGCGCAAAGGCGGAAAGAATTCTTTCGTATTCAACAGAGTAAGCTCCCAGTGCTGTGGTTACCGCAGTTCGTCTTTTGATAGACTGTTCAAGGGCTTTTTCCATTGGTATTGGATCGCTATACAGGGTATAGGCGTCTTCGGTAAAATCATTATCTACTATGGGCTGAACGGTTCCGTCTTCCCTGAGATAATAGTAATAAATAAAAATAATATTATGCTCTTCGCCAAATTTTATCAGCCGTGTTCTTATTTCGGAATACAATGGATTAAGCATATCTTCCGGAGCGCGGAACTGAAACAGCTCTTCCGGAGTGGATATCCGTTCCGCAGAACGGACCGTTGCAAGAAGCCGCTCTTCAATATTTCCCAAAAAAACGGAAGAAAATGAATTGATCAACACGATGGTGTAGGCAGTGATAATCAACACCGCCAGGGAGGCAGTGGAAAATAAGATTAGCACCAGGTGTTTTATCCGCTTTTTTTTTGCTCTAAGCACTAAACCTCTCTTCAACTATTGCATCAGAACATCAAATCAGAAGCCCTTCGGCAAAGAAGGGGCTTTTAAAAAAGCCCCATTTATTTATGTTCTAGGCAAATTTTGCGATAGGCGCAAAGGTATCGGCCTTTAGAGCTGCTCCTCCAACCAGGGCGCCGTCTATGTTCTCTTTGGCCATAAGCTGGGCTGCATTGTCAGGCTTTACCGATCCGCCGTACTGGATAATCATTTTTTCCGCCGCCGGGTCCCCATAAAGTTTGGCAATTACTTTCCGCACATAGGCATGGATCGCATCGGCATCTTCCGGGGTAGCGGTTTTTCCGGTTCCAATAGCCCAGACCGGCTCATAGGCGATAACAACACGGTTCAGGTTCACCACATCCACGCCTTCCAGTCCTTTGACAGTCTGGGTTTCGCAGACCGCTTCGGCCTTTCCCGCTTCCCGTTCTTCCAAAAGTTCCCCCACACAGAGGATCACTTCAAAGCCATGCTGAAGGGCAAGCTTTACCTTTTTGTTAATAAGGGCATCGTCTTCCTTATAGTTATGCCGCCTTTCGCTGTGGCCAAGAATAATTGTCTGGACGCCTAAGTCTTTAAGCTGAAGCACCGAGACTTCTCCGGTATGGGCACCTTGTTCTTCCGGTGCACAGTTTTGAGCACCCAGCAAAATATTTGTCCCTCTGATAATGGGTGCTACGGTTTCGAGCAAGGTAAAACTTGGAGCTACCAAGTATTTATGTTTGCCATCCTTTAGCTCCTTAACCAGAGTTTCCGTCAGTTCCGCCGCTTCGGATCGGGTCTTGTGCATTTTCCAATTTCCTGCGATGTAATATGGTCTGCTCATTGTTCCTCCTAACCCCGGCAAACTTCGATACCGGGAAGTTTTTTTCCTTCCAGCAGTTCCAGCGAAGCGCCGCCGCCGGTGGAGACATGACTCATTCTTGATGCCAGATTAAACTTGTTTACCGCCGCCACCGAGTCGCCGCCGCCTACTATGGTAATCGTTCCCCGGTCTGTGGCGTCCGCCACAATGCGGGCCACTTCTTCGGTGCCCTTGGCAAAAGAGTCGAATTCAAAGACCCCAACCGGACCGTTCCAGACGATAGTTTTTGCTTTGGCCAGAGCTTCTTTGTATTTGGCCACGGTTTTTGGACCCACATCAAGTCCCATCAGATTATCGGGCAGATCCATGCTGTCCACCGGTACCGGCGCAGCGGCGGCATCAAAGGCTTCCGCTCCCGCCTGATCCACGGGAAGAATAATTTCCGCCCCCGCCTTCTTGGCCGCTTCCAAAATACTTTTGGCGGTGTTGATCTGATCGTCTTCCACCAGAGATTTACCAACCCGGTGGCCCTGGGCCTTAAGGAAGGTATAGGCCATACCGCCGCCTATGACCAGGGCATTGGCATTCTTTAAGAGGCTTTCCAGCACAGCGATCTTGCTGGAAACCTTGGCCCCGCCGATAATCGCAGCGAGAGGCTTAACGGGGTTCGTTACAATGGGTTCCAGAAACTGTACTTCTTTTTCCATAAGAAAACCTGCCACAGAGACCGGCACAAACTTGGCTATGGAAGCGGTAGAAGCATGATCCCGGTGGGCTGTGCCGAAAGCATCGTTTACAAAAATATCGCCATAGCCTGCCAGTTCTTTTGCCAGACTGTCCCGTTCCGTCCCTTCTTTGCTGGTTTCTTCTTTATGGAACCGGGTGTTTTCCAGCATGATTACCGAACCGTCTTTCTGGCCATCGATAAAAGCTTTCTTGCCGTAACAGCTGTCCTCTCCGGCAAAGATCACTGGTTTTCCCAGTTTCTTTTCCAGGTAGGCGGCCACCGGAGCCATGCGGTGTTTTCCTCTAATGTAGGCATCTTCGTCAAAAGCCTTGCCATCCTTTTCGGCTTTTTCCTTGGCTTTTTTTGCATCCTTGGAAGGATCCCCCAGGTGGCTCATCAGGGTCAGGGTTTTTGCCCCCTGTTCCAAAATATATTGAATGGTAGGCAAGGCCGCTGTAATCCGCGTATCATCCTGAACCACCCCGTCCTTCATGGGTACGTTAAAGTCAACCCGCATGATGACCCGTCGGCCCTTTAAATCCACGGATTTTATGGTTTTGATCATGATCTTCTCCTTAAACTATTTTGCACGGAGACACACTATCCGGCAAACCGGACAGCAAGGCACAGAGCTTTTGAAGATTTTTCAAGAATCCTCGTTTTTTCTCCATGATCTCTGTGCCTCTTGCTAGAGGAATGAAAATTATTTTTTGCTGTCGATGTATTTGAGGAGATCCACCACTTTATTGGAATAACCCCACTCGTTGTCGTACCAGGAAACCACCTTAAAGAAACGCTTTTCGCCGGGCAGGTTGTTCTGCAATGTGGCCAGGCTGTCGTAGATCGATGTATTGGTATTGTGGATGATGTCGGTGGAAACGATCTCATCGTTTTGGAACTGAAGCACTCCCTTTAGGTAGCTGTCGGCGGCTTTTTTGAAGGCGCCATTGATTTCCTCTATAGAAGTATCTTTTACCGAGCGGAAGGTCAGGTCCACTACGGAACCGGTGGGAGTGGGAATCCGGAAGCTCATGCCGGTCAGCTTGCCCTTGGTTTCAGGAAGCACTTCGCCCACCGCCTTGGCCGCTCCGGTAGTAGAGGGGATGATGTTAATTGCCGCAGCACGGCCTCCTCGCCAATCCTTCTTGGAAGGTCCGTCCACGGTTTTTTGAGTAGCCGTATAGGAGTGAATGGTCGTCATCAGGCCCGTTTCGATGCCCATTCCCTCTTTGAGGAGAACATACACAAGAGGGGCCAAACAGTTGGTAGTACAACTGGCATTGGAAATGACATGGTCATTGGCGGGATCGTACTTTTCGTTATTAACTCCCATAACAAAGGTGGGGATCTTCTTGTCCTTGCCCTTGGCAGGGGCGGAGATGATCACCTTTTTGGCCCCCGCCTCCAGGTGGCCGTAAGCCTTATCATCGACAAACAGGCCGGTTGATTCGATCACATATTCCACCCCCAGCTTGCTCCAGGGCAGGTTTTTGAGTTCCCTCTCCGCCATAACGCATTGAATTTCATGGCCATTGACCACAAGAATGTCATCTTCTTCCGCTCCGGAAGTCTTTTTTGTTTTTATGTCTGCCTTCATCTGTCCCTGGGTGGAGTCGTATTTAAGTTGATAGGCGAAATATTGGGCATCCGTGGTAATATCGGTGACGGCAACCACGTCAATTTTGTCTTTGCCAAGCAGTCCCTGGCCCACAATGGACTGAAAAACCAAGCGGCCGATACGGCCAAAGCCATTAATAGCAACTTTCATAAAGAAAAACCCCCATATTAAAGTTTAATTTGACTAATAATAACGGGAAAACGCCAACTATGCAAGGTACGGGCAGCATTCATGGCGGCTGTGAGAGCGGCGGGTTTTTGTATTCGAATTTTAACCTCACCGCACGGTAATATAAAACACCAGGGCCATCGCAGCCAGCCCCAGGGCGGCGACGATGTATACCCAGAGGGGAAGTTTTCCTGCCGCTGTCCAGGACGAACCGGGGGAAACCTTTTTTTGTTCCGGAGTACAGTATCCGCAGGAAGGACAGCCTTTGGCGAACCGTTTTTCTTCTCCGCTAAAACTGCATTGGGGGCAGCGAACAAAAGCAAAGTATCGTCCACAGCGGGGACATTGGCTGCTGTCCCTCCGTACTTCCTCTCCGCAATGATCGCAGAAAAAACGAGCCACTTCTTACCCGGCGGCTTTTTCCGGTGCGGAGCAGGATCCGCCGGCAGCTATCGCTGCGGGACAGGAAGCGCAGACCGTCTTTGTTTCACCCGCTGCCTTATTGCTAGATTTTCCGCCGTCCTTGTCTTTTCCTTTTTCTTCCGGTTTACTTGAAGCTGTTTTGGCAGTTCCCTTATTTTTATCGGTTACATAAAAGCCTGAACCTTTAAAAATAACCCCGGTGCCGCCATTAATCAGCCGCCGCAGCTCTTTTCCGCATTGGGGGCATTCATTTAAAGGCGCATCGCTCATACTTTGAAAGGTTTCAAAATTGTGTTCGCAGCTTTTACATTCATATTCATAGGTTGGCATGAACACGCCGCCTCCTAGCGGCGAAAGATAATCTAGTATACCGAAATGGTATTAAATAGTAAAGCAAGGCCGCTGCCGTTCATTGTTCCGGTGGTAAGAATGAGAGCGCTGCCGTCCTGCCGGGGAGTTTGGAAAAAGAGCGCCTCCGCCAGGGTCTTCATGTCCTTGTTTTCGCTAAAGTCCGTCAGGGCCAGTCCTAGCTTTGCCAGCATAAAAATCCGCACCAACGCTGCGGCCTGGGTGGGAGTCGGCGTTTCAAAGCGCAGCACTGCATTGTACTTTTCATTTCTTTTATCTGCCGGATATACGGCGAATAACAGCCGATCCGCGGGGATTTCGATGGGTACCTCAAAGGCGGCGATGATTCTGTTCAGGGCCTGAGCAGGATTATTCACCCAGCCGGAGAGAACCGATCCTCTTTGCAATGCAGGAAGAGCTTCGGGAATTTGCACCCCCGGAGGAGGTATAAAGGGATCCGCATCGGAAAGACAGGCAAACCGGGAAGTTAAACTTATCGAAAGCCGGGATTGCGGCGAATACCAGTAGGACATCCCCGAAGAGGAAGTACGTTTTTCCCAATCCTTGCTGGTGCTGAAAAAAAAGCCTCCCCGGCCGCTGGGAAACCTACCTGAGGCGGCGGCGCAAAAATACCGTTCTCCCGGGAATGGAAAAATCGCCGCTGTCAGGGTATCGCTCATATCAAGGAAGCTCTTTATTTCCGATCCTTTCAAGCCGCCCAGCACAAGGGAATCCAGAATGGGCCGGGAGGACTGTACCTCGGCGGTAATGTACAGATCCGCTCCTTCGGCCATAAGGGCAAAACCGCTGCGGCCTGCATAAAAGGTTTCGGGCGCCGAAGGAGTGGAGGCGCAGGAAAACAAAAGGGCCAGGAATAACCCATAACCGGCGAACCTCAAAGGTTTCCGCCGGGGGCCGCAAATCAAGCTTTGGTAATTTTGATAAACCACGTTGTTTCTCCCGAATCAAACTGAATCATATTTTTCGTTTCGCCCCATTCTACAGCGGACGCCAGAGTTTCGTCGGCCACATAATCGGCAAATGCTTCCCATGCCTGCCTGAGCCGGGATGAACCGAAGATGCACAGGACGATCCGGTCCGTCACTTCCAGGCCCGCTTCTTTCCGGGCATTTTGCACGCCCCGGACAAGATCCCGTACATCTCCTTCCTGGGAAAGTTCTTCGGTTATTTCCGTATCAAGGGCCACCGTCAGTGTTCCTTCGTTCAAAACCCGGAGCTTTGCTTTTTCGATGCGGCGTATGTCCAGTTTGTCCGAAGTGATCTCTACGGAACGGCCCGTATCCAAATCAATAGAAAGGGCTGCACCTTCCAAGAGGCCTTGAATCTCAGTCTGGTTTAAGGCGGCGATCCTCTCCGCTGCGGCTTTCATGTCTTTTCCCAATTCCTTCCCCAGAACCCGAAAATTAGCTTTGGCCTCGTATTCAACCAGGTCTTCTTCGTTCTCCCGGAACACCACATTTTTTACATTCAACTCTTCCCGAATGCTGTCTTCCATTTCCAGGAGCGCTTTTTTTTCTTCCGGATTCCGGGTAACCAGTTCCACCGTTTTTAGGGGCTGGCGGATCTTGAGGCTGTACTGGGATCGGAGGGCCCGGCCCATGGACACTGCATGCAGCACCGCCGCCATTTTAAATTCCAGATTTCTGTCCCGCCGGTTTTCCCTGGGTTCCGGATAATCGGCTAAATGAACCGACGGGGGATCGCTCTCCAGCCGTAAATTTTGCCAGATCGCGTCGGTGGTAAAGGGCATAAAGGGAGCTGCCGCTGTAATCAGCGTTTTTAACGCCTCAAAAAGCGAGCCATAGGCATCGGCCTTGTCATTGTCAATAACAATGCCGCCGGTATTACTGCTGGAATCTTCGGCGGCTGTGCTTTTCCAAAACCGGCGGCGGGAACGGCGGATGTACCAGTTGTTTAGCTTGTCAATAAATTCCAGGATAGGATTTACCGCCCTGGAAAGATCGTAAGCTTCCAGGGCTTCTCCGGTTTTTTCCTTCAGGTTTTCCGCCTCAGAAAGAATCCACCGGTCCAGAGGATTAGAGGGCGAGTCCGGCGCGCCCTGTATTTCCACTTTGTCTATGTTGGCGTAGGTAACAAGAAAACTGTAGGCGCTCCACAGGGGAATGATGATGCTCTTCATCACTTCCCGGACCCCTTCGTCGCTGTAACGCAGATCCTCCGCCTTAACCACCGCCGAATGGATCAAGAAGAGCCGCAGGGCATCGGCGCCAAAACTGTTTACCACTTCCATGGGATCGGTATAGTTTTTCAGGCTCTTGCTCATCTTCTTGCCGTCCGATGCCAGCACCAGGCCGGAGACAATGCAGTTGTTGAAGGCCGGCCTTTTAAAAAGAGCCGCCGCTAAAACATGGAGGGTATAAAACCAGCCCCTGGTTTGATCAAGACCTTCGCTGATAAAATCAGCGGGGAAGTGGTCTTCAAAAAATTGTTTGTTTTCAAAGGGATAGTGATTCTGGCCATAGGGCATGGCTCCCGATTCAAACCAACAGTCAAGCACTTCCGGAATGCGTTTCATGATACCCCTGCAGGGGACGGCTTTTTCGACGCCTTCCCGATTGTCCGGTGATTTGACACAGGGTATGGTAATTTCGTCAACAAAATGCTTGTGGAGGTCTTCGGGGGTTTTCCCCGAAAGCGCCTTTAATTCTTCCCTGCTGCCGATACAGATGGTTTTGCCGCAGTCATCGCAGCGCCAGATGGGCAGGGGATTTCCCCAGTAACGGTTACGGCTGATCGCCCAGTCCCGGGCACCTTCCAGCCATTTGCCAAAACGCCCCCCCTTGATGTGTTCCGGCACCCAGTGAATTTCGCTGTTTGCCTTTAACATTGCGGCTTTGATCTTTTCTACACTGACAAACCAGGAAACCACGGCCCGGTATACAAGAGGACTGCCGCAGCGCCAGCAATGGGGATAGGCATGGAGGATCTGATCCCGCTTAACCAGTTTTCCTTCCGTTTTAAGGCGTTCTATGATCCCCCTATCCGCATCTTTGACAAAAAGTCCCTGGTAATCAGCTACTTCTCCGGTAAAACGGCACTCCGCATCGACGGGGCAGACCATCGGTATTCCTGTTCCTCTTAGAACCCTCTCGTCGTCTTCACCAAAGCCCGGAGCGGTATGAACAATTCCCGTACCGTCTTCGGTGGTAACATAATCTCCTGGATAAGTCCGGAAGGCGCCGTTTTCTGCGGCATAAGCAAAATAGGGAAAGAGAGGTTCGTAATTAATGCCTAAAAGCTCCTCTCCCTTTTTGTGCCAAATAATCCGGTAACCAGTTTCGCTATTGTAGTACCCGTTGAGCCTTGATTCGGCCAGGATATAGCGGTCCGCTCCATCCTGGATCATCACATAGCTGATGTCCGGTCCCAAAACCAGCGCCAGGTTGGAAGGCAGTGTCCAGGGAGTGGTGGTCCAGGCCAGCAGGTAGGCCGCTCCCCCCGCTCCCTGGGCCAGATCGGCGGCCTCCACATTCCGGGCAGCGGAACTGCCGGGAACAGCACCGGTAATTCTGAAGCGCACCGTAATGGCCGGATCGTGGACATCCTTATAACCGCCTAGATTGAGTTCATGGTTGGAAAGCACCGTGGCGCATCGGGGACAATAGGGCAGGATGTAGTGGCCTTCGTAGAGGAGGTCTTTTTCCCAAAGGGAAGCAAGCACATGCCAGATCGTCTCCATGTACGGCGCTTCCATGGTTTTGTAGTCGTTGTCAAAATCCACCCAGCGACCCAGCCGGGTAATCACCGTCCGCCATTCTTTGACATAACGCAGCACCGAAGCGCGGCAGGCTTCGTTAAACTTCGCCACGCCATAACGCTCTATATCGGATTTGGAATCAAGCCCCAATTCTTTTTCGATGAGGGTTTCCACCGGAAGGCCGTGGCAATCCCAGCCGAAACGGCGCTCTACATGAAAACCCTTCATGGTTTTGTAGCGGGGAATAATGTCTTTTATGGTAGAGGGAACAAAGTGTCCGAAATGGGGCAGTCCCGTTGCAAAAGGGGGACCGTCGTAAAAAACAAAATCCGGATTTCCTTCCCGCCGGGACACGGATTGCTGAAAAATTTTTTCTTCTTCCCAAAAGGCAAGGATCTCCTCTTCCAGTTTGGGAAATGAAACCTTTGGATCCACCGGATTGTACATATGATTAGTGTATCACAGTGAAGGACTATTTTTCCAGCCGGTGAACATTTGCATATATCACAAAAACCCAATTTGCCGTTTGTTACCAAATCGAAAATACTTTGTTATTAAAGTAACTATATATGAGGAGCATACGATGAAGAAAACAGCATTTGTTTTTGTTCTAGCCCTGATGGCTCTAACAGTCTTTGCCCAGAGGGAAAAACCCGAAACGGTAACGGTTACCGGAAACCTTGGCCTGACCAATGGCCGCATCACAGTTAAATCCGGAGATGATGTGTATTATGTCATGGGGATTCAGCGGCTTATCGGTTTTGTGGATGCCGTTAAAGAAGGCGCCCAGGTCAGCCTGGAAGGACATATCCGGAATATCCCCAGGGGAGATGCCAAAGTATTGCTGGCCTCCAAACTAACTGTGGCAGGCAAATCCTACGATCTAGGTCCTGCGAACAGGACCGCCGCCAATGCTCCACGGCAAGGTTCCCCGGAAAACAAACCCCGGAATTTCACCGGCCGGGGGCGCGGCACTCCATGCTGCGGGGCACCCTACGGAAACCGCGGCACTCCATGGCGAGTCAGGGTCCGTTAAAAAAAGGGGCTCCATGGCCCCTTTTTTATCACTGGACTTTTATTCGAGAACACTGTTTGTCACTCACAAGTCAGGCATTTTCTGCGGCATAAATATTACTATTCCAGATCGTAGGTTTCCCCGTATTTTACGATTACTGGTTCGGCATCGGTTTTACCTTCCAGATATTTCTTAAACGCTGCCTGGGCCTTCGGTTCGCCGTGGACGATAAAGATTTTCTTTAACCGGCTGGAGTCCAATGAATCAAGCCACTGGCCTGCTTCTTCATAATCCGCATGAGCGCTGAATGCGTTGATGTTCTCTACCCGGGCTTTTCGTTTAAACCACATGCCGTGGATCTTAACTTCTTCTTCCCGGTTCTGCAGCCGCCGCCCCAGGGTGTTATCCGCCATAAAGCCAACCAGCAGGATGGTGGTATTGGGATCGCCAATACTGTTGATCAGGTGGTGCTGAACCCTTCCCGCCTCGCACATTCCATCGGCGCTGATTATGATCGCCGCTCCCCTTAGTTTGTTCAGCGCCTTAGATTCGTCCACGCTGGTGGTAAAGTGGAGACTGCTAAAACCAAAGGGGTTTTTGTGATGTTTGATAAAGGCTTCGTGAATTTCATCATCGTAACATTCGGGGTGAACCTGAAAAATCGTCGTTGCATTGGTGGCCATGGGGGAATCCACAAAAATGGGAATTTCCGGAATTTCCCCATCGTCCACCAGAAGATGGAAATAGTATACCAGTTCCTGGGTTCGTTCTATGGCAAAGGAGGGGATGATGATCTTTCCCCCGCTATCCGCCGCACGGTTGGCGATCTCGGCGAGTTTTTTCATGGCATCATCGGCTTTGTCGTGCCGCCGATCTCCGTAGGTGCTTTCCAACACCAGGTAATCCGGGGCTGGGGGATGCTCCGGGTCCCGGATTATGGGTTTCCCCTTGCGGCCCAGATCGCCGGAAAATAATAATGCCCGTTCTTGCCCGTCTTTTTTTATGGTCATATAGGCCAAGGCAGAACCGAGAATATGCCCGGCATCAAAAAATTCACATTGTATTCCGTCTCCCATGTAAAAGGGGCGGCGGTAGGAAACACCCATGATCTGGCCAGTGGCGGTAATCGCATCCTTTTCGTCATAGAGAGGAGCCCAGTCAAACTTTTCTCCCTTTTTTTTGGCCTGTTTTCGAAGGTATTCCGCGTCGTGGGCCTGGATATGGGCGGAATCCATCATCACTAGGCTGGAAATGTCCCTGGTGGCGGGGGTGGCGTAGATGTTCCCCCGGTAACCTTTTTTGGAAAGGAGGGGCAGCAAACCGCAGTGATCAAAGTGGCCGTGGGTCAGGATTACCCCGTCAATGCGGTCCGGATCCACCCCAAAGTCCCTGTTTTTCCGGTCCGCCTCCGCCCGGGAACCCTGAAAGGCGCCGCAGTCAATGAGATAACTTTTGCCGTTTACCTCCAGCACATGCTTTGATCCGGTAACTTCCTCCGCCGCGCCGAGGGAATAAAAATTCATTTCCATGGATACCTCCGCCAATACAAAAGCATACCACAAAATGACTTTTTGGAGAAACAGTTTTCTTAAATTTGAAATAGATACGGCTATTTTACCGCTTCGAGAATTTCCCCGATGACCCGGTCGGCATCGGCATAATCAGCCTGGCATGTACCTACCTGGGTATGGCCGCCGCCGCCGTAACTCAGGAGCAGTTTCCCCACATTAATTGTGGCGGTACGGTTAAAAATGCTGTATCCAACGGTGATGGCCACATTTTGTTTATTTTTTCCGTCGATGATCCAGATGGAAATATTCTGATCGGGAAAAATGGAATAAATCATGAAACGGTTCCCCGCATTAATCATCTCCACCCCCCGCAGATCCAGCACAATGGCGTTACCCTCGGTTCTGGCGTGTTTTTTTATCATCTTTTCAAAAGCCTCGGACTGCTGCTGGTATACCTCAATCCGCTCTTTTACATCATTCATGGCTAGAATTTCATCTATAGGCTTATCGACACAGGTCTTGGCCAGGATTTCCATCAGTTCATAATTACTGATCGAAAAATCCCGAAACCGGCCCAGACCGGTCCTGGGGTCCATGATGAAACCCAAAAGTATCCAGCCTGCGGGATGGCGAATTTCTTCTATTGTTAGATCCCCCGAATCGACCTTGTCCACATATTTAAGCATTTCGTCAAAACGGCTGAGCTTGTTCTCTCCGTCATAATAGTCATAAATTACCCTGGCACAGCTGGGAGCAAACTTGGAAACCCCTTCAAAATACACTTCCGGGCCAAGCCTTTCGGATTCGCTGTAATGGTGGTCGAACCACAATTTACAACCCTTAACATAGGGGATATTTGCCAATATATCGTTGGGGCCAGCCTCTATCAGCCCATCCTGAATATCTTTTGGATGAACAAATTTGTATTCGTCTACGATTCCCAGGTATTCCAGCAGGGCCCCACAAGCAAGGCCGTCAAAATCGGACCGGGTTAAAAGTCGCATTCCTGCCTCCAATTTATCAATATATCACAAAATGGATTTTATAGTATATTTATTAATATGAATTTTTTCAAATGGTTATTTGACCCTGTTTTTGGAGTTCAAAAGACGGCCCAAAAGGCATCCCTGGCAGCACTGATTGCCATGGTTTTTGCCGTCCCGGTTTTTGCCGACAAAGATCCCCTTTTTACCCTGCCCCAAAACGCCCTGTACGGCGGACTGGGCGCCCCGGAAGACCCGGTTCCGGCCAAAGCTGCTTTGCGGCAGGGAGCCCTGCCCAACGGCCTGCGGTATTATATTCTGGAAAATTCCCTTCCCGCGGACCGGGCCTACCTGACCCTGGCAGTCAATGCAGGGTCCATACTGGAAGAAGATGATGAGCAGGGCCTTGCCCACTTCGTAGAACACATGGCCTTTAACGGTACCCGCCGCTTTCCCGGAGCGGAGCTGGTCAACTATCTCCGTTCCCTGGGAATGCGCTTTGGTCCGGAAGTGAATGCCTATACCGGTTTTGAAGAAACGGTCTACGGCATTGAAACTCCGGTGGAAGAGGGCGAGGACGGTGTAAAGCGAATCCCCGTCAAGGCCCTGGCCATCCTGGACGACTGGACCTGGACAATTACCTTTGATCCCGAAGATGTGGACAGGGAACGGCTTGTCATATTAGAAGAATACCGGACCCGTCTGGGTGCCCAGGAACGGGTCCGGCGGCAGATGCTGCCGGTGATTTTCCGGGGTTCCCGTTTTGCCGGGCGGCTTCCCATCGGACTGCCGGAAATAATACAAAACGCCCCGGCGGAGAAACTAAAAAACTTTTACCGATCCTGGTATAGGCCGGATAATATGGCGCTGATCCTGGTCGGGGATTTTGACGGGGCAGCCCTGGAAAAAGATTTGGCCGCCCATTTTACGGCCCCCGCCCCGGACACTCCCCTAAATCGGCCCCGCTATGAACTGCCGGATCCCAAAAAGGGGGCCCTTACTACGGCGGTGATAACCGACGGGGAATTATCCACTTCTACGGTATTCCTTTATTACAAGCGCTGTCCCCTGGCTTCGACCAGAACACTGAAGGATTACCGGGAAGAACTCCTCGATTACCTAATTAATACGATGATCGATTTCCGCTTTGGGGAAAGGATCGCATCGGAAAATACCCCCTACATGGCGGCGGGCTCATGGAATACCCGGTACGGCCTACTCTCCCGATACTATGTCATGGCCGCTAACGTCAAAGCAGACCGAAGCGCCGAAACCCTGGAAGCGCTGCTCATGGAAAAAGAACGCCTTCTCCGTTATGGTTTTACCTGGGTTGAACTGAACAGGGCAAAAGCATCCATTCTTTCCGATCTGGAAATGATGGAAATGGAAAAAGACCGCCGGGAATCGGAGAACTATATAAATGAATTCACCGCCGATTTCCTCCAGGAACAAGCTGCCCTGGATATTGAATGGGAAGCGGATGCCATAAGGCGGCTCCTCCCCGCCATAGGACTTCAAACGGTGAATACCACCCTTAGAAACTACTACATAGACGATGATTTAACGGTGATTGTTACCGGCCCAGAGGCGGAAAACCTTCCCGGCGATCCGGCCATAGCCAGCATGGTAGAAAAAAGCCTCAGCGCCGCTGTAACGCCGCCTCTGGGAATGGATATCAAGCCCGGCGCATCCGGCAGACTGTCCGGATCTGTCAATACTTTTCAGATCAGCGAAGTGTCCGAACAAGGAACCATTGTCTCGGTCCGGCAGGATCAGTCGGGGGCAGAAATCTGGGAACTTTCCAACGGTATGCAGCTAATCCTTTTTGAGACGGCCAATAAAAACAACGAACTGGATTTCTATGCCCTGGCCCGGGGGGGTACAACAAGCGCCGGTGCCGCCGGCACAAATGGCGAAACTCTGCTGGATGGATTGGGCTTTTCCCCCGAAGAGGCCCTGTACTCTGCAAAGCTGGCGGCGGAGATCCAGGGTGCTTCCGGCCTGGGCCTTCTTTCCAGGCCGGATCTGATGGACTTTCTTTCTGATAAGCAGGTTTCCCTGTCGTTATGGGCCGGTACCAATACCCGGGGATTCCAGGGTTCTTCATCTCTCAAGGATCTTCCTTCTCTGTTCGAAATGCTCCACGGATCCTTTACCCATCCGCGGATCGATCAAGCCGGATTTGCCCTGGTGCTGGATTATTACAGGACTCGGCTCCGCCAAGACAGCCCCGAAAGGACCTTTTCCATTGAACTTGCCCGGTTGATGTTCGGAGAACACCCGGTGTTTAAGTCCATGGAAATTGCGGATCTGGACCATGTAAACGAGAAAGCCGCCCTGACCTTCCTGACCCTGGCTTTGAATCCTGCGGACTATACCCTGGTCCTGGCGGGAAGCCTGGGGGATCGCCGGACACTCCGGAACCTGGCTGAAACCTGGCTTGCCTCCATCCCAATGGGAGAACTGCCACGATGGAACAACTGGGTCGATCCGCAGGTACGGCGGCCCGAAAAAACCGAACAAATCATCCACAAGGGAAAAGAAGAAAAAAGCATCGTTTACATGGGATGGTTTGCCCCCAAAACCTGGACCGAAGAGGACAATGCAGCGGTTCTGGTGCTGAGCGAATACCTGAGTATTGTTTTAACCGACGAAATCCGGGAAAGACTGGGCGGGGTCTATTCCATATCCGCCAAAGCGTCCTTTTCCCCCATACCCAGGGGAGAACTAACCCTGGAAGTGTACTTTGTCTGCGATCCCAAACGAGAAACAGAACTCCGGGAGGCAGTCAAGGAACAACTCATGTCCCTCGCCGATGCCGTAAACAAAGAAACCCTTTCCCGGTCAAAAGAAGCGCTGGTCAAAACCTTTGAACGTTCCATGGAAAACAACAGTTTTATCGCCCGGAATTTGGCAAATTTTTTCGTCATCACCGAGACACCCCTATCCCGCCTGGCCCAGCGGCCTGCCCTCTACCGGTCGATAACAGAAGAGAATATCCGTTCCTTAATGGCTGAACTGCTTACCCAGGGACCGGCAGAGTTGATCTTGTTTCCTGAAACAGTCAATAAATAAGGAAAACCATTTTGGAGTCAACATGAGTACATTGGGTATTATCAATTCGGATCCTGAAATCAAAAAGCAAATAGAATTTGCCTTTCAGCAGATTCCCGGCCATTCCTACGAACTGCGCTTTATGGTTCAGGAAGTTGAAATTCTGGAATTCTTTGATTATGCCCTGCCGGAACTGGTGGTAATTAACTTTTCGGATCCTATAATCAACATAGACTGGATCATCGATCATATTCGGGACGATACATGGATCCTCAACTTCGGAATCATCGGTCTCTTTTCCAGTAAAAACACTAAGGAAGAAGAACTGCTAAAAAAATACAAAGCTATCAATGTCCTTACCCTGCTGGACAATTACCGTCTTAAGACTCATCTAGTAAAAAACATCGAAATTATTCAGCAGAATTACCAGATTATCTTCCAGAGGGAATTTACCAAAAATCTCCTGGAGGGAGCGTCCGGCAGTTTTACCATAGAAAACGATTTTTTTGCGGTGCCCCTTTTTTCCAGCATTGGGGCCACAATCCTGGCCCAGCGGGGACTTATCAATCCGGACGGTAAGATGCAGCTCCAACTGGCCCTGGCGGAGCTGATTGTCAACGCCATTGAACACGGCAACTGCGGCATTACCTACGAAGAAAAAACCGCATCATTGGAGCAGGGAATTTCCCCCGTGGAACTGATTGCGGAAAAATGCAAGGACCCTGCAGTCCGGGCAAAAAAAGTTACCCTCCTTTGGGAGATCAAGCCGGACAAATCGGTCTTCATTGTTCATGATGAAGGAAAGGGCTTTGATGTCCGAGCCCACATGAAAAAAATTATCGACCAGGATGATTACAGTCTCCATGGCCGGGGGATCAGGATGGCCTCTAGTTTTTCCAATGAACTGCAATACAATGCCAAGGGAAACCAGGTTATGCTGGTTATCAAACATGAAATATCGGTGGAACACGAGGTACCGGCGGGATTTTCCCGGGAACAGATCGTTAAAGTAAAAAAAGGAGATGTTGTTATTAAAGAAGGCGAGCCCAGCGATTACCTTTATTACATTTCTTCCGGTACCTACGAGGTACTCTACAATGATAAACCCGTTGGCAGCCTTTCTCCCCAGGATATTTTTATGGGGGAAATGTCATTTCTCCTTAACCAGCGCCGGTCCGCCACGATCAGGGCAACCAGTCCAGGAAAACTGATCCTTTTGACACAAAAAACCTTTATAAACGTGATCCGGGAATACCCCCACTACGGCATATTCCTTTCCAAACTGCTGGCCAAACGGCTGGTACGAAGCAATGAACAGACTGCCGCCCGGCTTGACGACGCACAAGCATAGCCTTGGATCCGGTAATTGCACAAGTACAGAAGAAGTCTTACAATAGAAACATGAAAATACTCCCAGAAAAAAACCGAGCTTCGCTTATCTGGATCCTGTCCGGACTTGTCCTTGGAGCGCTTTTTATTACTGTTTCCGTTCCCAGGGCCCAGGCCCAGAATAGTTCCGGAATTAACCGGACCTATCCGGGGCTTATCCAGAATGTGTTTGATTTCATCCAGCGTAATTATGTAGACGAGGTAGATTCCCAGACGCTTTTTGAAGGAGCCATGAAGGGAATTCTTGATTCCCTGGGAGATCCCCATTCGGCATTCCTTCCTGCCAGAGAATTTGAAGATTTACATGATACTACTTCAGGCCGTTTCGGCGGAGTAGGCCTTTATATCAGCAAGCCCCTGGAAACCAAGCCGGACGGAACTCCTCCCTTTGTGGAAGTGTCTTCCCCCATCGAAGATACTCCCGGCTGGCGGGCGGGGATCAGTCCCGGGGATTTGATCGTCGAAATTGATGGAGAAGCTACAGATACCCTTTCTCTGGATACGGTCCTTACCCGCCTTCGGGGAATGCCGGGAACCGATGTAAACCTGCTGATCCGCCGGGGGGCAGGATTGGAATTTCCCATAACCCTTACCAGAGCGGTAATCGAAGTGCCGGTGATCAAATACGAGATGATTGGGAATATCGGTTATGTTCGAATCATCACTTTTACTCCCATGACGGCGGCACGGATCAGGGAGGCGTTGGAAGATTTTAAGGAAAAAAATTACACCTCCCTGGTACTGGATTTGCGAAACAATCCCGGCGGGCTTCTGGAATCAGCGGTCGAAACCTGCGAACTGTTTCTGGACGGCGGCCTGATAGTGTCCACCAAGTCCCGGATTTCTTCAGAATCCTATGAATACAATGCCAGGCATCTCTCGATCGTACCCCAGGATATGCCGGTGGTTGTTTTGATCAACCGCGGTTCCGCATCCGCTTCAGAAATTGTGGCGGGAGCCCTAAAAGACCGGGGCCGGGCATACCTGGTGGGAGAAAAAACCTTTGGCAAGGGATCGGTTCAGCGGGTATACCCCGTGGGCTCTAATTCCGGGTTCCGGCTCACTACTGCGCGATACTATACCCCCAGCGACGCAAACATCGACAAGATAGGAATACCCCCGGATAAAGAAGTGTTCTTTCCGGAGTTTTCCGCCGCCGATGCGGAACACCTAAAGGAGCTGATCTCCGTCAATACGATCCCTGCCTTTGTCGAGAAAAATCCCAGGGCGGAAAACGCCCAGGTGGATGCCCTGGTGGAAGAACTCTTCGCCAAATACGGCTTAGACAGGACCCTGCTCAAACGGCTGATCCGGAATGAACAAAACCGCACCAGCATTGCTCCGATCTACGATCTGGAATACGACGTACAGCTTCAAGAAGCGGTGCGGATCCTCCACAGCGGAAACTACACTCAACTGATGAAAACTTCAAAAACCCTTAAGGCCCTGCAGGAAGAAGCGGACAATGCCCTGCCCATGGCCTCATAAGGGTGCGGCAGTTTCTCCTAAAAGAAAAGCCGGACAAGGACGGCCTGGTCCGGCTGAAAGATGAAGATTACCACTATTTGGTCCATGTCCGTCGGCTAAAAGCCGGCCATGTCTTTTCCGCCCTGCTCCCCTCCCTTTCCTCTCCACGGCGGGTTACCGTTACCGTACAAAGCACAGACAATCATACCTTGATAGGTTTGATAATGCCGGAGGCGGAAGAAGAGATTTCTGCTGTGCTTCGAACAGAATATCCCCCCATTATTTTGTTTCAGGCCTTGCCCAAGGGTGCCAGGATGGATCTGATTGTCAGGCAGGCGGCGGAAGGAGGAATAAGCGAAGTGGTTCCCTTTGTGTCGGAGCATTCCGTACCCAGAGGTCATTACGTGGGCCGGGCAGAACGGTGGCGGCGCATTATAAAAGAAGCCCGGCAGCAAAGCGGTTCCGCCGTAAATACCAGGATGCATGAAGTACTCAGCACCGATGAGTTATTTGCCTATTGGGAAAAGCTGATAAGCACCGGAGAAATCCTGGGCCTTTTGTTTACCCCCATGTTCCCCCAGGGGAGTCCGAATCCCCTTGCACAAGGAAGTTTTCACCGGTATCTTTATAAAAAACCGCGGCTGATTATTCTGGCCGTGGGCCCCGAAGGGGGATTTTCCGGTGCCGAACAAAAACGTTTTGTGGATGCAGGCTTTAACCCCCTAAGCCTGGGGCCGGCGGTTTTGCGGACCGAAACGGCGGCCCTCTATGGAACGGCGGCGGTAAATATTGTCTTGATGGAGAAGGCCTGGTGGACGCTAAAACAACAATAGAACGAACCAGCCTTTTACGGGTTCCCCTGGATATTGTCCCCCCCGAACAGCTCGAAGATGCCGCTAACCGGCTGTTAAAAACAGCCTCAGAAATAAACACGGGCCAGGACATCATCCTCCTTTCCCTTTGGGATCTTCTCCAGGCCAGGAATCACTATGAATACCGCCCATTTGTACAACGGGCTGCCATGATTATCCCGATTTCCAAAAGCCTGATCACGGGCCACTGGTTCCTAAAAAAGAAAAAAATATTTCGTTATATGCCCTTTGACTTTGTGATCAGCCTTCTTTCCATTCTGGAAAAACGGGGATTGTCCATTTACCTTTTGGGAGGAAGGATGAGGAGCCTTAAGCGGGCCGAAAAAAACCTGCGCCAAACCTTTCCACGACTGCGAATTGTGGGCCGTTTTGTTGGAAATTTCAAACACCAGGAAGAACCCATCATACTCCAGGCGATCAGAAAAGCTTCTCCTCACCTTCTTCTGGTTGGAAAGGGTGTTAAGGGCGGCGAACGCTGGATAGCCCGCAACGACAGTCTCTTGAACAATGGCCTGCGTTTATGGTGCAGCGATCTTTTTGATGTTTTTGCAGAACGCCGGCGCCGCCCTTCCCGCAAGGTCTTTGAACGGGGTTTTGAATGGCTTGGGTTTTGCATCCATGGGCCTTGGCGCATTTTAAGAATTTTTCCGTACTTCTACTACAAGATCCTGCTGGTTTTGTACAAACTGTTTAATCTGAACTAGTTCTTGAGAAAAGACATAAAAAATACTATAATTAAGAATAACCATGAAAACAAAGGCTGTTCGTATTTACGGGGTAAATGATCTCCGCCTGGAAGAATTTGAACTGCCCGAAATAAGGGACGACGAAATACTTGCCCGGATTATATCGGATTCGATCTGCATGTCCAGTCACAAACTGGCCCTTCAGGGAGGATCCCACAAACGAATTCGTTATGATCTGTCCCGGCAGCCCTGTATCATAGGCCATGAATTTTGCGGAGTCCTGGAAAAGGTCGGTGCCAAATGGGCCGGCCAATTTAACGAAGGTGATCGTTTTGCGATCCAGCCCGCCTTGAACTATCCGGATGAGAACGGAAAAACAACCCTTTGGGCGCCGGGTTATTCTTATGAGTATATCGGCGGCGATGCCACCCATATCATTATTCCCATGGAAGTGATGGAAATGAACTGCCTCCTTCCCTACTATGGGGATAATTTTTTTATGGGATCCCTCTCCGAGCCCGTATCCTGTGTGGCGGGGGCCTTTCATGCCCAGTATCACAGCACGGGAGGCTCCTATGTTCATGACATGGGAATTATCGAAGGCGGATCCATGGTCCTTCTTGCTTCGGTGGGGCCCATGGGACTGAGCGCCATCGACTATGCTATCCACGCTCCCCGCAAATCCGCCAGGGTGATCGTTACCGACATAGACCACGCCAGATTAAGGCGGGCGGAAGAACTTCTTACTGTAGAAGAAGCAAAGAAGAACGGCGTAGAACTTGTTTATGTGAATACCAAAAACTGTTCCGATCCCATTGCTCATTTAAAAAACCTTAACGGCGGCAGACTGTTTGACGATGTGTTTGTCTTTGCCCCAGTCAAACAGGTGCTGGAAATGGGAGATGCCCTTCTGGGCCATGACGGCTGCCTTAATTTTTTTGCCGGCCCCACGGATACTTCCTTTTCCGCCCCGCTCAACTTTTACAATATCCACTACGAGAACCATCACATTGTTGGAACCAGCGGGGGCAATACGGAAGACATGAAAGAATCTTTAAACATGATGGCCCAGGGACTTCTTAATCCGGTCTTTATGATTACCCATGTGGGGGGCCTTAATGCTGCAGCGGAAACCACCATTGAACTGGACAAGATCCCAGGGGGGAAAAAACTGATCTACACCCACAAAAAACTTCCCCTTGCTGCAATTGCTGATTTTTCTGAAAAGACCGGCGATAAAGAACTGGGTCCGCTTTATTCGGCCCTGGCAGAAATTTGTAACCGGCACAGGGGCCTTTGGAGCAAGGAAGCGGAAGACTATCTTTTAGCTAATGCTCCGGATATTTAAGGAGGACAAGGATGAGATCCGGTAAAGAATTGGCCCTGGATGGCAAAATACTCGAAAAGATACAATCCTTTAAACTTTTGGGGAAAACAGAACAGTTGGCGGATATGCTTTTAAAAGACGACGAAATCCAGTTTATGCAGGAATACGCCAACGAAGTATCCATAGTCCGGCTCAAGTACAACGATCACGGCCCGGTTCATATGCGAACGGTGGCGCTCAATTCATTGATCATGATGGATCTCCTCCGTCAGGCGAATGTAAAGGCCAGTCTTGAAAAAGAAGAAGCCGGAGATTTTGAAGACAGCCTTTCCGCTGTTTTTTGCGGAGCCTTCCTCCATGATATGGGAATGGGTATTGGCCGGCAGGATCACGAACTGCACAGTGTTTACATGGCTTATCCTATCCTGACCCGTATTCTCTCCGAAGTATATAACGCATCGATACAAAAGCAGGTGATGATCCGGTCCATAGCCGTGGAGGCAATTACCGGCCACATGGGAACCCGGTCCATCCATTCCCTGGAAGCGGGCATCGTCCAGGTTGCCGACGGCTGCGATATGAAGAAAGGCCGGGCCCGGATTCCCCTGGCCATTACAGGGGGCGCTCCCCGCATGGGTGATATCCATCAATATTCGGCCCAGGCCATTGATGAACTCACCATAGAGGCGGGAAAAGAAAAACCAATCAGCATACGAGTAGGAATGTCCAGTGAAGTGGGCCTTTTCCAGGTAGAAGAGGTGCTGCTCAACAAAATTGCATCGGGCACGGCAAAAAGTTATATTGAACTTTATGCCATTCTGAACGGCGGCGAACCAAAGAGGTATTTATGAGCAAAATCAAAGCTGTCATTTTTGATATGGATGGAGTGTTGACCGATTCAGAATGGTTTATTGCCGAAGCGGGCCGGATCATGTTTAAGGAAACCCATGGCATTGAAATTACCCACGAGGATTTTTCCCCCTTTGTGGGCCTGGGAGAAAACCGTTTTTTGGGCGGAGTGGCGGAAAAATATGGCATCAATGATTTTAACATTGAACGGGACAAAGCCCGCACCTACGGGATTTATTCGGAACTGGTAAAAAAACCCGGATCCCTTAAGGCCCTGCCCGGTGCAGTTGAATTTGTTCGCCGATCCAGAGAATTGGGATTAAAGACAGCCTTGGCTACTTCTACGGATCAAGTCAAGATGATGATCAATATGGAAGCTATCGGAATTATCAATAACGAAATGCGTTCCGAACAAATAGGCTTGGCCGCCGCCATAGAAGCCGCCGCCAGAAACAAGGCCTTTGACGCCATGGTAAACGGCTTGGATGTGGAACGGCAAAAACCCTATCCAGATTTATTTTTGGAAGCCGCTTCCCGGCTGGAAGAAAAACCTTCCGTCTGCCTGGTGATAGAAGATTCCATTGGCGGAATAGAAGCCGCTAAAGCGGCGGGGATGCGCTGCCTGGCCCTGCTTACGTCCTTTCCAGAGGACAAAATAAAAGCCGCCGGGCCGGACAAAATAGCCAAAGATTTAAGCGCCATTACACCGGAAGAATTGCTGCGGCAGCATTCATAACAAGTCTTCTGCTGCGGACGGAGACCGCTTTTTTAAATACCCCTTGAGCGCCTGCCGGTAAATAAAAAGGGAAAGTATGACCGATACTGCAAAGAGGGAAGGAAGACCAATAGAGATCGTTTCCTCCGGAATGCGGGGAACCAGTAATGCCGTGTATAACAGCCACAGGATTCCAAAACAAATTACCGTTACTGCAATATTAAAGACCGTGGCGGTGAACAGGAGCAGCGCAAATCCCGCTTTTTTGTTCACTGTTTTTTTTTCCCCGCTCTCCCTTGCTCCGGCATAAAGACGCTAATGAGAAGCAGAATCCCAAAGACCACCACAAAAGAATCGGCGAGATTAAAAGTGGGCCACCGTTCAAAACCGAGAAGGCCGTATAGTTTCACGCTGATAAAATCCACCACTCCCGCGGGACGGAATATCCGGTCAACCAGGTTTCCCAATCCTCCGCCGAGGATCCCCGCCAAAGCCCAGCGTTGAAGGGGGGAAAATTCATTGGATCTAAAAAAATACACCGCCAGAAAAACAAGCAGTGCTGTTGGAAGCAGGATAAATAAAACCGGCTTTATCCAGTCCGGCAGATTGTGTCCCAGGCTGAATGCAATGGCGGTATTTCGCACATGATAGATCCACAAAAATTCATTGCCGAAGACATCGGCAATAAAAGTATTTTCCCGGGGCCAATTTTTTACAATGAATGCCTTGGACAACTGATCCGATAGAAATGCCAGAGCTGTCAGTGTAAGGGGCAGCAACTTTTTTTTCACGGTTTCTTCCTTTCTCTACAATCCTGTGGGAATATCAATAAACTCCGTATCAATGTTAAGCTGGTTTGCACATTCCGCCATCACCTTGCGGACTCCCCACACTTCGGTGGAATAATGTCCCCCCGCTATCATATTAAGGGATCCTTCCATGGCCGGATGGTAAACGCTGTGGCCAATCTCTCCTGTTATATAGAGGTCCACTTCTTCTTCCAGAGCTTGCATTGCTTCCCGGGAAGCACCGCCGGAAATTACGGCGCAGCTTTCGTTGATGCTCCTGCCAAAAGGGTACACTCCCAGAGGAAGGCGCCCCGTGTAGTTAATCGCATTAGCTGCTTCGTCAATAGTCAGGGGTTTTTTTAGTTTACCCTTATAACCGATTTTTTTACCATGGTAGAGGCCAAAGGGTTCTCTGTTTTCTATCTCCAGAAGTTCCGCTAAGGCAGCGTTGTTTCCCAGATTTGGATGCTGATCCAGAGGCAGATGAACCGCATAAAGGGCAATGTTGTTATCCAGCAAAAATTGCAGTCGTTTGCGGTGGACCCCTTTTACCGCCAGGGGAGCACCCCAGAAAATACCGTGATGTACAAAAAGCATCCCCCCCCCGGCGGCGGCGCAGCGTTTGAAACTTTCCAAAGAAGCATCTACAGCAAAGACTATCTTCCTTATCTCCGATCCATCGTTATCGATCTGAATACCGTTCAGCGAAGAATCAATGGATTCAAATTCGTTAAAATCCAGGAGAGAACGAAAAAATTTATCCAATGCCGCAGAATTTGCCGTACTCATGGTTGAAGTATAGTTCGCCCCGGGGGAATATGCCAGACCCCTCCCTGTTCCAGATGAATATTTCCGGCTAAGGCGGTTTTTATAAGCGTCCTAGGGCCGGGATCGCCGGGTTCCGGTGCAAGAGTTTCGTTTTCCAGCAGAAGGACGGAAAAATTAGTGATAAGTGCAGCAGTCAAGTCCGGCCAGTCCCGGTTAGCAGTTCCTTCCTCGCTCAGACTGCCGCTAAACAGGGCACTTAGGATAGGATAATACCGGGGACTACCGGAATAATCAAAGGGCCCCGCCCCGGGAACGGCAGCAAGCAGGGCCGCATTTCGGGAAATACTTAAAGTCCAGAGTACCGTTTCATAGCGGCCCGTTCTTTCCTGGATAACCCGGTCGGAAAGGATGAACATGACCGGCAAAACCGGCCGTGGAAGCGGGCCGATGCGGGTTATTTTTTTGGGTGCAAGGCCGGCAACCCATTCTTCTGCCCGCCGGAAAAAAGAGGTGATTGGACCCGCAGACGGCGGATCGGGCGGCAATTCATCGCTTTCCAGGGATGAAAGAAGGGGAGCTTCTATTGAAAATATCCCCCGAATCTGGGGGTACCGGCTGACAAAATCACCCTGCCCCGCCAGTACGGTAAGAGCCGCTCCTCCGGCGCCGTATCCGGCCAGGAAAACCGTATCCCTGTCCGTACCTTCCAAAAGATCCTGCAAATCCTTATTCCGGGATAATTCATCCAGAATAAAAACCACGTCCTGCTTCCGCCCTTCTTCCAGTTCCCGGCCTGCGGCATTGGCAAAAGTATTACTTAAGCCCCGGGTAAGGGCCCTCCCCAGCCTGAAGAGACCGGGGGCAAACAACCGTATCGGCATACCGTTCCGGTCAAAAAAAGGAGAATCAAAATTCAATCTGGAAAAGGCAAGGACGGTAAACCCCCGACCCCGGAGGGCGCTGCAAACTTCATCGGTCACGGTAAAAGAACCGGCCACCGGGGGCAGCAGAATAAGCAAAGGGCGGACCGCCTGCCCGGTAAAACCGGGCAGGTCAACCTGGGAAACTTGGCTTTTAGGAGATACTGCTTCCGGCTCATCCTGGGATTCCAAGGTTTCCGGCTCCACCGGACCGTAAATTCTGACATGGAGTTCTTCGCCCCGGAGAAAGACGGTTTTTACCCCCTCGGTACTAAGGTCCATATCCAAGGGCGGCCCATAATACACGGTGAGCCACAGGGTAAAGGCAAATACAGCGGCGGTGGTTAAGGAAAAAACAAACCCCTGTTCACGGTAAGAATCGCTATGGAGGCTGGAAAAAACGGCTATCATATCCAGCAAGTTGGCAAAAACCAAAAACAGGGCTAACAAAAGCAGGGGGATGCATTCCGGCCTGAAACCATAGGCAGGAAAAATACCCGCCAAAATACCCAGAGCCAAGAGGGGACACATCGTCAAGCCCCTAAGCTTCCATAATCCCCTGATAAAGGGCCTAATAATGGACAAAAACAGAAAAAAGGCTGCCAGGCACACGAGGGTCCGTAATTCCATTAAATCTAGTATATTACTGCCAAGAGCTTGCGTGAAGTAGCCGATATTGATATAGTTAAACTAATATACTTGTAAGGAATGAAGAATGGCAGCCCAGGAACTGGTTGTTGATGATGAAAAAATAAAAAGGGCCGTTCAGTCAGGCATACCCCTAACGATTACCACTTTTACCCTACCTCACGAAATAGAAGTCTATGTGGAGCAGGTATTAACCATCTTTTTAAGACAGGTTGACCAGGAAAAACTTAAAGATTATGTGGTTTATTGTGTCCAGGAGCTGGCTGTGAACGCCAAAAAGGCCAATACCAAACGGGTTTATTTTATCGAACGGGGCCTGGACCTTACCAACCCGGAAGATTACAAACTGGGGATGAACACTTTTAAAGAGGATACCCTTAACAATATTGGCCATTATCTGCAGCTCCAAAAAGATAAGGGGCTGTATATAAAACTAATTTTTCAGGTCAGAAAAAACATCATCTACATTGAAATTCGCAATAACATTGCAATTACCAAAACAGAACTGGTCCGAATCCACGATAAACTGGCACGCTCCCGGCAGTACGACAACCTGGAAGACGCCCTCTCTCAGGTTCTGGATGATTCAGAAGGGGCCGGCCTGGGGCTGGTTATCCTGGTTTTAATGCTCAAAAAAATGGGTTTGGACGAAGAATGTTTTGATGTTATGGGAACCGAAACTGAAACCGTGGCCCGGCTTATCATTCCCCTGGACAAAACAAGGCTGGAAAATCTTTCGGACCTTTCCAAAACCATTGTGGATAATGTTAACTCCCTGCCCCAATTTCCGGAAAATATCGTGATGGTCCAAAAAATGATCAACGATCCCAAATCGGAAATGGCCGATATTGCCCGGCAGATATCCATGGATCCGGCATTGACGGCGGACCTTCTTAAAATTGTCAATTCCGCCCAGTATATGCTGGCAAAAAAAGTGGACAATATCTCTGAAGCAGTAAAACTGGTCGGTATGAGGGGTATCAAAAATCTGCTCTATTCATACGGCACCCAGAAGATTCTTGGGGGCGATACTAATGAAAAGAAATTCCTCTGGGATCACTGCTATAAAGTGGCGTTTTATGCCTACAATCTTGCCAAAAACTTCAAGAAGGATCACAATCTGCTGGACGATGTCTATGTGGGGGGCATACTTCATGATATGGGCAAGATTATCTTTGCCAATGTTCATCCTGATCTGCTGGACAAAATCAGAGCATTCTGTGCCGAAAAGGGAATGCCCCCATCTACCTTTGAAGACCTTTCCACCGGACTAAACCATGCGGAGATCGGCGGCATGGTAGCGGAAAAATGGAATTTCCCGGAACAGTTGATTCATGCTATTCAATACCACCATGATCCCCTTTCCGCCGCTCCGGAAGAACGAGACCTGATCTTTACAGTGTACCTGGCCAATATGCTCTGTGAATATGAAAATGGCAATGTCGCCTACGATCAATTTGAACCACAGGTGCTGGAAAGCTTCAGCATAACTTCAAAAAAACAGGCCGATGGCCTTTTGGAACGGTTTTCTGCGGGATTTAAAAAGGAAAGCCAAAACGCTGTTTAGCGGAGTTTTGGAATAGTCTGCCTTAGCTAACGAATTGCAACCCACAGCCCCATTCCCGGATTACGGATAAAATAATACCGTTCTCCGTCCGCGGTGGTGTTCCAGCCCTGATGCTGCTTATCGGGCCCTTGCGGTACATAGCGGGCCGCCGATTCTTCCAGGTTTCCCCATTCATAACCCACGCCTTCAATGCCACTCTGACCCAGCAGACCCGGCCCTTTCGTAGTACAGTACCGGATGACAAAGCGGCCTTCCGAAGATCCATGAATTAAGTGAGCAGCAGCGCTGAGTTTTGCCGGTAATTCACTCCCCTCTTCTACGGCACGAAGGATCGCCTGAGTACCCCGGTAACCATAGCGCCGTATCAGTGCGTCCATGCCTGGATCTTCGCCAAAACATTCCAGTCCGGGGGCTAGAATCATCAATTCACCCCCATCAGCCATGGCCCGGCGGGTCCGGTAAATTGCTTTGTTACCCAGCCAGGTGCTGCGGTATTCACTTTTTTCCAGCCAAACTACTGCTTTCCGTATACCCTCTTTGGCACCGGTAATCTGTTGAATGTTTGCTTCTTCCGACAGGGCTGCGGCTTTTTCAAAGCATTCCCTGCCGAAGCTGCAAAACAGTCCCTGAACCCGGTTACGGTAATCCACCACGGTAAGGATCCACAGTATGGGGGGCATAAGGTGTCCATAACGGCGGAGGGCTTCGTCAAACAGGGAACGGACAGGGTTTTCCCGGACTCCCATCAACCGCTCCAATCCATACAGGGCCCCCAGCCAATGGCTTTTGTGGATCGCTTCTTCTCCGCCGGCACCAACAAAAATATTTTTGGCATGGTTCGCCATACCGGCAATTTCGTGGGGAACTACCTGTCCAATGGAAATGATTAACGAGAAGGGCCTGGTTCCATCTGCGGCAGGCAAACCATCCCGCAGGATACGGTTTACCTGAACCGGCCAATCCATGTGGAAGGGGCCGCCCCTTGATCCGGTAAAAGCCGATGCGACCCAATCCGCCTCCAACCGCCCCAGTTCCACCGTATCATTGTTCCAACGGTGGGGGATAATTTTATTTGCCGGACAGGCAGAAAACATCCGTTTGATTTCTTCCGGACCCAGGGGGCGGTGGGTTCCCAGAGCAGGCATGATCGCCCCCAAAGACCAATCTCCCGGGGGCCCGGATGAATTTTGTTTTCCCCGGCGGGCTAATTCCCGGCAGACAATACCGGCAAGAAAACCGGCCCGGGAATGAATACGGGTGGTATCGGGAGGGAGGATCAAAACCGGGCCGGGACACAGCCTGGGGGCATTTTCCTTGTTTTGTTCACTTAGAGACCCGGCAAATACTTTATTCAGGATCTGCGTTAATTCCCGGTCTAAATCATCATCAGAAAGGGGAATATTCACTCAAAACTCATTGCATACCGGTATTGTCTATCCCAAAAAATGTTGCCATGGGATTGTTTACCATCAGGATCGGCTGACGGGTAGCATCCAGGGTATCCCGCCAGAGGCTGCCTTCGGGGTCCACATGACTGCGTTGGGAGACCGCTGCCTTAGTGGGAAGGTGGACAAATTCATTATTTATCAGTCCAATTACGCATTTGTTTTTCCCCGCCATGGCTGCGTGGGCCGCAGCATTCCCCAGCCGTTCGCAGTAGATTGAATCACTGGAATTAGCCTGGGCGGAACGAATCATGTAGCTGGGATCAATGTATTTTAGGTTGATTTCAATTCCCTTGTCATCAAAATATTCGGCAATCCTGTCTTTTACAACGGTCCCCACATCGACCATTTTTATGTTGCCGCCGGCATCGGTTTTTACTTCCTTGATCAGCTGATCCTGCATGGCTCCCTCGGCAACAACAATTACAGCATGTCTGGATTGTTTTAACCGTTCTTCCAAATGATGCAAAAAGCCGTTGGGACCGTCAAATTCAAAGGGAATTTCCGGGATTAAAACAAAGTTCACTTCGTGGCTTGCCAAGGCAGTATGAGCGGCGATGAAACCTGAATCCCGGCCCATTACCTTAACCAGTCCAATACCGTTGATCTGAGAATTGGCTTCCATATGAGCGGCGGTCACCACTTCCACCGCCTTGTCTACGGCGGTTTCAAAGCCGAATGATCTTTGAATAAAAGAAAAATCATTGTCCACCGTTTTGGGAATGCCGATGTTGGCAATCTTAAGTTTCCTCCGGCTTACTTCTTCGGCAATATCCATGGCGCCCTTTTGGGTTCCATCCCCTCCAATGGTAAAAAGCATATTCAGATTCAGCCGTTCCATGGTATCAACGATCTGAGTAACTTCTCTGCCGCCTCCCCGGGCACTGCCCAGAAAGGTCCCCCCCAGTTTGTGAATATCGTCTACTATACTGGGGGAAAGTTCCCTGATACCGAAACGGTATTCGGGAAGGAAACCCTTGTAACCGTAGCGTATGCCGGTAATCCGCCGTACTCCATAGCGGTACCAGAGGCACCGCACAATGGCCCGAATCACGTCGTTGATGCCGGGGCAAAGACCGCCGCAGCTTACAATTCCCGCATGAACATGCTGGGGGCTAAAATAGATCATTTCCCGGGGGCCGGCGGCCTCAAAGACATGTTTTCGTTCTATAACATCCTGTTTGCCCAGTTTGACCGATATTTCCGGGCGAACATATTCATCGTCGCTCACATAGTTGGCAATAAAATCCCCCTGAACTATGGACAAGGCAATGGGGGATTTGATAGTGCATTTTCCAAGGTTTTCAATAGTAAAGTCGTAGGCCATGGCTTTGCTCCTCAAAGTTACTATACTCTATGGCGGACGATCATGCAAGTTAAGCAATCTGTGAAGTATTTTTATATTCCAAAGACCTTTATGCCCTCGTCGGGATATTTTTCCTTAACCTCCGCCATGGCCCGTTTTATGATCCGAGCTTCTGCTTCTTCGCACCAGGCTACCAGGGCAAAATTTTCTTCCGGCCAGATGGCATCCCCCATACGGGGACCGCTTGTTCCAACTCCGTGTACATTGGGGTACACGGTATAATATTTTCCTACCCCGTGATCTTTTAGAGCTTCCAGGATATTTTCTTCTACCGAATGATTGGCGATGATTTCAATCCTCAGCATTGTCTTCCTCCTGTGCTTTCTCTTCCGGAGCTTGTTTCTTCAAAGAACCGGTCCTTTTGGTACGGATCGTTTTACTGCCATGAACCGCCTTGCTGCCAAGAGCAGTCCTGTTCAACCCTGCCGCTATGGCTTCCCGTCGGGCTTCCGATCTGGCCCGCCGCTCATCGTCCCGTTTGTTCATGATGGCATAAATGGTAGGCATAAGAAACAGTGTCATAAGGGTCCCGAAGGAAAGGCCTCCCAGGACGGTTTTTCCAATGGGTGCCACCAGTTCTGATCCTTCGCCGGGGAAAAAGGCCATGGGTACCAGGCCCAAAATGGTGGTCAGGGTAGTCATGAGGATAGGCCGCAGACGGCTTCCGGCGGCTTCGACGCAGGCATCCACCAGGGGATAACCCCGTTTGCGGAGAAGATTGGTATAGTCCACCAGGATGATGCCGTTATTGACGATAACCCCCAGCAGTACCAGCAGTCCCACCGCAGTAAGAATGTTAAATATCGTGCCAGTAATCAGGTAGATAAATACAATCCCAATCATGGAAAGAGGTATGGTGAAGATAATGATAAAAGGATCTTTAAAGGATTCAAAAAGACTTGCCATGACCCCGAAAACCAGGAAAGCTGCTACAATCAGAATTAAAAGAAAGTTTAACATCATCTTTCCAAATTCCGCCGTGTCCCCCTCAAAGCTGATTACCACATCATCTTCGGCGGGAATTTCGGAAAGAATAAGATTTCTTACCCTTTCCGACACATCGCTCAGCTTTGTTCCGCTGGCCATGCCGGCGGTAACATGAATTATCCGGCTTTGGTTTTCTCTGCTGATAGTTAAGGGGCCTGTCCCTTCCATGTATGTGGCAAAACTGGAAAGGGGAACTCTGCCGGCAATTTGACTGTTTACAAAGATCTGATCCAGCGCCGGGCGGGTACTGCGATCCGCTTCTGCCAGGATCAGCACCACATCATAATCGTTCGACCCGGATTTATACCGCGTGGCTGTTATTCCGTCTACGGCGGCTTTTATTTCGTTGCCTACCGTGTAGGTATTAAGCCCCAGGGCATAGAGTTTTTCCCGGTTTATTTCGATCTCGATTTGAGGAAGTCCGTCGCGCAAATCTACCATGGGTTCGGTAGCTTCGGAAAGGTTTTCCTTAATCAATGCTGCTATCCGTTCTGCTATGGCCTTGCCTTTAACAAGGTCTTCTGTCCGGATGGCTATATTTATCGGGGTTCCTCCCCCCATCATGCCTCCCCCGCCGAAACCGGCGCTGAAAGAAAAAGAAACACCGGGGAATTCGTTAAAATGATTGCGGAGAATGTTTTTTATTTCGTCCGCCTTCATGGTTCTGTCTTTGAAATCGACCAGATTGATCCGGATCGAGCCGCTATGACTTCCTCCGCCGCCCATAAAGCCGCCGCCGCCGGCATTAAGAATTATCTCTTTGTATGTTGCTTGATCGATTTCCCGTTCCACAATACCCTGAAGCTGCTGCAGGGTTGATTCTGTCTGGGCAAGAGCTGTACCCATGGGAAGCGTTGCACTAATCGACACGCTGTCCTCTTCCTGTTGAGGCATAAATTCATAGCCCACCACTTTAACGCCAACTACTATACTTACGATAAACAAAAAGAGAAGCGACAGAACCACCATTTTCTTTTGTCTAAGCACTTTGCGGACCGCCCGGCGGTATTTTTCATCCAGCCACAAAAGAAAATCCGCAACTTTTTTGTCAATCTCCACAAAGCGTCCGGTCAGGGGCTTTTGTTTTCTAGTAACCAGCGGCAGGTAATGACTGGAAAGGATCGGCACAAGGAACACCGCTACAATAAGGGATACAGATAGTGAAATAACTACGGTAAAAGCGAGGCCGGAAAACATTTCGCCTCCCATTTCCAGAAGGCTTTTGAACATAACCAGGGGGGCAAAAACACAGATAGTTGTGATCGTTGATGCGGCAATAGCCGTCAGCATCTCCGAAGTTCCCAGTATTGCTGCTGGTTTTAATTTGGTCCCCTTTTCCCGGTAATGGTAAATGTTTTCCAGAATAACGACGGAGTTGTCAACCAGCATCCCAATACCCAATACCAGTCCCGCCAGGGTCATTAGATTTAGCGTAAGCCCCGCAAAATACATGGTCATAATCGTGATAATGATTGAAACCGGAATTGCCACACCGATGATTACCGTTGGTTTTACGGCCCGGAGAAATAAAAAGAGGATCAGAATTGCCAGAATTGCCCCGCTCAATGCTGTAGATGTAACCTGGCTTATTGAATTTTCAATTATATCGGTGGTGTTATATAATTCGTTAATCTCCAGATCGCTTGGTATTTCATGTTTAATCCGTTCCAGGCGGTGCCTGAGATCACGAGCGGTCTGGACAGAGTTCTTTCCGCTTTGCTTTTGTACCATCATCATTACTGAAGGAACTCCGTCTACCAGTACGATACTGGTTTGATCCCGGTATCCTTCGGTAACATTGGCCAGATCCCGAAGGTACACGCTGCGGGGCAGGGGTCTTCCGTTTATCAGGCCGCCGCCCTGGTAGGAAATAACGGTACTGAGTATTTCCCCCAGCGATTTGTATTCTCCCATGGTGGTAAGAATATAGGACATCCCTTCTTCGGTGATCGTTCCCGCCGCCACCTGAGTGTTATTTGCCGCCAGCATTTGCTGGATCTGTGTTACCGTAAGACCGTAGGCTTCCAGCCGGCTTTGGGGTATTTCTACCTTAATGATCTTTTCCCGTCCGCCCATAAGGTTCGCAGTTGCCACGCCCGGTGTTTGTTCTATCCGGGGAACAATAATATTCTCAGCGATTTCCCTCAGTTCTTCCTGGGAACGGTTGCCTTTTACCATAAGTCCCATGATTGGTATCATGGATGGATCAAATTTAAAGATCATCGGCGAGTCGGCGCCGGTGGGACGGTAACCTCTGATACGTTCCAGCGCGTCCCGGACTGAGTTTGACGCATCTGCAAGGTCTGTGCCGTAGGTAAACTGCAGAATAACCATTCCCGATCCTTTGGATGATGTGGATGTAACTTTTTCCAAACTAGAAACCGTGGACAGGGCCGCTTCCATGGGACGCACAATGGTTCGTTCAACTTCTTCGGGGCTGGCGCCAGGATATCTTGTATTTACAACAAGGTAGGGCGGATTGATCTCCGGATAGAGGTCGATGTGCAAATTGATAAGCGCAAAAAGTCCAAGGCCGATAAGCAGCAAAAAGATGATCAAAATTGTGGTGGGTCTGCTGACAATCGCTTTGGCAACACTCATGCCGGCCTCCTAGCGTTCAGCGCTCAGGGGCGCTATTCTTTCGATTATATTAACTTGAGCGTCTTCGTTTAAAAGAGTTTGCCCTTTTACGATAAATTCTTCGCCCGGTTTCAAACCGTCCCTTATTTCCAGTATGCCATCAATCATAATACCCGGTGTAACGATACGTTTTTTGGCAATATACTGTTTGGCAGAAGGAGTATCCTCCTTGGTTTCCGCTTCTTTCTTTTTTCCAAAAAACCTGCTAAAAAGCGATGCAAAGAACCCTTTTTCTTTCTTGCCTTCTTCGGCGTTTGGCGTTTCCAGCGGTACTTCCTCCACAACAAATATATAATTTTCGCCAAATCGCTGAATCATGGCGGATGCAGGAATTTTGACGATATTATCTTTTTGTTCGGTAATCAGCTTAACTTTGGAAAACATTCCTTCCTTGAGTTTATTATCCTGATTCGTTACATTCACCGTTACTTCCATGGTCCGGGAAGCGGGATCCACCACGGGGCTTATTTCGGTTACGGTCCCGCGAAAAATTTCGCCGGGCCACGCGTCGAGGGTAATTTCGCAAAGTTGGTTCATCGCAATTTTTGAGATGAACCGCTCCGCCACATGAAGTTTGATTTCCAGGGCTCCGGTGCCTGAAATACGGGCCAGAGGCACCGCCTGGTTTACTGTGGCCCCCACCTGGGCGGGCAGGGCTACTACGGTCCCTGCTATGGGGGCACCGGCCACGGCGGGAATATAGTTCATTCCGGGCTTACTGGGATCCACCGCCGCAATAGGCGAACCCCGGCTTACCCGGCTGCCCAATTCAACATAAACCCGGGTTACCCTGCCGGCCACATCGGAAAATACATCCACATTGGAACCAGCATTGATGTCTCCCGAAAGAGCAATATAATCCCAAACCTGACCTTCTGCTGCAGTTGATGTATTAACAGCAAATACCGGCACATTACTGCCGGATCCTCCCTCTTTTTTACCGCCGCTGCAGCTTGCAAGAAAAAAAGCCATCGACAACACTGCAATCCCCCCCGCAATGTTTCGCACACAAAATTGATTTTTCGGCATAATTATTTCCTCCCGCTAAGGGTTCCAAAGGGAACCCCGATGGCATATTCAAGATCGAGTAAACTCATCAGGTAGTTGTAGTTCTGTTGAAGCGCTCCCAGCCGGGCCTGGCGCAGGGCCAATTCATCGTTCTGAACTTCCAGAAATGTTTTAAGGCCGTTCCTGTAGGCTGTTTGGGAAAGCCGCAGTGTTCTTTCAGCCAAATCCACCGTCATCCGCTGGGCCTCTGCGGAAGTTCTGGTTTGTTCCATCTGCATGATGGTGTTGTACACTTCCATTTCAGTTCCCTGTACTGCCAGGGCAAGGCCCAGTTCCATGGCTTTGACCGCATCATTTACGGCCAGGTACCCCTGGTTTTCCACGGAAAAGGGAAGCAGTGCGCTCAGCCGCCAGAACAGGGTAATTCTGAACATTCCCGATTGCTGCCTCCAGGAATCACCGTTTAACCAGCCATCCTTCATCGGGTCTCCCTGAAAGGCGGGATCCATAGAATACCCCAGAGAAAGGGAGGGAGTGTAGATATTGAAGAACAGTGCTGTTCTCCGGGCTTTTAATGCCGCCAAGTTCCGTCTAAGCTCTTCTATGTCTGGCTTGTTTGCCGCCGCCCGGGAAATCAGATCGTGGCTTTCCAGGACGATAAATTCGGCGCCCTCCGGCAGGGGGGCCAGCCTAAATTCCGTATCATAGGAACACCCCAGGAACAAGGCAAAGGATGCCATGGCCATACGGTAGGCATTTTCCGCTTCGTCAACCTGGGGTTTTAGGTTTTCCCGGGCTACCTGGACTTGAAGGAAGTTTACTTCGGGAATCAGTCCTCCCCGGTAGTTGGCCTGGGCCATGGCAACCTGGGACTCAGCATTTTCCAAACTTCCCCGGAGCAGGACGACCTGTTCTTCTATTAAAAGCAGCTGAAAATACGCTTTGCGGACATCCCGTTCCAGTTGGAGCTTCGCTTTTTCTACGGAGATTTTTCCAGCCTTGTATTCCTCCACGGTTTGCTTCATTCCCAGAAAGGTACCAATATTGAGGTTCAATGCTGCCGAGAGGGAAGCGGAAAGTCGCCATTGAGGACCGCCGCCTAAAAAATCAAAGGGAACCGGATAGCTTTGTGGTTCCTTATTGAGTCGTCCCAGGGTACCGGACACTTCAACCGTGGGAATAAACACATTCCAGGGTGTCTGGCCAGCCCGGCGCCTGGCTTCGTTATTCAATATGTCAACCTGGAGGCTCAGGTTGTTTTTTATGGCCATTTCCACCGCTTGATTTGGGGTGATAGGCATCTTATCTTCTGTTTCGGTTCCTATTTGCTGAGCGAAGCAAATCGCTGCCAAAAAAACCAGGCAAAAAACGCATATTGTTGTTTTCATAGTCACTCCGAAGCTTTTTCAAAACTCCGGTTTTGAAAAAACCAATCAATTCTTGTACATTTCAAACAAAAGTCAAAAAAATGTAATAATCGGCCCTATGTTACCGACCGGTCGTTAACATATCAAATTTTCTATTTTTTGTCAATAGAGCCTTTCAATGCTCCGCTAGTTTTTGAAAAGTTTCAAGATCGTACCTCTTTTTCTGTGCATATCACTTTTTTGAGAATATAAGAAAAACGGCGAAAATCGCAGAAAACGTTTCTGTTTACCGCAGAATACTGAATCCATAAGATGGATATGACCAAATAGTCAAAGACCCACTGAAAGTTCATTGTTTTTATTATTTGTGGTTTCATCTAGCATCTATATCAATCTCCATTGGCCTAATCTTGGACTCAATAAACGCAATTTCATCTTTTTTTAGGCCGTACTTTTTGTACAGTTTTTCGTCTGTCCAGGGTTCAGAAAAATCCTGCACGGGGACGAATGAATAAACTATACTTGCTGCATGTTGTGTGCTTTTTATTAATAAAACCAAAAATCTAAAAAATTTTGTCGAAATATAGGAAATCAAATTAACCGCCTCTTTCTTTGTGTCAAATACCCCTGCAATCAAATAAGTCTCGGTACAAGCAGAATTAGGCTTGCCGATAAAAGGCTTCCCCAGTATTGAATGAGGAAATGAATCATTGCCGCTTCCAAGGGGCGGGATAAAAACCTTGTATTTTTCTATTGCTTTTTTGTTATGGGCAATCTCTTTTTTGGCAACATAACCTATACCCCCATTTTGATACAGCAAAATACCGCCGGAAAAAGATTTGGATTTTCCTTTATATGTTGTGGGTAATCCAAAAGGTTTTCGGGAACTAATTTGATCTTTCATGGTTTCTTCATTTTTTGCAGAAACTTTTTTTAAAATTGAAATCCCTTCATTGTATCTTATAAAAATCTTTGCTTTATCTTCCAGCAATGGGCGATCCATTATTGAAAATGGTTTGCCTTTATCATAAGATGATACCTTGCAAAGTCCCTTGTTATCTCTATCCCAGACAAAATAACAAATACCTCCTTTTATTTGAACGCCAGGGAAAATATCTGTACCGTCAGGAAAATCGTGAATTTGCCTTATTCTGTCATCATGTATCATTTCATCACGAAATTCACCTAATCCTTTACCTCCGGAAAACCACCGGGCGGGAATGATCATAACTAAAAATCTTGGGTTAAGTTTTTTTGCCAGTTGAACAAACAGCTGATAGATAGGAGAAGAACTTGTCCCATGCCCTCCATCACTCATCTGATACGGCGGATTCCCCACAATGACATCAAACTTCATATCAAAAAACTATAGAGGCGGTTTCTGCATTCAAGAATATTATCTTCCAGTGGCCCGTGACTTCACGGGCAGAGGTGTATACTTCGCAAAAGTCCGCTATTCGCCGTTTGGATTTTGCCTGCTCTGGGGCGGCCAGGAGGCTGGTATCCGGTATCTGGATCATAATTTTGTAATATAGCACGGAATTTTTGAGCGGCAAAGCGGTTAATATTTGTTACTGTTTTTTTGGCGGCAGCCGATCTGCATAGAGGTTATTCCAATCCCTCCACTCCAAGACTGATAAACCTGAACATTCTCCGCAAGGAGGCTGGTTGTAATTCACCGCCCGATACGGCGTAGGCATGCATAAGAATCGATACCAGCAAAAAGAGGATCCACTTGGATGTGTTTTCCCAAACCCCCTCTGCCAAAACATCGAGATTAAGGGTAGTAAAAAAATCGTACAGGGCGGTTGGCATCGAAAGGTCCAGTTCCAGCCGCTGAATACGGACCCAATCCAGGATGACAAGGATTTCCGGCCTGGCCCGAAGGCAGTCCGCTATGGAGAGGATCGCTAGGTAGAGCCGTTCCTCCCGGATCGCAGATGTTTCGGTACGGACGGCGGCATACCGGGCGATGCGATCGAATTCGGTCATAAAAAGCCGGGAAAGCATATCTTCTTTGCTTTTAAAATGGGCATATAGCCCGCTTTTGGAAAGGCCCGACCGCTTTGCCACGGTCTGCATGGAAGCATTCCATGGGCCTTCTTCTGCCACGACCTCCGCCACAGCTTTTAGGATCGGATCCGGCGGAGAAAAAGCTGCCGTCTCCTGACGTTCTCCTTCGGACAAAACCCAGCACTCCAATTCTTCATAGGGCAGGGTATCTACCAGCGTTTTGTCAAGTTGCAGTCCCAAACGGACCCTTTTTACAATGATACTGCAAAAACTGTCAATCTCTTCTTCGGAGGGCTGCTCAAAGGAGGATGCTTCCAGCCCCTTTGGTTTTATGCCATCTTTGACTCCGTGCCGCCGCTTATGAAACATCCCGGTTGCGAAGAGGCCGGTAACTCCCGCTAAAAACAACATTGAAGGATGATCCGGAGAAAGACGAAGTCCTAGTTTATCAAAAGATACTCCCCGCTTGTTCATCGGTTCCATTTTAAAAAAATGATGATCCTTGCCGCTGCCGTGGAGTCTGATCAGGGAATAGATAAAGTAATCAAAATGGCGGGCGAAATAGCCGGTAATAAACTGTACTATCGTCAGAAGTTTTTCCTGTCCGCTAGAGGTTTTTTGGGCCTCTTCCAAAACAGGCTTAATGGCATCGGTATAATCATCGTAAAAGCGATCTTCCATGGCCCCCAGCAGCGCCTGTTTATCGGGAAAATGCCGGTACAGGGCGGGTTTGGAAACTCCCAGGGATCCGGCAAGTTTGGAGAGGCTGGTAGTTTTGTAGAGCTCCTGCCCCCATACCCTGAAGGCGGCGCTGATCACATCATCATTAGTCATGGCAGGTTAACGACCGGTCGGTAACAGACAGGATAATCGTTTTTCTAAGAACAATCAAGGGGAAAGTGTACGCTGCATTGACGTCTGCCGGTTCTTGGATATAGAATATTTCATCATGAAACGATTTTTGCTCCCCGCCATACTGATCTTTGTCATTGCCGGCCTGTTGGTGTTTATCGGCCTTTTGCTGGGAGGGGGAAAATTCGGTTTTAATCAGCCTTTTATAACAGAAAAATCGGATATTTCCGCCCATTCGGTGATCAAGGAAGTGCTGCCCATCGGCGAATACGCAAGCTTGGCATATCAATACACTACGGTGGTAAAAGATATCAACGCCAAGGATATAAAGGGCTGGACCATTCCTTTTACAACCAGAAAATATATTTTTACATACGACGGTACCATGAAAATGGGGATCGATGGAACCAAAATCCAGATTGAAGAAATGGAACAGGCAGAAAACGCCGTCTCAACTTCTGGCCTGCGGATAATCAAAATCATCCTGCCTCCCGTAAAAATTCTTTCCCACGAGATCAACGAAAATTCCATCGAAGTCTTTGAACAGTCCCAGACAATTTTCAACGAAATAAAAATAGCGGATGCCTTTGGTGTAACGGCTGAAAGAAAACATGACTTGGAAGAAAAGATCATGTCCGGCCCCGTGGTAAAGGAAGCGCGGGCTTCGACCGAACATCAGTTCGGTGCTTTGCTAAAGGGTCTGCCCGGTATACGGGGTGTTTATGAGTTGGAGTTTGTTTGGTATACACCGGATCCCGCAGGCTCGGTTAACCCGGACGGTTCGGATAACCCGGGCAGCCCGCCGGAAAACCAGGCCCGGTGAGACTTCACCAGGGCAAATAAATGACCGGCGTCTTTGAAACCATCCTAAAAGCATTGAACGAAAAAGACACCTGTTTTGTTTTTCCTTCGGAAACCACCGCCGTTCTCTGGGCCCGGAAGATTTGTCTTTACGGAAATGTCCGTTCCCTGGCGCAGGACCGCTTTCTTGCATGGGATCGTTTTAAAGAAGAAACAATCCGGGCAAAAGAAAAAAACCGCAAACCCGTTTCATCCCTGATCCGCCGCCTCTTTGCTCAGGTACTGGCCCGGCAAAACGCCGCCGTTCCTTTTCTTCGGGTGATTATTCCCGCCGCATATGCACAGAGCGGCGCAGTGTTTGCCGATTCCATTGCCACAAGCCTTAGTTCCCTGGGCCGCTGGGAAGAACTGCAGGAAGCGGCGGGGCGCCGGGATTTTCGGGACGATGATGAAGACCGGGACTGGCGGAGTATCAAAAAAAAGTACGCCGCTTTTTTGGAAGACCATGACCTCTTTGAACCGTCCTGGGAAAAAGCGTCTTTCAGAGAAAACGGAAAGCGGTTTATCATTTTTTTTCCAAAAACGCTGGAAGACTTTTCTGAATATGCACCGAGCCTTAATTCACCGGCGGTAACTCTCTATCCCGATGAGGAACATGAACAGGCGGAAATACCAATCTTACAATTATATAATTCCGCCCGGCAGGAAATTCGATCTGCTATTCTGGAACTGCGCCGCCTCCATGAAGCGGGGCATCCCTACGAGGAGATGGCCCTGACCCTGCCGGATTACAAAAAAACAGCGCCCTATGTGGAAAGGGAGCTCTTCCTGCACGATATTCCTTTTAACCGCCGAGCGGGCAAAAGTCTGGGCGAGTACCCTCTGGGCCGGCTTTTTTCCCTGATCGGTGAATGCACCGCCGCCTTGTTTTCTTTTGATGCAGTAAAGCTGCTCCTTCTCGACAGTGCCATACCCTGGAAGGATCCGGAAAAAAACGGCGCCCTGATCGACTATGGGATAAAAAACCACTGCGCCGCTCCTTTCAGGGATCACTCCCGTACCGTTGATGCCTGGGAAGAAGGGTTCCGGCAAAACCCCAACGAAGAACTGGCCGTCTATTATGGTGAATTAAAGCGAAATCTTTGCGCCCTGACCGGAGCGTCATCATTCCGGGGGATCCGTGAACAGTATCACGTTTTCCGGTCCTTCCTTGCCATGGAAAAATGCAGTGCCGAAAGCAACGCTGTCCTGGCCCGCTGCATAGAAGAACTTTCTGTACTGATCGAAACCGAAGAAGCCTTTCCTGGTTTAACAGCCGCCGATCCCTTTGATTTTTTTGTTTCCCATTTAAAAGAAAAAAAATATGTCTATGCCCGGAATGACGGAGGAGTAAATCTCTACGATTATCCTGTGGCAGCGGGGGCGCCTTTTGACTGCCATTTTTTGCTCAATGTTTCCCAAGCGGCGGCGGCGGTTCAACATAGACCACTGCCTTTTCTTCGCCAGGACAAACGGGCCATGCTTGGGATAACGGATACGGACGCATCGGCAGCGATCCTGTCCCTGTACAGCATTGCTTCCTGGAATGAATACGCATGTCATACATGGATCAGTGCTTCAGAAAAAACCTTTAGCGGCTGGGCCATTCCCCACAGCGTCTTTGCCCAGAATTTTATAGGTATAGAAAAATCTGCGCAATCTTTGCAGGGGACTGCGGATCTGTTTGCAGCGGAACGGTACTGGCGGGCGTACAATTCACTGCCGGAGCAAAATTGCTGCGAAAAACCGAAACGGCTCTATTCTATTCAGCGTGAAGGTTTTAGGCGCTGGAGCGCCGTTTTGCTGGATGAGACATCCGCCGGAGAAGCCGAAGCACCGGCGAACGGCACTTCGATAGCCGATGTATCGGCACTGCTGCGGGAACGGATACACAGCAAAAATTTAGATCGTGCCGATAATCCTGCCGCCATTGTACCGGATCTTTCCATATCCTCCACGGATTTAAACGAATTCTTTACCTGCCCCATGCTTTGGCTGTACCGGAGAATCTTCCGCATGGAAAAACACGAGAAAGACGCAGCCCTGTTGGATGATCAATCCCGGGGACTTATCTACCACGAAATACTCCATCACCTCTTTTACCGTATAAAAAAAAACGGGCGCCGCTTTTTTAAAAAAAATCTCTCCCTTTATTTTGAGTGGATAGAAGAAATAAGCGGTTCGGTTTTACGGGACAGCGACGCCCTGCGGGGGCCCCTGGTTTATCCCCTTGGTTCATCAATTAACAAACGGCTGCGGTCGCTCCTAAAAATCGAGGCGGAATATTTTGACGGCCTGGAAATCAAGGATCTGGAACGGCGTTACGATGTGTCCCGGGGACGGATCCTCCTGACCGGAAGAATCGACC
The DNA here is from genome assembly GCA_009782555.1 of Treponema sp. Lineage (GTDB taxonomy): Bacteria > Spirochaetota > Spirochaetia > Treponematales > Breznakiellaceae > WRIV01. The sequence goes on along the minus strand of WRIV01000013.1, from coordinate 6,085 downwards.
GGATATCCCAGGGCCCGATGATCATTGATTACAAAACAAACGCCCCCCTCCAAAGTCATTGCCGATGGGAGAAAAAAGAAGGCCTCAGGGATTTTCAGATCCCTATGTACATTAAGCTTTACGAAACAGCCGAAGGCGTGCCGGTAAGCCGGGCCTTTTTTTTCAACATCAACAGGAACGAGGTTGTTCCGGTGGTGGGCAAATTCCGGGGGAAAGAATTTTCCAGGGAGGAATATCAGAGTACCATGGAGGCTCTGGAAAAAGCGATAGAACATTTTGACTTTTCCATATCGTCCCTCGATTTTACACCCGGAAAAAATCCCTATAAATTTTTTATAACCAAGACCTGCACTTCCTGCGAATTCAAAACTATCTGCCGATCCCTTTATTCCCTTAACCCCCGCCCTGATTTCAGGGACGCAAAAATCCCGGACGAAGAGGAAGAAGATGGATTCTGAAAATCTAGATTTTCTTCAGGAACTGGACGATGGGCAGCGGGCCGCCGCCGTGGTGGAAAAAAACGCCGTAGTCAGCGCAGGAGCAGGTTCGGGAAAGACCAGTGTCCTTGCTGCCCGCTACGGCTGGCTTATCATGACAGGCCGTTGTACAGTGGACCAGATCCTTACCATTACCTTCACCAACAAGGCGGCCAATGAAATGTACCGCCGTATTTATGATCTTCTCTCCATCCATGCGCCTTCCAATGAATATGCCCGGGAAGCGGTGAAGAATTTTTACCAGGCCCGGATCTCCACTTTGGATTCGTTCTGTATGACAATTGCCCGCACCGTTTGCCGGCATTACGGAATCAGTCCCGGCTTTGAAAGCAACGATGTCCGCCTGAAGGAACTTGCCCGCTCCCTGGCCCTGCGCTTTGTGCTGGACAAACGGAACAACCCCTCTTTGCAGCGGCTTATTGCAGAAAAAAAAATGCGCAGCACGGCGGATGAACTTTTTGTCAGGCCTATCCTGTATCACAGTACCGTTTCGTCTCCGTTGGATTTTGCAGGTTTTGAAAAAATCCAGAGGGAAGAAATAGTCCGGTGCTGGAAGGACCTTGTCCTCCGTGCAGAAGAACAGATCACCCTGATCCGGGAACAACAAGAACGGATCCCTTTGGAAAGCAAACTTTACGAACACCTCAACTCGGTGCTTCTCCGGGTGGTAAAAGCCCCAGAAATTGAAACGCTGCTAACTGGCATGGAAAACACGGGATCAATAAAAAAGGGGATTGTTTTATATATTGAATTTCTTTCGGATCTGAAAAAATTCCGCTTTTATAGCCGCAAGGAAACCGAAGCTGCCCTGATTATCAGGGAAGCCATGGGAGAACTGAAAAATCTTTATGGATACATGGAAGCCCTGGCAAATCAGATTCTGCAATGGAAAATTGTACAGGAAGTGTTTCCCTTGATCTCAGAATACCAGGATCTTCTGAGCCGGAAAAAACGGGAAGCGGGAATTTTGAGCTTTAATGATATCGCCCATTTGGCGGTGGACGGCCTCCGTCAGCACGGAGACATCAGGCGGATGTACCAGGCAATGTTCAGGATGATCATGATCGATGAATTCCAGGATAACAATAATTTGCAGCGGGACTTGGTGGATCTCCTGGCCGGACCAGCTAAGGTGTATTATGTGGGGGACGAAAAACAATCTATTTACCGTTTCCGGGGAGCCGATGTTTCAGTGTTCCGGAACCTCGCTGAACAAACCGAATCAAAACTCAGCTTGAACCGTAATTACCGTTCCCATCCATCCCTGATCCTGGCCTTTAACCGTATCTTTGGCGGTTACCGCCATGAAGGCGATCCTGATCCGCTGGAAGGGATTTTTCCTCCGGAGGGAACAAAAACAAAAGCATACCAGGCTGCATACTGCTGGATTAAAAACAGGGAAACGCCGGATAAAGATAATAACGGCAAGGTGCCGCATCTGCACTTTGCATTTTTCGACAAGGGCCGTTTGGAACCGTCATCCCTCAGCGCCGAAGATCATGAGGCGGCCTACATTGCCGGTACAATCAAAAATATGCACAACCAGGAAAACATGGCATACGGCGGTTTTGCGGTGCTGCTGCGCAGCCACACCCATCAAAGTTCTCTGGAAAGGGCCTTTAAACTGCACGGTATTCCATTCAGCACAGACAGGCCCGCCGCTCTTTTCAACGATGCGCCGATAAATGATCTGTGGGCCTTTTTAAAACTGCTGGTTTATCCCGGAGATGCAATAGCTTACGGCGCTCTGCTCCGATCTCCCTTTGTCCGCCTAAGCGAAGATGCCTTTATCCTGTGTATGCTCCAGGGGGGAAAAATTTTTGATGAGGCCCTGGACGAAAAACTCACCCCTCAGGATCGCCGTCGTTACCGCAATGCCCGCCATCGTTATTTGGAGTTTCTACACGATGCCCGGGATCTTCCAGTTAGTTCCTTGATTACCCGGCTCTGGTACGGAGAAGGCTACCGCTGTGAAGCCCTTTGGCCGGCGGCCTCCCAGGTCTATCTTGATCTTTATGATCTTTTCTTCGAGCAAGCCAGAACCATAGAAGAACGGGGTGGAGGGCTTGTGGATTTTTTGGATTATCTGGAAGACCTGGCAAACAGGCAGGAAAAGCCCGACGACTCCACCCTGCCCGGCGAAGAAGAAGGCGGCGTGCGAATCATGACAATCCACCACGCCAAAGGACTGGAATTTTCTGTGGTGTTTGTATACGGCTGCGGCGGCAGGGAAAAAACTTCCCTCGATCAAGGACTTGCTCTTTTTTCCGAGCGCCGGGGGGTTTACCTCCATCTTCCCCAATCGGAAGAACTGCCTAACGCAAAAAACTATTTTTTCCTTGAAGAAAAAAAGGATAACCAGGACAAAACCGAAGCGGAACTCCGGCGGCTCCTCTATGTGGCCATGACCAGAGCGAAACAGAAACTCTTTGTAACCGCAGTGATCCCTCCGCAAAACAAGGAGGAGCGGGAAAGCATTAATCCCGAACAGTACGGAGGATACGAAAAAGAATTTATTGTAGCCCGGCTGGAACAGTACCGGATAAAGCCAAAAGTACAATCTTTGAGTTTTCTGCGGATCCTTCCGGGCTTGAGCGGGGACAATCCCCTGTATACGGTGGAAGCCATCGGCGTATCCGGAGTTCAAAAAGAAACCACCGTAAAACTTACCTTGGAAGAAGCGGCCCTGCAAGCCGCTGTGGATTATAAAACTATTCCCGTAGTCCCTCCCTGCCGTTCTGTTCCCCAGGCGATCAGTGCAAGCAGTCTCCAGGCAGGGGACCCTGTTTTCCGGGAATATTCCGCAGCATCCGTTTCACAGGATGAATTTAACTTTGGCGGGCCTTCCGAAACGCTGGACGAATTGCTTACGCAAACAGGAACCGGGCCGCAGGAATTCGGCGTCATTGTTCATAGTTTTATCGAAGCTATTTTTAACGGAGAGAAACCAAGACTTCCCCCCCGCTTTGCCGGAGAAAAAAAACAAGAGGCTCTTGCTTCGATGGCCCAGTCTCTGGCGGAAAGATTTTTTAATTCCCCCCTGGGACGCAGTGCCGTTTCCGCGGACTTCCGCAAAACCGAGTACCCCGTACTGACGGCAGTAGAAGGACCACAAAACCGGATCATTGTTACCGGTAAAATTGATCTGCTCTTTGATGACGGCAATACCGTTTTTGTCATAGATTTTAAGACCGACAGGGAAGAAGACATCGCCCGCCATGCTGGACAGCTTGCCATCTACAAACGAGCGGCGGAAGACATTTTTGGTAAACCGGTGGAATGCAGACTCTTTTATCTGCGTAACGGCCGTGAAGCGGACATGGGCGGGGAGGTCAGCAAAACCAGCCCAGAAGAGTTGATTGCCGCATGGGAAAGCAGCTTGGGAAAGACGCTTTCTAAGACGACATAAGGCTCCTTTAAAAACCTTTCTTCCCCAGCTCAACTGCCAGATCCAGGTAAACACCTGGTATATGGACACCGGAAATTTTTTTCTTTTTATGATCAAGAATTTCCGAATGTGATATTCCTCCTTTTATTTTTGAAATATTGTCTCCCCATCTTGCCGAATATTCACTAACTACGCCGTCATTTGCGCCAGAGACATTTTTGATGTACAAATATGTATAGAAGAACAGTAAATCATCAAAAGCATTATCCATGGTTGTATACAAGCTCTGATAATACACCCTGCTATCCATGGCAACTGTTTTGTTGAATTCCTCCATTTTTTTTGTTGTTAATTGGTGATTCACTTCGTATAAATTAGGGTTAATATCACCGGATAGCTTTCCGAATAGTTTTAACGCTTTTTTGCTCAATTTTGTATGGACTGCCTTTTGTTTATATATCAAATCAGCAATCTCCGAACCATGATGAGGGGCACAGATGGTCGTCAGACTGGCTGTCTTATCACTATAGTTATGCTTCCAGATCAAAAACCGGGCATCGATACCGCCCTTGGAATGGGCAATAATATTTACCCTTTCTTTTTTTGTATCCAGCAGTATTTTTTCTACAGTGTATTTTAATAGTAATGCGTTGGATTCAAAATTGCCCCAGGCATCGGTATTTCCATAAAAAACCTGTATTCCGTTGTTTTCTAGTGTCTCGGGAATTTTTCCCCAAAATCTATTATGATCGGTTGTTCTGTCATGGGCAACAATTCCATGCACCAGTACTACGGGGTATTGTAAAGGAATAGTATTTGCATAATTAAGCGGGATGGACGGTCTCATTTTATAGATCTCCGCTGGAAACCCAATCCGCATATTTCGATTTGATATCTACCAGTTTTTTCCCCCGGGCGAAAGGATATATTTTCTTTGGCATATTCAAATTGATGATCATAACGGACTTTAGTCAAAATAAGAAAGACCAGCGGTAAAACAGTATCCCCGCTGAAGAATATACTGCATTTGTTCCGCAGAGCAACGCTGCAACTCCGCATATTGGTTCCGAGAGTTACTTCTTTTTGCCTTGTTTTTTCCATGCTGGCCTCGGCTGAAAGTGTATCATATCTAATAATCTTGTTGAATAAGCATATTCCAAGACTCCGTGGTTGGGAAGGATAATTTTGAGCAGCGATTATAAAAACTGGATCCAAAAATAATTGACAAAATATAAAGTTATGGATACAATTATTTCTGGAGAATTAAATGGAAAAAATAATTGCTTATTGTGGTTTAAACTGTGCTGAATGTGATGCTTATTTAGCCCTGCAAAACAATGATCAGGCACTAAGAGAAAAAACTGCTGCTGAATGGACAAAAGCGCATAATTTTAGTTTTACACCCGATATGATTAACTGTACTTCATGTAAAGGGGCTGGTGTACAGGTGGGACACTGTTCAGAGTGCGAAATCCGCAAATGCGCTTCTGAAAAAGGTGTTATAAACTGCGGTGCTTGCGGCGGATTTAAAACTTGCAAGACTATTAACGATTTTCTTGTACAGGTTCCTTTTGCAGCAAACAATCTCGTGCAGAATTAATATAGCATGGTTTTATTGTTTGAGGACTGCTTAGCCAGCTCCAACGGTTTGGGGAATGTGTAACGGTGCCACTACCGGAGGCCGTAGACTCCCGCTGGCCGGGGATACGAGCCTGTCCTAAAAATTGTGTAAATGACCATAGTAGAGGTAAAGTATGGTCATGGCACGAAAGAAACAAGAGAAAGAAAAGGATATTATCGACCAACGGCTGGATAATATCGACTTTAAGGGGCTAACCCAGGACGAGGTCGCAGATCAGGATGGGCTCATAAAGCAATTAACCGGACGGATACTCCAACGGGCGCTTGAAGCTGAAATGACGGAACATCTTGGGTATGAGAAAAACTCCAATGCCGGGGACAACAGCCGGAACAGTAGAAACGGGCATACGGAAAAGATCGTCCTATTAGAGAATCAAGAAACAACAATCGCAGTACCCCGCGACAGGAACGGCAGTTTCGAACCGATAATAGTACCTGTGGGGTTCGTATAGATCGTTTCAATAAATGTTGATATAACCGTGGGATGAAACGAGAGGAAAAGCAACGACTCATCTGGGTAAAACTGTACGAACAAATTCAGGATGCCGGGTTGACCTGT
>WRIV01000012.1 GCA_009782555.1 Treponema sp. | reverse complement strand
CATTATCGATACGGTACGAATCTGTTCCTTGGAGAACTTGTCGGGCCGCTTAAAATCGTAAATCTTGATTTTTCGGGTATCGGCGGTGGGTCTAAAGACCTCCGGTTCCGTATCCCCGGCATTGATGGCGGTTAAGAGCTGGTCTATTTCGTCCTGGGACAGAACTTCTGTCATTGATTAAGTATAACACCAACCCTTGAATAATGCAATGTACAATGATTTGCGCCGGGACTGGACCCGCATAGATTGGCCTAGTATGTTACCGTTACCGGGCCAATCATTCCCCGTTCTGCGGCACCTGAACCGAAGTATTGGGCCTGGGCGGTAACCTGGCCTTTTTCACCAAGTTTTACCGCCGCTGTATAAAGAACCCGGTTTTCGGTCCGTAACGTGGCTTCCACAAAGACCCGGTATTCACCGGCAGGAACTGCCCGGCCCGCACTGTCCGTGCCGTCCCAGTAGTAGCGCAGGGCGCCGCCATTTGGGGTGGGACCCGTAAGGGCATCGATCTGGGGTTTACTCATTCCTGCAAGATTGGACTGTTTTACCCACTGGGGTATAGCTTGTTTCCGCCGCTGCCAGCCCCCGGCGGCGGTAAACCGCGTGGCATAGAGGGTTTTAATATACCGGCCTTGGGTATCTTCGATCCACACGGCAAATTGATTACTGCCAATCCCTCTCTGCCTGGTATAAGTAAAGCTTACCTCTACCCTGCTTGCCTGGGCTGCAGCATGTGTCGGCGCAGCAACGCCTGCCAAAATATACAAAGCCAAAACGGTACAGGCAAATAACAGTGCAAACACCGTGTTTTTCATCTTTATTCCCCCAATTCCACTTCCCACATTTTGTCTTTTATCGTTCCTTTTCCCGGGGGAAAGATCAGGTTAAGAATAATCCCCACAACGGTTGCCAGGGCAACGCCTGAAAGCTGGAACCTAATGTCCTGGGTAATGTTAAAGGCAAGCTGGCCGCCGCCTATGCCTATAACAAGAATGACCGAAGTAATGGTAAGGTTTTGTTTGTTCTTATAGTTGATCCCGCTTTCTACAATGGTCCGGAATCCCGACGAAGCGATAATCCCAAAAAGAAGCATGGCAATGCCCCCCATAACCGGGGTTGGGATGGTCCGGATCAGGGCGCCGAATTTCTGGAACAGCGAAAGGATCACCGCAATGACCGCTGCCCCGCCCATGACCCACACCGAATAAACGTGGGTAATGGCCATGACCCCAATGTTTTCTCCGTAGGTTGTATTGGGAGGACCGCCCCAAAAAGCCGCCCAGACAGTGGCAAAGCCGTCCCCCGCCAGGGTCCGGTGAAGTCCGGGTTTTTTATAAAAATTCTCTCCCACTACTTTGCTGGTGACAAGAATATCCCCCAGGTGTTCGCAGATGGTTGCCAAAGAAAAAACCATAAAGGTAAGGATAGGAACCAGGGAAAATTTGGGCACTGAAAAAGCTGGAATCCCGAACCAGGGAGCATCCTTGACAACCTGAAAGTCAATCAAGCAATAGGCGGGAAAGAAAAACCCCATAACCAGGGTAAAAAGATATCCGGAAATCATGCCCACTAAGATGGGAATAATAGAAAAAAATCCCTTTAAGAGAATGCTGACAGCCACTGTTACACCAAGAGTTACCGCTGCAATGGAAAGCAGCGCAATACTGTATTCCCCATCCGCACCTCCGCCAACCTTCATGGCCATGTTCATCGCCGTGGGGGCAAGACTAAGGCCGATTACCACAATCACTGATCCAATTACTACCGGAGGCAGCGCTTTGTCGATCCAGTTTTTCCCGGTAAAACGGATAATGAACCCCACTATGCAGTAAAAAATACCCGCCGCCACTGCTCCCCCCATAGCATAGGGTATGCCATAGGCAGCGCCGACGGCTTGAAGCACCGGAATAAATGCAAAGGAAGAACCCAAAAAGGCGGGAACCTTGGCGCCGGTAAGAAGAATAAAGATCAGAGTCCCCGTACCGGCAGTAAAAAGGGCGGTGGAGGGGTCCAGTCCAGTAAGCAGGGGGACCAATATGGTGGCTCCAAACATGGCAAATACATGCTGTAAACTTAAAGGAATCCACTTCCCAAGGGGCGGCTTATCCTGGGTTCCCAAAACTTCTATGCTCATAAAAATCTCCCATAATTATCTTAATCATTATAGAATACCATGGCGGTCTTTGTTGTCAAGGCAAGGAACTTGAATACCCTGTGGTTATCAGTTAGAATTAACACAGGAGTTTACATGGCCAGGAAGGGAAAAATTGTCATCGACGGGGAACAATGTAAGGGTTGCTACCTCTGCACCCGTTCCTGCCCGCAAAAAATATTGGAACCGGATACGGAAATTAATGCGTCGGGAAGCTACCCGGTCAAAATAACAAATGAAGAAAAATGCATCGCCTGCGGCAACTGTTACGAAGTTTGCCCCGATGTCTGCATAGAAATTTACGAAATCGCATAAAGGAGTATTGGTGAACAATACAGTTTTATTGAAGGGAAACGAAGCCATGAGCGAGGCGGCAATCCGAGCGGGCTGCGGCGCTTACTTTGGCTATCCGATTACCCCTCAAAATGAGATTACGGCCTACATGGCAAAGCATATGCTCGAAAAGGACCGCATTTTTATTCAGGCCGAAAGCGAGATCGCAGCAATCAACATGGTCTATGGAGCTTCCTGTGCCGGGGCTAGAGCCATGACCAGCTCTTCCAGTCCCGGCATAAGCCTTAAACAGGAAGCAATGAGTTATGCCGCCGGAGCGGATGTTCCCCTGGTTCTGATTAATGTGGTCCGGGGCGGGCCGGGACTTGGTAATATTGCCCCGTCCCAGGCGGATTATTTTCAATCTACCCGGGGGGGCGGCCACGGCGACTATTACTGTATCGTGCTGGCCCCCAAAAGCGTGCAGGAAGCTGCAGATTTTACCTACGAAGCTTTTGACCTGGCAGATAAATACCGCATGCCGGTAATTGTCCAGGCCGATGGCATGATCGGCCAGATGATGGAAGGCGTTGTACTGCCCCCGGATAAATCTCCCGAAGATCTGCCCCGCCCTGACTGGGTGGTAGGCAAAATGAAATGCCGGGCCCCCCGGCACGTCACTTCTATTCATCTTGTTCCCGAAGAACTGGAAGAGCTCACCATGGCCCGGTTTAAACGATACGAAGAAATTAAAGCGGCAGAAACCCGCCATGAATTTTTGGGCGCCGAAGATGCGGATATAATTTTGGCGGCCTATGGAACCTGCGCCCGGGTGTGCCTGGGCGCCAAACAGCTTGCAGAAAAGGCAGGCATCCGGGCGGGGCTTTTTAGGCCCATTACTCTGTGGCCTTTCCCTTACAAAGCACTTGGAAAAATCGCCGCCGCCGGAAAGCCAATTCTTACGGTGGAGATGAGCCTGGGCCAAATGGTGGAAGATGTTAAACTTGCCACTCTGGAAATACCCAATGGAACAAAACGGCCCGGTATTTATTTATTGGGGCATACCGGCGGAGTAATTCCCACAGAAGGCGAAGTCTTTGCGGAAATTAAACGGATTCTGCAGATCGAAAAATAAATAATTAGGAAGTAAAATGAAAAAACTGTACGGACACCCGGAAAGCCTCTGTAGGGTACAAACAAAATACTGCGGCGGCTGCGGTCATGGGGTAATCCACCGGATCATTACCCAGGTGATTGATGAAATGGGATTGAGGGAAAGGGCGATCATTACCAACCCCGTGGGGTGTTCGATCTGGGCGGACCTATACTTTGATTTTGATTCCGTACAGCCCCCCCACGGCAGAACTCCCGCGGCTGCCACCGGGGTTAAACGGGTACTGCCGGATCATCTGGTGATCTGCTATCAGGGAGACGGTGACATGGCCGCCATCGGCACGGCAGAAATGATCCACGCCGCCAACAGGGGAGAAAAATTCACCACGATTTTTGTGAACAATGCCATCTACGGCATGACCGGCGGGCAGATGGCTCCCACTACCCTTATCGGACAAAAAGCCTCTACCGCACCCAATGGGCGGGACGCGGATGAGGCGGGCATGGGGTATCCCATACGGGTAAGCGAACTTCTTGCTCAGTTGGATGGAACCCGTTATGCCGCCCGGGGAGCGGTTAACAATGCCGCCAATGTGCGCAAAACCAAGGGTTATATTAAAAAAGCATTCGAAGCCCAGATGTCGGGAATAGGATTTACCATGGTGGAAGTTCTTTCTCCTTGTCCCACCAACTGGAGCATGGAACCGGTCGAGGCAATCCAGTGGCTGGAAGACAATATGATCCCCGTATTTTCCCTGGGCGAAATAAAAAACACCTTCAGCACAAAGGCAAAGGAGCTTGCAGCATAATGATGGAAAAATCGTTCTTTGCCGGATTTGGCGGCCAGGGTATCGTTTCTCTGGGACAAATCTGGGTATATTTCGCCATGAAAGAAGGCAAGAACGTTACCTTCTTCCCATTTTATGGAGCGGAAAAACGGGGAGGCATTGCCCGGGCCAGCGTTATCGTTTCCGACAATGAAATCGCCAGCCCCCTGGTAACCACCGCCGATTCGGTGCTGGTAATGAACAGCGACTCCCTTCCTGTCTGCGAAAAAATTCTAAAAGACGATGGATTAATGGTTATCAATTCCACCCTGGTAAAAGAAAAACCCCGGCAGAATAATATAAGAGCCATATATTTGGAAGCATCCGCCCTGGCAGAACAGATAGGTCATGTACGTTTTGCCAACATGGTTGCATTGGGAGCTATGGCCCGTCTGACCGGAGCGCTTGCTTTGACAGAAATGGATACAATCCTGGAAAACTTTTTTCCCCCCGGCAAGCATGGCTTAATTGCAAAAAATGCAGAGGCGATCCGGGCGGGGTATACTGCAGTATAAGTTTTATTTGTATTAGATACTTAATACCCGGCCCCTTTAGGGCGGGGCTGTTGTTGGAGCTTGCGGCTTTTGCCGTTCGCCTTCGGCGTGGAGTCCTTCCAGCAGTTCCATTATGGCGTCTACTACGGCCTGTTTTTTGTCCTCTACCCCGGCTTTTTCTGCCTTTAAGCGGACCTCTTCCCGAAAGGCGGGACAATCCAGGACTGGTCCCGCAGTAAAGCGGACCAAATCCTGGCTTACAAAATCGTCCATCATATCTCCGGGCCGGATATGCAAAACTTCGCCGTTGATCGCCACGGGACACATATAATCAAAGAGCCGTATGTAGGAATCAATTTCCCGGACACCCCGCTTGGTAGAAGGATCTCCGGGGCGGTAGCGGGTACCGGAAGGAAAAACCAAAACCAGGCCGCCCTTTTTTTTGATCCGGATCAGGGCCCTGGTGGCGGCGCGGTTAATTACGGCGCTGCGGATCAGTTCTTCCTTGTCTTTTTCCGGGTCCAGCCCCTGAAGAGAACGGCTGGGGCAAATCACAATCCGCGTATAGGCGCTGGCAAAGGCGGCCACCACGGGATTATCTTCGTTCAATTTCATCCCTGCGACGGCAACCAGGGCATCGGCGATGGGAACGCCCCCTTCTTCGCTGCGGAGGAAACTATCAAAGAGGGAAAGATCCAGATTGCTGTAATGCTCCAGAAGGAAGAGGCAGGAATGGCCCTCTTTGAGGAGGCGGTGCAATTCCCGGATGTTTTCCATGCCGCTGATCCCCGATCCGGGAAGAGCCAGGCTTTCCACTATTTTATCCAGCAGGGGCCGTATTTCGCCGTTCCCCGGCTGATACACATTATCCTCTGTAATTTTTACATCGGCCCTTGAACGGGCCACCGCTTCTTTTATGACATCCCGAAACGCAGCGGAGAGGGTTTCCATTCTATGAGTGTATCATTGTTCCCGGTTTCGTACAAGTTATCTTCCACAGACAGGCTTATCTTACGTTTTCATATTTTTATTATTATCCCCACCGAATTGGGCGCCGCATAAAATGTTATTTTGCTTTCTTTGCTTTCGATTAAATTACGGTAGCTTTTTCCTACTGTTGTGCCGATTGCAAGTCCAATTAATGCGCCTGCAATTACATCGGAAGCCCAATGATCGTAAATAGACATGCCTAAACCAATCAATGAAGCATAGGAATATAATGCGATCTTTAAAGAAAGATTATCATAATAAATTTGTGCTATTGTCGCCGCAGCTGAAAAAGCATTGGCAGTATGACCGCTTGGCCATCCTCCAACGGCATCAAAATTAAACCAGTCAAATTCCCTGCTATAATCCTCTGTTCTGCCGCTCCGTTTGCTTAAAGGCGAATCCCATCCATCCGCTAGGCCGGGCCAGGTTCGTCCTGTAGCTATTTTTAACGGCGTTTGAATTACCGTCGTCAGCATGAATGATTGGGCCAATGCCAAGCCGGTAATTTGCAGCTTCTCGTCTTTTTTCGAAATGCCTGTTAGGTACAATACAACAGGGGTAAGGACGGGAACCGCATACCCAATATAATTAGCATTTCCTCCAACCTTTGGCATCCATTCGTTGTTATAGGCAAGCCGGTTCCATTTCCAATCAAGCCCGGTTTCAATAAAGGCCAATGTACAAAATCCTGCTCCAATAAAATTCAACCCATAATTGCATGTTATAGAATGCAAAGCGTTCCAGCCAATGTTATGAAACACCATTGATAATGGTACAATTTCACTTTTTATTCCGCTTTCTATTTCATTTTCATTGTTTTGATCTTGTCCAAAAACGGGCGCCCATAAAAAACAGGAAAATAGTATCAGCAAAACAATATTTCTTTTTTTCACTGCCGATCACCTTTGGTATTAATTTTGTTCTTCGTATGATTTATCAAAAAAGAATCTGCGATCCTTAATTACGATAACTGTTGCCACAATTATAAGAATGACAGTATGTATAACTTTGCTGTCAGGATGAGTGCAAAACAGTTCCATGGAAAACCCAAATACAAGATGCTGGAATACCTGCAGAAACATATTCCTTTTGGTTTTGTAGTAAGTCCAGTTGTCAATGATTAGGTATGGAATAAGGCTGACAAGAAAATTAATTGAATAGATAATGCCTGTTTCCATGACAACGCTTTGATAGTAATCTTTTACGGTGGAAAGCGGCATATGCCACATTCCCCAGATAATTCCGAAAATAAAACAAGTGGTAAAAAGGTTAAAGCGGCGGCGGACACAATGGATACCATAAGTGTGCCAGCCGAATTCCTCGATAACCGGAGCAATTGCCATTAGAAACCAGGCCGGAAAAATACCGGCGCTAAAAGAAAAAATTTCCACAAATTTGAATTGTTCCGTACTGTGCCCAAAGAACAGGGATATTGCCTGCGCCAAAAGTATTACCGCAAACGGAAAAAGGAAAACCAGCATATACCAGCCAAAATGAATTCCCTTGAAACTGCTGGTGCACGCGGCTTTTAGCTCGTCCCGCAGTTCTTTATCCGGCAGTATAAGGATCATAGCCGCCGCTAAGGGTGCGCATAGCCCGATAATCCCAAGTATGCTGCCAAAGATAAACCAGCTCCGATTATCCCAGAGAGCCGAATGTGAAATTGCCCCCAGGGTAAACCAAAGCGCCCAGGGAACAATAACTGCAATTCCGTAGAATAAAAAGGGATGGCGGTATTTTTCCAGTTTCACAATAATTCCTTATAAAGCCTGCCCTATTGGTCTTTGTTATAGAATACGCCCATTAAACCGGAATTAGCATCTATGATGCTTTCCGGCAGTTATCCGATGCCGCTTGCTCTAGGCGGTAAATACCTCCGAAAATATCAGGGCGGCGGGAATTATAAAAGACTTTTTTATTATTATTTTTATATCATATTTTAAAACCCTTGTCAATGAATTTTTTGCTGGAAATTGTCCTAGCTTTTTGCGGTATGTTTTACTTTTGCTGTTTTTAATTTTTTTTCTTGATATTTCTTAATAAGTTCTTTTTTTTCCGGTGCTATATCTTCAAACTTTTCTTTAGGCATGCCCAGGAAGTATCCCTGCCCAAATTCAGCGTTTATTTTAATGAGTGTTTTCAGTTCCTCCCTGTTTTCTATTCCTTCCGCAATTACTTTAGTACCGGTATTTTTTCCAAAACTAATTATGGCTTTGCATAAATGTTTTTTAACTTCATCTTTATCAATATCTTTGATAAGACTCATATCCAGCTTTATAATATCTGGTCTAATATCATTGATGGTATTTAGCCCCGAATACCCTGAACCGACATCATCAATGGAGATTTTGAATTTTTGTTTTCTGTAATATTCGATTGATTCTAAAAACGCTTCTTTATCCATTATAACATTTCGTTCGGTAATTTCAAATACAATATCAAGAAAATCAAGTCCGTATTTTAACAGATAGTCTTTTGTAAAACCGTTCTTAAATTCCGGATCATGGATTGTATTAGGGTTTACATTAAGAAAAAGTTTCTTATCGGGGTCAATATTTTTTGCGTTTTTTAATGATTTTTTTCTGCACAATGCTTCAAGTTCCCACAGTTTGTTCATTTTTTCGGCAAATTTAAATATATGCCCAATATTTAACCCGGGAGTTTTATCAAATATTTTTGTAAAGGCTTCATATCCGAAAATCTGACCGTCTATTAACGATACTATGGGCTGATATACGGGTATAATATTCTTTTCTTCCAAAATCTTTTGTAAAATTTTTAAATTTTTTTTGTCTCTGATTTTTATTACAGGTTCCATAATAACACTCCAAAAGTATAGGGTTAAAAAAACTTTTTGTAATAAACATAAAAATAAATTGTTATATTGTTATTAGATAACGGTAAAAAAACGGTTAAATAAGCGGCTGTTTGTATGATTTATACATTTCCATCGCCGTTCAAATCGCCATAAAATTGTTCAAAGATTATATACCCGTCCGGCAAAAATTCAAACGGCGTTTTTTTTGCCGATGGTTCGGAAATATTTTTTTGTAAGTCTTCTATAACGCTATTTGTTCCTGCTTGATTACTTTTTGAGTCTTTATGGCAGACTATGGATAAATTCCAATTATTACCGCCTCGATATCTTTTTGTCCCGCTGCCTTTTCCAGTATGGCCGGAGTGTGCAGGCAGTAAGATATGAGGATAAGCGCGGCTTTCTTACGCATGGACATTTTTGCCCCTATAATTCACTCCAATAGCTGTAGACTATTACTTATAGAGGTCAACTATAGGGGAAGTATACCTTAAGTTTATTAAATATCTATATTTTTTGCTTTGCCAGCAAGAATTCGCATTAATTTACTTATCAAATATTTAGATCAAATATTTAGATTTTTTTGAATTCAATGCCCCTTTTAGGAAAAAAGATAGACAATCCCGCCATAGTGCCCTATGCTTAGACCATAGTAGATTTTTTTAAAACTGCGGTTTTAAAAAAACAAGGAGTCTGGCATGAAAAAAATGATCAGCCCATTTTTGCTGGCGGGTTGTTTTGCCCTGGCCCTGACCGCATGTTTTAGCCCCTGGGCGGGGGACGAAACGGAACTCCGCATATCCCTGGGGAACCAGGGCCTTTCCCGGCAGCTGGTTGTTTTAGACAGTAATGATCAACCGACCATCCCCCTTACCTACGAATTAATCCTAAAGGGCCCCGGCGGAACCCAGCGGTTCGATTTTGGCGGCGCCTCCGCGGTGGTTAAGGTGGTCCCCGGAAACTACCAGGTTACGGTCCGGGCCCTGGGAGATCCCAATGGTCTTAATTTAACGGTAGGAGTACCAATACCCAACCCCTTCCCCGCCGGCACAATGATACTCCGGGCCTTTGGGGAACAGGAGGTAACCGTCCGGGGGGGCGCCGCCGTCCCGGTCTCCATAGACATGACGAGCGCCATGGAGGTAACAAACTGGGACCAGCTGGATGTGGCGTGCAGCCAAGACGCGAATTCTCTAAGGGAAGAAATTATTTTTATAAAAAATAGTTTTTCTACCGCGGGCACCAGCAATAACGGTATTTCCATAGTGCGCTCCATCACCTTACGGGCGGAAAGGCCCGTTACGATTACTGCAGTGTCCATTATGCCTAACCTCTTTAGAGTAAACTCCGGCGCAACCTTAAACCTGAAGGGGCCCCTGACCCTGGATGGCGGCGGCCCCAACCACACACACACGGGTCCGGCGGTGCAAATAAACAACGGAACCTTCTCTATGACCGGCAGCACCATCAGTAACTATAGAGCAGGCGGTAGCAGCGCTGCCGGCGGGGTGAATATATCTGCTTCTGATGGTGGTACAGCTGCCTTTACCATGACCGGCAGCACCATCAGCAACTGTCGTTTATTCGGCAGCGGTGCCGGCGGGGTGGATATATCTACTCCTGTTGGTGTTAGTGGTGGTACAGCTGCCTTTACCATGATCGGCAGCACCATCAGCAACTGTAGTGTCTCCGGCGGCAGTGCCGGCGGCGGGGTGTATCTACATCCTCTTGTTGGTGGTACAGCTGCCTTTACTATGACCGGCGGCAGCACCATCAGCAACTGTAGTGTCTCCGGCGGAGGTACCGGCGGGGTGAGTATATTTGCTCCTGCTGGTAGTACAGCTGCCTTTACCATATCCGGCGGGAGCATCACCGGCAACACCACCGATAGCCCGTCGGCGGCCGGCGGGGTATATGTGTCTGGGGGTACTTTAAACATTGTGAGCCCCGCGACGCCGGGGGCTAATGGCAGTATCCGCGGTAATATGCGTATAGCGCTCAGTTCCAATGTTGTTAATTATGGGGGTACGGTAAGCGTTAACGGCGTACCCCTGTCCCCCCTCAACGACAACTGGTAAAAGCCTGGCGGGGGATTTAATAAGATGCGTATCAGGACGAAACAGTTGTTATGATCGTATCAAGGGCGGCACAGATTTTTGTTTCACAAAGACGGCCGGCCACGGAAAGAATCAGGTTTTTGTCGGCGGTGAATATTTTATTCGGGCGGATAAAACTGTCAACCGGCAGACCGCCTGAAATAAAATCATGGGCTTTTACAGGAAGTGCAAAAGGATCGGATTTGGATTTACTGGTTATTTGGCACAGAATAATGTCATCCCCTGGCAGATCGGCAACAACAAAAGCTGGACGTTTTTTACTGCCTGACAGATCTGTAAACGGAAAAGGAACGATCACAACATCGCCTTTTACAAATTGGCCCATGCTGTATTCTCTTCCAACGTGTCCCAATCCTTTGACAAAGCAGCCTCGCTTAACAGCATGGTCTCAGGTATTTGCGGCAGTTTTCGTTGTTTTATCCACGCAACAAAATCAATTACATCACTCAAACAAGCTGCCGGAAGAGCCTCTATTTCTTTTAACAAATCAGCGCGTTCCGTCATGGTTATCTCCACAGAAAATTATGACAAAAAATAAAGAACAATTCAAGGAGATTGCATGATCCAGCCCAAGATACCCCTCTGGGCAGTCCTGGGGGTTTTGTTTTCCCCCCTCCTCTGGGCCCAGACGGCCCAAAAAATAGAAACCCTCCTGGACACCCCCGCCATTACCTGGGCCGGGGCGGCGGTTTTTGCCCTGGAAGCGGCGGACAGGGCGGTCTTTTCCAATCCCGCCGATGCCTTTGCCTATGCGGCAGAACGGAAATGGCTGCCAAAGGATGCCGCCCCCCAGGACACGGCCCGGCTTAACGGCATAGCCCTGCTTTTAATGGGCTCCTTTGACATAAAGGGCGGCATCTTTTATTCCCTGGCCAAAAACCCCCACTATGCCTACCGGGAACTGGTATACCGGGAGGTAATCGAAGGCAGGATCGATCCGGACATGACCGTTTCCGGAGAGGATTTTCTCTATTATATTAACCGCCTTTTTGCCCTGCGGGAAATGGCAGCAGAAAGGGCGGCAAAAAGAGAAATAAAGAAACCGGAAACCAAAAAGACAGAAACAGCCCCGGCAAGCAAGGCCGAAGAACAGCTTGCCAGGGATATTAACGCCCAGTTAGAAGCCCAGCATGTAGCCGACACCAGCGCCCGGGTTACCAGCGAAGGGGTAACCATAAGCCTTTCTAACATCCAGTTCAGGCCCAATTCGGCGGAACTCTTGGATTCGGAAAAGGCCAAGCTCCGGGAAATCGCCCGGATCCTGGAAAATGTGCCGGAACGGAATATTCTGGTTACGGGCCATACCGCCCTGGCGGGAACCAGGGAGGAACAGCAGCGGACCAGCATGGAGCGGGCCCGGACCGTGGCATTTTACCTTGTTTCCATCGGAGCCAGAACGGCGGAAGAAATAACCATCCGGGGTTACGGCGCAGAACAGCCCATGGTCAGCAACGATACCGAAGCGGGCAGGATCCAGAACCGGCGGGTCGAAATCACCATCGTTCATACGGAAAACAGGGGGAGAAGGCACTAATGCAGCGATCATTCCTTATAAAAAGCCTGGTCCTATTACTGGCCCTTGTACCGGCCCTGCCCCCTCTTTCTGCCTACGATCTGGGACTTCTGCTGGATCAGAACGGGTCATACGAAAACACCGCGGATACAAACGAACTAAGCTATACCGGAGTCTTGATCCCCTGGTTTTCTACCCCCTTGAACGATTGGGGGGATCTGTATATTGCCGCCGGAGCCACAGTAGAGTACGGCCAGGAGGAATGGACCATGGTGCCGGAACTCCTGCGGACCGAGCTGGAAGGCCGCTGGGATGTTATCGAACTAAGGGCGGGCCGCATACCCTATTCGGATCCCCTGGGCTTTATTGCCAGCGGTCTTTTTGACGGAGCCAGGGTTACCTACGATACGCCCCGGGGAACCTGGAGCCTTGGCGCCTGGTATACGGGGTTTCTCTACAAAAAGAACGCCAATATCACCATGACCTACGACGAACTGGGACTGTACGACTCCAAGGTGGACTACAGCGATTTTGCTAATACCTATTTTGCCCCCCGCCGGTTTTTGGCGGCCCTGGACTGGGAGCATCCGGGACTAAAAGAACTGGTCAGGCTTAAAGCGGCCCTTATCGGCCAGTTCGATCTGACCGGCGGCGAAGAGCTCTACCACAGCCAGTACCTTACGGCCAAACTCTCCATCCCGGTTCAAAGTTTTGTCCTTGACCTGGGAGCCTGTGTCGAAACAATGGAAGTTTCCAGGAATTTCCAGATTTCCTTTGCGGGGGAACTGGGAATTGCCTGGTACCTGCCGACCTCTCTTGACGACCGGCTTATGTTTACCGGTAGATTTTCCGGCGGTACGGTAAACGACACGGTCCGGGCCTTTGTTCCCCTTACCACCCAGCCCCAGGGAAACATTTTAAAGGCAAAACTTTCCGGCCTTTCCATGCTCAATCTGGATTATACCGCCCGGCTCCAGGAGAGTTTTTCGTTCAGCCTTTCTAGTTCCTATTTTGTTATAAGCGATATGCGGACCTACGACGGGATTCCCGGCGGAAGGGACGGTTATTTTTTAGGAAATGAATTCTATGGCAAACTTGTATGGAGTCCCGTGTCGGACCTTCAAATCAGAGCGGGGGGCGGAGTGTTTCTGCCCATGCTGGGAAATGCCGATCCCCAGGGCGGCTTGCTCTGGCAGGTGGAACTAAGGGTGTCATTGGCGTTATTCTAGAAGCGGAACAGATGTAAAGGAGTTGATATGAAACAGGGACAAAAACATAAGGCATTGATCCTAGCGGGCCTTTTGTGTTTTTTTGCTGCGGGACAGGCCTTTGCCCAAACCGGGGTGATCAAGGAACTTTCCGGCACGGTGGAACTTAAGCGGGCCGGCCAGGCGGCCTTTGTTCCCGCCAGGGCCGGGGACACGGTGGCCCGGGATACCATTGTATCCACGGGATTTAAGAGTACCGCCCTTATTGCCATAGGAAGTTCGGTTATTACCGTCCGGCCCCTGACCCGCCTGTCTCTGGCGGAACTCAGTTCCTCTGCGGGGACGGAAACAATCAACCTGAATTTACAGGCAGGAAGGGTCCGGGTGGATGTAACCCCCCCGGCGGGAACCAGGACCAATATGACCGTCCGGAGTCCCAGCGCCACCGCCTCGGTTCGGGGAACCGGTTTTGACTTTGATACCCGCCGCCTGGCGGTGCAGAAGGGCATCGTTGTCTTTCAGGGCAAAAAAGGCAGGCCCATGCTGGTCAGTTCCGGATCCACAAGCCAGGTCAGGAAAAACGATAATGCCGCGGACCCGATAGTAACCAGCGCCGCGGCGCTGATGCCGGTACCGCCCGCGGGAACCGATTCCGGCAAGCACCACGATGATATGCTGATTCCCAAGGTTGAATTTGCCTTTACGCTGAATTTTAATTAGAAAACGCACTGCACAGGCCGGTATGAATTTCTGGAAAAACCTTGGGAACGCGGAAAAAAACGCCGCTAAAAGCGCCCTTATGGGGCTTGCCGCGGCGGCGGTCTTTTCTTTTTTCTTTTCGCTGGAAAGCTTTGCTCCCATGGTAGAAAGGGTCTACGATTTTTTTCTGCACTTTAGGGCAAAGCGGGAACGGATAAACAATGTAGTTTTTCTGGATGTGGACGATCCCGCTGTCGCCTACAACGGCGTTTTTCCCTGGCCCCGGTCGATTACCGCCGACGGCCTTCTCCGGCTCAAGGAATACGGCGCCCGGGCGGCCATTTTTGATATTGAGTTTATCGACAAGGGGCCCCAGGGGGTGGACAGTATTTACCTTAACCAGGGGCTGGCCATGGATTTTGACCGGGCCTTTTCCGGAATTAAATCCAGCGCATCGGATATTTTTTCCGCCCTTAAATCGGGCAGAATGGGCCGTGCCGATATTGACGCCTTGGAAACGGACTTTTCCGGCATTATCGACGATGAATACACAGACCTCTTTTCCAGGGCCCAAGGCATTGCCCGGGATAACGACCTCTACCTGGCCCAGGCATCCGCCCTGTTCGGAAAAAGCTGGGTTACCCTGAACCTCCGCAGCGATGAACTTTCCGGCGAACAGGCCGAACGCCGTTCCCTGGCGGAGGAACGTTTTTCCCAGTCCATCCATGCCCTGCCTTCTGCCCGGAAGGGACCCTTTATCGACATACTCCCTCCCCTTCCTTCTTTTGCCCAGGCAGGAAAGGGAGCCGGTTATACCAATGTCGAAATTGATGTCGACGGGGTCAGGCGCAGAATTTATCTTGCCCAGAATGTTTATGATCACTGGTATTTCCAGCTTGCCTTTGCTCCCCTGATGGATTACCTGGGCAGCCCCCAAATTGAATTGAGCAGCCGGAAACTGGCTATAAAAGGGGCCCGGCTCCCTGGGGGAGAGAAAGACATTGTTATTCCCCTGGACGGCGAAGGCCGGATGATGCTCGACTGGCCCCCGGAGGATTACGTGGACAGTTACCGCCATGTTTCCTTTTATGAATTTTCCCAACTGGAAGAAATTGAAGCAAAACTAGAAGCGTTCAGCCGGGAATTTCTTTATGTAGATATTCCTTTTTTTGCCCAGTTTGATCCTGACCTGGCGGCTATTCCCATTATTGTCTGGGAACTGGATAAACTGTTCGATTCCGCCCGGGCCGCCAAAGCACTGGCCCTGGAAGACTGTTCAGACGAAGCCTTTGATGAGTATCTTGAATGCCGCTCCCAAAGCCGCTCTCAAATCCAAAGGCTTCTGGACCTTGATCCAGGAACCAGAGTAATGGCCGTGGCCGCCTCCCTTGCTGAACAGGATGTTTCTTCTTCCGGTGCAATTAAAAAAGCCGCCGAAGATATCGAAATGATCTCCGGATATCTTGCAGGATATTTGGACTGGTACAGCGAAATAAGCTCCCTTATAGAAGAGGCTGTCCGGGACAACTTCTGCATCCTGGGCAGGGTTGATACGGGAACCACCGACTATGGAGCAAATCCTTTCTGGGGAAAATACAACAATGTCGGCACCCATGGGGTGGTGTTGGATACGATCCTGTCCGAATCTTTTATTACGCCTTTAAATATGTGGTGGCGGATCATGCTAACCCTTCTTCTAACGCCCCTGTTATTTCTGGTTACCGCCTCTTTTGCACCGGTACGCAGGGCGGTCTTTGGTTTTTCCGGCGCCCTTTTGATCTTTATCGGTGCCATCCTTATCTTCCGGTTTACCGGGGTTTTCTTTCCTCCCCTGGGAATTGTCCTGGCCATAATTACCGCCGCCGTTATCCGGGAAACAATTTCCTATGCCGGTTCGGAACGGGAAAAAAAGTTTTACCGCAAGGCCTTTGCTACCTACACCTCCGAGGCGGTGGCGGACGAAATTGCCCGGAACCCATCGCTGCTCCAGCTTGGGGGAACCAAGCGCCGGATGAGCGCCCTCTTTACCGATATCCGAGGCTTTTCTACCATTTCCGAACAGCTTGCCCCGGAAGACCTTGTAAACCTTCTGAACCGCTACCTTACGGCGATGAGCAACATAATCCTGGATGAACAGGGAACCATCGACAAATACGAAGGAGATGCGATTATCGCCTTTTTCGGCGCTCCCCTGGAACAGCCCGATCATGCTCTCTTGGCCTGCCTGTCGGCGGTAAAAATAAAACAGGCCGAAGAAGTATTAAACAAGGCCGTGGCGGAACAGAACCTTTCTCCCGTACCCCTTTATACCCGGATCGGCATTAATACCGGAGATATGGTGGCGGGCAACATGGGGACGGAAAAAAAGATGAATTATACCATCATGGGAGATGCGGTAAACCTGGCGGCCCGCCTGGAAGGGGTAAACAAACAATACGGTACCTGGATTCTTGCTTCGGGCGATACGATCCGGCAGACCGAAGGCCGCCTTCTGGTCCGCCGCCTGGACAAGGTCCGGGTGGTGGGAAAGAGCGAACCTGTTCAGCTTTTCAATGTACTGAACATTTTGGAAGAAGCCCCGGAAGAACAAAAAAAACAGGTTACCCTTTTTCACGAGGCTCTGGACTATTTTGAACAGCGATCCTGGGAAAAAGCGGCGGACGGATTCAGGGAACTTCTTTCCATAGAAGAAAACGGCCCGGCCCCGCTCTACTTAAAACGCTGTGAACAATACCTAAAAAAAACCCCCGATGACAGCTGGGACGGGGTCTTTAATCTGACGGAAAAATAACCCGCCGGCAGCCGGCAAAAACCTGCTGCATGGCCCGGCTAAACCGGCGTTTTTACAAAAACCCTAAAGGCGTTTAATCCCAGGACCATGACGGCGGTAACCATGATCCCGGCGGCGATGACCCCCAGAATTACCGCGGGAAGGGTTTTCCGCTTGGAAAGGCCCAGCACCCAGGCCCCTAGGGTACCGGTCCAAGCGCCGGTGCCAGGCAGGGGAATGGCCACAAAAACCGCCACCCCCAGGACACCCCATTTGTCTATTCCGCCCCGGAGCTTTTGCCGGGCCTTTTCTATAAAACGATCAAAGAGTCTGCGGTACCAGGCAAAACCTTTTATTGCCGTCCTTGAATTATCTGCCGGATCTGAACCGCTGTCTGCGGCGGTTCCATAGAAGAGCCTGTGTATGGTCGAAAGAAAAAGCCAGCAGAGGGGAGCCACCAGAATGTTCACCGCTGCGGCAAAAGGTCCGGCTATATACCAGGGTATGCCCCTAAGTATGGCAAAGGGTATGCCCCCCCGTAATTCAACGATTGGAACCAGAGAAAGGACTGCTGTCAAAAGATAATCCATGTAAGACGCCTCCTGCGGCAAAGATGCTAGACCGGCAATTCCGTAATTTCCAGGCCTAGTTTTTTTGCGGCCCTTTCTGCGGTTTTGCTTCCTGCGATGATCACCGGACATGTCCCCGGGGGTTCACCGGCGGCAGCCCGCGCAGCATCCGCCAGACGGCGGGCCGCGGCGTTGGTTTCCTCTGTCGTAAGGGCCGCTATCCATTTAAGCCGGGAAAGGCGGTGATCATCATTGATGCCGTAGAGGCGGCGCAAAAATTCGGAAAAGCCCTTTTCCTGCGGACTGTGGGGCCGGGTTTCCCTGGCGAAGGCGCCGATGATAACCTTTTCCAGATTATCCCCGTTGGTTCCTTCGGAGCTCCGCTTTTCAAGAATCGCCGGGAATGATCCAAGCGAACGGATCGGATCCGGATCCCGGTAGGTAGAAAAAGAAAAAACTCCCTCCAGGCTGTTGGGGTGAGCAAAGGCGCCGTAGGCTCCTCCCATCATCCTGATCGATTCCCAAAGGGCGCCGGTGGAAAGTTCATGGGAAAAAACCAGTTCCGCCGCCTGCTCCGGCGATCCGTAGGAAGCAGCGGGAAGAGACATGGCGGCAAACCCAACCTGGAGCGATGGGGAGGAAAAAACTTCCCCCGCATGATTGGCATGCAAAAGGGAAAACATGTTTTCTTTTTTACGGCACTCAGGATTCGCCGTCCGGGGCCTGCCAAAGGCAGCAAGCGGCGCCGCCGCGGCAAGAGACTTTACCATTCCTTCCTTTGATGTGGTAAGGTTAAAAAACAGTCCCCCCGAAGCAAGGGCATCCCGGATATATATCAAACGATCCCGAAGTTCACCCATGTCCATGGCCGCTAGGGCATGGGCAAAGGGAATTTGATCCAGGCCGTTCCACAATTCGTCCACCGCCCGAGATCGGGAAAAGAGTTTTCCCGACCGGCCCGATGCATAGTTATGCCCCATGGGAGCCAGGCTGGAATCACCGTCGTTTTTCATTTCTACCGCCAGATCCCGCAGGCGGCGAAGGTCAGAAAAATCCGCCCCGGTTATAAGCCGCCGGGCCAGGTCCAGGGCATCGTGCAGTTTTTCGTCCAGGGCCTTGATCCGGTAGATGATCCAGTCCCGGGCCAATAAATCTTCCGAGATGGTTTTGGCAAACTGCGGAGCGGCGGATCCGGTTTCCAGCAGGGCATGAAAGCCCCCGGCGGTCCGGGCGAGAAGGCCCGACACCTTGCCATAATCCATGCCGGGAAGTCCCATAGAAACCACCGCCCGGGCAAAGAAAGGAAGCCAGGGATAGTCTTCCGGTTTTAGCACATCCACGGGAAAAGCAAGATCAACATAGCTGATTCCGTTGGTAAAGAGAGGATGGATCAGGCCGGGAGATTCACCAAGATTGGTGAACTCCGCTGGAACCCGTTCAATTTCCGGAACCAGATCCTGCAGGGTAAGATGGGGAATGCTGCTCAGCGCTTCGGCGGTTTCGGTTTCGCCCTGAATTTTTTCCAGCGTTGCGGTTTTTTCCTCCAGCAGTTTTTTTTCCGCCCTGCTTAACTGTTTTTCCTTTTCCTTAAGACGATCCGCCCATTCCTTTTCCTTTTTGGCAAGATAGTCTTCTTCTCCTTCGATGACTATCAGAGCCCTGTGGGGATTGTTCAGCAGATGTTTTTCTATAAGCGATTCAAGGTACCGGTTGTATCCGCCGGGGGCCGCCCCTTCTGTGATAAGCCGTTTAAGCCCGGAAAAATCCGGCACAAAGAGCAGAGATTCCCAGGGCAGCGTTCCGTAAAGCCAGCCCCGCAATGCCCGGCGCATCCAAACAAGGGAATAGGGCCCGTGAGAGCGCTTGATCTCCCGGTGGGAAAACTCCATGGACAGCAGGGCCGCATCAATTTCTTCTTTGGGAATACCTTCTTTTACCAACCCCTGCAATACCTTTAGGATCAGGTTTTCCAAACACCGGCAGGCTTCTTCGGTCTTTCCTTTTTCCGCCGCAATTCCCCGCAGTCCCACGGTGAATACGGTTTCCCGGAGTTCCGCCTCCAGCCCCGTGGAGGGGGAAATGTCTTCACCCAGGCCCGATTCAACTAGAGCCCGGGCCAGGGGAGAACCGTCATGGCCCAGCAGAATTTCGGCCAAGCAGGCCAGGGCCATGGTCTGTGCGGGATCAGCGCTGTCCGTACAAAGCCAGGAAACCATGGCCTGGGGTTTTTCCTTGCCGGGACAAGGGATGCGCAGTTCCGCCGGCTCGTTCCACCGTTCTGTTTTGGGGATCCCCGGCGCCGCCAGGCCCGGCTCCCGGTCTGCCAGGAGGCGGCTGTCCAGAAAGGCCAGCTGTTTTTCTGTGGGGATATTTCCCGCCAGGAATATCCGGCAGTTAGCCGGGGCATAGCGGGAACGATGAAAGGCCTTAAGCTGTTCCCAGCTTAAATTGGGGATAAAGTCCGGATCGCCCCCGGATTCAAAGGCATAGGGAGTGCCGGGCATTACGGCCTTTATCGACCAGAGTCCCGCATAGGTATCCATGGAGGAATAGGCGCCTTTCATCTCGTTGTACACCACACCGGTGTATTCCAGCCCTGACTTTGCGGAACAAAGCCGCCACCCTTCCTGCATAAAAGTCCATTCCGAAAGCAGGGGATGAAACACCGCATCACCGTAGACTGACATCAGATTAAAGTAATCCTTTTCGTTTACTGAACTGGCGGGATAGACCGTTTTGTCGGGGAAGGTCCAGGCATTTAAAAAGGTTTGAAGACTCCCCTGGGCCAGTACAGCGAAGGCATCTTTTAGAGGATACCGCTCGGATCCGCAAAGCACCGAATGTTCCAGAATGTGGGCAGCCCCGGTGGAGTCCTCCGGAACGGTGGAAAAGGCAAAACCGAAGAGGTTTTCTGGATCATCATTAAGCACATGGAACACTTCGGCGCCGCTCCTGTGCCTGGCCCAAATTCCCATGGCATTGAGTTCTTTTAGGTTTACCGTATCAAGGATTTCAAATCCGTTTATGTGATCGCCTTTTTTCATTTGTGCCGCTGCCTTAGATTACCAGATCATCATCCAGAAGTATTATACCGCCCTCTTCCCTTTCCTGCCTGAACCAGGCAAGAAAAGCCGCCGCAGCCTCGTCCACATCACGGCGGAGAACGGCGCCGGTAATGTTCTCTTCTTCCAGAATTACCTCCCGCCTTCCCTGGGAAAGGTTACGGAGTATTTTTTCCCGGAAGAGGGCGGTATCCTCGTTTCCTGTCCGGGCCTTAAGGAGGAGTACGACATTCCGGTCGTCCATGGAAGCGAGTTTTTTCTGGATGGGAAGGTCGGCGGCGTTTAAGATATCCTCCATGGTGTAGATTTTTTCCTTTAGGGCTCTGCTCAGTTCGGGGTCCTCCTGTTCCAGTTGGCCCAGAATTTCATCACCAAAACCCATATCGGAGGATTTTAGGATCGCCGCCAGGGCATCCATGCCGCTAAAATTTATATCGCCGGAATTACCGGCCTGAGCGCTGATCCGTTTGGCTTTTTCCCTAAGGGCTCCGGCGGCCTGTTCCAGCACTTCCGGAGCAACCGCCGCCTGTTTGGCTATGCGTTTTAGGATTTCTAGTTTTTTTTCGCCCGGGAAGCGGGAAAGGGCTGCGGCGGAAAGTTTGGGCGGCAGCCGGGAAAAAACCAGGGCCGCCGCCAATGGAGATTCTTCCCTAAAAAGGAGGGCCAGCTGATCGCCGGAAAAGTCTTCCAGAAAATCAAAGGGATTGGGTTTTGCTGTAGGCACCGCTTTAAGAAGGAGCCGCTCCCCCTTTTCCGGGCCAAAAGCGGCATACAGCGCCCGCCGGGCCGCTTCGATGCCGCCGGAGGAAGGCCCCAGGACCTGATAGGGAGAAGTCAGCAGGGAACTGAATTCCTCCAGAATTTCCTGTCTTTCCTCCGGCCCTATTGTTTCGACGGAAGCGATTTCTCTGGAAATTGCTTCCACCTGATCCTGAGGAAGCCTGGAAAGGATTTCCGATCCCCGGCTGCTTCCAATAAGGACGAGAAATTTGGCAACTCTGCGGAATTTTGATTCTTTTTCTTCTGCTATTGAACGAGCTGGTTCCGGGGCGGTCTTAAAAAACCCCGGTACTTGTTCCTCTCCCATGCCGCCTCAATCAAACACATAACGATTCGAAACCTGTTTTACCTTAAGGGTAATATTTTGCAGAACACCCTTTTGTTTTAAGGCTACCAGATGGTGTCCCAGAGCGGAGTCAGTAACAGCAATATGGGTCAACACCCAGTCTTTTAGGTATTTAACAAACCCCAGGGGATTTACGGTACCCCCCTTGGAAAGATCGTCTACCGATTTAAGCACCTCTCGGACAAAATCGTTATGCTCCCTTTTGTGGGCTCCAAAATTAGGATACTCCACCCGTTCCATAATTTTTTCCTCAGTGGAAAAATGGTATCCTACATAGTCCACCGCCCCCCGGAGTACCACCATAAAAACTTCCAAGGAGCTGTCTCTGCCTCTCAGGCAGCTCCGGTACAGTTTGTTGGTCAAGTTAATCAACTCCATATGCTGGGAATCGATCAGAGGAATGCTAACCGAATAGGATCTATGCCAGGTAACAATTTCATCGCTTGCCATAGAATGACTATAGCATGTCTTTCAAAAATTGGCAAGGCCTATTTTGCGTATTATTGACATTTTTTTCCCCGCCCTGTTACAATGGATTTGTCTGTCTTAAAGGAAGAGGGGCGAAAATCCCCCGCTATCCCGTAACTGTGATTTGAAAATTTGTTTCATAAGCCAGGAACTTTGAGCAGGCCGGTTTTTCTGAAAAAACCGCTATTTCTTATCAGGTTTCGCGGATAGAGCCTGGAGGAGTTCCCATGTTTCCCCAAAAACTCCCTTTTTCCCTTGTTTTTACCCTGTTTTTGGTATGCATTGCTGCCATTGGCGCTCAAAATACCGAGAATTTCCTGGATTTCGGAGAATCCGGCGATGAACTGGTGGTTACTGCAGGCAGAATTTCCGAAGAGGCCATGACCGTTCCCGTCCAGATACGGATCATTACTGCCGGCGACATCGCCCAGTCGGGATCGTCTTCTATCGTCGATGTATTGGAAGCCGTGCCGGGGGTGCGTTTTTCCGGCGCCATGGCGGGGGCCGGATCCGAAATAATTTCCATGCGGGGTTTCGGAGAAAACTCCCATGGCCGGGTTCTAATCCTGGTGGACGGCAATAAAATAAACGATCCCGACATGGGTGTCGCAAACTGGAACTCCATTCCCCTTTCCGCAGTTGAGCGGATTGAGGTGCTGGACGGAAGTGCCGGTGTCCAGTATGGCAACAATGCCCTGGGAGGGGTGATCAATATCATTACCAAGAAGGACGGCAAAAAACGAACCTTTATTGGAATTGCGGGGGGGAGTTTTTTTAGTAACCAGGAATCGTTTTCGCATTTCGAACCCCTTTCCTGGGGGAATTTTTCAATCTTCGCCGAACATTACGGTACCAAGGGGTACAGACAACGGCAAGCCTCCCAGGCTGCCAATATTGCCGGAAGCGCCACTGTTTTTACCGGCGATACCATGCAGCTTTCGTTTAACGGATTTTTTTCTGATCTGCACTATCAACTCCCCGGCGGGCTTTCAAAGGCACAATTTGAAAATGATCCAAAGCAGGCGTTGTATGATGATTGGTCTGACTGGATGAATCCGGTTTTTGGCGTTTACAACGGCAGCGATGAAATTACCGAGTATCATTTTGGAGGCGGAGCTTCTTTCCGCTGGTTTCCAACAGACAAGCTTGAATTCATGATGCCCCTTTCATACCGGGGAAAATCCATCGGGATCGATATGACTTCCCGGCCTAGTTATGCTGATAGAACTATTCATTCTGCAGAAGCCCGGCCTCAGGGTTCGGCAGCATTTGACATTGCCGGTATGCCGATCCGCCTGCTTGGCGGGGTGGATATTTTTTATACCCGGCTCAAAGCGGATATCTATGGTGATAAGGCAAGGAATTTACCAGCAAATGCCTTTACTATTTCCGAATGGACCGTTGGCCCTTATCTGATGGCCCGGTTTTTCCCCCTGCCTAATATTTCTTTTTCAGCAGGAAGCCGTTTTGATACGGCGATCATCAAAGCAGAGACCCAGAGTGGATATGCTGACGGAAACAAAACTTATAATGCGTTTGTGTATGATGCAGGAATTGTGTATAATCCGCTGAAAACATTAAAACTCTATGCCCGGTACGGCGCTCTTTTTCGCTATCCCTTTGTGGATGAGTTAGTTCAGGCCTATGGGTATTCCAGCGATACATTTAATTCCGGCTTAAAACCGGAAAAAGGGTTTAATGCAGAAGCAGGGGTTGCCTGGCAGTTGGAGGATGTCTTCAGCTTTTCGGCGAATTTTTTCTTTATGCAGTTGGATGACGAGATAGTCCCCAATTCTTCCTATATTAATGAAAACCAGGATAAAACACGGCGTTTTGGATCCAATATGGGCTTAAGTCTTGCTCCAGTAGACTTGATTTCCCTTGATATATCCTATTCCTGGGTATATGCTTTTTTTACTGACGGCCCCAATAAAAATAAACAGGTGCCGCTGGTTCCTCAGCTTAAGGTATATGGAAATCTTCTGGTTCATCTTCCCTTTGGCTTGAGTTTTGGGCCGGATATTGAATATGTAAGCACCCAATTTGCGGGAGGGGATACTTCTAATGTGAATGACCCCCTGGGTGCTTATTTTTTACTGGGAGCCCGGGTGCGTTTTGCTGCGGACAAGGGTGAAAGCCGGTTTGCTTTTCAGATCACCGCAAAAAATCTGCTGGATACCCTTTATGCTCCTCAGGTTTATTATGACGCTTATTATCCCGGAGACGGCCGTTCCATTACTGTTTCCATGCAGTACCGGTTTTAGCACTTCAACGGAGGATGAATGAACGAAAAACGTTTATCGGCTGCCGCAGTTGTTTTCGTAGTCATGGCCGTTTTTTCAGTTGTTTTTATTATATTTGCTCTTCTGCCCAGCTTTGCCGAAAGGACACCCATACCGGAGAACCACCTTCCGCCGTTTAGGATCATTTCTACCGCTCCCTCCAGCACCGAAATAATCGCAGGGCTGGGCCTGGCGGACAGGCTGATAGCCGTGGATAAATACTCCCGGGATGTGGAAGGAGTAACGCAGGATCTGCCGGAAATAGATTTTTTCTATCCCGACATCGAAGCCGTTGCCGCCTTAAAACCGGACATTATTATCTCCGGCGAGATCAACACTAACGGCAGCGCCGAAACACCCTTTGATTTTTTCCAGCGCCTGGGAATCAGGGTGCTTCAAATACCCACCAGCAGCAGCGTCGGAGAAATTTACGGCGACATTATCCACATTGCAGAAGCGCTGGGCGTTACGGAAAGAGGGGAAGCGCTGGTCCGCCGCATGGAGGAACAGATTAAGGTAATTGCGGGACGTGCGGCGGAACATACAGCGGTATATGCTGGAAAAAGGATTTATTTTGAAGTAGCCCCGGCTCCTCACATAGTTAGTTTTGGCAGGGGAACGTATCTTAACGAGCTTATCGAAATAATCGGCGCCCAGAATATTTTTGCAGCCGAAGTACGGTGGTTTACCCCCAGCGCAGAGGCGATTATTCACTCCAACCCCGATGTGATCCTAACCATTGCCGATCCCGGCCTGACAGCGGGATCAGCGGCGGCGGAAATAAAAAGTCGTCCGGGTTTTTCCGCCCTGGCGGCGGTACGGCAAAACAAGGTATACGCCATTGACGCGAACCTTGTTTCCCGTCCCTCGCAGAACATTGTACTGGCATTGGAAGCAATATACCGGGCGGTTTATTCTGAATGAAGAACTCCTCACATAAAACATTTCTTGCCGCCGCTGTGATTTCCCTGGCTGTCCTTTGCATCGGAACTTCTCTGGGAAGTGCCGGCATAAAACCAGTGGAAACTCTTAGGGTTTTGGCGGCGAAACTCTTTGGCCTTGGTACAGGAGTGGATCCGCAGATTACCGCCATCGTGTGGGAACTCCGGCTGCCCCGGACAATTCTCGCCTTTATCGTGGGGGGATCCCTGGCGGTAAGCGGATCGGTGTTTCAATCGGTACTGAAAAACCAGCTTGCCTCACCCTACATATTGGGAGTTTCCTCCGGCGCTTCTCTGGGAGCAGCACTGGTGATGATCGGCGGCCTTTCCCTGGGATCGGGTCCCTGGGGGGTGTTTTCATTATCGTTCCTCCAGCCCTTTCTTTTGCCCCTGGCTGGTTTTATTTTCGGTCTGGGAACAGTCCTTGCGGTGATCGCCCTTTCTTACCGGCTGGATAAAACACTTTCCAACAATACGATCATTCTTTTTGGAATGGTCTTTTCCCTCTTTGTTAATGCAATCCTTACCACTCTGCTTTCGCTGTTCAGGGAGGAATTAAAAAACCTCCTGCACTGGCAGATGGGTAGTTTTGCCCTCCGGGGCTGGAGCCATATTGCCCTCATACTCCCTTTTCTTGCGGCGGGGCTGCTGGGGATCATCCGGTATATGGGAGAAATGGATATCCTTTCCTTTGGAGAAGAAACAGCGCTGTCTATGGGGGTAAATGTTCAAACGGTGCGGAAGCGGCTCTTCCTTTTTGCAGCCCTCCTTACCGGTACGGCGGTAGCCCTCTGCGGTGCCATTGGTTTTGTGGACCTTATCGCCCCCCATGCGGTGCGGCGCATCGTTGGTTCCCGCCATCGCCAGGTAATCCCCCTGTCGTTTTGCGCCGGAGGAATTCTTATGGCTGCTGCCGATCTTGCCGCCAGGATGGCGATAAGCCCTTCGGAGCTTCCCGTGGGCGCCGTTACGGCCCTGATTGGCGCTCCTTTCTTTGCCTGGGTGTATTTTGGCCGCCGAAAGGCGGTGTATCATGCTTGAATTAAACAATTTAAACTGCGGCTACGGAACGGAGGATATCCTGCGGGGAATCAGCCTAAGGGTGAACGCGGGGGAATTCCTTTGTGTTGCCGGGCCCAACGGCTGCGGAAAAAGCACTCTCCTTAAAGCAATTGCCCGGCTCTTGCCATTCCGGGGAAATATTGCCATCGAAGGCCGGGACAGCGCCGGTTTTTCCCGAAAAGAACTGGCCCGGCACATCGCCCTGTTGGGTCAAGTTTCCCCGCTGTACTTTCCCTATACGGTGTATGACACGGTTGCCATGGGAAGGTACGCCCGCCGGAAAGGCTGGTTCGGCAGTCTTGACAGCGCAGATGCGGCAGCCATAGAAAATGTTCTTACTACTCTGGGCCTTGATCCTCTGCGGGAAAAACCAATCAACGAATTGTCCGGAGGCCAGCTTCAGCTTGTTTTTCTTGCCCGGACTTTGGCGCAGGAACCGAGGATCATCCTGCTGGATGAGCCCACCAGCCATCTGGACATTAAACACCAGCTTTCTCTGCTGGATCATCTTGCTTCCTGGGTAAGGGCGGAAAAACGAACGGTTATTTCAGTCTTTCATGATTTGAATTTAGCCCTCCGGTACAGTAACAGAGTTATCCTTATAGCAGATGGAACTATCGCCGCCCAGGGTCCGGCGGCGGAAGTTTTGTCCGGCTCCATTCTTAAGGGGTTGTACGGTATGGATACGGATCTGCTCTTTCCTGTCCGGATTAACGCAGTTCCTCTGATACGGCAAGCATAAAAAGCAAATCCGACAGCCGGTTGAGCCAGGGAAGCAATGCGGCGCCGGCATTTTCCTGTCCGCTTTTTGCGGCGCTGGTCATACGCCGTTCAGCCCGGCGGCAAATTGAACGGGCGGCGTTTAGGTTTGCCGCCGCCGCTCTGGTCCAGGTCCTGACAAAGCCCCGGAGGGGATTTTTTTCTTCCATCTTAATAATTTGCCGTTCAAGCCAATCGGTGTTTAAACCCGGTATATCAATAACCAAAGATCCGGCCGCGGCAGGCATGACCACGGTAGATAGTTCTTTTCGTATTTCAGAAATTACTTTTGCCGCCGGCGAACTTCCGTTTACCATCAGAGAAATTTCGCTGACGACGAGGAATGCATCCAGTTCATCCAGCGCTCCAAGGCATTCAATGCGGGGATGATCCTTTTGAACAGCTTCAGTTTTTCCGGGAAGAAATGTATTACCGCCGTCCCCTTTTTTGGTAACAATGCTCATCTGCGTTCATGGTATTAAATCACTTGAAAAAATGATACAGTTGCTTATGCGCAACAAGCTGACCGATGAACTTGCTGTCTGCGGTTTAAATGCAATCCGCTCTTTAAACGAAGTTCACCCCGAAAAGGTTAACCGCCTCTTTCTGCGGGAAGACAGGCTTCCCCTTTTTACCGGGCTGTGCAGACATCTGGCGGAACGGAAGCGCCCTTACAAGCTCTGCGAAAACGAAGAATTAGAAAAAATATGCAAAACCAGTCATCACCAGGGGATTGTGGCGATGATTTTTGAGCCTAAAATAAAGGCCGCCTCCCCGGAGGATATTGACGCATGGGCGGCAGAAGGAAAGACCGGGCTTTTACTCTGCGATGTGGGAAACGATCATAATCTGGGAGCCATAGTCCGGGCCGCCGCTTTTTTTGACGCTCCGTTAATCATTCTGACCGAAAGCAATGAGGAGGAAGCAAAGCGTCTTACCACCAGTGCCTATCGGGTTGCGGAAGGGGGGATGGAATATGTTGAATTCCGGTCGATACGCAGTCCCGCCGCTTTTTTACGGAGCGTTTCAAAAAAACTAATTACCATCGGAACCGATCCCCGGGCGCGGATTCGGATTCGGGATATTCCGTACCTAGAAGAGGTAAAGCAAAAAAAAACCGGGGCGGGGCATCCCGGTATGATTTTGGTGATAGGCAATGAAGAAACGGGTCTTCCCGGAGAAATAAGGGAACAATGCTCCATTATGGCCAGGATTCCCGGAACCGGCGCCATTGAAAGTCTTAACGCTGCCCAGGCGGCGGCTCTTTTTTTGCAGGAACTCTATGAACGATTTGCCTGAAGAATCTGCCGAAGCATTGGTTAATCTTATCAGGCAGCGCATAGAAAGCCGGTACCGGCGCATTCTTTTTGTTCACACAGAATTGGCGAAAATTGACACCGCTGCGCAGCAATCCCTGGATGTGTCAAATTCCGGCACCGCCCTGACCGGCGGAAGTTTTGAAGATTTTGTTTTCAGCCGTATTGATTTTTCGATATACAAAAAAATTGATGCAGAAGAATTCAACCTGCTCTTTGACGAAGGCCTTGCCGACTACGAAGAGTCTTTCTACCAAAAGAGCTTTGCCATGGGCCGGGAAGAAATACACCGGACCATAAACGGCGCATACATAAAAGCAGGCCCTTTTTATGTGTGTAAAAAAGGCAGTCTCCTGCTTTTGTCGATCATGCGGACGATCCACACTTCCTTGGAATTTGCTCCCCTGCTTAGGGATGATGATCTTTCCGGCATAGATAAACTCAGGGCATTGGCGGAAGTGCTGGATGCCCTTGTGATCCGCCACAATGACGGCATGGAAACAAAACTTTTTGTGCCAAAAGAACCGGTAAATGCCGCCGGTACAAAAGATGATCCTCTGCCCCTGCTATGCGGAACCTTTTATCCTTTGGGAAAAGCCTGCACGGTTACGCTGATTCATAATGCCGCTAATACATAATCCCCAGGCCGGCGCCGAAAAAAGCGCCCCCTTGTTTTCCGTCTGGTAAATACCAGAAACCGCCGGTAAGGGAAACCACAAAGCTGGAGGGAAAGAATTTAAACTCCAGGGCCGATACCAGAGGGCCGGAACTTCCCTCTTCCGGCACATAATCCCAGCGGAGAGAAAGACCCGCGGCAATATTCCCATGGGTAAAGAGCGCTCCCCCTTCCATTCCCAGCCGGGGAATGATACTGTCTGGATAACCCTTTTCGCCGGCCCAAAGAAAAAAGGGGCTTAACAGCAAATCAAAGGAATAATTGCCCCGTTTGGCCGTTTCTCCCGACACGGGCCGGTACATCATGGGGAGCCGCAGGGCCGCTCCTGTTCCCATTCCAAAAGCTGTATAGGGCCCTGCCGTGGCCCAGCCATAGGACAAAACCGCCGCCATGCCCAGGGCATCGGCAAAACCGGAAAATCCCTTCCGGGGGTGGAAAAAAATCCACTTGATCGAAGCGCCAATTCCCCATTCGGTACCGCCGGAAAATCCTGGGGCGGCATTGAATACCGCGGCAGCTTCCAAATTGTCCAGAAAAGACACCCGAAGGCCAACGGCAAAGGGCAGGCTTTCCCAGGCTTCCCGCAAAAGGGGCCTCCCTGCCAGAAGGTTCCCTTCTATCTGATAGGAAAAGGCCGGCAGCGCTTCCGGAGAAGGAACCAGCAGTAACCCCGATGAAGAAGAAACCATAGTAAGGGGCCGCATTATTATAGATGAATCCGCCAATACCGGAAATTCAGCACTTTGCCTGTCATTTGTTTCTTCGTCCCACGCGCTGAGCCGGAGGAGATACGTTCCGTCGCCAACCGGTTCCCCGTCTCTGTTCCGGCCATTCCATGCCGCCTGCTGCTGCCAGCCGGTAAAAGGTCCCAGATCCCGCTCATGGATCACGGCCCCATTTGCATCCAGCACTTCCAGAAGACCCAGGCCGGGGGCGCTTACCATAAAGTTAATTTCCACGGTGCCCAGGATGCCGGAATTTTTCGGATTAAAACGGGTTTTTTTCAGGCTGGCATTGGTAAGGATAAATTCCGCACGCTTAAGCAGCAGTTCCAATTTTTGGATGCCGTCGTCTTCCACATAAATCCTTCTGCTTACCCGTTCCCAGCCAAACGCATCCACCGTGACAGTACGCCACCCTGCGGGGAGTGTAACATTTTGCTGGTGCGCAGAAGCGGTTACGGTAATATCTTCCGCAGAAAGGTAGGACCCATCGGCGCTGATTCGGGGGTTAAATGGAAGTGAAGAAGGAACGGCAGGATCGCGGGTTAGTTCAAGCAGAACCTGTCCCTTGGCCTCCTTCATATCCACTATGACTTCTACACGGCTGTCCCGGCGGATCACCACCGAAAAGCGGCGTTCTGTATAGCCTTCTTTATAAATTCGTATGCTGTATTCGCCGCTCCGAATGGAAGAACTGCTGTAAGGCGTGGTCCCTCGTTCAACACCATCGATAAACACCTTTGCACCGGAGGGAAAACTGTCCAGAAACAATCCTGAACCAGAAACTTCGTTATAGGTATCGGGGTAAAGAAAAAACACAGCACAGAAAAAAAGTATGCCGGGCAGGCAGCGGCGAATCATCACACTATTAGTATACTGCCTTGAGCTTCTGCATTTCCAGAAGGATCATGGTAAGGGTACAGATAAAGGCAAAACTGTCCGCCACAGGAGCGGCGGCAATCACACCCCGGAGGCCCCAAAGTTTTCCAAAGAGGAGAATACAGGGAATAAGTGCAATAACCTGACGGAGCATTGAAAGAAATATCGACGTTTTAGGCCGCCCGGTAACGACAAAGAAGTTAGTGGCCACAATGGTAAACCCATTTAGCGGCATGATCATCATCATTACTCTTAGGGTATAGGGAGCAAAGTTCAGGAGGGCCGAACTGCCATTGGGTACAAAGAGCCGCACAAGGACATGGGGGAAAAGTTCTCCCAGAGTAAAACCAAAAAGACAGATCACAGTGGCGCCGCTGATTGCCAGAAGGAATGTCTTCCGTACCCGTTCAAACTGCTTGGCCCCATAGTTAAAGCCCAGGATCGGCTGGGCCCCCTGGTTAATCCCGAAAATCGGCATTAGGAAAAGCATGGATACAGACATGGTTATATTAAGGCCCGCCCGGGCAATGTCCCCTCCTCCTGCGCCAAGTTCAGCGGCTCCGTACCAGCCCATACTATTGTTAAAGAGAAACTGTACGGAAGACATAGCAAATTGAAGAAGGAACTGCGATGAACCAAAACTCATGATGTCCCGTATTATTCTTCCTGAAGGACGAAATGTACTGCGTCCCTGTTTTTTCTGCGCAAACCGCAGACGGATCACCGCTTTTTTTCCAAAGTTAAAGGATAGTATCCAAATGGCAGAAATAAACTGAGAGATGATCGTAGCCCAGGCGGCACCTTCTACGCCCCAGCCAAGAACAATGATAAACAGCGGATCGAGGAGCATATTTATCCCCGCTCCCATAATCATGCCTATCATGGTAATGGTGGGAAAACCCTGGGCCCGGGTACAATGGGACAAACCAAAACCCACCATAAAAAAAACCTGACCGTAAAGGATAATCCGGTAGTAACGGCGGGCATAGTCCAGAGCTTCGCTTCCTCTTTCGGATCCCATGCGATCAAGAATCTGATCCAGAAAGATCATTTCTACGGTCATGATAACCAGCGCCGAAATAATCAGAAGAAAGAAGCAGTGATTCAGGGCATTTTCCGCATCTTCCTTGCGGCCCTGGCCCAGCCGCATGGAAATCAGGTTTGCCGACCCTACGCCAAAGAGCATGGAAAAGGCCATGGTAATGGTCACCAGAGGCAGGACCAGAGAAAGGCCTCCCAGGGCTATCTCGTTAACTCCCCGGCCTACCCATATACGATCCACCACATTGTAGAGGGCATTGACAACCATCCCCGTAATTGCTGGAATGGAAAATTTTAACAATAAGCGGCCAACTGGTTCTGTTCCCAAACGGCTTGCGGCATTTAATTCGGCCATATCAGCAGGATACTCGTTTTTTCTTCCATTCAGCAAGCAGGGTTTCAGGATCTTCTGTCATGGCGCGGATCAGAAGGGATGCTCCGGCCTTCAAAACTGTTTCCAAAATAGCAGCTTCGTCAGAATTAAAACTCGACAGTACCCAGCGGGCAATCTTGCCATCGCCTCCCGCATATACGCCTTTGGCCTCCCCGCCGCCTTCACCGGGCGCACGGCCGCCGGGAGGGCGGCCAATGCCTATTCGCAGCCGCCAGAATTCCGCAGTACCAAGGGAATCTTTTATCGACCGCAAGCCGTTGTGGCCCCCCAGCCCCCCCGCAAATTTTAAGGAAAGGTATCCTAGAGGCAGTTCCAGTTCATCATGGACCACTAGGATTTTTTGTGGAGGAATTCTATGGAATGCCGCAGCGGCCTGCACCGAAAGGCCAGAAAGGTTCATGTATGTTTCCGGGACAAGAAAATGGCAGGGTGATTGCAGATCGCCGCCGGACACGGTATGAGCAAGGCGGCTCCGGAATTTTTTGTGCCAGGCAAGATCGCCGTAAAAAGGGAGTTTTTCCGCCAAAAGCCGCCCTGCATTGTGGCGGTGGCGGGCGTATTCAGTGCCGGGGTTTCCCAGAAAGACGGCCAGAGAAAGCATTAGAGTTTTAGGTTATCTATGTAGTGTTGAAGGGTATATTTGATGTACCGGTGGATGATGAGTTTATGATCAGGGTTCATCCTGGGAATATCAAACATAAAGATATATACCTGATCATCCCGTTTGCCCATAAAGACCGCATCGGCAAGCACAAGGCCGCCCCGAAGCTTAAACTGCATCTCCTTAACCACACTGCTGGGAGCAAGTTTCTCGATTGTTTCGAACCGGGCGGCAACACCTGCGGCGCTGATGTCAAGAAGTTTGCCGTAGTAAATACCGGAGGGGCTTTTTATGTTCACCGTGGCGCTGATGTCGTTTTCGCAAAAAGCCCGGATATATTTGCGCTTCCCCCTGGCTTCGTTCGCCTCCAGAACATTGAGCATAATTTTTGTACTCTCCTTGATCCCCAGCTTAAGTTGAATGTATCCGCAGGGTACGGACAGATCCATCAGGTATTTTTGCATAAGGTTCTGGTCCGTATTGTAGGAAAGAATCCCCAGCCGGCAGTTTTTAGTTTCCGGATCTTCCTGTATGCCCCGGACATAGGTTTCCCACTCTCTTTCGCTCATGCCCTCATCAATATTGATAAACATGATTGAATCGGGATATTTAAGCAGCAATTTCAAAGCCCGCTTATGATCGAACAACACATAGGATTCAAAACCTGCCATAATTAGGATATCCAGCAATTCATCCTTGATAACGCTGTGCGGATAGAGGATAAATATTTTTTTTCCCTGGCAGCTTTGCTCCATAGTCGGGTTTATTCTAGCATAAAACGGCACATTTACAATACAATAAACACAGCCTTGCAGGGAGAGCTTGTATGGATCACAGAGAAGCCT
This sequence comes from Treponema sp., assembly GCA_009782555.1. GTDB lineage: Bacteria > Spirochaetota > Spirochaetia > Treponematales > Breznakiellaceae > WRIV01. The sequence continues at coordinate 33,057 of WRIV01000012.1, read as the reverse complement.
TTAGCCGGTTCTACACCATTGTGGAAAAACTCCGGGGTGAAAACGGTTGTCCCTGGGACCGGGAACAAACCCCGCAAACCCTCAGGGGAGATCTGATCGAAGAAACCTACGAATGCATCGAAGCCATCGATCAACAGAACTCTGCCCATATCCGGGAAGAGCTGGGGGATCTTTTTCTTTTGGTAACGATGATTTCCTATATGCATCAGCAGGAAGGGCTTTTTTCTGTTTCCGATGTTCTGAATGATGTTTCCGAAAAATTAATCCGCCGGCATCCCCATGTCTTCGGAGAACTCCGGACAGAAAACGAAGCGGGATCCATCAGTTCCGCAAAGGTTCTGGATAATTGGGCCCGGATCAAGGTTGAGCAGGAAGGACGAAACCCCAAAGATTCGGTTTTGGACGAAGTTTCCCGAGCCTTGCCGCCCCTGGATAGGGCATGGAAGCTGCAGAAAAAAGCGGCAAAGCAAGGATTCGACTGGCCCAGTACAGCGGGAGCATTGGGTAAACTAAAGGAAGAGCTGGCAGAAGTAGAAGCGGCGGCGGCCACAAAAACAGAAGGTGCAGAAAAAAAATCTGAACTGGAGGGGGAACTGGGGGACCTTCTTTTTTCTGTTGTAAATCTATGCCGCTTTTTTAAAGTGGAGCCTTCGCTGGCCCTGCAGCGGACCAATGCTAAATTTACCTCCCGGTTCAGCTATGTAGAAAAAAAGATGAAAGAATGCGGAGCGGCTATGGAAACAGCAAACCTGGAATTTATGGACCGTTTTTGGAACGACGCAAAAATGTCTGCCCCCCCTAATAAAAATGGTTAAGCAGACTCCAGCGCCTGGAGGATGGTTTTCCTGAATGCTCCCAGTTCTTTCACATAACGGGAAAGCTGCGCCGCATCTCCTCCCGCATTATTTTTTAGTTCCGCCGCAGTTTTGGCCAGGGACAGGGCCCCAACAGTTTCGCAGGCGCTTTTAAGAATATGCAGACTGGATAAAAGGCGGGATCCTTTTCCTTTTGCAAGTTCATTATCAGCCGCCGTTTTTTGCAGAAAGGTAAGCCGGTAATCGACATCTTCGCAAAACAGCCGAAGCAGTTCCCGGTATGTTTTCTGTGAATGAAAGCATCCCGCCATTCCCCTGCTTTCGTCTAACCCCTTGACGCCCAGGGAGGTATAGTCCGTCAGTTCTGCAGGCCGGCGCCGGTCTTCGCTGACCCAGCGTTCCAGGAATTCATTAAGGCGGAAACTCTCTATTGGCTTGGAAAGATAATCGTTAAACCCCTTTTTTAGAAAGGCTTCCCGTATGCCTGCCGTGGTATTTGCGGTCATGGCAGCTATGGGAATATCCTTATATTTTTGCCCCTGGAGAGATCGGATAGACTTGACTGCCTCCATGCCATCCATGTCCGGCATCATTTGATCCAGCAGGACAAGATCAAAATCGTTTTTCTGAACCAGTTCGATCGCCCGAAAAGCGCTTTTACAAAGCGTAAGCTGCATTTGGTAGGGGGCAAGCAGGCCCTGGGCGATTTTCAGGTTAATATCCAGATCATCCACGATAAGTGCCTTAAAATCAGGACAGGTAAAGGACGATTTGTCACCCCGCTGGTAAATACCTTTGTTTCCCAGAAAAGCGTTAACCACCGAAACAGCATAGTAGGGAAAAGCAGCAGTCAGACCGTCCCAGAAACTATTTTTCCCCGGCGAAAAATTTCCCAACAGTACAGGAATTGTTTTGAGTTTTTTTTGATCAATGCAGTTCTTTACTGGTTCGGCGCAGTCAATGGGAAAAAAGACATAATCCCAAAGGCCGGTACCGAGTTTTTCCAGCAGTTCTTCCTGATTTACCGCCGGTGCTGCGGGAAGGCCCAAGTTTTCCAGGGTCCAGCCCAAGGAGGAAGAAAGCAGGGAATTATCGCAGTAAAAGAGGGTCTTTTTTAGTTCCGGCTCTTCCACCTCCGCCATGGGCCGGGAATCAACAGCCTCTTGGAGCACCTCTGCCATAAAAATCGAACCCTTCTGATATTCGCTTTCAATCGTAATATCTCCCCCCATGGCTTTGCAGAGGCTGCGGGTTATGGAAAGCCCAAGGCCGGTACCTTCAATCCCCGCATTCCGCACCGTATCCAGGCGGACAAAGTTTTTAAAAAGTTTGCCCATATCTTCTTTTTTTATCCCTATGCCGCTGTCACTGATCTTGAAATAAAGGCGCAGTCTCTTTGGTTTTACATCCTCCAAAGGCACCGGACTGCAGCCAATACTGATCTTTACAAAACCCTGCCGGGTATACTTGAGGGCATTGCTCAAAAGGTTAAACAGAATCTGCCGTACCCTGCCTGCGTCTCCCAAGAGCAGCCGGGGAATATGGGAATCAATTTCTGCCAGGAACTGTATGGGCTTATCCTTCAGATGAATCCTCATTACGTTTAGTACATCATTGATTAGAGAGCTGAATTCATAGGGCATTTCTGTTATCTGAAGGCTGCTGGATTCTATTTTGGAAAAATCAAGAATATCATTGATGATCGCCAAAAGGTTATTTCCCGCCTGCTTGATGTCCAAAAGGTATTCAGCTACCACCGGGTTTTTTACATCACGCATGGCCAGTTCGCTCATTCCGATAACGGCATTCATGGGGGTACGGATTTCATGGCTCATGGCGGCCAGAAAAATGCTTTTGGTATCGTTAGCTTTTTCCGCCTCTTCTCTGGCCTGGACTATATCTGTGATATCGTGGCCCAGGATCATATAACCGGCAATTTCTCCGTCCTTAATCATGGGAGTCAAGTGAACATGATGTACCCTGTTTTGGTCTTCTCCGGGATACCTGTGGGCAAATTCAAACTGCCCAGGTTCCTGCATCTGCCGGTGCTCTATCAAAAAAGAAGTTAGTCTTTTGGCATTGTCTTTGTTGATATATTGGTTTATTATATCAACAAAATTCCTCCCCCGGATCATGTCAAAATGGGGAACATGGTAGATGTCAAGAAAAGCCTTGGTACAATAGGCAATACTAAGGTCTTTGTCCAACAGAAATATAATATCAATGCTGTTTTCCAGCAGCATATTAAGAAACCATTCCTGCCGGGTTTTTTCTTCCTGTAAGACGGACATAAAGCGGATCTTGGCTTCCAGGGCCTGTTCCGAAAGTTTCATTGTTTCGGAAAGGCTTTGGAGTTCCCGTTCCAGTTTTTTTATTTTTCCTTCCACTCCTGCCGGAGTGGTTTTTTCACCCTTAGCCATGCTTTACCTACAAAACGCAAATACCCAGAGTAAAATTAAAAAAATAATTGGTCGTTCTATTTTCCTGGATATGAACAGGACAGAACTCACCCCGGGTATAGATAAAGTGGTAGGGCAGATCTTTCAGTCCTGTATCGATTTCCCGAACCTCCGCATAGACATCGGAGCCCAGGGTCCACCTCCGGGCGGCGCAGGAAATAACCAGGGCCGATCGGGGTTCAGAAAAATTCCGGGATTCCAGCCATTTTTTGCATTTTTCTGCGGTTTTCCGGGCCGATTCCATAACAAAGTCCCTGTCGCAAAAAGAAATTCCCATGGGATAACCGGAAGGCACTGCTCCGCTGCATAAGAGTTCCCCGTCTTCGGCGCCGTAAATAGTACGAACCAGACGGGATCCATCGGGCAGATGTAAAACCAGGGGAAAGGAGCCAATCCCTTTCAGTTGTCCGTCCTTGGCAAGGCCTATGGATTCCAGGTATTCCAGGACAGGAATGCCATTAACCCGCTTGACTCTGTTCCGGTAGGAATCGGTAATAACTGCCTGTTTATTAATAATTTGCTCTTCTGGAATATTAGAAACAAAAAACTGCGGCTCCAAGTCCCCCCAAAAGGCGAGTACCGCCATGGCGTTGTCATATTCAACGCCGTTATAAAAGGTCTTGATGTCTTTAAAATCTACCGTATGGGTAAAGGCTACGGAACCGAAGACCGGAACGCCTCCACTCAGGCCGTCAAGGGCTGCCAGATAATCGTCCCCGGTAATTTCGTAAAAATGCGGAACCACGATATAAAACATCGCCGGTTTTTTTCCCGCACCATGAGGTTTTTCTTCCAGCATTTGTTTATAGAGTTTTTCCAGGGGCATAAAGGGCTGGTTATGGAGAGATTCACTTATCCCGGCGGAAAAAGCTACATCATCGCTGGTAAAAACGGTAATGGTAAGGGTTATATCTTCTTTTGATCCCCGAATGGCTGAATTTGAGGTGGTTCCTCCAACAATGGGAAAGGGCAGGTTTTTACTGATTTGCTGTACCACTCCGGTATGGGCAAAATCGCCATAGTAATACATGATCCCCGCCGAATATTTTAACCGGCGGTTTATATTCAGCTGTTCCAGAATTTCGGATACCGCCGCTTCCACATCATCAATTTCACTGGTATGGGCGGAAAAAACCTGAATCATATCCACTCCTTAAAGTTTGCCGAAATTCATCAACACTTGACGGAGCCGCTGTTCAAGCAGGGAAAAGGAAAAGAAGCGTTTTCCCAATTCAAAATTTCTTGCAGTCATTACCTCCACTGCATCGGGATTATCCAGTATGGTGCTAACCGTGTCCACCGTTTCCGGGGTAATGTAGGTATCCATGACCACAACGTCAAAATCCAGAGGTTCTATATCCTGCTGAAATATGGAGTACCGGTTTACCAGAATTGGTTTTTTAAACCACAGGGCTTCCAGGAAAGCATTACCGAATCCTTCGTAGGTGGAAGGATAGGTAACAAAGTCCGCATTCAGGTAACAATCCCAAAGGCTGTATTTTTTCTTTCCTTCCTCGGTCAGGCAGCGTTCGGCCCCAATAATGTCGGGCCGGACGATCACATCTACTCCCAAAAGTTTTGCATAATCCATGGTCCGCTGATAATATTCAGACCCCTCGTCCCGTTCCTGGTGGCTGATTAGGAGATGAGCCTTTCTTGACTTAAGCCTAGAGGCAAGCTCTATGGCGTGTTCTATGCCCTTACGGGCAATAACCCTTGTTGGCTGGAGGAGGAGCAAATCATTTCCTACCCCCAAGTCGCTGCGCATGGACCGCCCATAATCATCCAGCACGGGAGGAGGTGTATCAAAATCAAATACATTGGGAATGATTGTCGAAGAAAGACCGCAGCGGTACGAAAGGAGCCTGCGGGCTTCGGAATTGATTACCACATGATTGATCGGATGGAGCCTGGGGGGAAAGGCCATGGAAAGGTAATCCTCCACACAGTTAACGGAAAAACGCTGCCGTTCCCAGGCAAAGTCATGGTGATGGGCAATGGCAGGCATTCCTGTTTCGGCGATAAATTCAGTAAGGGCCAAACCAAGAGGTATGTTCATGGGGATGGTCAAGGCATTTTCAACGATCAGGAGGTCTACGGCGAATTGCTCGATAAATTCATAAAGAGCCCGTTTCAGGCGAAAGCGCACTGCCTGGATTTCTCCGGAAAGCGCTTCGCCCCGGACGGTAATGCCGAAACAGCGATCTTGAATATCGGTAATCAGCGGATGACCAAAGTATGCTTCCTCCATCACCATGGATTTGGCAGGCTCCCAATCGGAAAGGCCGGAGAAGAAAAAACAGCCGTATCCCATTTTTTCCAGAACCTGCCGCCACTTGGTCGTTTCAAGGGAAACTCCGTCAGTTCCCTTGAAACGGGTAGAAACAAAACCAATACGCCTGATTTCTGAAGTTCCGGTAAGATACATATGAATAATGATATTCCTTATTTTGAGAAAAATCTAGTAAAGCAGCTAGAAGTCAAAGGGTTTTTTTTCAGGCATAGTAAGGGCCATTTCTATGGCCGCCAGCAGGTCCCGGGATTCCACCGGCTTAGTTAACACTTCAATGGCGCTGGAACTATTGGCGTGGGCCAGGAAATCCGGTTCGGTATGATTACTGATGATGATTACTGGTTTAGTCATGTATCGGGTATTCTTTCGAATTTCATGGAGGAATTCAAAGCCCGACATATCGGGCATTTCTATATCCAGCAGGATCAAGTCAAAATCCATTTTTTCTATCAATCCCAGGGCTTCCGCCGCTGACTTGACCAGAGAAAGATTGTAATGAGGACTTAAAAATGTCTCAAAAATTTTAAGCTGGGTTACACTATCATCAACTGCCAGGATGGTTTTCCGTGTTTCTTGATCCATAAATAAATAAAAACCCCGACTATATTTTCGGCTTTTTTTTTTTTCTCTTTAAGAAACACGAACAAAGATGTATATGCTTAAAACCGGCATAATAATGCCGGTTTTAAGATTTTTCCCTAGAAGGGCCGATCCGCCAAGTACTTGTATTCCTTGTACACTCGTTCCGCCTGGACTTTTGCTTTGGCCAACAGTGCATCTGCCCGGTCTGGACTGGCCGCCTTTAGGCTCTTGAACCGCACTTCCTTATACATAAAGTCTTCCAGGCTTGTGGTGGGTTCCTTGGAATCCAACTGGAAAGGATTCTTGCCCTGATCCTTTAGCCGGGGATCGTAACGGTACAGGGGCCACAGGCCGGAGGTAACCACCGCCTTTCCTTGATCAAGTCCTTTACTCATGTCAATGCCGTGGTTGATACAGTGGGAATAGGCAACGATAAGGGAGGGACCATCGTAAGATTCCGCTTCGCGGAACGCCTTGATGGTCTGGGCAATATTTGCCCCCAAGGAGATCTTGGCGGTATATACATAACCGTAGCTTATAGCCATGGCGCCCAGGTCTTTTTTGGTAATTTCCTTACCCGCCGCAGCAAACTTGGCGATAGCTCCCACCGGGGTAGCCTTGGACATCTGGCCGCCGGTATTGGAGTAGACTTCGGTGTCCATGCAAAGGAGGTTCACGTTCTTGCCCGAAGCAATTACATGATCCAGGCCGCCATAACCGATATCATAACCCCAGCCGTCGCCGCCCAGGATCCACACCGACCTCTTGATAAAGTAGTCGGCCAGGGAAAGGAGCATTTTCGCCGTGGGCTTGGAGTCGTTTTTCAGGGCGTCCTTAAGTTCATCCACATTTTTGCGCTGTTCCTCAATGGCCGCATCGTCGACCTGGGTATTAGCCAGCAGTTTATCGATGATTCCCGATGCAATGCCTTCGATCTTGGCCTGGGCCGCCATTTCCCGGACATGGATGGCCAGTTTGTCGCTGGTTAACCGGAAACCCATGCCGAATTCTGCCGCATCTTCAAAGAGGCTGTTTGACCACGCCGGTCCCCGGCCAATGCTGTTTTTGCAGTAGGGGGTGGTGGGGAGGTTTCCGCCGTAAATCGAAGAGCAGCCCGTGGCATTGGCGATAATCGCCCTGTCGCCGAAAAGCTGGGACATAAGTTTTACATAGGGGGTTTCACCGCAGCCGCCGCAGGCTCCGGAGAATTCAAACAGGGGCCGTTTGTAGGCCAGGGCTTTGGGGGTGGTTAATTCGCCCGCTGGGGTCTCAGGCAGGTTCTGGAAAAATTCCCAAACCGCAACCTGTTCGGCGTGGAATTCGGGATCATCGGTATAGGACTTCCAGGAAAGAGCGCAGGGCTTGCTCTCATCTTTTGACATGGGGCAGACATTAATACAAAGGCCGCAATCCATGCAGTCCTCGGTGGAAATAACCAGCACCGCCTTTTGGCCGTCTACGGTTTTGGGTTTAATCGCCGCAGCCTTAAAGCCCTTAGGAGCCTTGGCTGCATCGGCGTCGCTTATATTTTTCATGCGGATGCAGGCATGCGAACATACAAAGGCGCAGTTACCACACTGGATACATACATCTGGATTCCAGGTGGGAACCCGTTCGGCAACGGTCCTTTTTTCGTACTGGGTGGTGGCGGTGGGGAAGGTGCCGTCTTCGGGGATTTTACTGACCGGCAGTGTGTCCCCTTCCTGAATCGACATGGTTCCCAGAGTTTCCCTGATCCAGCTGTCCTTGGCGGTGGCAAAGGGTTTCTTCATATGGATGTTCCCTTCGCAGTTAGAGGGATACTTAATCTCTTCCACCGCATTCAGGGCCGCATCCACAGTTTTGTAGTTCTTTTCGACAATATCGGCGCCCTTTTTACCGTAGGAATGCGCAATATGTTCTTTCATCAATTTAACCGCTTCAGCTTCAGGCAGAACACCGGAAATTTTAAAGTAAGCAGCCTGCATGACCGTATTGATACGGTTCCCCATGCCGGTACTCCGGGCAATTTCAGCGGCATCAATTATATAGAATTTCACCTTCTTGTCGATGATGCGTTTTTGAGCCTCCACGGGTATTTCCTTCCACACATCCGCCGCCTTGAAGGGACTGTTGAGGAGGAAGGTGCCTCCTTCTTTGATTTTGGCCAACATATCGTAGGTTTCCATATAGGAGAATTTATGGCAGGCCAAAAAGTCCGCTTTAGTAATCAAATAAGGCCGCCGGATTTCTCCTTTGCCAAAGCGAAGGTGGGAAACAGTAAAGCCGCCCGATTTTTTTGAATCGTAGGAGAAGTATGCCTGGGCGTTGAGTTCAGGCTTTGCCTCGCTGATAATCTTGATTGAGTTTTTGTTTGCTCCCACTGTTCCGTCAGAACCGAGGCCATAGAACAGCGCCTCGTTCATCCCGTCTTCGGCAATAACAAAATGTTCGTCCCAGTCCAGGCTCTTGCCTTGAATATCGTCCTTGACTCCCACCATAAAGCGGGCCATCTTTTTTCCGGAAAGGTTTTCGAAAACCGCCTTGACCATGGCGGGGGAAAATTCCTTGGAACCCAGGCCATAGCGGCCTCCAAGCACCAGGGGATAATTGGAGAAAGGAGCGGATCCGGCGGCCATAGTTTCGCCAATGGCTGTACGTACATCCTCGTAGAGGGGTTCACCCAGAGCGCCTGGATCCTTGGTCCGGTCCAGAACGGCGATACCCTTGACCGTGGAGGGCAGAGCCTTTACAAAGGCTGCTGCATCAAAGGGCCGGAAAAGCCTTACTTTAAGAACGCCGGTCTTTTCTCCCTTTTTGTTCATATTTTCAACGGTCTCTTCGCAGGTTTCCGCGCCGGACCCCATGATGATGATCACTTTTTCCGCATCTTTGGCGCCAAAGTAGTCAAAGATGTGATAGGTCCGTCCGGTAAGTTTTGCATATTTATCCATTTCTGCCTGAACAATGGCTGGCACTGCATCGTAGTATCTGTTTACCCCTTCCCTGCCCTGAAAATAAGTATCGGGATTCTGGGCTGTACCCCGGATCCGGGGATTTTCCGGCGTCAGACCCCGGGCCCGGTGTTCCTGAACTAGTTTGTCTTCGATCATCTGCCTCATCACCTCATAGGAGGTTTCTTCAATTTTTTGAAGTTCGTGGCTGGTCCTAAAACCATCAAAGAAGTGGAGGAAGGGAATCCTGGAACGGAGGGTTGCGGCATGGGCAATTATTCCCATATCCATTACTTCCTGGACGCTGTTGGAAGCCAGCATGGCCCAGCCGGTCTGGCGGCAGGCCATCACATCCTGGTGGTCGCCGAAAATGGAAAGGCTGGAAGTAGCCAGCGCCCGGGCGGCAATATGGAACACCGTGGATGTAAGCTCCCCGGCGATTTTGTACATATTTGGAATCATCAGGAGCAGACCCTGGGAGGCGGTAAAGGTCGTGGAAAGGGCTCCGGTAGTCAAAGCGCCGTGGACAGTCCCGGCGGCTCCCGCTTCGGACTGCATTTCCGCCACTTCCGGAATGGTTCCCCAGAGATTTTTTCTGCCTTGAGAGGAAAACTCGTCCGAAATTTCTCCCATTGGGCTGGAAGGGGTAATCGGATAGATAGCGATTACTTCGCTTAACGCATGAGCCACATAGGCTGCCGCAGTATTACCATCAATCATAACAATGTTTTTGTCTGCCATTTTTTTCCTCGAATATTAGAGTTTTTTTTAGTGTAAACCGAAAGGGAGCTTTATTCAATCCATTGCATCTTAATCTATAATTCTTGCATATGTCATGAACAGCCCGTAGTTCCTCCGCAGGTATCGCACTTCATGCAGGTACCATTCCGTATCAGGGTTAAGGAACCGCAGTTTGGACAGGAGTCGCCTTCGTAGCCTTTGATCCGGGCAATGCGTTGAGCCGTTTCCCGCTGGGCAGAAGTTTTTTTCCGTTCCTCAGCAAAACGGGGCTCCTCCTGGCTCTTTCCTGCCGGCTTGTTTCGGTTTTTGTGATCCGTACTTTCCTGGGTTCCCGTGGCGAGAAGATCCTCGGGCTTTACCTGCCCCAGGTCGGTCCGTTTTAGGTAACTGATCGCCAAATCCCGGAAGATATAATCGATCACGCTGGTAGACATTTTAATGTAGTCATGGCCCTGAACCATGCCGTTGGGCTCAAAGCGGTTGAAAGTAAAGGCATCCACATATTCGTCCAGAGGTACGCCATATTGGAGGCCCAGAGAAACGGCGATGGCAAAACTGTTAAGGAGGCTCCGGAAAGCGGCTCCTTCTTTGTGCATATCAAGAAAAATTTCTCCCAGTTTACCGTTGTCATATTCGCCGGTCCGGATAAATATCGAATGACCCCCGATCTTTGCCTTTTGGGTATAACCGGATCGGCGGTTGGGCAGGGATCGTCTAAGCCCCCGGGTATCGCTGGATCGGCGGTCAAAACGGACCGGAGTGGACAGGTCCTTTTCGAGGACGAGGATTGTATCTGCCAGAGGATCGGTGCCGGGTGCAAAGGCGGACAGGGGCTGGGACAGCTTGGATCCGTCCCGGTACAAAGCTACCGCCTTCAGGCCGCTCTTCCAGGCGAGCATATATGCTCCTTTTACATCTTCAAAATCCGCCGCATTGGGCATATTGATCGTTTTGCTGATCGCTCCGGTAATAAAGGGCTGCACCGCCGCCATCATCCCCACATGGGCTTGCCAGGGTATGGAACGGCGGCCATTTTTGCCGGAGGGAGTGGCGGTATCAAACACCGGAAGATCCTTTTCCTTTAGCCCCGGCGCTCCTTCCAGTCCCATGGTACCGCAGACATACAGTTCCGCTCCGGCGATCTCTTCATCATTGAACCCGGTATGTTTAAGCAGGTTGAACCCCGGCAGGGACCAGGTTGATTCGGGAACGGCCAGTGTTTTCTCCACAAATTCCTTTCCCAGGATCCATGGATTAAACACGCTTTCCAGGGAAATCGCATTGGCCGCTGCTGCTTCCGCTGCCGCTAATGCTTCTGCGGTAAATCCCTTGGCGGCAAGGCTTTCGGGGTTGATCGCCGGTGCACCCTTAAAGCTCTTATGTCCAGTGGCATAGGCGGTGATCGTTTCGATCTCGGTTTTTTTGTACCCCAGAATTTCCAGAGACTGCGGCACCGATTGATTGATGATCTTAAAGTAACCACCGCCCGCAAGTTTTTTAAATTTTACCAGTGCAAAGTCGGGCTCCACTCCGGTGGTGTCGCAGTCCATTAAAAGGCCGATAGTTCCCGTGGGAGCAATGGCGCTTACCTGGGCATTGCGGAAACCCCGGGCTTCTCCCAGCTCCAGCGCATGATCCCAGGCCTGCCGGGCCGCAGCAAGCAGTTCCGCCGGGCACCGGGCAGGATCAATCCCCTGGGGAATTGTACACAGTCCTTCGTATTCACTCGCCGCCGCATTGTACGCTGCCCGGCGGTGGTTGCGGATCACCCGGAGCATCATCTCCTGGTTTTCTTCGTAACGGATAAAGGGTCCCAACTCTGCGGCCATCCGGGCAGACTGGGCGTAGGCTTCGCCGGTAAGGATCGACGAAAGGGCCGCCGCCACTGTCCGGCCCTCTTCCGAATCGTAGGCCAGACCCATCACCATAAGAAGGCTCCCCAAATTGGCATAGCCCAGTCCCAGGGTCCGGTATTGGCAGGAAAGTTCCGCAATCCGGGGGGCGGGGAACTGAGCCATGACTACGGAAATTTCCAGGATCGTGGTCCAGACATCTATTGCATGGAGGTATCCGGCGATGTTAAAACTTTTTCTTTTCCGGTTGTAAAGGGAGCCCAGATTGATTGATGCCAGATTGCAGGCCGTGTCGTCAAGAAACATATATTCCGAGCAGGGATTGCTGGCCCGGATCTCTCCCCCCGCCGGACAGGTATGCCATTCGTTAATCGTCGAATGATACTGGAGTCCCGGATCGGCGCACTGCCAGGCAGATCGGGCCATGCGATTCCATAGTTCCCTTGCTTGCACGGTTTTAATAGCTTTTCCCGAAACTCGTTCCCGCAGATCCCAGGTTCCGTCCTGTTCCACAGCCTTCATAAAATCATCACTCACCCTAAGGCTGTTGTTGGAGGATTGGCCCGATACGGTGTTATAAGCTTCGTCATCCCAGGCGGTAGAAAACACAGCCGTCTCTGGATTGTCCCCCTGTTCAATCCGGCGGAGAAGCTGGTAGAGGTAAGTAGGGGGTACCTTTTCTGCCAGAGCCGATCGGATGGCTCCGGCCAATTCATGGTTTTTTTCTATATTAAAGATGTCTTCCGCCGGGCCCCGAAAAGCCGCCGCCGCTTTCTTTACCGCATCCAGATGTTTTTTGATCACTAGGGAACCGGCAACCATGGAAGCGACCTTGTGTTCTTCCTGAGCCTTCCAATCGATGTAACCTTCTACATCAGGATGATCTGCATCAAGGGTGATCATCTTTGCTGCCCGCCTGGTGGTGCCGCCGCTTTTTACCGCCGAAGCGGAACGGTCACCTATTCTAAGAAACGACAACAGTCCCGATGAAACACCGCCGCCGGAAAGCTTTTCGTGGACTGCCCGGATCTTGGAGAAGTTGGATCCCGTACCGGAACCGTATTTAAAAAGCCGGGCCTCTCTGATTACCAGGTCCATGATGCCGCCCTCGTTTACCAGATCGTCTTCTATGGAAAGAATGAAGCACGCATGCGGCTGAGGCCGCTTGTATGCGCTGTCCGATTTTTCCGTCTTGCCCGTGGCGGGGTCCACATAGTAGTGGCCCTGAGCGGGGCCGTCTATGCCGTATACCGAATAGAGTCCCGTATTAAACCATTGAGGACTATTGGGGGCCGCCATTTGATGAGCCAGCATATGGCAGGTTTCATCATAAAAAGTTTTTTCGTCCGCTTCGCTGCCGAAAAAACCGCTGTTTCGTCCCCAGGACAGCCAGGTAAAGGCCAGGCGGTGAAAGACCTGGCGGGCATCGTGTTCCGCTCCATCGCTGGGAAGTTCCAGGCCAGGATCATTGGGCCCGGCTGTGCCAGCCCATTCCTGCCAGGCATAGCGCTTGTCTTCGGGGATCCCCGCCTTGCGAAAATATTTCTGGGCCAAAATATCGCCCGCAATCTGGCTCCAGAAAACGGGGACAATTACCGTTTCTTCGCAAAAAATCGTCTTCCCGTCTGGATTGCGGATTTCGCTTCGCCGTTTTTCCCAAACAATATCCTTATAGGGCCCCGATTCCGGGTCCGTAAAAAAGCGCTGTATAGTCATTTTTTCCTTTATATATAGGGTTGTATGAACAACGGTACACTACATGAGGGGGGGTGTCAAGAGAGCGCATTTGGCACGCAGAGTTACAGCCACAGATACACCTGGTGGAGCCGGGTTGTGATGAACCAGGTCCCGGCGATGAGCATTATTACCCCCAGAAAAGAGGTTATCCAAATATCGGTATTGATAAGCAGTAAACGGCCCAGAGAAACCAACAGAGCACCCAGAGCGACAAATCGGTAATCTCCTGTTCCTCTGATGTAAGCGGCAACCAGAAAGCTAATCACCGTTATTACCATAAGAACATCATCCGCAAACCTGAACATGGATGAGTAAGCGAATAATATGGTAAAACTTGTATCCCAGGATACTCCGGTAACCGGCAGCTTAAAGGAAATCACAAGGATCGCTATGATGATGGCTGCGATCACTCTGCCCTGTTTCTGTATGTCCAATCCTGCGGCATATATACTGGAAGCAAAAAGGGAAAGCACTCCGAATAAACGGCCAAAGATTAACAGCCTGGTTCCCAAGATCAGCAGTACCGGGGGAAATTCATAAATCCCCCGGAGAGGTACGATGATCCTGAGGGTTTCAAAAACAAAGGACAGAACAAAAAGGCCAAAAAACAAAATCTCCGGAGTTTGGGTTTTTTCAAAATAAAAAAATACGGCGATGGATGCAGCTAATGCATATAGTGTCGAGATAAACAGGGAAACAAAAGGAACCTGAGGTACGGTGGAAAAAAACCGCCCGGCCAGTTTTTGAAAAAACCCTTCGGGACGGTATATCGCCGCTTCGCTGTATTGGGGCAGAAAGGGCAGCAGTTTTCCGGTTAATACCAGGAGCAGCACAAGGCTTATGGAGGACAGTAAAATACCTGTTTTAAAGTACAGATTCCGCTGGGCCAGAGTCATGGATGAAAGTATATTACTAAAGAACCTTTATGGAAAGCCGATACTATAATGGGGAACAATAAGGGGCCGCCAAAGTTGAGAAACCGGAGAGCCGTCCTCGAAGAGGCTGCGTACATAAAACTTGTTTTCCAGTTTAAACCGCCTCCAAAGCCCTTCTTTTTGTAGTTCCATGGCTATTTCAAGCAGTTCGCTGTCTTCTTTTAGTTCTCTTCGAATTTGGGTAAAAAAATATTCTCCCGGATATAGTTCCGCCGTTGTCTTTGGCCTTGAATCCAGATAGCGATCCGGCTGAGGATCAATCTTCGCAGCTTCATGAGTATTCACGATATAGCAAGATAGGTTTTCATAGATGGGCGCTTTTAGAAAAATTCGGAAAAATTCCATGCCCCATTGTGGCAGGTTTGGGTTTTGTTTTTAAGTCTTCAAAATCGCTAAAGCATTTTTTTTTTAAACCGACACTAAAAATGAACTGGACAAATAACAGCGCGCCCGTCGGGCCGCCGCGGTTGTATTGTTCGGGATATCCTCACCCTTCCGGGGACGGGTGGGTCGAGGGTTCCAAGTTTCCGAAAGGAAAATTAAGGCACGGTTCTTTATGGCTAAAGAACTAAAAAACAAACGGCATGGAGGCCGCGGCGGTGTTCTGTCACAGGGACAGAATACCGCCGGAAACTGCCAAAGGAGTGTTCAATATGATAATTAACCACAACCTCAGTGCAATGTTTGCCGACAGGTCCCTCAAGGTCACCCAGGTATCTCTGGACAAGAACATGGAGAAACTGTCAAGCGGCATGCGAATCAACCGCGCCGGTGATGATGCTTCTGGACTCGCTGTTTCCGAGAAGTTAAGAAGCCAAATCCGCGGCTTGAATCAGGCGTCTACCAACGCCCAGAACGGTATTTCGTTCATTCAGGTTACGGAAGGTTACCTTCAGGAATCCCAGGATATTATGCAGCGCATGCGTGAACTTGCGGTACAGTCTTCTAACGGTATCTATACTGCGGAAGACCGGATGTACATCCAGGTGGAAATTTCCCAGCTCGTGGACGAAGTAGACCGGGTTGCATCTCACGCTCAGTTCAACGGTATGAATCTGCTTACCGGACGATTTGGCCGGCTTATCGGCGAAAATGTGGTCACCGCCTCTATGTGGCTCCATATCGGTGCAAACATGGATCAGCGGATGCAGGTCTTTATCAACACCATGACTGCCAAGGCCCTCGGGGTCAGGAATATTGGTGATGAATCAAAACTATCAATGTCCAGTCCGGACAGTGCCAACCGTGCCATTGGAACCATCGACGAAGCGCTTAAGAAGATCAACAAGCAAAGAGCAGATCTTGGCGCCTACCAGAACCGCCTGGAACACGCTGTGCGCGGCCTTGATATCGGAGCTGAAAATATGCAGGCTTCGGAATCCCGCATCCGTGATACCAACATGGCCAATGAGACTGTGTCGTATACTACGCACCAGATCCTCAATCAGGCCGGTACCGCGATGCTTGCTCAGGCCAATCAGAAGGCACAAACGGTACTCCAGCTTCTGCAGTAAAACCAGGGCCGCTAACCGATGGTTAGCGGCCTAAGTCAGGCATCAACGGAAGTAAATTCACTTCCACAGAAGACGTACTCGGGAAGGCGCCTGACCACCTAAAATCCTTTTTGGATTGCGGTGGTCAGGTTCTTTTTTTATCCGGAATTTGATATACCTGTCTTGCTGCGGGAGCATCATATTCCCAGGCAGGTTCCCACAGCCATGGCCGTATCCAGGATTGGATCATCTCTGGGAACTTTTTTTGTTTTCCCCGCGGGGACAGACAAATCTACCGGGCCAATTTCATTGCCTATTTGAGAGACCAGTTTGCCGTATTCACCCCGGGCCAGCATGTCCGCTGCGGTGGTACCGAAACGGGTAGCCAGTACCCGGTCAGAAGCGCTTGGTATGCCACCCCGCTGGACATAACCCAGCACGGTAGCCCTAGTTTCCATCCCCGTTTCAGTTTCGATTTCCCGGGCCACCCGGTAACCGATGGAAGGAACCGCCGTTTCGGTATGGAACTTTTTCCGGTCCTTTTTGTCCATCTTCGCTTCTTCTATTGAAAGGGCTCCTTCGGCAACTACCACAATGGAAAAAGTTTTTCCCGTCTTGGCCCGTTCTTTTAAGTGCCTGCCTATGGCTTTTATATCATAGGGAATTTCCGGAATAAGGATCACGTCCCCGCCTCCGGCTATGCCTGAATACAGGCCAAGCCAGCCGGCCTTGCGGCCCATGGTTTCGATCACCATGACCCGGTTGTGACTTGCGGCGGTAGAATGAAGCCGGTCGATGGCTTCGGTACAAATCGCCATGGCGGAATGAAAGCCAAAACTTCGCTCACATCCTTCTATATCGTTGTCGATGGTTTTGGGAAGTCCCAGAACATTAAGCCCTTCCTGGGCTAAAAGATAACCGGTAGTGTTGGTGCCGTTTCCCCCCAACACCACCAAGGCGTCCAGTTTGTATTTGTGATAGTTTTCTTTTATCGCTTTGACCTTGTCTTCGCCAATCTCTGTAGACTTAAAAGGCTTTTCCCGGCTGGTCCCCAGGATCGTTCCGCCCCGGGTAAGGATACCGGAAAAATCCTGCGGCTGAAGGGGCCGTAAATCTCCGCTTATGAGCCCCCGGTAACCGCCGGCGATTCCTAAGATTTTCATGTGGTACCGGTCATGGGCGGCCCTGCACACCCCCCGGATAGCGGCGTTTAACCCCGGGCAATCCCCCCCGGCGGTAAGGATCCCAAAGGTATTGGTAATGATTTGGCTGGAGTTTCCCATAACAAAAGCATACACGAAAAGGCAGAAAATTCAATACCAAAAGCGATTTCTCTGCACCCTCAAAAGGTTGACATTTTAGCTGTCTCTGCTATACTTATTGCGGCTAATTCCACTACCGTTCGGTATCGTTTGTTTGGTAAATAAATCAGCTAATTATTGGGTGGAGATATGCAAAAAACCATCTTTGTGGTCGATGATAACTCCACAAACCTCTCAGTAGCGGAAGAAGCGCTGGAAAATCTATACCAGGTGATAACGTTGTCATCTGCGTCCAAAATGTTCGCAATAATGGAAAAAATCACGCCCAACCTGATTTTGCTGGACATTGAAATGCCGGAAATGACCGGATTCCAGGCGATGAAACAGCTGAAAGCCAGTTCTTCCCACTCTGAAATACCGGTCATATTTCTTACCAGCCTGAGCGACTCCGTTAACGAGGCTTACGGGATAGAGCTGGGAGCTGTCGATTTTATCACCAAGCCCTTTTCCGTGCCGGTTCTGCTGAATCGTATCAAGAATCACCTGGACATCGACGAGTTAATCCGTGAACGGACGGAACAACTCCGCGAACGGACGGAACGGCTTGAACGTTTACAGAACGGCATTGTGTGCACTATGGCGGATCTTGTTGAAAACCGCGACACAAATACCGGGGGGCACATCGATAGGACAACGGTATTTATGAAACTGCTTATTGACGCCATGAATGCCTGCGGCATATACAGAGACGAGATGGAAGGCTGGGATCTGGAATCGGTGATTTCATCGGCTCGCCTGCATGATATTGGAAAAATCTCAATTCCCGATGCTATTTTGAACAAGCCGGATAAACTGACCAACGAGGAATTTCAGACGATGAAAAGTCATTCCGCACTGGGCGAGCAGATAATCGACCAAATGGTCAGCCGGACCGGCGAAGTGGATTTTTTAAGCAGCGCCAAACTGTCGGCGGCGTATCACCATGAGCGATGGGACGGCAAGGGTTATCCTTACGGAGTGAAGGAAACGGATATTCCGCTTCACGGACGCATCATGGCGATTGTTGATGTGTACGACGCACTTACTTCCGACCGCCCCTACAAGAAAGCTTTCTCAAATGATGAAGCGGTCAGCATAATCATGGACGGATCGGGTAAACATTTTGACCCCAGGATAACGGAAGTTTTTTTTGAAATAAAAAACCAGTTTGAAGTGGCAAGGGTTAAACTTTCACGGCAAAGCAGTCATGTAAAATAAAGAGGTGGATATGAATTGGTTCAATGACATTAAAATAGGGAGCAAGCTCTTGCTCGTATTCGGAATACTTGTTTCCAGTATGATTGCCTTTGCCATATTTGCCATTGTGGAAATAACCAGCATTGGCAGGAACAACAGCGAAGTAATAAACTCTTATCAGGCCCGGCAAATCCACATAGCAAACGCAATTATTGAATCTTACCGGATGCGTTACGCTAATCTTTCCAGAGGATATGTAACGGAATCGGAAAATGCGGCAAACATGGTTGCCAAAATTATGGAAGATTACGAGAAAAGCGCCTCAACATTTATGGAAAACTTGATTGGTTTCCGCGACATAACATCAGCGGATCCAAAGATAACCGAATCGGAGAGGCGGCAGCGTTTGGCCGCTGTCAACGGAATTGAAGATTCGTTCATCAGATATATGCAAATTGCCGGTAAAATACAAAGTACCGTGGAGGGCTTGAACAGGGACGAGGTGTTTAGGGTTCTTGAGGAAGCCATTCCCTACGGAAACGACCTGAGTGAGAAACTGGAGGAACTTAGCGACCTGACTTTTTTTACCACCAGAAGAAAAGTTATGGAAACAACAGAAAATACAGCTCAAATAATAAATCTTATTCTGCTTATAACTACCGCCTTTCTTTTTCTTGCGGCCTTTGCGTTATTGCTTACGGTTAACAATATTAACCGGCCCATAACAAACCTGGAAAAGGGAGTTATAGAAATTGCAAACGGGAACCTGGCCTTCCCAATCCGAAGCAACCGCAGGGATGAACTGGGGGTGCTTTCAAACAGCATTGGCGATATGGTCGACAAGATTTCCGAGCACAGTAAAACGATGACCATTATGGATAACATGGATGCGATGATATGCGTTTCCGATCTTGATCACAATCTGCTGTATGTTAATAAGCGCCTGGCGGACAGATTCGGCATGGATATCAAAACCTATACAAATCAAAAATGCTACAAGGCCACAAGAGGGAAGGAATCACCCTGCCTCTTCTGTCAACTGTCGGAACTCCTGCCTTTGAAAGAGATATACCCAAGCAAAGACTTTGAATATATTTGGGACGATTCCCTTGGCGTGTGGCTTGGCGGTACTGCTTCGATTATCCGCTGGGTGGACGGATCCATGGTGCTTTTTCAGGCAAGCAGGGATGTGACTCAAAAAAAACGGCAGGAAGAATTGCTCCGTGATGCCCTGGAAGAGGCAAAAACGGCATCGGTTGCGAAGTCATCATTTCTTGCCAACATGAGCCATGAAATTCGCACGCCGATGAATGCGATTCTGGGCATTGCCGAAATTGAACTCCAGGACGACGATCTCAAATCAAAAACAAGGGAATCCCTGGAAAAAATTCATCAATCGGGCGACCACCTGCTCAGCATAATCAACGAAATACTGGACCTGTCCAAAATAGAAGCAGGCAAACTGGAACTTGTCCGTGCCGAATATAAAATGGCTAGTATGATCAACGATACCGTCACCCTCAATATGATGCGAATCGGCAGTAAACCGATTGAATTTGTGCTCTCCGTAGATGAAAACATTCCCTTGACTCTCTACGGCGATGAACTTCGCATCAAGCAAATTTTGAATAATCTGCTCTCCAACTCGTTCAAATATACGAAAAGAGGCATGGTCAAACTGGCGATCTCCTGTGAAACAGGGAATGCCGGAACGCTGCTCATCTTTACTGTAAGCGATACTGGACAGGGTATGTCGGAAGAACAGGTCAGTAAACTTTTCGACGAGTATTCCCGGTTTAACATGGAAGCAAACCGTTACACCGAGGGAACGGGTCTTGGTATGAGCATTACGAAGAATTTAATACGCATGATGAACGGCACTATCCATGTTAAAAGCGAGGTAAACTGGGGATCGGTGTTTACCGTGAGTATACCGCAGATGGCTACAGACTCCGGTATTTTGGGGAAAAAACTGGCGAAAAACCTGGAACAGTTTCAGTCAAACGGGGAAAAACAACTAAAAAGATCACAGGTTGTGTTCGAGCCGATGGCCTATGGAAAAGTCTTGATTGTGGACGACGTAGAATCGAATCTCTATGTTGCCAAGGGACTCATGTCGCCATACGGGCTGTCGATTGAGACGGTTACAAGCGGTTTTGAGGCAATTGACAGAATTAAGGCCGGCAATATGTATGACATTGTGTTCATGGATCATATGATGCCGGAAATGGACGGCATAGAAACTACAAAAAAAATACGCGGCATTGGATACACGCAGCCCGTTGTCGCATTAACGGCGAATGCTGTGGTGGGACAGTCCGAAGTATTCCTGGAAAACGGCTTTGACGGCTTCATTTCCAAGCCGATTGATGTACGCCAGTTGAATGCCATGTTGAAAAAATTTGTGCGGGACAAGCAGCCGCCGAAAGTTATTGAAGATGCAGTACTTTCCGCAGAAAAACTCCGGCAGCCACAGGCTGCAAACGGGACGGCGGAGACTGCAGCGCAGCTATCGATCGATCCGGAACTGGCGGAGATTTTTGTGCGGGATGCCCGTAAATCCCTTGCGGCGCTGGAAACGATCGGCAAAAAAAACGGCGCCTTTGATGACGAAGACATGCAAATTTTTACCGTCAACGCCCACGGAATGAAAAGTGCACTGGCAAATGTCGGCGAGACGGATCTTTCCGCCGCGGCCCTCAGGCTGGAACAGGCGGGAAAAGCGAAAGACACCGCTCTAATAGCGGCGGAAACGCAGGCCTTCCTGGACGATTTGCGCGCAGTAACTGAAAAACTCGCCCCACAGAAAGAATCCGGCGGCCGGGCTGACGATGAACCGGAAGGGGCCCGTGCATATCTGTGCAAAAAACTCACTATCGTCAAAGAATCATGCGAAAAGCACAATGAAAAAACCGCCAAAGAAACGATAAGTGAACTGATGGAAAAAGCGTGGCCGCGCATGACCAAGGATATGCTGGGCACAATGGCCGAACATATCTCAAATGGAAATTTTGATGAAGTAATTCGGCTTGCCCAAAAAATTATCGGGTAAAAAAACTTTTGCACAATTCGCCGAAATAAAAAGGAGACAGGGGGATGAATCATGCCATCCTGAAGAAACATAAAAGCAAAATTGAAGCACGCGCCAGAAATATCAGTATGCTCCTTCTTGTCTTGATCCTTGCCATGATAACAACGATAATATTAACGCTGGTCAGCGGTATTAATGACAATGCCGCCATGAATATCGTCCGTTCCTTTTCTATAGATGCGGCGGATAAATTTTCGTATTATATCAACAGGGATCTTGCTCTGACACAAAAGACGGCCATTTCAAGGGCGATGACAAGCTGGTTTGCCGAAGAAGGAAATGCATTAAAAAAAGCCGCTGCCTTTGATGAGTTATTGGATTATGCCAGCCTTTTTCAGGGTGCCCAACTGTATTTTGGGATCCATGAAACATTAAATGAGTATTCAATCAACAACAAGGCAACATTGGATGAATTTGTTCCTTTTGACAAACTCACCCCGGCAAGTCCTGACGACCGGTGGTATTTTGAATGTATCAATTCCGAAAATGACTACACCTTAAATATTGACCCGGAAAAAAGAACAGGCATTTGGTACTTATGGATCAATCACAAAGTAATATCGAACGGAAAAACTGAAGGAGCGTTTGCCTCCGGACTGGAAATTTCCGATATGTTTCGGGGAATATTTGAAGAATTCGGCGATGCCGCTCTTCAGGGATATGTTGTCAACAAGAATGGCATAATCCAGATGGCCAGCACCTCTTTTGATATTGATCAGGAAGAAACCCCCGGACATATCAGCGATGAAAATAACGATCCTGCTTTTACAGCGGCCCTTGCATCGTATGAGAACCGGATTAGCGGTTTCTTTGATTCTCATTCGCAGTCCGAAGTAATCAAACTGGCCAAAGGAGGAGCCTTTGGATATGCGGCTATTAAGCCGATCGCCGATACGAACTGGTCGGTTGTCGTCTTTTACAAACACAGCTCCTTGTCCGGTATAGCGGACTTTCTCCCGCTCTTGATCGTCTTGCTGTCAGCGCTGCTTCTTTATGTAGTGATCATGGACATTCTGATGCGGCGGCATATTTATACGCCCTTGAACCGTCTGACACAAAGCGTATCACAGGCCGATTCTGATGCGGTCGATATCTTCGGCAGAGACCGCGATGATGAAATTGGAGGACTGGCGCGGACGATATGGGACATGTGGGTACGCCTTAACCTGCAGTCGGATCAGCTTAGCGAGGCGCACGAGCGCTCAGCTCTGCAATCACATTGGTATAAATCCATTCTTGATGCAACGCCGCTTCCCATTTCAGTAACAGACATGAATATGTGCTGGACATTTGTCAATAAAACTGCAGAAGATTTTCTGAATACAAAACTTGAAGATATGCTGGGTAACCCTTGCAGTAACTGGAACGTAAATATCTGCAATACTCCCGACTGCGGTATCTCCTGCGCGAAACGCGGCCTGAAGCGCACATATTTTACGCACGACGGAGCTGCTTACCAGGTGGATACTGAGGTACTAAAAAACCTGGAAGGTGAGGCCGCAGGGTTTATCGAAGTTGTGCAGGACATAACAAAAATAAAAGAGATGGAGGCCATAGCCCTATCCGCTTCCAAGGCAAAGAGCGACTTCCTGGCCACCATGAGTCATGAAATGCGCACGCCAATGAACGCGATTTTGGGCATTGCCGAAATCCAGCTTCAGGACGGTGCGCTCGCTTTAAAAACAAGGGAAGCCCTGGAAAAAATTTATAATTCAGGTGATCTTCTGCTCAATATTATCAACGACATACTCGACTTGTCCAAAATAGAGGCCGGTAAGCTGGAGCTGATCTCCGCCGAATACAAAACCGCAAGCCTTATCAACGATACCGTGACACTAAATGTGATGAGGATTGGCAGCAAACCTATTGATTTTACTCTCTCTGTGGATGAAAATATTCCCTCTGTCCTATCTGGAGACGAACTTCGCATCAAGCAAATTTTGAACAATGTACTCTCTAACGCCATCAAGTACACAAAGGAGGGATCGGTTAAATTGTCCGTTTCTTCCGAAAAAACAAAAGACAACGTAGCAATTGTTTTTATCGTAAATGATACCGGACAGGGCATGACTGAAGAACAGATCACCGAATTGTTCGACGAGTATTCCCGCTTTAACACGGAAACCAATCGTACTACAGAGGGAACCGGGCTTGGCATGAGTATCACGAAGAACCTGATACGCATGATGGATGGAGAGATCAATGTCGAAAGTGAACTGGACAAAGGATCAACGTTTATTATACGTTTACCGCAGGGGGCTGCCGGCACTGAAGTTCTGGGCAGGGAACTGGCGAAAAGCCTGGAGAAGTTCCAGATAAACGGAGAGAAGCAGTTAAAAAGGGCGCAGGTTGTATTCGAGCAGATGCCCTACGGCAAAATTTTGGTGGTGGACGATGTGGAATCGAATCTCTATGTCGCCAGAGGGCTTCTGCTGCCTTACGGACTGACAATAGAGACCGTTACAAGCGGTTTTGACGCTATTGCCAAAATTAAGGACGGCGGCACCTATGACATATTATTTATGGATCACATGATGCCGAAAATGGACGGCATTCAGACAACATTGAAAATACGCGAACTCGGATACGCACAGCCCGTCGTTGCTTTAACGGCAAATGCCGTGGTGGGACAGTCCGATGTATTCATGGCGAATGGCTTTGACGGATTTATTTCCAAGCCGATTGACATACGCCAGTTAAACGCCATTCTAAAAAAATTTGTGCGAGATAGACATCCTTCAGATGCTGCCGGCGGCTATCAGACATCACAGGCTGCAGGCGAAACAACGGGAACTGCGGCGCAGTCATTGATCGACCCGGAACTGGCAGAGATATTTGTACGGGATGCGAAAAAAACCCTCGCTGCACTGGAAACATTATGTGCGAAACGCGGCACCTGGGACGATGAAGACATACGGCTGTATACCATCAACACCCATGGAATAAAAAGCGCGCTGTCAAACATTGATGAAACGGAGCTTTCCGCCGCCGCGCTCAAACTGGAACAGGCCGGACGGGCAAAGGACACCGCCGTCATGGCGGCACAAACCCCTGCATTCCTTGGCAGGCTGAATGCGTTAATTGAAAAGCTTGCCCCGCCAGAAGAGGACGGAGACGGCAAAGCAGCAGCGGATACGGAAGAAGATAGAGCTTATCTGCGCGAAAAAATGGCTGTGATTAAAGAAGCGTGCGAAGTATACAACAAAAAAGCAGCGAAAGCCGCGATAGGCGATCTAAGGGAAAAGTCATGGCCCAAGGCAACCAAAAAGATGCTGGAGACAATGTCTGAACACCTGTTAAACGGCGATTTTGAAGAAGCTTTACGCTCCGCAGCGAAGATGATTGAAACGATATAGAATTGGAGGAATAGCATGAAAAAGTTACGGTATATCCTGGCATTTTGTTTTTTGATTATCGCCGGTGCAATTGTCATGATAGGATGCGAAAAAAAAACTTCCGGCTCGGGCAAACTGCCTGCCGGTACCTATACATGGCTGGCAGGAGGAGAAGGCGGCGGCTGGTACACGGTTGCCGGCGAATTTGCCAGGTTTCTCAGCGAGAAAGAACCTGGCATTACCATACATGTAGTACCGGGCGGAGGTATCGGAAATCCCGTTTCGCTGGATCAGGGCGAGGGTGAAATTGCCTGGGGGGTGGGATACGTTAATAGGGCAGCCTATAACGGCGTAGCACCGCTTTTCCAGAAAAAATATACAAATATAGCGTCAATAGCGGGAACGCTCTCGGTGGATTACTACCATTTCCTTGCCGGCAAGGAAATGGGGATAACAACGATTGAACAGCTGGCGCAGAAAATCAAGGGCGGCGAAAAAATTAACCTTGCGGCTGCCGCATCCGGAACAACCGATTATGTAATGGCTTCGATAATTCTGGATTACTATAGCGTATCTTTTGACATGATCGAACAGAACGGCGGCAGCGTCAACCAGACAGTCTACGGCGACATGATCAAAATGTTCATGGACAGCCGTGTCGATTACGCTATTGTAAACTTTGGAATGCCGGCGGCCGTTGTAACGGAAATGATCGAGGGAAGGTCTTCTGTTATTCTTGCCGCAAGTAATGAGTTAATTGATTATTGCCATTATACATGGGGAACCGTTGCCCGCTCAAGCGGCCTCTCCCGGATACCCGGCGGAACCTATCCGGGTATTGATAACGATGTACCGGCAGTATGTCATTCAACGGAAATTATTGTCAGCCCGAGACTGCCTGAAGCTGTTGCGTATACATTTACCAAGGTGCTGAACGAAAACAAGGATTTCCTGGTTCAAATCGGGGCAAATTACAATGCCTTCGATCCCAAAGGCGCAGCTGCTTCATCGGTTCAGGTGCCCCTGCACCGGGGCGCGGCCAGATACTACAGGGAAGCCGGCGTTCTGCAATGAGGCTCGCGGCGTAACAGACCAAAAAGGAGCTTGACATGAAATGGTTCAACGACATAAAAATACGAAGCAAGCATTTTTTTGTATTTGCAGTAATTTTGTTTGCAATAATTTCCTTTGTTGCATTTTCCGTTATGCAAATAACCGGCATAGGAGGCGATCTTAACGAACTGATAAATACCTACCAGGTACGGCAGATCTACATAGCGGAAGCAATTGTAGAGTCTTACAGTCTACGAGTAGCAAATCTTGCCAAAGGGTATCTGGTGAACGGAGATGCCTTTAAGGGCATAATTTCAGAGTATCAGGAGAATTACAGGGAAACCGTCGAATTATTCACCGATAATCTGATGAATTACCAGCATATAACGCAATCAGACAAAAGACTCAGCGAATCGGAAAAACAGATGCGCGCGGATGCCGTAAAAGAAATTATAGATTTATTCATTGAATACATGAAAGCCACCGGAAGAATTGACACCGCCGTGGAGAATGCTGACGTACAGGAATTGATTCAGATTTACGCCGAAGTCATTCCCATGGGTACCACACTCAGTCTTAAATTGCAGGCGATACGGGATCAGGTTTTTTCTACAACAAAGGAAAAAGCCCTGGAGGCAACGGAACATACGGCCGGTGTACTGCGTGTGATCTACATCATAGCCGTTGTCCTTGTTTGTATGCTGACTATTGCGTTATTGCTCACTACCGACAGTATTAATCAGCCAATTTCGGCGCTGGAAAAGGCAGCGGTCGAAATAGCCAATGGAAATCTTGCATACCCCATCCGAAATGATCGCAAGGATGAGCTGGGGGTACTTTCAAACAGCATAGGCGATATGGTAGACAAGATTTCCGAGCATACCAAAACAATGACCATTATGGACAACCTGGATGCCATGATATGCGTCTGTGACCTTGACTATAACCTGCTGTACGCAAACAAACGACTGACGAGCAGATTCGATATGGACAATGATTATGTAAACAAAAAATGTTACAATGTTACAAGGGGCAAAGATGCGCCATGCGCCTTCTGCCAACTGATGGATCTTCTGCCCCAAAAAGACGAGTTACCGAACAAAGACTTTGAATATGTGTGGGACGATATTTTGAACGTATGGCTCGGCGGAACCGCTTCGATTATCCGCTGGGTGGACGGTTCCATGGTCCTTTTTCAGGCTTCAAAGGATGTGTCGCAGAAAAAACAGCAGGAAGAACTGCTTAAAGAAGCCCTTGAAACGGCGGAAATGGCTTCGGTTGCGAAGTCTTCTTTCCTTGCCACCATGAGCCACGAGATTCGCACGCCGATGAACGCGATTTTGGGCATTGCTGAAATTCAGCTGCAGAATGAAGCACTCGTGCCGGACACAAGGGAAGCGCTGGGAAAAATTTACAATTCGGGTGACCTGCTGCTTAACATCATCAATGACATACTCGATCTGTCCAAAATCGAAGCCGGCAAACTGGAACTTGTTCCTGCCGAATATCAGGTGGCGAGCATGATCAACGATACCGTTACCCTTAACATGATGCGGATTGGCAGCAAGCCTATTACCTTTGAACTATCAGTGGATCCAAACATACCGTCAACCCTTTTTGGAGACGAGCTGCGCATCAAGCAGATATTGAACAATTTATTGAGCAACTCTTTTAAATACACGAAAAAAGGCCTGGTCAAGCTGTCCGTTTTTGTCAAAAAGGAAATCGATTCCAAGGACAGTATAACGCTTGTGTTTACCGTAAGCGACACAGGGCTGGGCATGACTGAGGAACAGATCGGCAAACTATTCGACGAATACTCCCGCTTTAACATGAAGGCAAACCGCACCACCGAGGGAACAGGACTGGGTATGAGCATTACAAAGAATCTGATACGCATGATGAACGGAGAGATTTCCGTCAAAAGCGAGGTAAACTGGGGATCGGCGTTCACCATACGTCTGCCTCAGGTGGCCGTTGGATCCAGTGTATTGGGCAGAGAACTTGCGCAAAGCCTTGAAAAGCACCAAATAAGCAAAACAAAGCAGATGAAAGGTGCGCAGATGATATTTGAGCCGATGTCCTACGGCAAGGTTTTGGTAGTAGACGACGTAGAATCAAATCTCTATGTCGCCAGAGGGCTTATGTCGCCTTACGGGCTGTCGATTGAAACTGCCTCGAACGGCTTCGAGGCGATTGATAAAATCAGGGACGGCGGTGTATATGACATTGTGTTCATGGATCACATGATGCCCGAAATGGACGGCATAGAAGCAGTAAAAAAAATACGCGAACTGGGGTACACACAGCCTGTCGTCGCATTAACGGCGAATGCCGTAGTTGGACAGTCCGAAGTATTCCTGGAAAACGGCTTCGACGGCTTCATTTCCAAGCCGATTGATGTACGCCAGTTGAATGCCGTTCTGAAGAAATTTATCCGTGATAGGCATCAGCCGGAAGCTTAACCCAGAAGTTTATCCATCACTTTCATAGCGCCCTTGTAGTCTATCATTAGTACGGCTTCATTGATTTTGTCTATTTCTTCTTTTAGCGCTCCGTCTGCCATTAACGCGTTCAGGCTTTGCATTCCTTCATCCATGGCCTCAAAATCGTTTTTTTCAAAAGCGGTTTTCAGTTTTTCAAAAACTGACGGTAATTCCGCCGGTATTGTTATTGGACCGAGATTTTGGCTCTCTTTTGAAAAGGCTTCCATAAGCTTTGAATTCAAGCCGGCAAGGCCTTCTAAAAAACGCGGTAAATTTGAGGAGCAAAAAACGGCGTCTTCCCTGCCGGATGCGTCTTCCATATCCCGCGCCTGGTCGGAAAGTTCTGAGGCGCCTATGTTGGCCAGAGCGCTTTTAAGGCCATGTATCTCTACGCAAAAATTGTGCATATCGCCGGCTGCCAAAAATTCATTCAGGTTTTTGTTGCGCTTTTCAAATTCTTTTACTGTCAGCTTCAGCAGCTTTTCGTAAATGTCCCATTGACCGGTAACCCTGTCCAGGCCTGTTTGTATGGAAATCTCCTTAATTTGCTCAAGACTTTTTCTTAGACCCATGTTAACTTCGGCAGCATTTGCGGCAGCCGGTTTCGGCGGCGGACCGGTAAACTTTCCGGAGGGAATCCATTCCACCAGTTGTTTTTCCAGCAATGCCTTGTCAATAGGCTTTGTCAGCAAATCGTTCATGCCGGCAGCCAGGAACATTTCCTTGGAATCTCCGGAATTACTGGCAGTAAGGGCAATAACCGGCATGGTTATGCCCATCTCCCGGATGATTTTGACGGTCTCTATTCCGTCCATTTCGGGCATCATGTGATCCATAAATATTATGTCATATATGGCACCGCCCTTAATTTTTTCAATTGCCCCAGCACCGCTCGTAACGGTGTCAATCGTTGATCCATAAGGCATCAGAAGTTTTTTGACAACATATAAATTCGATTCTATGTCATCCACAATCAATATTTTTGCATCCGGCGCATATATTGTTTTTGCATTATTATTTTCCATTTTTTTCTCCCCGCAGTACCAGAAAAGGACCTTGTTTATTCTACCATGTTTTGCCGCTTTGTATAGTATTGAGGCTATCCTGTACTACACAAAATATACTTGATCGTTTTTTATCTTTCTGATATTATGCTTTAATATAAAAACCCTAAGGAGACAAATACATGGAAAATAAAAAACTTATCCTTGCGATTGATGACAATATGTCACAACATGTACTGTTTCAGGGAATGTTGTCCCCACAATACATTCTTCGGGCCGCAAAATCCACATCGGAAGCTTTAAGCTTTCTAAACAAAAACAAGGTGGACCTTATTCTTCTGGACATCGAAATGCCAAATATCTCCGGGTTTGAATTTCTTGAAGATATACGAAAAATCCCCAGCTACATGGAAGTGCCTATTATTATCGTCAGCGGCAAGACCGGAGAAGATTTCTTAAAGCAGGCCAAAAATTCAAGCGCCTTCGATGTTCTAACCAAACCGGTAGATGCGAAACATTTGATTGCAACTATCGAAAAAGCGTTTGCATGAAGCTAAAGCACCGCAAAAGCATGTTTATTATTGGGAATTATTGAAAAACTGAGGTTTTGGAAGAACTTAATTATTTAAATGCCGTTTTCTATACATTTCGTAAAAAAGTGTAATTTTTTCTGGTTTTTTTGAAAATTCGCTTGACAAAAAGATTAAATCCAAGTACGTTTCTATATAAAGAAACGTTTCTTTATATAGAAACGTCAACATGAGGAGGCAACTATGAACAACACTATTCCAACCCGGATCTATCTGGCCGAAGAGGAGATGCCCAAGTTCTGGTATAACCTGCGCTCGGATATGAAGGAAAAACCCGACCCCATCCTGCATCCGGGGACACTACAGCCGGTCGTTCCATCAGATATGGAGCCCGTTTTCTGTAAAGAGGCGGTAAAACAGGAACTGGACGACGATACCAGACTGGTTCCCATACCAGAAAGGATTCAGGACTTCTACCGGGCCTACCGGCCTTCGGCGCTGATCCGGGCTTACTACCTGGAAAAAGCGCTGGGGACCCCGGCGGAAATTTACTACAAATTCGAAGGAACCAACACCTCGGGGAGCCACAAACTCAACTCGGCAGGACCCCAAGCCTATTTTGCAAAAGAACAGGGTCTTCAGAGCTTAACCACCGAAACCGGCGCCGGCCAATGGGGTACGGCACTGGCCATGGCCTGCGGGTTTTACGGCCTTGACCTGACCGTATACATGGTAAAAGTAAGTTCCGAACAAAAACCCTACCGCAAAGCGGTGATGGAAACCTATGGGGCAAAGGTAATTCCTTCCCCTTCAAACACCACCGAAGCGGGCCGGAGGATCCTGGAAAAGGATCCCAATACCGGGGGTTCCCTGGGCTGCGCCATTTCCGAAGCGGTGGAAACGGCGGTCAAAACCGACAAGTGCCGGTATGTACTGGGGAGTGTCCTGAATCATGTGTTGCTGCACCAGTCGATAATCGGCCTGGAAACCAAGGCAGCCATGGACAAGTATGGAATAAAACCGGACATCATCATTGGCTGTGCCGGGGGGGGGTCCAATCTTGGCGGACTTATTGCTCCCTTTATGGGGGAAAAACTCTCCGGCAAATCCAATGCCCGATTCATCGCCGTGGAGCCCGCATCCTGCCCGACCTTTACCCGGGGACGCTATGTCTATGACTTCGGGGATACCGCCAAAACCACGCCCCTGGTACGGATGCAGACCCTGGGGAACGGTTTTATTCCCTCGGCAAACCATGCAGGGGGCCTGCGGTACCACGGCATGAGCGCCATTCTAAGCAAGCTCTACCACGACGGCCATCTGGAAGCCCGGGCGGAAAATCAAACCGAAGTTTTTGATGCGGCAATTCGTTTTATGAAGACCGAAGGTATTCTCCCCGCACCAGAATCGTCACATGCTATTAAGGCTGCCATTGACGAAGCTTTGGAATGTAAAAAGACCGGAGAAAAAAAAGTAATTCTCTTCGGTCTCAGCGGTACGGGCTATTTTGATCTTTCTGCGTATATGTCCTACAACGCAAAAACCCTTTCTGACATGGTTCCCACCAATGAAGAGCTGGAACGGGGTTTTGTTACCATTCCGGACATTCCCCAGAACAAGTAAGCCTGAGTTTTTTAGCGCCAGGCAGTAATGTCTGGCGCTAAATCCAGTTATATGAGATTTTTATAGGACTTCAGTTTTGCAAGAGTTTCAAATACCCTTATTAGCAGACACCCTATCAATATTCTGCGAACCGCCCCGGGCGGCCTCCAGTTTTTCCCCCGCTTCTTTAATCATCCCTTCTGATGTTTTTCCCTTGGGGGAAATCTGTTTACTGTCATTCAAGTAACCGGCGAGTTCAGGATCGCCGGGTTCAATAAATCTAAGCCGTACAGCGGGAGAGGAAAATCCCGGCAGCGTGATAACCTCAAAATAATAAGTTTTTCCCGCAGCCAGATCCGCCTGGACAATGTACCAGTTGCTGCCCGAAGCCATGAAGTAATGGGTTCCCGCTTTAAAATTGCACTCCAAGTATTGTTTTGCGCCAATACTTGAGATAAAAGAATTGCTGTCCCAGAGATAAAATTGGGTTCCGACCGCAATGGCTCCGAGCCCTGCAATAGTTACTCCTGAATTAGGCATAATAAAAACCACCTTAGCCGTTGTTCGATCCGCCGACAGAGGATCTGTCGGCGGTATGGATCCGCAGCCAAACATAACCATCCCCCCCAAAAAAACTAAACCAATAATAACAGGATTTGCTATTCTCCGCATGTAACACTCCCTAACATAGAATTATTTTGAAATCATCTTAGTAAAGAAATTCAATTCTGATCAAGTGATTGTCAGAACCATGACCGTTATCCCCTGTGTTTTCATGAATAATGGATCTTGTTACGGAGAACGAGTTGTGCTAATATATTCAATAAGGAGTAATTTATGAATGATGATTCTGTTGCCTGGGACAATGTTTATTCAGTAGGGTTTGAACCCATAGATAACCAGCACAAAGAACTGGTAAAGATGATTAACGAGCTCTTTGAGAGCTGCAAACAGGGAACTGCCGCCGCTGACAAAGCTTTTTTGCAGACGATAAAAAGAGCCGCAGATTATGCCAGAGAACACTTCTCCAATGAAGACAAATATATGGTACAGGCCAGTTTTCCGAACCTAAGCGCACACAGAAAACAGCACGACGATTTTTTGGATACAGTAATAAAGTCGATTCAGGATTTTAACGCGGGAAAAACTGAACCCATCGAACTGGCCCGGTTCTTAAAAAAATGGCTCCTTACCCACATTGCAGAATCGGACAAACAATACTCCCCGTATCTGGCAAAGCTTTCAGGCTGACAGATTTGTCAATAATCCGTCAATACCGGCGGAACTAAAAAAAATATCGCTGCATCCTCGCCGCATTCTTTAAGGGAATTTACGGCTTCTGTTTATTCTTCATGGCACGGCGTTTTTTCTGAACCTGGGGACTATCCTCTCCTTTTGTTCCCGCAATGTCAACTAATTAAACGAAAACAAAAAATAAGCAGTTCTTCAGATAAAAAAGATTTTTCATCTGGAAAAGAACATTTTTGGGCCATGTGAGTTTCGTACCGCAAACGCAGGTTTTCTCCGATTCCGCTAGGTCAACAACCTTCTCAACTCGCAGAAGAGAAGCATCAAGCGCTTTCCGTCCAGGTTTTTTTCTGCTATATGCTTTTACTT
>WRIV01000011.1 GCA_009782555.1 Treponema sp. | reverse complement strand
GAAAAACTCTGTTAATAAAAATCCGTCATGGCAGGTTCAGGAATTTCTGGCTATGGCGTTTGACAATTACTGCAAAAGTAACGGATATGAAAAATCATTGCCAATAATCAATGAATGGTTAAATAGCAAAAATGAAAATAACCGAAGGGCTGTTACAGAAGGATTAAGAATTTGGACAAAAAGATCCTATTTTAAGGACAACCCAAAAGAGGCAATATCGCTGTTATCAAACCATAAAACCGATGAAAGCGAATATGTAAGGAAATCGGCTGGAAATGGGTTAAAAGATATAAGCAAAGAATACCCGGACTTAATAATAAATGAACTGAAAAAATGGAAATTGGACACAAAAGAAATAAATCAGGTTTATAAATTGGCAAGTAAATTGATAAACCATGATTGAACTTATTGCAATCCCGCAATAACTATTCACCGGATAAGACCAGGGGGACAAGGGAAAGGGTTTTATGAACAAAACAAGACTAACATTGTTGATTTTTTCTTTGGCGGGTTCATTTTCAGGACTTTTTGCTCAAGCGTTTAGCCCTGTAAACGGTACTGCCTATCCTGTTGAAATTATCGAATGGACATCAAACGGCGAGGACAAATTAGCTGTAATGCAGTCCTTATTACGTTCCTGCACCATTACTTTCAATTCGGCTAATGCTGTAGTGAGTTTTGGAAACGGAATAAATAATGCAACGTATACTTTTTTCCCTGATGGAAGCTGCGAATCTTCTGTAAAAGCATTATTCATAAAAAGGTCTGTTTTCGGGGCAGGCAGGATTGAGCGTTCAGGAAGGGACTTTATTCTCTACGTTTCTATGCAAGTTGAAACCGAAGATATGGCTACTTTGATAAAAGGCAAAATAAAACAATGAACTTCGTCTCTTGAAAAAATTCCCAAAACATAAAATATTTTTCACCTTTAGTTGTCTACTAAGGTATAGGAGATAAAACCATGAGAAACACCATTAAATTCAGATTTGCTGGTCTCGGTATCATGCTGGCAACCTGCGCCGTATTCGGCGTAGCGGTCATGCTGTTGTGGAACGCACTCATACCGCAAATTTTCGGACTTCCGCAGCTTAATTATCTGCAAGCGGCAGGGCTTTTGATACTGGCGCGGGTATTATTCGGCGGAATTGGCGGCGGCGGTCGGGGAAATGCCTTGCTTTGGGGTGCAGGAAGAGACGGGCACTCG
Source organism: Treponema sp. (assembly GCA_009782555.1). Lineage (GTDB taxonomy): Bacteria > Spirochaetota > Spirochaetia > Treponematales > Breznakiellaceae > WRIV01. Next base: position 93,300 of record WRIV01000011.1, on the reverse strand, counting down.
TTTCATCACGGCAACAAATTGCGGGAAAAATGGATGAATATGAGCGAAGATGAACGACTGGAGTTCATCAAAAGAGAAAGGGGCTTTGCACACTGGCGCGGTTTTTACGGTGATGAAGAAAAAAAGGACAAACAAGGTGAATAACACAGTCATCGAAGTTCAAAACCTTACCAAACGCTATAAAAACGCGGAAAAGGCGGCGGTTGATAACATCAGCTTTTCTGTCAGGGAAGGTGAATTTTTCGCTTTCCTCGGCGCAAACGGCGCGGGAAAAACCACGACCATTTCAATTTTGACAACAACGCTTTCCAAAACAAAAGGCGAGGTAAAAATCGCCGGGTACGATGTTGAGAAAGAGGCGCGGAAAGTGCGGGAGAAAGTAGGCATCATTTTTCAACAGCCAAGCCTTGATCCGAATTTAACAGCGGAACAAAATATCCGCTTTCATGCCTGCCTGTACGGAATGTTCGGTTACCGCCCCGCGTTCCGCCTCATGCCCGCCGCATACCGAAAAAGAGTAACGGAACTTGCAGAAATTGTCGGCATACAGGACGTTCTATTCAAACCGATAAAAAAACTTTCAGGCGGAATGCAGCGCAAACTTGAAATAATCCGCAGCCTTATCCACACGCCGCAAGTGCTGTTTCTTGACGAGCCGACACAAGGGCTGGACGCAGTAAGCCGCCGTTCCCTGAGGGATTACATCAACGAAACACGCAACCGCTACGGAACAACTATTTTTTTGACAACGCATTACATTGACGAAGCCGAAAACGTAGATGCCGTCTGCTTAATTGACCACGGTAAAATCGCCGTTTGTTCACCGCCTCAAGAATTAAAAAAGAACCTCTTACGGCATGAACTGATTTTGGACGCAGAAGACAGAACGGCTTTAACCAGCGAACTTTCCGCGCTAGGACTGCCCTTTACCGTGAACGGACGGGTCATAGTCCCTTACAAGGGTTCGGCACAGAATATCATCTCACAGTTAAAGACAAAACTCTCTGTCTTAAAAACATACGAGCCGTCTCTGGAGGACGCATACATTGAGTTTTTAACCAAAAACAGGGAGGCGCAATAATGAAAAGAGGTTTCAGAGAGTTAAACACAATTATTACTGTCATGGCGAGAGAAATCACCTTATTCTTCAAATCTCCGGCTGCCGCAATTATGAGCCTTGCCATGCCGTTAGTAATGATGGGCATGATAGGCGGAAACCTCATGCAAAATATGGCAACAGGGCTTGACTTCCAATTCGGACAATTTATGCTGGTTGGTATGCTGGTCAATATGCTGTTTATGATAACGACAATGGGCATGACATCGTTAGTTGACGATCACGAAATTGACTTCAATCAGGAAATGCTGGTATCGCCTGTTTCCCGCTATTCACTTATTATCGGCAAAATACTCGGCGCGGCATTCGGCGCTATTCTTAGTATGGCAGGAACCTTAATTGTCGGATTGATAATGGGTATTATGTTCCCTGTTAATAAACTGCTTTTAATACTTGCCCTGTCCCCCTTGATGTGTCTTTCCGGCGGCGCTCTGGCAATGATAATTATAGGGCTGGTAAAAAACAAAAGAGCAGCGAACTTCGCCATAACGCTCATCGTCATGCCGCAGATGTTTCTTTCCGGCGCGATAATTCCCATCAACAATTCCTCAGGGGTATTGTATGCTTTGAACCGCATATTGCCAATGACCTACTGCCTCGACCTGGTACGCGCCGTTGTCTACAGAGGCAATGCGGAATATGACAGAATAGTCATGTTTAACCCCATGATCAACTTTGCGGCAATCACCGCATTAACGGTAATTTGCCTGATAATAGGCACATACCTTTTCGCACGGAGCGAAAAATACAGATGAAAAAATCAGTTGCGGTAATTTTTACCGATTACCGCAAGCGGCTGTTAAACTTCATTCGCTCGCGTGTCAACCGCATTGAAGACGCGGAGGACATTCTACAGGAAGTGTTTTATCAGTTTTCAAAGGTGAATGAAACCATTAACCCGATAGAAAACACCGCCGCATGGCTTTACCGGGCAGCCCACAACAGAATAATAAACCAGTACAAAAAGAAAAAAGACGAACCACTACCTTCTTCTTATGATGAAGACGAAGAAGACTACATTATTGACGAGATAGCGGACATTCTCTACGGAGAAGAAACAACGCCGGAAACCGAACTACTGCGCACATTGGTCTTTGAAGAAATACAAACCGCCCTTGCCGAATTGCCCAAAGAACAGCGCGAAGTTTTTGAAATGACCGAACTGCTGGATTTTTCCGTTAAGGAAGTCGCGGAAAAAACCCAAACGCCACTCAATACCGTACTTTCCCGAAAGCATTACGCAGTTAAATCTTTAAGAAAAAGGCTGGAAGAATTGTATTGTGATGTTATGAATTTGTCGGAAAAAAGGTCGTCATGAGGGTGTTCTTGCCACCCCCACCGCTTGCCCCAACCCCAAGAAACAGGTAAGATGACCCTATGGAACTGCACCCCAAAAGGAAAGCGTTGTTTTTCGCCCCGGCGATCTGCATAACCTTGCCGGTCGTTTTTCGGAGCCATAACTAATTTTGTGTAAAACGCTATACTAACCAGGAGGAAGTATGGCGATAACAAAAGAAGTAGGCGAAACTATGTTTTGCAGGACGAACTGCTAAAAGGAGTACAAGGGGCCGGATGACTTTTACGGCTCTGAAGGGCTCATCAAGCAGCTGAGTAAGGCTCTTATTGAGAGGGTCATGCAGGGTGTATATAGCACTTTCCATACGGCTTGACGGCCAAAAAGAAGTCCTGGGAATGTGGATTGAACAGAACGAGAGCTCTAAGTTCTGGATGGGGATACTGAACGAACTTAAGAATCGTGGCCTTCAAGATATATTGATTGCCGCTGTTGACGGTCTTACCGGGTTTTCGGATGCCATTAACGCGTGTTCCCAAAAACTGAAGTTCAACTGTGTATAGTCCACATGATTCGCAATTCAGTGAAATTTTCACCAGGAATCGGAAAGGCGATTTATACGACCAATGCGGTTGAGTCAGTTAATTACACGCTCCAACGGAACCTGAAAACCCGTCAGTCATTCCCGGTGACAGAGTCCCGTTATGATATTTTGCGTTTCCACAAAAAATGTGATGAGCTCCATTTTTTCCGGTGTTATGCCACATCGACAGTCGTGATAGACAGCCTTTCATCTGCTTTTCGAGAGGTAATTTTCCGAAAATAATCACTGTATTGCCTGTCCATAACCGCCACATGGGTTAAAACCCAATCCTTTAAAAAATAAGCGAATTTTTCCAGAACCAGCCTTTTGCCTGCATCGAACTCCTTTACGTTCTTAATAACAGTCAATGTAAATTCATCATGCGTCTTTTTGTGTTCGGCATAACCGGAAAACCTGGTTGCCTTCATGTACTTTTCTTCAGTCGCAAAGTGTTCTTTTATATATTGTACCGCATGCTGAATAACTTCCTTAAACCAGGAGCGTTCTTCTTCTTCGTTTCCCGTAGAATGGTCAAATAATTCATTGATAAAATCTAAAAGCCCTTTGTGCTGATCATCAATGATTTTAATCTCCATTGAATACGAGTCGGACCAATTGACATGATTCCCGCCGCCCGTTACCGTGTTGGATTTTAGTTTTAGCATAATAAACTCCTTGTTGAGGGCTTCCCCATAATTTTTGGCTGAGCGCAGTGCCTTAGAAATTGAAGGCAGGCGCTATTTTTTTTCTTCACTGCTTAATATAGCTATAGAGAATTCACGGATATTACCTATGGGGAAAAATGATTTATCGCAAAATACACCCTAATACGAGAAATGTCAGCCGCCGCTTTCCGTCCTTACAGCTTTAAAAAGCGGGATATTAAACCAGGCTTTCGAATAAGAAAACGTTTTTATTTCAGACCTACAACTAAATATGGGGGTGGCCAACGAAACAACATCAGACATTCTCTCAATTTGCCTGTTGCTTTCGTCGATACCGGATCGGTGTTTTGCGCTATTTCCGCTGTAAAAACACGATTATCAGTTTGAAGCTGTGTGTCCCTATGGTCATAGCATTTCCAGTCCAGCCTGTTCTTTTTGCCCCAAATACACCTACGCAAACGCCGTCCTGGCGCATAATTACCTCAAAAAAGGGTCAATTAAAGAAGGAGAAAATGGAATTCCACCCTTTTTTTATAAAATTTATAATGATTATGCATTAAAATCGTCCAAATTCTCCCAAAAACCTGCTATTTACCAGAAAAAACCCTCAAAAACAGCTTTTTTATCTTGTAACTTTTATTCTGCAAATGTTAGGATTATACCAATGAATAGCTTCGGCGCAGACGTATCGTTACTTGGAGTTTGCGAAGCAAACTCCAAGCTCAAAACTGCCAAAGGCAGTTTTGAGCACATCAGGCATCAGGCAATTATACCCATCTTTTAAATAACCGTGTCAACAATCCAATAGCTTACATAACTACCCCCCTAATACATATTCCCATTTTCTGTAAAAACGCTGTATGGAAACATCCGGCTTTTTTAATACACAACAGAAGGAGTTTTTCTATGAAAAAGAAACTGGTTTTTATCACTTTTGTGCTGCTCATAACAAGCATTGCCTTTGCCCAAACCGAAGCTGACTTTACTGTCCGTCTTGCAGAAGATGGCCAGAGCGCGATTATTACCGGGTACAAAGGCAAGGCTGCCAACGTACGGATCCCCGCCACCATCCAGGGGCTGCCCGTCCGGGAAATCGATGGGGCATTTTATTCGAGACCAGACATCACCGGCGTTGTTATTCCCCGGGGAGTAACTAGAATTGGGGATGATGCGTTTACGACTGCACGCGGTCCGCTAAAACTTAAGTCGGTAACCCTCCCTGAAGGGTTATTAGAAATAGGCAACAATGCGTTCAGCGGCTGTCCTATTACCGCCATTACCCTTCCGCAAAGCCTTACTTCCCTTGGTGCTGGCGCGTTTAGCGGAGCCGCAATAACAAGGCTTACACTTCCCCCCGATATAAGAGGAGGAGCTTACGCGTTTTCAGGCTGTGAAAAACTTAAAACCGTAGTCGTCCCCGAAGGGATAACAAAAATTCCCGAGGGCATGTTTGAGGACTGTACCGCCCTTTCTTCCGTAACCCTGGCGAATTCAATCACAACGATAGAGGAAGCCGCTTTTTACGGCTGTACCGCCCTAGCTGCCATTACCTTGCCGCAACACCTTACTTTCCTTGGTGCCGGCGTGTTTATCGGAACCGCTATAAAAACAATTACGCTTCCCCCCAGTTTAGTCGAATTTGGTATGACAAATTACAAGCCGGCGGGCTGGAGTAGGGAGATTGTCTTTAATGCTGCGTTTTTAGGCTGCAAAAATCTTAAAACCGTAATCGTCTCCGAAGGAATAACAAAAATTCCCGCAGGCATGTTTTTTGACTGTACAGCCCTTACTTCCATTACCCTGGCGGATTCAATCACAATAATAGAGGACGCCGCTTTTTGGAAGTGTACTGCCCTAACCACCATTACCCTGTCTGCTTCACTCACCTGGATAGGATGGAGTGCTTTTTCCCGCTGTGAAGTCCTGACCACCGTTACCATCCCCGACTCGATAGATATAATTACGTTTCAAAGTGGTGTCTTTTCTTCCAATAAACTTAGCCTGGCGACCCAGGCGGCCCTTAAACGGGTCGGCTATACTGGTAGGGAGACAGGAGGAGGGCCGGGGCAACGGCTTTAACTTTGGGGATGCAATTAGAAGTCATCGACAACGTTCACGCTGGAAGAAAAGCGGCAAAGGAAACGATAGAAGTCGAAGAAGACGACAGTAAGCATGGGTAATATTTTTTACAATTAAAAATTCTCCCACGCCTTACTACGCCAAATTTTAGGTGCCCTAGAAACGCAAAGGCGGTTGGAATGGATTGCCTTTGCGTTTCCCTATTCAGGCACCTAAAACCTCGTAAACAACCGGATTTACGCGTGAAAAATTATTATCCTGTATTAGATATTGTGGTCTACTACTAGTGTCCTTATATTGAACTACCCCCATATATAGGGGTGCTATTGAGATCCCAATGTAGTTCATCCCCGGGTCTTATTTTTTATGGAGGAAAAAATTTGAAAAAGGGAAAAAATTCATTGACGGCTAAGAATTTGAGGGTTATCATATTATCACTTAAGTAAAAGGTTACTAAAAAAATCAGAAATTGTTTTTATTATGCGAATTGAGGTTTGTACAAAACTTCAATTTTTGGGGAAAGCCCATTTAGTTTTGCAAACGAGGAGAAAAAAATGGCAGAACAAAGACCTGAAATCGCCAACAGTATTCAAACCGGGAAATTCAAAACCAACTATCATGATGTGGGTCAGGGATTCCCTGTAACCCTGCTTCATGGTTCCGGACCGGGCGTTACTGCATGGGCAAACTGGAACCGGCTGTTCCCCCTTATTAGGGATGATTTCCGGGTTATCGCCCCTGATATGTCCGGCTTTGGCTATACCGAACGGATTCCGGGCATGAAGAACACCATGCCGGGCTGGGTAAAACAAACCATCGATCTTCTCGATGCTCTTAAGATCGAAAAAACCAACTTAGTGGGTAATTCTTTTGGCGGCGCCCTGGCGCTTTCTTTGGCGGTCAGGTATCCAGACCGGATCAACAAACTGGTTCTGATGGGTTCCATGGGGGTTAGCTTCCCCATCACTTATGGATTGGATTCAGTATGGGGCTACGAACCGTCAATAGAAGCGATGGAAGAGATGCTGGAACTATTCACCTACGATCACAGTTTTGCCAACGAGGCGCTGATCAAAACCCGCTATGAAGCAAGCATCCAGCCTGGTTTTCAGGAGAGCTTCCACGCACTGTTCCCCGCTCCGAGGCAGCAGGGCGTGGAATTGATGGCTGCGGACCAGAACTACATCCGCAGCATCAAGCATGAAACCCTGATCATCCATGGCAGGGAAGACCGGGTTATTCCCGTGGAGAATTCATTTAAATTGCTCCAACTCATCGACAATGCACAACTTCATGTATTTGGACATTGTGGGCACTGGACACAGATTGAGCATACCCAGGAATTTGCGGACTTAATCCGCAATTTTTTTAACTTCAAAAAATAAGAGGTAATTATGGATGCGGCAAAAATTCCCGTTTTTGCAGAGAAACTCTTTAACGCCGAGCGAAACCGCAAGGCTATCGGGCCGCTGACAGAGCAGGACATCTCAATTTCGTTGGACGATGCGTATTATATCCAGCTTGAAAATATCAAACGTGTAGTTGACATGGGGTATATTATTTCCGGCAAGAAGATCGGCCTGACATCGCCCGGAATTCAAAGTCAATTTGGGGTGAATGAGCCGGACTACGGGCACCTCTTTGCCGCCATGGAATGCAAGGACGGCAAAATCAGAACCGATGCTTTGCTGCAGCCCAAGATAGAAGGAGAAATTGCCTTTATTCTTAAAGGGGATCTTACCGGCGGCAAGTTAAGACGGGACGATGTGATTGCAAATACCGACTACGTGGTTGCCGCCTTCGAGATTGTCGACAGCCGGGTGGCGGATTGGCAGATCAAGTTGCCGGACACGGTTGCGGATAACGCGTCTTCGGGGCGTTATGTACTGGGAACAAAAAAAATCAAGTTAAACGAAATTGATCTGCCCGCCGAAACAATGAAGCTCTACAAGAACGGAGAGCTTGTAGGTGAAGGAACGGGGGCCGCCGTTCTAGGCGATCCCTGTATAGCCGTTGCCTGGCTTGCCAACCGGCTCTGGGATTTCAACGTTGCCTTGAAAGCGGGTGAAATAATCCTTTCCGGTGCATTTTCTGCTGCGCCAGCGGCGGCAAAGGGGGATACATTTACGGCTCAGTTTTCTTCTTTTGGAAAGGTCGAAGCGGAGTTTGTATAGTGGAAAAAATCAAAATCGGTATCATCGGTCCCGGTAACATCGGCAGCGATTTGATGTTCAAGGTGATGAAAAGCAAGCATCTGGAAATGCAGATGATGGCGGGAAGAAGGGTATCCGAAGGCATCAAACGTGCCGAAGGTTTGGGTTTTAAAACTTCTATTGAAGCGGCGGAGGGGATAGCCTCCGACCCGGAAATCAAAATTGCCTTCGATGCCACCAGTGCCAAGGCCCACGAAGCCGCAGCGCCCATATTAAAAGCCGCAGGAATTATCGCCATCGACCTGACTCCCGCGGCGGTAGGCCCCTATGTGGTACCCTGCGTTAATTTGGACAAGCTCACCGACGAACTTAACTTTAACATGGTAACCTGCGGCGGTCAGGCTGTTGTTCCCATTGCCTACGCTATTAACCGCGCCGCAGATTCCGAATACACCGAGATTGTTTCCTGTATTGCATCGAAAAGCGCCGGCCCCGGCACCCGGGCCAACATCGACGAATTTACCGAAACCACCGCCAAAGCCCTGCGGGTTATTGGCGGTGCGGATCGCAGCAAGGCGATCATTATCCTAAATCCGGCGGAACCTCCGCTGATCATGACTAATACCATTTACTCACTTGTTAAAAACCCCAACGAAAAAAAAATAATTGATTCGGTAAACGACATTATTCGGGAGGTGCAAAAATATGTGCCGGGTTACCGCCTGCGGGTACCACCCCTCATTGACGGAAATAAGGTAACAGTAATCGTCGAAGTTGAGGGAGCGGCGGACTTCCTGCCATCCTATTCGGGAAATCTGGATATCATCAACCAGGGTGCTGTAGCGGTGGCTGAAAAATTGGCCGCAAAAATGCTGGGGGTAAATGAATGAGGACGAATAGAATCCATGTCATCGATACTACCCTCCGGGACGGAAGTCACGCAGTCAGCCATTCCTTTTCCAAAGAGCAGGTGGCCGCCATAGCCAAGGGCCTTGACGATGCAGGCGTAGATATCATCGAAATCGCCCACGGCGATGGCATCGCCGGCACGTCTATCAATTATGGTTTTCAAAAAGAAGAGGAGCTTGACCTGATCGAAGCTGCCGGGAAGGTTGTAAAAAACGCAAAACTGGCGGTACTCTTACTGCCCGGCGTGGGAACAATAGAGGACCTAAAACAGGCGAGGGCACGGGGGGCGAATACAGTGCGGGTTGCCACTCATGTGACCGAAGCGGACATTGGGATTCAGCACATCAACTGGGCGAAATCTGACGGGATGTTTGTCTGCGGGTTTTTGATGATGACCCATATGGGGAACCCCGAAAGGATCGTAGAGCAGGCGAAAATATTTGTGGATGCCGGGGCGGACTACATCAACCTGGCGGATTCTGCGGGATATATGACGCCGGAAGAAGTTCAGGAACGGATAATTGCACTGAAAGCGGCAATCGATCTGCCGGTAGGGTTCCACGCTCACAACAATCTGGGAATGGCGGTGGCAAACTCGCTGGCAGCGGTGAATGCGGGGGCGGATTATGTGGACGCAACATGCCGCGGCTTGGGTGCCGGTGCAGGCAATGCCCAGATGGAAGTTCTCTGTGCAGTGCTGAAACGCTATGGATGGAATATCGGAGCCGACATATACAAGGTAATGGATGTGGCTGAGGAAATTGTAGAGCCGATAATGCACCGGCCCCAGGTGATCAAGACCGATTCGCTGATGCTGGGATATGCGGGGGTATACTCAAGCTTTCTCCTGCACACCCGGCGGGCGGCGGAGAAGTTCGGACTGCAGCCCCGGGAGATACTGGTGGAACTGGGCCGCCGCCGGATGGTAGGCGGCCAGGAGGACATGATAGTGGATGTGGCCTACGAGCTAAGTCAAAAAAAATAATAAGGCAAAAGGAAACATGGGAAAAAAACATAAAGTTGCGATACAGGGTACGGACATCACTTTCGAATGCGATGAAGATGCCGCTGTTCTACATGCGATGATTCACCACGGAAAAGGTCCGGTAGTGCATGGCTGCTGCGGCGGCGGCTGCGGCGTCTGCAAAGCTCGGATCGTATCCGGCGACTTTTTTGCGTTTAAACCCATGAGCGCTGCCCATGTAAATGGGGCGGAAAAAAAACAGGGCCTGGCCCTTTTATGTTGTGTTCAACCCCGAAGCGATATGCTTATCGCTAAGAGGTAAACAAATATTTATTAGGAGGAAGTATATGGGATTTAATGCAACCATTCGCCCGGGTCTGATCCAGCTCAAAGTGCTGGACTTGGACAAAACCCTTAACTTCTACAAGGACATCCTTGGCCTTGATGAAGTTGGTAAAACTAGTGATGGCCGCATCATGCTGAAAGCCTACGATGAATTTGATCATCACAGCGTAGTGCTTAGAAAAGCTGATACCGCCGGACTGGATTATGTTGGGTTCAAGGTCGTGAGCAAGGACGAGCTTGAAGCGATGAAAGGCAGGGTCGAAAAATTCGGTTACAAAGTCAGTGAAGTCGCTCCGAATACCGAACAGCCTGGTTTTGGCAAACAGTACAAATTTAGCATTTGTACTGGTCATGAATTCCACATCTATGCTGAAGTGGAAATGGCCAAGGATCATCCCCAGATTAAAAATCCCGACATCTGGAATAAGATCCCCCGCGGCATGAGAGCAGTTCGGCTGGATCACTTCCTGCTCTACGGACCGGGCATTGCCGAAGCGGAAAGGTTCTGCTGCGAAGTACTCGGTATGTATGTACCTGAAATTTGTAACAATGCTGATGGCTCACGACTGGCATCCTGGATCACCGGCAACAACAAGCCCCACGATCTGGCATTCGTCGAGTATCCCAAACCCAACACTATCCATCACATCGGTTTCTATTTGAACACTTGGGAAGACGTACTCAATGCGGCGGACCACATCGCCATTAATCACCTTAAGCTGGACATCGGCCCTACGCGACATGCCATTACCCGCGGTCTTTCGATCTACTTCTGGGAGCCCTCCGGCAACCGGATCGAAACCTATTGCGGCGGCTATACCGCCTATCCTGACAGCCCACAGAGGGTTTGGGATGCAGATCAGCTGGGCCGCGGCCTTTTCTATTTCTCCGGCGAAGTTATTCCCAGCTTCTTGGAGATTGTCACTTAAACGTCTTGATTATTAAATATGCAAAAAAGACTGTCCGTTTATTGGACAGTCTTTTTTATGGAATATCGTGATACGATCCGCTTATTAACCTGCCTGCGGCGCTGAGATTGGAAAGAACAACCGGAATAATCAAAAACGGCGGTTTAACGGGATCATTATCTTGCCAAAGCTGCCATATTGCAGAAAAACAGCTATAGATGCAGTTTTAAAATTTACATGTCCTCATTTTTCCTGTTTTGCGCTGACATATTATTTTATTCTTGGCGATAACCGTTGTTTAAGCTTAAAAGAATTTTTTGACGATGAACATTACCTTGAACTGATTGCCAATAAAACTCTGCCAAGGCTGGACAGTGCGGGATTTGAGGCCATTCGCAGCCGCCTTTACGATGTCTGGTCCCTGGCCGATGCTGATTCTCTGGGGGAACAGGCATTGCACCGTATTCAGGAAATTTTAAGCGAAGCTTCACGCTGCGTTCTGACACTGCAAAAAATATTTTCCCTTGGTGCCGAATCGATGGGGGGATTTTTTATTCACGATTTTATGGACGCGGCCCCCCTGGATTTTATTGAAATTACTTTAATACTGTGCGTTACCGTTTTATTCCTGGTGTGATGTAATGCGCCGCCGGTTTTCGTTGACATGCCGGAAATTACGTTATATGGTAAATATATTAAGGTGGAGTTTGTATGGGCGAAAAAATAAAAGTTGGAATCATCGGTCCTGGTAACATCGGCAGCGATCTGATGTACAAGGTGATAAAAAGCAAATATCTGCAAATGCACATGATGTCGGGCATCGTGGAATCCGAGGGAATTAAGCGCGCCGCCGGACTGGGATTTAAAACTTCTATCGAAGGCGTTAATGCTGTAGCGGCGGATTCGGATATCAAGATTGTGTTCGATGCTACCAGTGCCAAAGCCCATCTGCACAATTCGCCGATCCTCAAGGCCGCAGGTATTATAGCCGTAGATATGACTCCCGCGGCGGTGGGACCCTATGTGGTACCCTGCGTTAATTTGGACAAGCTTACCGACGAGGTTGATTTTAACATGGTTACCTGCGGCGGCCAGGCGACGGTGCCAATTGCTTACGCCATTAACCGGGCAGCGGATTCCGAATATACCGAGATAGTTTCCTCCATATCGTCAAAAAGTGCCGGCCCGGGAACACGGGCTAACATCGATGAGTTCACCGAGACTACTTCTAAAGCCCTGGAGGTTATCGGCGGCGCGGATCGGGGTACGGCGATCATCATCCTTAACCCGGCGGAACCTCCGATCATGATGACCAATACCATATATTCGCTGGTTAAAAACCCTGACGAAAAGAAGATTGTCCAATCGGTGAATGACATTATCCGGGAAGTACAGGCCTATGTGCCCGGTTATCACCTGCGGGTTCCGCCCCTGGTGGATGGAAACAAAGTAACAGTGATTATCGAGGTTGAGGGGGCGGGGGACTTTCTTCCGTCTTATTCCGGAAATCTGGATATCATCAACCAGGCGGCGGTGGCGGTGGCAGAAAAACTGGCCGCAAAAATGCTGGGAGTAAAATAATGAGGACAAACAAGATCACAATAATAGACACCACTCTCCGGGACGGAAGCCACGCCGTAAGTCATTCCTTTTCCAGGGAACAGGTTACGGCCATTGCCAAGGGCCTCGACGATGCCGGGATTGATATCATAGAGATCAGCCACGGAGACGGCATAGCGGGATCGACAATCAACTATGGATTTTCCAAAGAACCGGATCTTGATTTGATCGAAGCCGCCGGAAAAGTGATTAAGAATGCAAAACTGTCGGTGCTTCTGCTGCCTGGGGTGGGGACCATTGCGGGCCTGAAAAAAGCGAAAGACCGGGGCGCCAACATGGTTCGTATAGCGACCCATGTGACGGAGGCGGATATAGCGATACAGCATATCGGCTGGGCGAAGCAGAACGGAATGTTTGTGTGTGGATTTCTGATGATGGTCCACATGGCCAGCCCCGAAAAGATAGCGGAGCAGGCAAAGATATTCGTGGATGCGGGGGCGGATTACATTAACCTCGCTGATTCGGCTGGGTATTTGACGCCAACGGGCATACGGGAAAGGATAACGGCGCTGAAGGAGGCGGTCGATCTGCCGGTAGGTTTTCATGCGCACAATAATATGGGGATGGCGGTGGCGAACGCTCTTGTGGCGGTAGAAAGCGGCGCCGACTATGTAGATGCAACCTGCCGGGGTCTTGGTGCCGGAGCCGGAAATGCACAGCTTGAAGTGCTGTGTGCACTGTTGGAAAGGGAAGGCTGGAACATCGGAGCGGATGTATACAGGGTAATGGATGTAGCAGAAGAAGTTGTGGAACCGATAATGCATCGCCCGCAGATTATCTCAAGCGACTCGTTGATGCTGGGATTTGCTGGAGTATATTCAAGCTTCCTTTTGCATACCCGGCGGGCGGCGGAAAAGTTCGGCCTGCAGCCCCGGGATATACTGGTAGAACTGGGCCGGCGCCGGATGGTAGGCGGACAGGAAGACATGATAGTGGATGTGGCCTACGAATTAAGCCAGAAAAAATAAAAAGATGTTTTTTTAGACTATTCTCAGAACATGACTGGAAGGTCGAACGGCACTCGACTATCCTTCCAAAACCTGGTATTATTTAGATATGCCCGATACAGCCGATACCCCCGCACAGACTGGCAGGATCATTCCCGTTGCGATAGAGGACGAAGTTAAGTCCGATTACCTCACCTATGCCATGTCCGTTATTGTGGCCCGGGCTCTGCCTGATGTACGGGACGGCCTTAAACCGGTACACCGCCGGCTTCTCTATTCTATGGACGAACTGGGCCTGCGTCCCAATGCGGCAACAAAGAAAAGCGCCCGTATCGTAGGCGATACTATGGGCAAGTATCATCCCCACGGGGATTTTGCCCTTTACGATGCCTTGGTGCGGATGGCCCAGGACTTTTCTCTCCGGTATCCCTTAGTGCAGGGGCAGGGGAACTTTGGATCCGTGGACGGCGACCCCGCGGCGGCTATGCGCTATACCGAAGCAAAGCTTTCCAGACTTGGGGACGAGATGCTTGCTGATCTGGGAAAGGAGACGGTGGACTTTGTTCCCAACTTTGACGAGTCCCTTTCTGAACCGGCGGTACTCCCTGCGGCGGTGCCGAACCTTCTGATCAACGGTTCCAGCGGTATCGCCGTCGGCATGGCCACTAACATGGCTCCCCACAATCTCGTGGAAGTCTGCGATGCGGTCTGTGCTTATATCGACAACGCGGATATAACGATAGATGCCCTGGGATCCCATGTACAGGGGCCGGATTTTCCTACTGGGGGGATTATCTTTGGCCGCCAGGGAATCCGGGACGCCTTTCGTACAGGCCGGGGCAGGATCCTTATCAGGGGCAAGTTTACCATTGAGATTGGCAAGGGCGGCAGGGAACTTATCGTTTTTACGGAAATTCCCTATGGGGTTAACAAAAAACTGCTTCTGGAACGAATCGGCGTCCTGGTAAAAGACAAGATCATCGACGGCATCGCCGATTTTAATGATGAATCCGACCGGGAAGGGATGCGGATTGTTATTGAGTTAAAGCGGGGGGCGATCCTCAAGGTGGTGCTGAACCAGTTGTTTTCCAATACGACACTTCAGACGACCTTTGGGATCATCAACCTGGCGCTGGTCAATGGCAGGCCCCGGTGCCTTAACTTAAAGGAACTGATCCAGTATTTTGTGGAACACCGGATTGAAGTGGTAACCCGCCGGACTCGTTATGAACTGCGCAAGGCGGAAGAACGGGCCCATATCCTGGAGGGCCTAGTTATCGCCCTGGCAAATATCGACGAAGTGGTGACGATTATCAAAGGAAGCCGGGACATCGCTGTGGCCAAGAACAAGCTGCAAGAACGGTTCAGTCTTACGGAAATCCAGGGCCAGGCCATTGTGGATATGCGGCTAGGCCGCTTGACAAGCCTGGAAATCGAAAAAATTGAACAGGAGCTGGCGGAGCTTAAGCGCATAATCGCCTACTACAAATCTCTCTTAGAAGACCAGCAAAAACTTCTGGGAGTAATCAAGGATGAAATCCGGTTTATCGCCGAAAAATACGGCGATGCCCGGCGGACCGAAATTGTTGATGGAGAAGTGGAAAACATCAACATCGAAGACCTGATCAAAAAAGAAGAGATGATGATCCTTATCTCCAATCTGGGTTATGTGAAACGGGTTCCCGTCTCTTCATACCGCAACCAAAGCCGGGGCGGCAAAGGTATGCAGAGCGCCAAGCTGGCGGAAGATGATTTTGTGAATCAAATTTTTGTGGCCTCCACCCACGAGTACATCCTCTTTATCACCAGTGCGGGCAAAGCCTACTGGATGAAGGTTCACGAACTGCCCGAAGGGAGCCGTACTTCCAAGGGGGCTCACATTAAGAGTCTTCTTGCCATTTTGCCCACCGAAGAAATTACCGCCATTGTTTCTCTAAAGGATTTTTCCGGCAATTTCTCTGAAAGCAGCGAGGACAATGGTACCGCCGGCAGCAACCAGCGTTTTCTGTTTATGGGTACCGCCCGGGGCGTAGTAAAAAAAGTTGCCACCGGTGAATTCAGCAATGCCAAAACCCGGGGAATTATTGCCATTAATCTGGACGAAGGAGACAGGCTGGTCAGCGCCCTCCTTACCAGCGGCAATAACGAAGTGGTACTCGTCTCCAAAAAAGGCCAGGCTTTGCGCACCCATGAGGATCAGGTTCGTTCCATGGGCCGCTCCTCCCGGGGTGTAACCGGGATAAAGCTTTCCGGCGGAGATGAACTTACGGGCCTGCTCCAGGTTCACCCGGAAGAAAAAATGTTAATCTTGTCCGCATACGGCTATGGCAAGCGGGTGGATTTTTCCGAATTCAGCGCCCACGGCAGGGGTACGGGGGGCCAGCGAATTTATACAGTCAGCGGGAAAACCGGAGAAATCGCCGGCTGCGTAAATGTCCTTGATGACGAAGAGATCATGTGCATCACCAGCCAGGGCAAATCAATCAAATTAAAGGTTTCCGGAATCAGCATCATGGGCCGATCCGCCCAGGGAGTGCGGATCGTAACTATCGACGAGCCTGATTTTGTGATCGGAGTGGATCGCATTGTCAAAGAGGATGATTCTGATAACGGTGGTTGAGTTAAACCCGGTTCTAAATCTGGAAGGCCCCTATACTCTTAAATACGCCCAGGCCATGACTGAGTTTAGCAAAGCGGACTGGAACAGCATGGTTACGGAAGAAATCATTCCTTTTCTGGAATGGGAATGGCTGTCGGCGCTGGAAGAATCGGGCAGTACCGCTCCTATAACAGGCTGGTATCCTCTGCATTTATCGCTGTGGAAAAAAGACAAACTCCTCGCCGCGGCTCCCCTGTACTTAAAGAATCACAGCGAAGGTGAATTTGTGTGGGATTATTTTTGGGCAAAAGCATCTGCCTCCATGGGCCGGCCCTGGTATCCTAAACTGATTGGTACTGTTCCGGCAACCCCGGCGGAGGGTTACCGTTTTCTCTTTGCCCCCGATGAAGACCCGGCGGCACTGAACCGGATATTGCTTGATACGGCGGAAGCGTTTTGCCGGAAAAGCGGAGTCCGGGGCTTGCACTTTCTCTTTGCCGATGCTGCCTGGGCGGCCTGGTCCGGTTCTCTTACAGAACGATCCTATGACGGCTGGAAACATTCCCGTTTTGTCTGGGACAATACATTTTCCGATTTTCAGGAATACCTTTCCCGGTTTAATAAAAACCAGCGAAAGAACATCCGGAAAGAATACCACCGTCATGAAGAACAGGGAATAGAGCTAACTATAATAGAAGGAGACGATGCGGACCGCCGCTGCTTTGATCATATTTTTGATCTTTACTCCCGAACCAACGATAAATTTTTACCATGGGATGCCCGCTGGGTAAACAAATTTTTCTTTTCTCTGATAGAACAGCATTTCCGGCATAGAACGGTATTTTCCCAGGCGCGGCGGAAGGTTTTGTCCGAAAAAGATGTCCCGGAGGAGAATAAAAATCCCCTGGCCCTGGCCATGATGTTCCGCAAGGGAAACCGTATATGGGGCCGTTATTGGGGAGCCTGCGAAGATATAAGAGATCTGCATTTTGCGGTTTGCTACTATGCCCCCATGGATTACTGTATTCGAGAGAAGATCCTCTACTTTGATCCCGGTATAGGGTCACCTCATAAAATTCGCCGTGGTTTCCGGGTGGACTTTGATCACAGTTATCACAAATTTTTTGATCCTGTCCTGGAAATGCTGTTCAAAACAAATATCGGCATGGTCAACTGGCATGAAGAAAATGCCATCGCTGAATTAAACAGGGAATTGCCGTATAAAAATACTATGCAAGAGGTATTTCATAACATACTATAATACCAGACATGACTGTCCGTGAAATTGCCGAACTTGCCGGCGTCTCTATTGGAACTGTTGACCGGGTACTCCACAAACGGGGCCGGGTCTCGGCTGTAACGAAGACAAGAGTAGAGACGATTATCGAACAATACCAGTTCACTCCCAATCCCATTGCCCGGCGTCTTAAACTCAACCGGCCTTGCCGTTTTTGTGCGCTTATCCCCCGGCGGGATCAGGATGCAGGTTACTGGGGACAGATTATGGATGGTATTGAACGGGCCTCCTGTGAGATCAGGGCTCTAGGTATTGAGACGAAGATAGTTGAATTTGACCGTTATGATCCGGCATCCTTTAAAAAAAAATCCGGTTCAATTCGGGCGGAAAAGCCTGATGGAATACTCTTTGCTCCTATCATGCCAAAACTAACCCGGCCCTTTGTCGAAAGGGTCATTACGGAAAAAATACCTCTCGTTTTTGTTGATTCCGATATGCCGGAAATTAGGCCGCTGTGTGTTATTGGGCAGGATCCGTTTAAGGGAGGTTATCTTGCCGGGCGGCTTTTTCATCTTTTTGCCGGCAATGTATCCGAACCTGTGGCGGTGCTGGATGCCCATGGAGATGATTATCATATCACCCGCCGCCGGGATGGTTTTTTGCGTTATGCCCGCAAGTATGGTTTTCCGGTGATTGTGGAGGAGTATTCAGATTACGAGGGGTCCGAAATTTCAGCGAAAGAAATATCCCGGTTTCTAGTAAAGAACCGCAGACTTTCGGGCCTTTTTATAACCAACTGCATGGCCCACCGTGTGGTGGAGGCATCCGGCCGGCGGCGAAGGAATTGTCCTTTTCCGTTGATAGGCTACGATCTTATTCCTAATAACCGGAGTTTGCTGATTAATGGCCGCATTGATGCTATTATTGCCCAGCGTCCCGAAGAACAGGGCAGAGAAGCCATACTAAGTCTGTTCCGCTCAGTGGTGCTGGAGCAGAAAGTTGAGGCCAGACTGGAAATTCCATTAGATGTGTATATTCGGGAGAACACTCCTCCAAAATCAGCATAATCTGGAGAAGATATGTTGACAGGAAGGAAATAATCATGCTATACTGCGTGTACGTTAACGCAAATTGGCGTGTAAAACATTTTTAGGAGAGGAGAAAGGAAATGAGAAAAAAGATTGGTTTTTTCGTTTTGGCTCTGTTTGCTTCCGTGCTGTTCATCGGGTGCGGTCAAACCTCACAGGGCAAAGGCCTGATCGGCGTTGTAATGCCCACCCGTTCGGAGGAACGGTGGAACAAAGATGGTATGGCCGTCAAGGAAGGCCTGGAAAAATTGGGTTATGCAGTCGATCTACAGTTTTCAGATGATGATATTCCTACCCAGGTTCGCCAAATTGATGATTTGATTACCAAGGGCGTAAAGGTATTGGTTATCGCGTCTATTGATGGATCAGCTCTTTCCAATCAGCTTGCAAACGCTCAAGCGGCAGGGATTCCCGTCATCGCTTATGACCGGCTCTTGATGCAGTCCCCCGATGTGGACTATTATGTATCTTTTGACAATTACAAAGTCGGCGGCCAGATGGGTGATATTCTTATTACTGGCCTTAAACTGGATCAAGCCACCGCCGCAAGGCCGGTTATTATCGAACTATTCGCCGGTTCCCCCGACGATAACAATTCGGTTGGTTTTTTTGATGGTGCCATGGATAAATTACGACCCTATATGGACAGGGGCGTACTCAGAGTTCCTTCCGGCCAGTTGGACAGGGCCGTAGTCGGAACGCTGCGATGGGACGCTGCGGAAGCTCAAAAGCGAATGGAAAATTTGCTCTCTGCTAATTATTCCGGCAATCTGGTGCTTGACGGCATTCTGTCACCCTATGACCCCATCAGCCTGTCCTGCTTGGAAGCCTGCAAAGCCGTCGGTTACGGCAGTACCCCCGGCAAGCCCCTTCCGGTGGTAGGCGGTCAGGACTGCATTGTAGCTTCCTGTAAATCGATCCTTGCCGGTGAGCAATACGCCACTGTTTTAAAAGACACCCGTTCACTTGGTGCCGCCACGGTAGTGCTGGTTGATGATATTCTGCAAGGCAAGACCATTACCGGCCTGGACACCACGAGCTACAATAATGGAGCAAAAATAGTTCCGTCTCTCCTTCTTGATTCCGTAATTGTTACCAAGGATAATCTTCAAGCTGATGTAGTTGATACCGGTTATCATACTGCTGCCGAGCTTGGCCTGTAGCAAAGAAAAGAATGAATGCCAGACTTGTGAGAGGACCAGCCTGATTCTCTCACAAGTCCATTGTCCGCTGCCATTCACCGCTCTTTTTTATAGGTAAAAAGGGAACATTTATGTCAGATCAGGCAGTGCTGCTTGAAATAAAAAATATCACCAAAACTTTTCCAGGGGTAAAAGCGCTTGACAATGTAAGCCTCCTGGTGAAACAGAAGGAAATACACGCCCTTGTTGGAGAAAACGGAGCGGGAAAATCAACGCTGGTAAAGGTTCTGTCCGGGGTATATCCCTATGGTACTTACCAGGGAGATGTTTTTTTTGAAGGTAAACGCTGTGCATTCGCCGACATCAAGCAAAGTGAAAAAACCGGCATCGTTATTATTCATCAGGAACTGGCCCTTAGTCCCTATCTTTCCATAGCGGAAAATATTTTCCTCGGGGATGAGCGCGCAAAATATAATATTATTAATTGGGATAAAACCCGGGACGATGCGCTCTTATATATGCAAAAATTGGGATTGGACGAAAACCCCAATTTACAGGTAAATAAACTGGGCGTGGGCAAACAGCAGCTTGTAGAAATTGCCAAGGCCCTTGCCAAGGACGCAAGAATTTTGATTCTGGATGAGCCCACCTCTGCGCTCAACGAAAAGGACAGCGAACACTTGCTGCAAATCCTGCGGGAACTGCGGGACGAGCTTAACATTTCATCAATGTTGATATCCCATAAACTGAACGAAGTCGCATCTGTGGCGGATAACATCACCATCCTGCGGGATGGTAAAACCATTGAAACCCTCCATGTAAAAAGAAACACCGCCGGCCCAGCGTCCATCAGCGAGGAGCGGATTATTAAAGGTATGGTCGGACGGGAGATTACCGATCGTTTTCCCAAACGGAACACACCGGTTGGGAAAGTTGTATTTGAAGTAAAAAACTGGACAGTCTATAACCCCGACAACCCGGAACGAAAAAAACTGGACAATGTTAACATTACCGTCCGATCCGGAGAGGTGGTGGGGTTGGCGGGTCTGGTTGGGGCAGGCCGCACCGAATTGGCCACCAGTATTTTTGGCAAATATTACGGCGATAATATCAGCGGCAGGACACTGATCGACGGCAAGGGAGTTAATCTGAACTCGATCCCAAAGGCAATTGAACATGGCCTTGCCTACATGACCGAAGATCGAAAGGAATTCGGCCTTGTGCTGATTGGGACCGTCAAAGAAAATACAACCCTGGCAAAACTGGAAAAAATCGCCAAGCCATTCTTTGGAATGGCGGGACGTATTATCAACGAGCAGGAAGAAATCCTTGTGGCGGAAGATTACTGTAAAAAACTCAATACAAAAACGCCATCAATTTTACAGTCCGCAGGGAACCTTTCCGGCGGGAACCAGCAAAAAGTTGTATTGGCAAAATGGCTGTTCTCTGATCCCCGGATCCTCATTCTGGATGAACCGACGCGGGGTATTGACGTGGGGGCCAAGCATGAAATTTACACAATCATCAACGGCCTGGCGGCTCAGGGCATTGCCTGTTTGTTTATTTCCAGCGAAATGCCGGAGATAATCGGCATGAGCGACCGGATTTATGTAATGAGCGAAGGACGGATTACTGCAGAACTGGAAGGCAAAACAGCAACACAGGAAGATATTATGCGCCATATCCTGTCCAACTGACATCGGACCATTTGTCCAAGGAGAAATGATGAACGCCTTGTTAGACCTTATAAAGAAAAACGCCCGGCAGTACGGCATGGTTTTTGCGCTGGCAGCGGCAATGATTATCCTGGGTATCTGGACGAAAGGCATATTTTTCCGTCCGGTGAATTTGACAAATTTGGTATTGCAGAATAGTTATGTACTGATCCTTGCAGTCGGCATGCTTCTTTGTACCATTACCGGCAATGTTGATCTTTCGGTGGGTTCGATCATCTGTTTCGTCGGAGCGGTATGCGGCGTGATGATTGTTGACATGAACTTTAATCCCTTTTTAACAATGTTTATAGCACTTTTAATGGGAGCTGTCATTGGCATGTGGCAGGGTTTCTGGATTGCCTTTGTTAATGTTCCGCCATTTATAGCGACTTTGGCGGGGATGTTAATATTCCGTGGTCTTGGACAGGTAATTTTACGGGGACAGACAAAAGCGCCCTTTCCGGCAGAATTCCAGATCATAGCCTCCGGTTATATTCCAGATCCTCTGGGAGGTCTTACCGTAGCAGGAGTAAAGTTCCATCTTTTTTCCATTGTTATTGGGCTTTTTATTATTGCGCTTATCATCGTAAACGAAATCAAAAGACGCAAAAAACAGAAGCAGTACAATTTTGATGTACTCCCTGGCGGCATCTGGATTGTGAAGGTTACGGCTATTGCAGTTATACTTATGGCCTTTACCATTGTATTTTCCCTGTACCGGGGATTTCCTAATGTTTTGATAATCCTGGGATTTCTTATCATCGTATATCAATTTGTCGCTTCTAGAACCATACAAGGCCGCCATATTTATGCTTTGGGAGGCAATATAAAGGCGGCAAAACTCTCCGGTATTAAAACTGAATGGGTAATGTTTTGGATATATACCAATATGGCGATTCTTGCCTCCATAGCCGCCGTTGTTTTTTCCGCCCGGTTAAATGCTGCCACGCCGAAGGCCGGTCAAGGCTTTGAGCTGGACGCCATCGCAGCATGTTATGTAGGGGGGGCGGCAGTTACCGGCGGTATCGGTACGATTATTGGAGCTGTCGTAGGCGGCCTTTTTATCGGCGTATTGAATAACGGCATGTCGATTTTGGGGGTCAGCCCTGACTGGCAGCAGGCGATAAAGGGTTTTGTACTTCTTGCCGCAGTGGCCTTTGACCTCTATTCCAAAAGAAGAAGCAGCAAATAAAAATGGAGACAAGCATGGATCTCAAAAAGTTTGAATACTGGTTTATCGTCGGGAGTCAGGATCTGTATGGAGATGCAGCTCTAAAACAAGTCGCCGAGCATGCCCGGATCATGGCGGATGAATTCAACAAGGATTCGCTGATTTCCGGTACGGTGGTTTTGAAGCCCACGGCAATTACGCCTTATGCCATTCGGGGACTCTTTGAAGAAGCCAATGCCTCTGAAAAATGTGCGGGGATTATCACATGGATGCACACTTTTTCGCCTTCAAAAATGTGGATACAAGGCCTGGCGATGAACCGCAAACCCTTGCTGCACCTGCATACTCAATTCAACCGGAACATTCCCTGGGCTGCGATTGACATGGACTTTATGAATCTGAACCAGTCCGCTCACGGCGACAGGGAGCACGGTCATATCCATGCCCGGATGCGGCTGCCCCGCAAGGTGGTGGCCGGTTTCTGGCAGGACAGGGAAGTACGCCGCCGCATGGGCGTCTGGATGCGGGCCGCCGCCGCTCGTCTTGACGGTATGAATACCGCGGTTCTTCGGCTGGGAGACAATATGCGGGAAGTGGCGGTCACTGAAGGGGACAAGGTTGAGGCCCAGATCAAGTTTGGCTGGCAGGTAAATACCTGGGGTATCGGTGATCTTACTGCACATTTATCGAAAGTCAGCGATGGGCAGGCAGAAGAGTTGGCAAAGAATTACGCCGTTTCTTACGAACTTGCCCCTGATCTTGCCAAGCCGGGGAAAGCCCGCAGTGCCATGCTGGAACAGGCGAAAATTGAAATTGCCCTGAAAGAAATGCTTTTTGAGGAACATGCCGGGGCTTTTACCACCACCTTCCAGGACCTTCACGGCCTATCCCAGCTTCCGGGTCTTGCCGCACAGCGGCTCATGGAACAAGGTTACGGTTTTGGTGCTGAGGGGGACTGGAAACAATCCATGCTCACCCGTTGCGCAAAAGTCATGGCATCGGGGCTTGCGGGCGGCGTTTCTTTTATGGAAGATTACACCTACCACTTTGAGCCGGGTAAAGAAGCGGCCCTTGGTGCCCATATGCTTGAAATATGCCCCTCCATTTCACAAGGCAAGCCCCGCATTGAGGTTCATCCCCTGGGAATCGGCGCCAAGGCCGATCCTGCCCGTATGGTGTTTGATGCCGCCCCCGGCCCTGCGGTGCTGGCAACCCTCATTGATCTTGGCGGCCGTTTCAGGATGATCGTTAACGAAATCGAGACTGTAAAAATCGAAGATGCCATGCCAAAACTTCCGGTGGCCCGGGCGCTCTGGAAGCCCTATCCGAATTTGGGCGAAGCCGCCGAAGCCTGGATACTTGCCGGCGGCACACACCACTCGGTGTACACTTCAGCCCTGACAGATGAATATTTTAGAGACTGGGCGGAGATGAGCGGCATTGAATTTGTGTTTATTGGACGCGGCACAAAACCAGACCGGCTGAGGGATGAACTGCGCTGGAACGAGGCGTACTGGATGGACCGTTAACCATGGATGCGTATAAAACCCTGCGGGAAGAAGCCTTTGAAGCGAATCTTGAAATTAAAAATCAAAACCTTGCCATCTACACCTGGGGTAATGCTTCGGCTTTTGATCCAGGCAAGGGGGTTTTTGCCATAAAACCTTCCGGGGTTTCTTACGACAAACTGAGTCCCGAATCAATGGTACTCCTTGACCTGGAGGGCAGTGTTGTTGAGGGAAAGCTAAAACCCTCCTCGGATGCCAAAACTCACCAGGTGCTGTACCGGAAATTTACCGGTATCAGCGGCATTACGCACACTCATTCACCCTATGCTGTTGCCTGGGCCCAGGCAAAAAAGCCCGTTCCGGTGTTCGGTACCACCCATGCGGACCACGGAACAGAGGAGATTCCCTGCACCGAATTCATGAGTCCAGAGGCGGTGAAAAACGACTATGAACTTGAGACTGGGGATTTGATCGTAGAGAGCTTCAGAAAGAGTAAATTGAATCCAGCCCTCCTGCCCATGGTTTTGGTGGCGGGGCACGGACCCTTTGCCTGGGGCGGGAGTGCCTCTCAGTCGGTGTACCACAGCGCGGTTCTGGAGGAGATATGCAAAATGGCGCTTCTTACCTTGCGTCTCGATCCGATGGCAAAGCCCCTGCCGGAGCATATCATAAAAAAGCACTGGGAACGCAAACATGGGCCCGATGCTTATTATGGGCAGTAATGGGTAAAAAGAATGTATACAGGGAGCTTTTTTTGCCCAGAAGAAGACTCGAACTTCCATGCTTTAGGGGCACTGGTACCTGAAACCAGCGTGTCTACCAATTCCACCATCTGGGCTTGTGAATAATAATAGAGAAGAGCGGGTTAATAGTCAACCATATTTAAACGCCCCAATTTGCCGTAATTCCATATTATTATTCATGCTGCCAAACTGATTAGAACAGGTAACCCTTGAAACACCTGCGGAATGTTGGAGCCTTTATGAAATTGCTGTTTCCAGGGCGACTTCCATCATCTGGGTAAAGGCGGTCTGCCGTTCCTCCGCAGTGGTTTGTTCTCCCGTAATCAGATGGTCGGAGATGGTAAGAATTGCCAGGGCTTCCTGTCCGAATTTGGCGGCCACAGTGTACAGTTCGGAGCTTTCCATTTCCAGGGCCAGGGCACCGAAGCGGGCCCAGCGTTTCCATTCATCCGGATCGTCGGTATAAAAAAGGTCGGCACTTACCACATTTCCCACCGCTGGTTCTAATTTCTTGGCCGTTGAAATATCCCAGGCGGTTTTTAGGAGGTGCCAACTGGCGGTGGGGGCATAACTAAGGCCCCCAAAACGGCGGGAATTGA
The DNA here is from genome assembly GCA_009782555.1 of Treponema sp. Classification (GTDB taxonomy): domain Bacteria; phylum Spirochaetota; class Spirochaetia; order Treponematales; family Breznakiellaceae; genus WRIV01. The sequence goes on along the minus strand of WRIV01000011.1, from coordinate 67,914 downwards.
CCGCCGAATCGGTGGACGCCGACATGGCCAGGATCATGCTTTGGATTTTGATGTGTTTTTGGATGGATCCGGCGGTACCGATGCGGATGGCCCGCTTAACCCCGTAATCCTGAAAAAGTTCATGTGCATAGATAGAAATTGAAGGCATTCCCATGCCGGTTCCCTGAACGGAGACAAGTTTGCCTTTGTAAGTCCCGGTGAACCCCAGCATATTACGTACGCCGGTGTACTGTTTCGCGTTATCCAGGAAGGTTTCGGCGATAAATTTTGCCCTTAAAGGATCACCGGGCAGTAAAATTGTCTCGGCTATTTCACCAAGCTTGGCTGCAATGTGGATAGACATGGATACTCCTTGTTGTCCATCATACTTCGGATAATCCAGCTTGATAAATAGGGATTTCTCAGTTTACTCCTTGATAATACCCTTTTGTTTAATCCCAATAAATGGAACAAACAAGGCCAGCAGTACTGTTGACAGAACCAGCCCAATAATAATGCCGGTAACATAGGTTATGTCAGCGTTGCCGGTGATCCCGGTCATAAGAGGACCTAGACATTCATTAGAAGTAAAAAAATAGGATGTTACTACCACGGTCATAAATGCAGCGGGAAGCAGGGTTAACCAGTAAAGTTTGCCGGTTTTTGCAAGGTAAGCGCTGGCCGCCCACAAACCGATGGTTGCCAGAGTCTGGTTAGACCAGGAGAAATACCGCCAGATTATGTTGAAATTTTTGGTGCTTGAAAGGGAAAACAGCACCAACAGGACACCCGCCGCAAAAAGAGGAATAGCCACGGTCAACCGGTTCTTTACGGGTTTTTGGTCATATTTTAGGGCATCTGCAATGGTGAGCCTGGCGCTGCGGAAAGCAGTATCGCCCGAAGTAATGGGGCAGGCCACAACGCCGAAAATAGCCAGCGCTCCGCCGATCCAGCCCATATAATCGATGGAGGACCTCGTAACAACTACTGGTGCTGCAACTGCAGTTTCGATTCCTACAAAATTAAAGTGAGCCATGGTAACGGCGGCCCAGATCATGGCGATCACACCTTCCAGAATCATGGCGCCATAGAATACCAGCCGGCCTTCTTTTTCGTTTGTTATACAGCGGGCCATAAGAGGTGACTGTGTCGCATGGAATCCTGAAATTGCTCCGCAGGCGATGGTAATAAACAGGAAGGGGAAAATGCGCCCCATGATGTTGGTGGTTTTATCGGGCCGCATATTTGCAAATGCAAATTCGGGAATACTGCTGATTTCTCCGGTGAAGAACATCATAAACGTAATCCCGATTGCCATGATTAAAAGGCAGGCTCCGAAAACAGGATAGATTTTGCCAATGAGCTTGTCTATGGGAAGCATAGTTGCCAGGATGTAATAACCAATGATGATCGCAATGATGATGTAGTAGAAATTCATACTACTTCCGGCAGGAAGGTCTTTTGCATGTTCATACAGGGTTCTAAGGACTTGAGCGGGAGTTGTTACAAATACAACGCCCACAAATATAAGCAGCACTGTAGAAAAAACCCGCATAATGTAGAGCGGACCCTTGCCAAGGTATTTTCCGACAATTTCTGAAATATTTCCGCCGTTCTGCCGAACGGAAAGCATCCCCACCATAAAATCGTGGACCGCTCCGGCAAAGATGCAGCCAAAAACAATCCAGACAAATGCTGCCGGGCCAAACAAAGAGCCTGCAATGGCGCCGAAAATGGGGCCCGTACCGGCGATGTTAAGCAGCTGGATAAGCAGCGTTTTCCACTTTGGCATAGCTACAAAGTCGACCCCGTCGTTGATCCGAATTGCCGGAGTTTGAAGCTCTGGTTTTATAACAAAGATCTTTTCTGCAATTTTTGAATAAACGACATAACCAAGAATTAATGCAATAATTCCTACAATGAAAGAAATCATGATATCCTCCTAAGGTAAAGTCTGAATTAATTATATACCAGTCTGCAAAAAAAGTAAAATATTTTTTGAATTAATTAATCAAGGATAGTAATTTCCACACGGCGGTTCAGGGCGCGGCCTTCTTCGGTAGAATTATCCCCCAGAGGCCGCGTTCCTCCCCAGCCTTTATATAAAAAGCTGCCGGCGCTGACACCTCTCTTGATTAATTCATCTGCCATTCGCTTTGCCCGGAGGATCGAAAGTTCCATCTCCGCTTGGGGGCGTCCCACAGCAGCTGTATGTCCTTCTACAAGGAAAGTACGATCGGGAATTTTTTTGAGTGCCTCGGCAATCTTGTCCAGTCTGGGATATTCATCTGCCAAAAATACATCCGAATCTGCAATAAATCGTATATCCTTAACAGTAAGCCTGATGCCGCCGGGAACAGCGGCTAATTCTATACTTGTTTCCTTTGCAGGTACGGCGGCAGCTACCTGATCCGTATCGAGAGGGACTGCCCCTTCGCTAAAAGTTAAGGTAAACCCCCGGAAACGCAGGGTATATCCATTAGCCCAGGTAAAGGTTTCATCCAGGTTATCCCGTATCAACAGGGGAAGGCCGTCGGAAAGGCGCAGGAGAATTTCAACTTGATGGTTTCCCTGGAGTGTCTTAAAGTACCTTTCATCTGCATATTTTTCCCAGAGGTTTTCCCGGGAGTCTTCCTGGGAAAACCCGGGAAAACGGGAGGCATACTGGGCGGTTATACGGTGAACCTGAACATCCCTGTATATTTCAATTCCCCGGTATTCATATTCCACGACAATGGGAACCGCTACCGGATAACCCTCATTAAGGGGATCCGCCAGCCGTACAGCTTCGGCGATCCATTTTGTGCCCGGCTGAACCGGTTCCTCCGGGTACGCCGGAAAACCCCTTAGGGAAGGAAAACCTCTATCATCTTCAATTTGAATATCCCCGCTGGGAAACATCTCAAAACTAACGGGGATCACATCGTTCACCGCACGAGCGCTTTGCCGCATATCCCTTAAGGTTTCTTCCAGTACATAAAAATTTCCCTGGTATAGCAAAGCGCGGCCAGTGTCAGCAGGGTACAAGATCGCCCGAACTTCCCGGTGAAGAAGGCCTATGTATTTTCCATTTTCATACCGGGACCAATCGGATCGTTCTACTATTTTGTAGGCATCTGTCTTTGCCCTATTGATGATTATTTCTGAATTATGCTGTGCCGCTAACGAAGAACATGACAGTAAAAATAGTAACATGATCCGGGAAACAAAACGAAATTTTACCATCCTATTTTTCTCCATGCCAGTGCTGCCTTTATTTCTGTGGCAAATACTATTATAAAAGGCTGCTTTATTTTGCGAACCGTTGTCTTGCCGAACCGCGGAGACAGATCCGTGTTTCTCAGCCGAAAAAACACATGAGGATCCGCATCTATTTCCCCGGCGGCAATGCTGGCAAGGAGGGGCGGATCCTCTTCGATCATCCGGTACGCCTGTTCTGCATCTTTAAGTACAGGAATGCAAATTTCAACGCCGTAAAAAGGACGATAATTACCTTCGGCTTTTGCAAGGCTCTGCCTGTATTAAGTTCCAATGAAAGAACCCTCCCGGTATTGGCATAAGATCTTCCCGGTCAAGGCGCGCTCCCTTTCGATAACTGTCCAGGACATCAATAAACCATGATCCCCAGGGCGTAACACCATACCGGCTTTTCATGGAAAAAGTATAGTTATTTTAAAAGCAAAAGATAAGGCCCCTGTACTTCATTTGCGGCAAACAAATAGTTTCTATTTTATGAGTCTTTTTTTTGTGTATGCCTTTTTACGTATCCAAATCGGTGTCCCCTTGATATCCCACAAAAATCAGTATTCCTTTTTGCTGTTCCGCCGCTTTAAGGTAAAGTTCCTGTAAAACAGCAAATCCATTCCATAATTCATTAATAATGAAAGAAGCCTCTTTTTTTACTGAGCGGGGATCATAAGCGTCAAGCCAGCCGGATTTAATCAGTTTTTTGATATTGGCTTTTTTGGAAAATGCTTCTTGATTTAATGGCTCTAATAAAGCTGCAATGGATTTAACTTCTGTGGCAGATTTGAAAACTGCCGGATCGCAGATAATGTATTGATATCCGTCCGCCTCTTTAACATTCAAGTATTCAGGTATAAATGCTTCGCCGTCACTCCCTGCGACGATTTCACCTGCATAGGTTATGTCACATAGCTTCTGGTTTTTACCAAAATCACTCAACACCAAATCCAAGCCGTCTGTCATCTCAAGCAGTGTAATATCCGGCGACTCGCGGATTTGTTCCACTAGCGCCATGCCGTCCAGATCACCGGCGGCGAAGGCGGCAATCACCGCTTCTTCCATCGGTAAATAATAGGTAATTCCGCCGATGGGCGGTTCCAGCCGTTCACCCGTTTCTTCATCATTATCATCCGCATCCGGCGCGTACGTCTGTTCCACTCTGTCGTTGACTGCCGTCCGCAGGGCATCCTGGATTGTCATAACCGGTATGCCCTGTTTCATCAATTTTTTTATTTGTTCGGTCATATATACGGACAGCCTTGTCTGTAGTTCCAGCGCCATGTGCCCGGAAGAAGCGTCTACCTCCTCCATTCTCTTATTTACCTGGTGAACAAATTCGTCCAGCTGTAAATCCATGCATTCTCCGGTTTATAAGCATATGCACATTTGTTTATTGACAATATTATATAATAAATGTAAAACAAAAGTAATGAGGTAATTATGTTTAAAAATGTAAAAATGTTGAGAAAAATATTACTAATATCTTTCAGCGTCCTTTTGGTGATTGTTATGCTTTTATTAATCACCCCATTTCTCTTTAAGAATCAAATAATGGAACTTGCCAAAACAGAGTTAAACAAAATGTTAATGGCAAGGGTCGATTTTAAGGACTTAAAACTGTCGTTTATTCGAAATTTTCCGAGTGCCTACGTAGCGCTGGATGGTTTGGAAGTAACCGGAGTGGACGATTTTGAAGACGAGCTGCTGGTAGCTTTTGACAGGTTCAGTGTAACAGTGGACATTATGAGCGTGATCAGGATGAAGAACATAGAAGTAAAATCCATCCTGCTGGATCGGGCGCGCCTTAATGGCCACATACTGGAGGATGGGCGGGCAAACTGGGATATTGTAAAACCCGGCGAAGAAAAAAAAGAAGTAGTAACAGAAAAAAAAGAGGCTGCCCCGGCTGCGTTTAAGGTAGCGTTAAAGAAATTTGAAATACGCGATATGCACATTACCTTCCGTGATGAAGTTAATAATATGATTGCAGAAGTACAATCCCTTAATTACATTCTGCGCGGAGATATGACTCAGGACAATGCAGACCTTAACATGGAACTGGGAATTGAGGGGATAGATTTCTGGATGGGCGGGATCCGTTTGGCGAACAAGGCAGGTGTGGGTTTTATTTCTGAAATTGCAGCCGACCTAAAAAATATGTTCTTTTTAATAAAGGACAATAGATTTAATTTGAACGATATTGTGTTAAAATTTGACGGCTCTGTCGGGCTCCAGGAAGATGACATTAACGTAGATATTACATTTGCAACAGAAAGGACAGATTTTAAAAGCCTCCTGTCGCTTGTTCCGGCTATTTATATGAACGATTTTGAGGATGTCAGGACAGCCGGGAGCCTCGCCCTGAACGGGGAGATAAAGGGGCCTTACAACGAAAAGACAATGCCGAGCGCCAATGTAGAATTGGTTGTAGATAATGCCATGTTCAGCTACCCTGCGCTTCCCAAATCTGTAAACAATATCAACATTGATGTAAAGGCTCACTATGATGGCGAAGTATTTGATCGTACTACGCTGGACGTGGATAAGATCAACTTTGAAATGGCAGGCAATCCTTTTTATGCGGAACTTCATGTAAAAACACCGGAAAGTGATATGCAGGTTTCTGCACGATTTGCCGGAAAAATAGATTTTAATTCAGTGGCTGCTATCGTTCCGTTGGATGACATAACGTTAAATGGCTTATTGGACTGCGATATTACGCTTTCCGGAAGAATGTCCATGATCGAAAATGAACGATATGAAGATTTCTATGCAGAAGGGAACCTTAAAATAAACGGTTTTAATTTTGTAAGTTCGGATTTTCCTCAAGGGGTAAAAATTACCAGTACACAGCTTCATTTTACTCCGCGAAAGGTTGACCTTACCAATTTCGATGCCATAATAGGCCGCTCGGATATTGCGATGAATGGTTCACTGGAAAATTTTATTCCCTTTATTTTTAAGAACGATACGATAAGGGGAACGCTTGCGCTGAGATCGAATACAATCGACCTTAATGAATTTATGGGCGGCGAGCCGAAAGAAACTGATACTGTCCAGGCAGATGCTGCCCCGTTAAGTGTTATCGAAGTTCCCAAAAATATTGACTTTGCCATGACCGTAAATATCGGGAATATTCTTTTTGACAAACTGGATATTTCCAATACAACCGGGGCGATATTGGTAAAGGACGGCAGGTTGATAATGCAAAACCTTGGCATGAACCTGCTGGAAGGAAGCATGACGCTTAACGGTGAATATAACACCCAGAACATTGCCCTTCCATTTGTTGATTTTGATATGAACATAAGGCAATTCGACATTAGTTCTGCAATCTCTTCGTTTTCCATGATCGAAAAAATATTAACTGAACCGCAGAATTATACCGGCAAGGTATCGGCTTCATTGGTTCTGAACAGCGTGCTTGACGAGCATCTTTCGCCTGTATTGGATAAGGTAAATTCAAAAGGACGGCTGCAGACACAGAACCTGGAAATACATAATTCAAAACTTTTTGGGACGATGGCAGATCTTTTAAAAAATGAAAGCTGGCGTTCCCCCGCTCCCGGTAATATTAATATTGGATTCGAAATAAAAGATGGCCGGGTGTGGATACAAGACCCGATTGTAATGAATATGCCGCCGGCTAAAGTAGAACTTATTGGGGATATTGGCCTTGACACGACATTAAATTACAGGATGGATGCAATTGTACCTACATCGGCTGTTGGCTCCAATGCAACCAATATTTTAGGCAACATACCCGGAGGGTCGACCCTAAAAGAGATAAAAGTAGCAGGGTTGATTAGAGGGACTGTTAAAGATCCCGATATCCGTTTGAGCGTAGCCGACATGGCCGGCAACATTGTTGGGGCAGTGCGGGATCAGGTAACAGAAACGGTAACCCAGAAGGTAGAAGAAGTAAGAACCCAGGTTAATGAAGAGATTAACCGTCAGATTGATGCAATAATGGCCGAAGCTCAAAAACAGGCGGACAATATTCGCAGTACTGCAAAACAGGCTGCCGACAGGGTACGAAAGGAAGCAAACGCAGCGGCGGACAAACTGGCAAGTGATACTGCAGAAAAAAGCGCCATTGAAAAAAGATTAGCTCAAGCCGCAGCTGACTCACTGCGAAGTGAAGGTGAGTCAAATGCTAAAAAACTGGAACAGGAAGGCGAAAATCAGGCACAAGCAGCCATGACTGCCGCTCAAAAAAAAGCAGATGAACTAAAAAGAAATTAAATGCCATGATGCAGGTATTACGGATCGGAAGACGTTTCATGGGTAACCGTCAGATTTTTTACCCACCGTTCCTTCCGGAGAAAATGACGGCAGATAAACCATTTTATAAAATCGGTGAGTTTTAATACGGCAAACATGGGAACTGGGGGTATGGTTGTTGCAAAGGAAAGGATGAATGCGCCGGGAACAAAAAGGAAGCTGTTAACCGTAAGGTCCGTGATCATTCCCATGGCGGTATCGCCGCCGGCCCGGGAAATGGCAAACTGAACATTCAGCAGTCCCCAGAGAGGGAGGTAGGCGAGGATCACCAGAACAAGGCCAAAACTGGTGGTCCTGGCAACATCGCTCAAGTTGGAAAACGCCAGAGGAATGAACAGCGCCGCCAGAGCCGCACCGGGCAGGGCAAGGATAAGACCTGCGGCCATCGATCCCGATTTGAGCCATTCGGCCCGGCGGCGGGCTTCGTCAAGTTTACCCGAGCCAAGGGCACCGCCCACTAGTATCCCGGCGGCGGTCCAGATTCCACCGAAGATCAAAAAGAAAATATTGGCAATGGTCCAGCCCGCCGCCATGCCGGCCACAACTTCCGATCCGCCCCGGCGATTGTACATGGCGATCATAATGGTTTCCGAACTGATCCAGGATAATTCGGATGCGAAAATCATTCCAGACTTGCAAAGGATTTTGCGGACAAGCCGCCGGTGAATGTGAAAGAGACGGATAAAGCCCGCATAGAAAGGCGCCCTAGTCCGGGCGGCGTACCACACAAATGCCGCAACTTCGAATACCCTTGCGGCAATTGTCGCATAAGCCGCTCCGGTAACTTCCAGGCGGGGAGCGCCCAAATTGCCAAAAATCAATATCCAGTTTCCGGCGGTGTTTATTAGAGTTGAGGCAGCGGAAATCAAAAGCGGTACCTTGGGCCGGGCGATTTCCCGGTAGCTGGTTCCAATTGCCGAAGAAAGCGCCAAAGGCAGGAAGGTCCATGTTATGAGCGTTAAGTAACCTGAACCAATGATCGTTATTTCTTCCTGGGCGGCGTTTTTTGTGGTCATCATGGCAATCAGGAGGCGCGGAATGGCTCTGCAAAGAACAAAGAACAGCACCGCCATAACAGCAGCAAAAATAACCTTAAAACGATAGGCGTGTTTCATCCCTTCGCTGTCACCGGTCCCCCTGAACTGGGCAATGTATATGCCTCCGGCCTGGCAGACGGTGTTGATGATAACAATGTAGACAAATGTAAAGTGATTGGTTATGTTCACCGCAGCCATGCTGATATCTCCAAGACTGGCGACCATAAAGTTATCGATCAGAGAGACCATACTCATAATAAAAAACTGCATCATAACCGGCAGAGCAATAGCCAGAGCTTCGCGGTAAAAAGAGGGGGGACCAAAACGCTGAGCTAATCGGGTCATTCTATAATAATTGTACTAAAAAACATCCTGCTGTTAAACAGCGCTTAATACCCCGTTTTTTCGTCAATTTTACGGCTATTTAACCATATATTAATGAAAAAACCATAATCAAAATAAATTATAGATACAGAAATTTATTTTTTTGGGATTTAAGAGAGGTACTATGCAAACCATAGGTGTTTTAGAAAAAACGGATTACGATATTTTTTACAAAATTTTGGAAGGCGAATATATAACTCCGGTCTATCAGCCGATTGTATCATTGACTGGCGGACAAAATGAATAAGTCATGGGAACTTGAAACACTATGCAAAACACAGGCACTAAAAACTCAACCTGTATCGGTGAAAAAAAGCTCTTTCTGAATGTAAACCCAAATATTATTCATGACAAAAAATTCAGAGAAGGGTTTGCAAAAACCTGCCTAAGTGAATATGGCCTTGATTTCCGTAATATTATATTTGAAATTACCGAGCGTGTTGCCATAATTGGCAGTGAAGCTTTTTTAGGTTCAATCAGTCATTCATAGAAAGCAAAATTACGGAATAGCCATAGACGATGTTGGGGCAGGTTATTCGAGGCTTAATACCATAACAAACGTAAGACTCAATATTATAAAACTGGATATGAACCTCATCAGAGATATTGACAAGGACAATATAAAACAATTTTTGTGCAAGGCAATGGTTGGTTTCTGTAAGAATACCGGTATTTTGTTAATTGCAGAAGGAATCGAAACCGAAGAAGAATTAAAGACTCTTATTAAACTAAATGTAGACCTTGGACAGGGTTATTTTCTGGGCATTCCACAACACGCTTTTTTTGATATTGTGCCGGAAAAAATGGCAATAATATATCAAAGCAGTGGCGATTTTTCGAATGATATTGTACAACAAAGAAAGAATAAAAAAAGACAAACAGGGAATAATTATGAAATGCTATCACAAAAATTCCTGTCTTGCTATTCATCCTTCCGTTGTTTATTCTAATACTTATGGACAATCTCTATAATGCAGGTTTGGGCGCCGAAGAATTGGATACCATCGAAGATACCCTAATTCAGGGCATTCGGGAGTTCATGACCAAGTGCGGCTTTAAAAAGATTCATTTGGGATTATCCGGCGGCATTGATTCGGCATTGGTAGCGTACCTGGCTGTAAAAGCTACAGGCAGTGAAAATGTCGTTTGCTTCAGTATGCCTTCACGGTTTTCTTCTCAGGGTTCCAAAGATCATGCGGAGGAACTGGCCGCCACACTTGGCTGCCGTTACGAAACCCTTTCCATCGAAGCGGTGTTTACGGCGTTTCTTGCTGTCCTGGAGGGGATCTTCGAAGATAGGCCCTTTGACATTGCAGAAGAAAATCTTCAGGCCCGGATCCGGGGAACCCTGCTTATGGCCTATGCCAATAAGTTCCATTCCCTGCTTCTTACCACGGGAAATAAAAGCGAGATTGCCATGGGTTATTGTACGCTGTACGGCGATACCGCCGGAGGCCTTGCTCCTATTGGGGACCTTTTTAAAACCGAAATTTTTGCCCTTTGCACAAGGATAAATGATCGGAAAAAATCCGCAGGCGGGAAAGAAATTATTCCCCAGGTGATCATCGATAAGCCGCCATCGGCGGAACTCCGGCCCAATCAGAAAGACGAGGACTCCCTGCCCCCTTATAACACATTGGATAAGATACTCAAACTGCACCTTGTTGATAATTTATCCGCAGAAAAAATCATCCAGGGGGGGGTGGATGCGGAACTGGCCGCTCGTGTTATCAGTGCTGTGGAAAGAGCCGAATTCAAAAGGCAGCAAATGCCGCCGGTACTTAAACTGGCTTCTAATTATAGATGGATAAGTTAGAATAAAAAATACTAGAAGGCGGAGCGTGCTTGGACAAAGAAATCTGGACTGCTTTCCTCAAGGCGACAAAACATTATCATTCTTTGATTGATAAAATCAACGCCGGCGTGCCGGACATTGCCGCCCAAATTCAATACGTGGTAGACAACCGGAATGGACCTTCCTATACGGTAAAAACTCCGGTGGTGTACAATCTTGCCCTGGACGATTTTTCTCCGGACAGTGAAATAAAAATGATCCTGGTGGGGGATAACCCTGGCCGCCGTGAACAGGAACACCGCCGGTATCTTGTGGGCCCTTCGGGAAAAATGGCGGGAAACTTTTTCCGGGCCCATCCCGAACTGGACATCGATTTTGGAAAAAATGTTCTCATTCTTAACAAGACACCCATACATACGCCCCGGACGGCGGAACTCAGGGAACTTTGCGCCCGGGACGTTCAACTGGAAGCAGCGGTACATTCCTCGCAGCGAACCATGGCAAAACTGCTGGAAGAATTCTGGAATGCTCTTTCTGCAAAGGCCGGAAAAACGGAAAAACTAATAACCGTGTGGATCATCGGTTATTCGGAAATGAAAAAAGGCGGCATCTTTGAAGTATACACCGAAACCCTGAAAAACCTTTGTGCCGTTAATTCCGCGCTAAAAGAGCATATCTTTTTCTTCCGGCATTTTTCCATGAATCAGTTTGCCATTGATTTTAAACAAAAAGCGCAGCCCGGCAAAAGTGCGGCGAAAAATCTGGAGCGGATTGGGATTGCATACCGGAAACAGGTACTTGGTTAAAACAGCGCTGGCACTGCGGTCAGCCCTGCAGTTTCGTCAAAACCAAAGATGATGTTCATATTTTGCACCGCCTGGCCCGCCGCTCCCTTTACCATGTTGTCGATGGCCGATACAACGATCAGTACAGAGCCGGTATGATCCAGATGGATCGACATATCGCAGTAGTTTGACTGCCGCACCCTGTTGGTGGCGGCAGTCACAGTTTTGGGAAGGACCCGGACAAAGGGTTCGTCTTTGTAGAACAAAGCGTACTGTTCCCGAATCGCCGTTTCTTTTTCAGCAGCTTCTTTTGTCTGCGGCTGGACAGAACCGGCTTTTGGCGGCTGCTCCAGGGAGATATACACCGTGGCGAGGATCCCCCGGTTTAAGGGTCCCAGATGGGGAGTAAATACCAGGGAGATGGTGCGGCCGGCTATCTTTGTCATGGTACGGCTTATCTCCGGAATATGCCGGTGGGACCCAACCTTGTATGCGCTTACCGAATCGGAGCATTCAGGAAAATGCTGGACCCGGCCGGGTTCCCGGCCCGCTCCGGTAACTCCTGATACGGCGGCGGCAATGATTGGAGCAGAAACGGGTTTTATGCTGGATTTGCTGTTGTTTCCGCCAGCTTCGGCGAGGGCGGGATAGCAGGCCAGTGTTACTGCGGTGGGATAGCAGCCGGGATTTCCAATGATTACCGGGCTTCCGGCTTCTTTAATCCGGTTCCGGTTCAGTTCCGGAAGGCCGTAAACCGAACGCCGGTGCAGTTCCGGATACTGCCAAGGTATTCCGTACCAGGATCGATAGGTTTCTTCATCATCGTCAAAACGAAAGTCCGCGGAAAGATCGATGTAGGAAATACCCCGGTCCAGCGATGCTTTAGCATAGCCTTCCCCGGTTCCTGCAGGAAGGGCGCCAAAGACTACATCGGAGCGCGCTACAAGTTCCTCTGGCGTTGTTAGGGTGGATCCGGCATTTCCGAATTTTGCCAAGGCGGGATTATTTTTCATTTTGCCGGGGCCAAGAAAATTTGGGTATATCGATGCAATGTTTTCCCCCGGCCGGCTTACCGATGCCAAAACAAGGCCGGTAATTTCCGGGTGGCCCGATAAAAGCCGGATTAACTCCGATCCGGCATAGCCGGCGGCGCCAATAATCCCTGCGATCATAATATATTGTCTGTTTTTGTAAGGATCAGTTCCGTAAAACCATCATCCCCCAAACCAAAAGTAATCAGTACATCAGAAACGAGTTTTATCATGGTCTTGTCCTGGTTAATACTAATGTTATCAGAATTCAATAATGAATCCACATCTGATGTCATGGAATAAAACATATTGTATTTATTGTCAAAAGCAAAGCCTTCTTCCATTATATTACTCAACAAATCCGTTATCAGCTTCCAAAGCTGATCCTTGGTCAGCTTAAGATTCTGCATCGCCGGCACCTTAACCCATTCATCCAAAAACCCGGTAAAATCAATTTTCATTTCGACAGTTACATCTGTATTACTCCGGGTATACACCAAGGATATGGAAAAAATTACATTAGCGTTGGGAATTCCCTTTTCATCATTCTGGGGAATCTCTATGGACTGGGTGCCTGTCCATTTGCCAATTAAACTTGATGCCGATGTTATCGGACTCCATGTATCTCCCATCTGTGCGTTTGCAAAACCAATAATCCCAGCGATTAACACAAATGTGAACATCAGCCTTTTCATGGCGGCCTCCTCTCTGAAGTATCCGGCGAATTTAAATAATTGTCAATCCAGCCTGATAAAGAGAAAACTCATGGATATTTTTCTGGAATGTTTTCCAAAAGATTCAAGGCTGTTTCAAATAGACGGCGATCTTCCGCTTCTATGGCGGCCTCTGCTATGGACGATCTGATTATGCCGATCATATTGGCTTTGATATCCGCACCATCTACCACGCCGTCAAGCAGGCGCTGGGTATAGTGCCTGCTCAAATAAGACACCGACTGGGCTTCGTCTTCGTTTTCCCAGCGGTGCATTTCAAGAACCCCGTCCTTATATTCCAGAGTTCCCGCTTCATAACTGCTGATATACACTTTTTCGCAGTTTCCAGTTTCGCTAAAAACAACATTACAGTAATTTTTGGAAAAATCCACCCTAAAATCTTCACAGTATTTTAAAATAATTGTTTCGTTAATATGAAGGAAGATTACCCTGGCCGATTGGCCGCAGGGATAATGTTTGTAACACAGGAATTTATCGTCCGGGTATTTTTTGAAAAAATAGGCGGCAATTTTTTCGATTAACGGTTGAGCTGTTTTTATTGCTTTTTCCGGAGAAAGCCCTTTATAAAAAAGACGGAGTCCTGTATCGATCCATTCTTTCCCTATGATGTATGGTTTGTTAAAATTGTCCCTGAGCTTCCAGCGATCTTCGTCGGAGATTTTTGGGGAAAAAATTTCCAGCACCGCCGGATCAGAAATAGTGTTGAACCGGATATAACAGTTTTCCACTTTGCCGGATAGAATGCCCTTTTCAAGAACCATGGGATTATTGTAGCCCAAGCAGCGGGTCAATTATAAGATCAGCGTCAAAGTTCCGGCGGTGATCAATACGCCGCCTATGATCTTTTTTATGGTAGCAGCCTCTTTTAGGACCACAAAGGCAAGAGCCATTCCGATCACCACGCTGAATTTGTCGATGGGTATTACCTTTGAGGCTTCTCCAATTTGCAGGGCCCGGTAATAACAAAGCCAGGATAGGCCTGTGGCAGCGCCGGACAACACCAAAAAGATTACATTTTTCCGGTCCAGATTTACTATGTCCTGGTGTTTTCCGGTAAGGAACACGATGCCCCAGGCAAGGAGAAGCACCACCACCGTACGAATGGCGACAGCCAGATTGGAATTAACGTTTTCGATGCCAATCTTGGCCAGGATAGATGTAAGGGCGGCAAAGACGGCGGACAAGAAGGCAAAAGTAATCCACATTGGTTTCCTCCAAAAATATAATAGCATCCTAAAAAAAAATTATAACCCCTAGTTTTTTGTATTTTGGCGGTTAGTACACATTGCAAAAAACTTATGTGATTAGACAGTTCATATTCCCAATTTTCAATTTCCTCATTGCATTCAAAATGATTTGGAGAGGGTATTTTTGACACCATATGTATAAAAAAGTATACACTTTTTAACACGCCATTGGTTGTATGTGTTGTATATTTATGGTGAATATATTCAATTTTCCGGCCCTATTGACACGATCTTGAAAAATTGGTAGTTTCTTTACACTATAGGGAACATGTCGCATTATGCCCTTGTAGCTCAGTTGGCAGAGCATATCCATGGTAAGGATAAGGTCATCAGTTCGATTCTGATCGAGGGCTGATAAAAATGCAAAGCATTTTTATCTTGGGAGTCTTGCCAGGCAAAACTCCACACCGGTTCCGAAGCATTATAGATTTGTAAGTTGCTAGTTTAAGGAGTAGATATGGCCAGTAAGAAGACCGCTGTAGAGCTTATAGCGTTGCAGTGCAGTGAGTGTAAACGGAGAAACTATACCACCAAAAAAAACCGGCGTAATACCCAGGAGAAGCTGGAATTCAAGAAATATTGTCCCTTTGACAGGAAACATACCCTGCACAAGGAGACCAAGATTAAGTAATAATAATGTCCAAAGGCGTATAGCTCAGTTGGTAGAGCGGCGGTCTCCAAAACCGCAGGTCGTGGGTTCGAAGCCTACTGCGCCTGAAACCTACTGCGCTTGGCGTTAGTTGTAAGGAGAAATAAGAAGAATGGGAAAGATAATTCAATTTTTTAAGGAATGTTATGCTGAACTCCGCAAGGTAGTATGGCCCGGCAGAGACGAAGTGGTTAGTTCCGTAGGGATTGTACTCGTGTCTACGGTAATTATCGCTGCGGTTCTGGGTTTTGTGGATATGCTCCTTCTCTATGGAGTGCAGTTCATATTTAAGTAGGAGAGCTTCTTTCAAAGCTTTGTTAGTTTTGAAAAAGACTAAGGATTGGGAATGGCGGCAGGCTGGTATGTTCTTCATGCCTATTCGGGGTACGAGAACAAGATCGAAAAAATAATTCGTCTCATGCTCGATTCGGGGGACCTGGATAAGGAGATTATCAAGGATATAAAAGTTCCCCAGGAAGAAGTGGTAGAGGTTAAGGACGGCAAGAAGAAGACCCAAAAACGAAAATTTTTTCCCGGTTATATTCTTGTTGAGATGGATCTTCCCGACCTTGCCTGGAAAGAAACTTGCTCCAAAATCAAGAAAATCCAGGGGGTAACAGGTTTTGTGGGCACCCCGGCGGACAAACGGCCCCAGCCCCTTTCAGGGGACGAAGCCCGGAATATTTTGCAGAAATCCGGGGAAATCAAGGGCGAAAAGCCTGTCCGGACACGGCAAATTTTTAATTCCGGCGAGCAGGTCAAGATTGTCGATGGTCCCTTTGAATCCTTTACCGGAACTATTGAAGAAGTGAATCAGGAAAAGAACAAGCTAAAGGTGATGGTGCAGATATTTGGACGGAGTACTCCTGTGGAAGTTGATCTTTTGCAGGTGGAAAAGGTTTAAGTATAAAGACGTAGGAGGAAACATAGTTTCCGTTAAGCCGGGTGGCAATCCGGCGGCGGAGTTTTACGCAGTAAAACCCCGCCGCAATGTGCAGAGCACATTGTACAACTACAAAGGAGAATGCAATGGCAAAGAAAAAAGTTGCCGCCTACATTAAACTCCAGTGCCCTGCGGGGAAAGCCACGCCGGCTCCCCCGGTAGGACCAGCCCTGGGACCCCACGGCGTCAGCGCCCCCCAGTTCGTTCAGCAGTTTAATGACCGGACGAAGTCGATGGAGCCGGGACTTGTCATACCGGTGGTTATCACCGTTTATGCCGACAAGTCCTTTACCTTCATCCTTAAGACACCTCCTGCGGCGGTGCTTATCAAGAAGGCAATCAGTTTGGAAAAGGGATCAGCGGAATCCCACAAGACCAAGGTAGGAAAGATCCCCAAGGCAAAGCTTGAAGAAATTGCAAAAACAAAGATGCCCGATCTTTCCGCCAATGACATCGAAGGGGCCATGAAGATCATCGCCGGCACTGCCCGGTCCATGGGAGTGGAGGTGGAACAATGAGGCGGGGCAAGAAGTACAAGGAAAGCGTCAAGAAATACGACTCGGCTGTCTCATATGATCTTAGGACTGCCCTGGATACGGTTAAATCCCTGGCCTTTGCCAAGTTCGACGAGACGGTGGATTTGTCTGTTAAATTGAACCTAAAAAAGAGCCAGTCCGTTCGGGATACGGTGGTACTTCCCAATCAATTCAAAGGCGAAAAGCGAGTGCTGGTATTCTGCAAGCCCGAAAAGGAAAAGGAAGCCCAGGATGCGGGAGCTGCCTTTGTAGGTGCCGACGACCTTATCGAAAAGATCAAAGGGGGCTGGCTGGATTTTGACGTTGCGGTAGCTACCCCGGATATGATGAAGGATGTAGGAAAGCTCGGCATGGTCCTGGGCCGCAGGGGTCTTATGCCCAACCCCAAGACCGGAACCGTTACCTTTGACCTAAAAGGAGCTTTGGCGGAACTAAAACGAGGCCGGGTTGAATTCCGGGCCGACAAGACCGGAGTTGTGCATCTGGCGGTGGGAAAAGTTTCCATGGACAGTGACAAGGTGGCGGAAAATGTCCGGGCGGTGATTACCGAGGTTAAAAGGAAAAAACCCGCCGATGCCAAGGGTGAGTTTATTCAGACCGTTTCGATAGCTTCCACCATGGGGCCCGGCGTGTGGATCGCTTACAAAGACGAATAAGGAGAAACACATGGCAATCGTAGCCAAAAAAGTACAGGACTATAAGGTTAAGGCCATCGGTGAATTAAGAAACGCTTTCAGTACCGCCGAAGGGACAACACCGGATTTTATTTTTGCCGATTACCGGGGTCTTACGGTGGAACAGATCACCGTTTTACGAAAGCAGCTTCGGGGAAAGGAAGCTGCTTTTAAGGTGGTAAAGAACAACTTTGCCCGCCTTGCCTTCGAGGAACTCAAGACGCCGGATGTGTCAAATTATCTAGTGGGCCCCACGGCCGTAGCCATCGCTCCCAGAGATTCCAACGAAGTAGCAAAAATACTTTTGGACTTCATCAAAGAAGCGCCGACCTTAAAGGTTAAGGGAGGCCTGGTAGGAAACATTGTCTATACGGATAAGCAGGTAGAAACCTTTTCCAAGCTGCCCGGCAAACTGGAGCTTATCTCCATGCTTATGTCGGTTATGAACGGCCCTGCCCGGAATCTTGCGGCGGCCCTGAACGATATTCCTTCGAGGCTGGTGAGGACGGTGAAAGCTGTCGCAGACAAGAAAGCGCAGACGTAAAAAACTTTCTGATACAAGGATTATTCAACCGAGAATAAATCATTGCATCAAAAGCTGTCAGGCTTCGCCGAACTTTTGTTCGATGCTGCCGATCCTGTCAGCTTGTTAATAACATCCTTTGTATGAGGGATGTACTATTACTTAAGGAGAAGATAATATGGCAGCCACAAAAGAAGAAATTCTGGAAACAATTGCTTCCATGACCGTTTTGGAAGTATCCGAACTGGTCAAGGCCATGGAAGAAAAATTCGGCGTATCCGCGGCAGCCCCGGTGGCGGTGGCGGCGGCAGCAGCCCCCGGCGGAGGCGGCGGCGCTGAAGCGGCGGAGGAAAAAACTGAATTCAGCGTAATCCTTAAGGCCTTTGACGAAGCCAAAAAAATTCCGGTAATCAAAGAAGTCCGGGCAGTAACGAGCCTGGGCCTTAAAGAAGCAAAAGATCTGGTAGAAGGAGCGCCCAAACCTCTTAAGGAAGGGGTTTCCAAAGAAGAAGCCGCCAAAATCAAAGAACTGATTACCGCCGCCGGCGGAACGGTGGAAATTCTATAGATAAAGTTTTTTCAAAACTAACAATGTTTTGAAAAAAGCGGGATCCCCGCAGATTTTTTTCTGCAAGGCAAAAGATTTGCGGGTTATTCAGGTCTTGGTATTAGTGAGGTTGGGATGGTAAAGACGAGAAAAGACAAACGTTCTTATGTAAGAAAAGATATTCATGATGTAATGGAACTGCCGGATCTGATAGACATTCAGCTTTGTTCCTACGAACGTTTTCTTCAACGTACCAGACTTTTAACCGGCGGATCCCTTGGTGTGCAGGGGTTGGAAGAAGTTTTTAGATCCACTTTTCCCATCGAAAGTCCCAATGGGGATATGGTCCTGGAGTATGAATACTATACCCTGGATGAGGATCATATCAAATTTTCCGAACTGGACTGTAAGCAGAAAGGTTTGACCTATTCGGTGCCCCTAAAGGCCCGGGTTAATTTGATCTTCCAGCAGACCGGAGAAATTCGCCAGAAAGACATTTACATGGGGGATATCCCCATTATGAGCGAACGGGGCACCTTTATTATCAATGGCGCCGAGCGGGTAGTGGTTTCACAGATACACCGTTCGCCGGGGGTTATCTTCAGCCACGAAAAGGGAATTTTTTCTTCCCGGATCATTCCCTACAAGGGTTCATGGCTGGAATTTGAAATCGACCAGAAACGTGAATTGATCTATGCCAAGATAGACCGGAAAAAACGGATCCTGGGGAGTATCTTCCTCCGGGCCCTGGGCTTTAATACAAGGGAAGAAATAATCAGGGCCTTTTATACCGTGGAAACCTTTAAGGTAAAGGACGACAAGGAAACCAGGGAACAGATCACCGGCAGGGTTTTGGCTTCCCCGGTCTGGATAACGGGAGAAGCCGGGAGTTCCGGAACTAATCCTGAGGGCAAGAAAAAACTCTATCAAACAGGAGAAAAACTCCACCCCCACAATGTGGACGAACTTCTGACTAATAACGTCAAATCCATTGAGGTGATCAAGTTTGTGCACCTTGCGGATCCCGATGATGATAAATCTGCAAATCTTTCTCTTAATTCATCCATGCTGCTTAACTGTTTTGAACGGGAAGAAATAAAATTCGTTAAGGATGATTCAACCAAGGATGAACCGACTAAGGAAGATGCTCTGGCGGCGGTGTATTCGGTACTGATGCCCGGTGAATCAATCACCGTGGAAGCGGCGGAAAAGGATCTTCTGGGAATGTTTTTTACCAGCCGCCGCTACGATTTAGGAAGGGTAGGCCGGTATAAACTTAACAAAAAATTCAACTATGCCCAGCCCCTGCAGGAACACACCTTAACAAGACAGGATGTGATTGCCACCATGAAATACCTGATCAAGGTTTATGTGGGAGACGAGGCAATTGATGATATCGATCATCTTGGAAACCGCCGGGTTCGCTCTGTAGGTGAGCTGATGGCCAATGCCATGAAGGTGGCCTTTAGCCGCATGGAACGGATCGCCAAAGAACGGATGAGCCTGAAAGAAACCGACACGATTAAGCCCCAGGATTTGATTTCCATTAAACCTTTGGTGGCAGCAGTTAAGGAATTTTTTGGTTCCAGTCAGCTTTCCCAGTTTATGGATCAAGTTAACCCTCTGGCGGAGCTGACCCACAAACGGCGCCTTAACGCGTTGGGCCCCGGCGGTCTTTCCCGGGATCGGGCAGGTTTTGAAGTTCGGGATGTCCACTATACCCATTACGGCAGGATGTGTCCCATTGAAACACCTGAAGGTCCGAACATCGGCCTTATCGTATCCCTGGCCAACTATACAAGGGTGAACGAATATGGATTTCTGGAGACACCCTACCGGAAAGTTGTCAAAGGCAAGATCACTTCCGACATAGAATACCTTTCCGCCATGGATGAAGACCGGTATTACATTGCCCAAGCTTCGGCAAAAATTCACGATAATGGGACCTTTGCCGGAGATCAAGTCTCGTGCCGCCGCCAGGGGGATTATACCACCAGGACACCAGAAGACATTCAATACATGGATGTTTCTCCCAAACAGATCATTTCCGTTTCCGCTTCGCTGATTCCCTTCCTGGAGCACGATGATGCCAACCGGGCCCTGATGGGAAGCAATATGCAGCGTCAGGCGGTGCCCCTGGTGTTTCCCGAAGCGCCACGGGTGGGAACCGGCATGGAAGGAAAATGTGCCTATGATTCCGGCGTTCTGGTTAAGGCCCGCCGGAACGGGATGGTGATCCGGGTAAGTTCCAGTGAAGTGGTTATCAAACCGGACAGTAAACATGGAGCGGGTCCCCAGACGACAACGGACGGACTGGACCTGTACCGCTTAGCCAAGTACCAGAGAACCAACCAGGATACCTGCTACAACCAGCGGCCCATTGTTAAGGTGGGAGACAAGATTACCGCGGGACAAGTTATTGCCGACGGACCGGCCACCAGGGACGGCGAACTTGCCCTGGGCCGGAATATCCTCGTTGGTTTTATGCCATGGAACGGTTACAACTACGAAGATTCGATCCTGATTTCCGAACGAGTGGTAAAGGAAGATATGTTTACCTCCATTCACATAAAAGAATTTATTACCGAAGTACGGGAAACCAAGCTGGGGCCGGAAAAAATCACCCGGGACATTCCCAATACTTCGGAAAAAAGTTTGGATAACCTTGATGCCGAGGGGATCATAATCGTGGGTGCCAAAGTTTGGTCCGGGGATATCCTTGTGGGCAAGGTAACCCCCAAAAGCGAGACAGAAACTACCCCTGAGTTTAAACTCCTCAATTCCATATTTGGCGAAAAGGCCAAAGAAGTTCGGGATTCTTCCCTTCGGGTACCGCATGGTATAGAAGGAACGATCATCGACATACAACGGCTTAAGCGATCCGAAGGGGACGATCTTAATCCTGGTGTGGACGAAGTGGTAAAAGTCCTTATCGCCACCAAACGGAAACTCCGCGAAGGGGACAAAATGGCAGGCCGCCATGGCAACAAGGGCGTTGTGGCCAAGATATTGCCCGAAGAAGATATGCCTTACATGGAAGACGGCACTCCTCTTGATATTTGTTTAACGCCCCTTGGCGTCCCTTCCCGGATGAACATCGGACAGCTTCTGGAAACCGAACTGGGCTGGGCCGCCAGTACCCTGGATGAATGGTACGCCACTCCGGTCTTCCAGTCTCCCTCTGCCGAAGACATCGAAGAAAAACTGAAAGAAGCGGGACTTCCGGTAACCAGCAAGACCGTACTCCGGGATGGCCGGACTGGCGAACCCTTTGTCAATCCAATTTTCTGCGGGATAATTTACTTCCTTAAACTCCATCATCTGGTTGACGACAAGATGCACGCCCGATCCACCGGTCCCTATTCACTGGTAACCCAGCAGCCCCTGGGAGGCAAGGCTCAGTTCGGCGGTCAGCGGCTTGGTGAAATGGAAGTGTGGGCCCTGGAAGCTTACGGAGCGGCCAATACCTTGCAGGAACTTTTGACAATCAAATCTGACGACATGACGGGCCGTTCCAAAATTTACGAAGCAATTGTAAAGGGCGAGCCTTCTACGACTGCGGGAATTCCCGAATCGTTCAACGTACTGGTTCAGGAACTGCGCGGACTGGCGCTGGACATGACTATTTACGATGCCAAGGGAAAACAAATTCCCCTTACTGAAAGGGATGAAGAGTTAATCACCAAATCGGGAAGTAACTTTTAAAAAATGAGGAATGTATGTTAAGGAATATACCAATAGGTGTTAGATTGGTGGCAATAATCCTTATTCTGCTTCTTTCAGCGGCGACACTTACGGTAATTATGCTGTTTACAGCCGAAGAAGCAAAAGACAAGGGGATAATGGAAACTGAGCAGGCGATGATTGAGGGGCAGCAGGAGAAGATTAAGCTTGGCACCCAATCCATGGCAATTGCCCTATCTGCGGCATTAAACGGGATAACAGTCCGTCAAGAACAGCATGACATTATTAAGAGTTTTATTCAGGATTACCGTTTTGAAGAAGATCAATCCGGCTACTACTTTACCTATATTGGCACGGTGATTTTTATGCACCCAACCCTGCCCCACCGTGAAGGGGAGGATCTTGGAGAGACCGCGGATAATAACGGGGTGTACTATGTAAGGGAACTGTACGAAAACGCAGAGAAAGGGGGCGGTTTTGTATATTTTGTATTCCCCAAGCCGCCGAGTATGGACCTCGCTCCTAAAATGGCTTATGTGGAATACATACCCGGTACGGATATTTGGATTTCTACCGGCATTTATATTGATAATATTGACATCCATAAAGGTGAACTTACTGCCCATATGGAAGAAGCCCTAAAAAAGCGGCTCTATCTTATTATAGGCGCCGCCACGGTGATACTCCTTCTGATCCTGGGTCCTATGTGCATTATGACCATGCATTCGATCAATGCACCTCTTAAGATAACGGTAGCGGCGGCAGAACAGATGGCTCAGGGCAATCTAAAAACGGTACTCCAAATTCAGGGGCGGGATGAAATTACCGTTTTACAGCAGGCATTTCTGCGAATGGCGGAAAATCTTGGCAGGGGTTTTGAAACGGTTAAAGCCAAGGAGGATGAGGCGAATATCCGTGCTACGGAAGCCAAAGAAACTGCCGACAAGGTGATGCGTGTGGCAGCCCGGGTGGAAACCGCTTCCCAGGAAGTGGAAAATGCCGTGAGCAATATTTCCAGCAGTGTTACCGGTGTTAAAAGCGGCAGTGATACCCAGGTTGAAAAGATACTTCGTATACTCGATTCAATGCAGCAGCTTAGCAGCGGGGTGGAACAGATTTCCGGCAGTGCAGGAGAGGCAGCTGTCAAATCTGAGGAATCAAATCAGAAAGTTGAAGCTGGAATGGAAATGGCCATCCAGTCAGGCAAGGCCATGGAAGGACTTTTTACTCTTACAGAAAACCTTAAGCAGAATGTAGGCAAACTTGATGAACAGTCAAAGACGGTTGGAAATATAATGGGCGTGATCACCGATATTGCCGCTCAAATAAATCTGCTTGCCATGAACGCTTCCATTGAAGCTGCCCATGCCGGTGAATCGGGCAAAGGTTTTGCTGTGGTGGCAGGAGAAGTCAGAAAGTTGGCGGAAAAAACGCAGTCTGCGGCCGAAGAAGTAGGAGTCAGCATCACTGATATGCAAAAACTGGCGGAAAATAACATTAATGCGATGTCCGAAGCAGTTTCTTCCATTAGCCATGTAACTGAACTGTCAGATAAAGCAGCGCGATCATTAACAGAAGCGGGATCATCGGTTCGGGAGACCATGATTCGGGTTCATTCAATACTGGAAAAGGCCGAAGAGCAGGCCGGATCCAGCCGGGCTGTTACTTCACTGGTCAACGAAGTAAATGGCATTGTCTCTGAAAACGACAGGCTTGTAACTCTGGCGGACGGCGATCTTAGGGCACTGCTGGAGAAATCAACGGGATTGATGGAACTGGTAGCCGAATTAAAAAGCTAAAGGGGATTTGAATGAGGGACATACAGGATTTTGATTCGATTATGATCAAACTGGCCTCGCCGGATATGATCCGTGCCTGGTCGTATGGAGAAGTAAAGAAACCGGAAACGATAAATTACCGGACCCTCAGGCCCGAAAAGGACGGTCTTTTTTGCGAACGGATCTTCGGTACCACCAAGGAATGGGAGTGTTATTGCGGCAAATTCAAATCGATCCGTTACAAAGGCGTAATCTGCGATCGCTGCGGCGTGGAAGTAACTCATTTTAAGGTACGGCGGGAGCGGATGGGTCACATTGAACTGGCCGCTCCTGTGTCTCATATCTGGTATTACCGTTCCGTCCCCAGCCGCATGGGGCTGCTTCTGGATCTGACTATGGCGGCTCTGCGTTCAATTCTGTACTACGAAAAATATGTGGTTATCGATGCCGGAGATACGGACTTAAAGAAAAACCAGGTTTTAACGGAAGAAGAATACTACGAAGCACAGGAGCGGCACGGCGGCAGTTTTTCCGCCGGTATGGGAGCCGAAGCGATACGGACCCTGCTGGAAAATATTAACCTTGATGAAATGGCGGTAGAACTTCGGACCAAGATGATCGAAAAGGGTGCCAAGACCAACAAGCGGCTCCTTAAACGCATCGAAATCGTAGAAAATTTCCGCAGTTCTTCCAATAAGCCCGAATGGATGATCCTCGACGTGATCCCCGTAATTCCCCCGGACCTGCGACCCATGGTGCAACTGGACGGCGGACGCTTTGCCACCAGCGACCTGAACGATCTTTACCGCCGGGTGATCAATCGAAACAACCGGCTAAAACGGCTTCAAACTCTTAATGCGCCGGACATCATCATCCGCAATGAAAAACGGATGCTTCAGGAAGCGGTGGACGCACTCTTTGATAATTCCAAAAAAAAGCGAGTGGTCAAAGGTGCCAGTAACCGGCCTCTTAAATCGATCAGCGATATGCTCAAAGGCAAGCAGGGGAGATTTCGGCAGAACCTTCTAGGCAAGCGGGTGGATTATTCGGGCCGTTCGGTGATTACCGTGGGACCGGATTTAAAGATGTGGCAGTGCGGTCTTCCGACCAAGATGGCCCTGGAACTCTTTAAGCCCTTTATCATGAAGAAACTTGTGGACAAGGATGTGGTCTATAATATCAAAAAAGCAAAACTCCTGGTGGAACAGGAAACGCCGGAAGTATTTGCGATCCTGGACGAGGTGGTCAAGGAACATCCGGTACTTCTTAACCGGGCACCGACCTTGCACCGGCTGGGAATTCAGGCCTTTGAACCGGTGCTGGTGGAGGGGAAGGCGATTAAACTCCACCCCCTGGTTTGTCATGCCTTTAACGCCGATTTTGACGGCGATCAAATGGCGGTCCATGTGCCCCTGACCCAGCCCGCCCAAATGGAATGTTGGACACTGATGCTCAGCGCAAAAAATCTCCTTAATCCTGCTAACGGCAAAACCATCGTGTTTCCCTCCCAGGATATGGTGCTGGGGATCAACTTTCTTACCAGGATCAAACCCAACGCCAAAGGTACAGGCGGGCGCTATACCTCCACCGAAGAAGCTCTTATGGCGGTGGAATCCAAGGCCCTGGACTGGGAAGCGGCGATCAAGGTTAAGCCAACTAAAAAGATCGTCTGGGAACGGGTTGGCAAACCGATGGAACAGAAGAATGTTGAGTTTATCGAAACCTCCGCAGGCCGGCTGGTGTTTAACGAAGAAATGCCGCGGGAAATTCCTTTCATTAACTACGAAATGAAAGACAAGGAACTGCGGGCGTTAATTGAATATGTCTTTACCGAGAAAGGATCCTGGATCACAGTAAAGATGCTGGATGCAATTAAGGCCACCGGGTACCGCTATGCCACAATTTTTGGCGCCACCATCGGAGTAGATGATATTGTGGTGCCAAAAGAAAAACCAGCGATGATTGAAGAGGCCAACAAAAAGGTCGAAGATATCCAGGCTCAGTGGCGGCTGGGACATATTACCCAGGAAGAGAGGTACAACCGGGTGGTGGAAGTGTGGTCCAAAACTAACGACGAGCTGACCGCCAATATGATGAAGACGCTGGAAGCGGACCGGGACGGCTTTAACTCGGTTTGGATGATGGCCAACTCCGGAGCCCGGGGAAGCCGCAACCAGATTCGCCAGCTGGCGGGTATGCGAGGCCTAATGGCCAAGCCTTCCGGCGACATCATTGAACTTCCAATCCGATCAAACTTTAAGGAAGGTCTTTCAGTTATCGAATTCTTTATCTCAACCAATGGCGCCCGGAAGGGACTTGCCGATACGGCCCTAAAAACCGCCGAAGCCGGTTACCTGACCCGCCGTCTTGTGGACATCGCCCAGGATGTGGTAGTCAACGAGGATGACTGCGGAACGATCAATGGCGTTGCTTCTGCGGCCATCAAAGATGGCGAGGATATTGTGGAACCCTTGAAGGATCGCGTTGTAGGACGTTATACACTGGAACGGGTCAAGCATCCCATTACCGGGGAATTGATCATAGATGTAAACGAAGAGATCACCGAAGACATCGCAATCCAGATAGATGATGCCGGGGTAGAATCGGTGCGGATTAGAACGGTCTTTACCTGTGAGGCCAAACATGGAGTGTGCAGGAAATGTTATGGGAGAAACTTGGCCACCAACCGGTCCGTGGATATAGGGGAAGCGGTGGGAACCATTGCCGCCCAATCCATCGGCCAGCCCGGAACCCAGCTTACCATGCGGACCTTTCACATAGGCGGAGCTGCGACCAAGATAAGCGAAGAAAATCGTATCTTCCTTAAATATCCCGTGTACGTCCGGGAAGTGTCCGGAGCCCATGTGGAACTGGAAAATGGACGCCGGCTCTTTACCCGCCGGGGCTATGCGGTGGTCAACAAGGTAATGAAAGAATACAAACTGGAAGCTAAGGATGAACTTCTGGTAGAAAGCGGCAAACGGATCATCCGGGGAGAATCAATCATCAGGCATGGAACCAAAGATATTCTTTCTCCGGAAATCGCATATGCCCTGGTGCTGGATGGACAGGGACGATCTAAAACAAACACCCTTCTCCTTATCGGACAGGATCAAAAAATCGAAATTCGCAATGGTTCAGAATTTATGGTCAGGAAGGGCGAAGTGGTGGGCTCGGAAAAAACCATCGCCACATTTGATCCCTTTAGCGATCCGATTATTGCCGAGACAGGGGGTACCGTTACTTACGAAGACATTATTCCTGGGACTACCATTAAGGAAGAAGTGGATGAAGATACGGGAAACACTGAAAAGCGGATCACCGAATTCCAGTTGGAAAGCAAACAGCCTAGAATCATTATTTTAGATGATGATGGAAATGAAGCGGCTTCCTACTTTCTCCCCGGCGGCGCCTATGTTCTGGTGGATGAAGGAACAAAAATCAGCGCGGGCAGAACTATCGCCAAGATACTTAAGGAAAGTGCCAAGGCCATGGATATTACTTCCGGCCTTCCCCGGGTAAGTGAATTGTTCGAAGCCCGGAAACCCAAAAATCCTGCTGTGCTGGCCCAGGTTGCCGGGACGGTATATTTCAGGGGCATCGTCAAGGGCAAACGGGTGCTAATTGTGCAGGATATTTTTGGCAGAGAATACAAACATCTAATCCCCATGGCCAAGCGGCTTTTAGTTCGCGATGGTGATTTAGTGGAAGCGGGGGAACTGCTCTGTAACGGCGCAATTAATCCCCACGACATCCTCCACATTTTGGGAGAATCTACCCTACAGCGTTATTTGCTGGATGAAATCCAGCAAGTTTACCGGCTCCAGGGTGTTTCTATTAACGATAAGCATATCGGTGTGATTATCCGTCAGATGATGCGGAAGGTACAAATTGTCGCAGTGGGAGACACACGGTTTATCTTTGAAGCCATGGTGGACAAGTACCGGTTTCACGAGGAAAACAACCGGGTTATCGCCGAAGGAGGCCAGCCGGCAATCGCCCGGCCCATGTTCCAGGGGATTACCAAGGCCTCCCTTAATATCGACTCCTTCCTTTCTGCGGCAAGTTTTCAGGAAACCACCCGGGTTCTTACCAATGCGGCCATTGCTGGTTCCACCGACGCCCTGCGGGGACTCAAGGAAAACATTATCATCGGCCATCCCATTCCCGCGGGGACGGGCATGAAACGCTACCGGGCGGTTAAGCTCTTTGATGAAGACTCCCAGGATCTAGATTTGCAAATGCAGGAAATTCTGGAACAACGGAAATTTGAGGCCCTTGAAGAAGAAAAAATGATGGTAGGCCAGGGAGTGGAGGAACCAGAACAGGAAGCGGAAGAAACCGAAGAATGAAACTGCTGTTTACAGCGCTGTTTTTGGCAGTAGTTCTTTCCTGCGGTGGAAAACCTCTTCCCGGTACCGATGACAAAACAGCGGCGGGCGAAACTCCGACAGCGGACCCCAATCTCAAAATTGAGATCCGGCCCGAAGGCAGTATTCCCATCGCCGCTGATCTGAAAACTATGCTGCACCATCCCTGTTCATTTTGGCGTAATCCCGAATATGAAATTTTTTCCCATAACCTGTACCCTAGCCTACTATACCTTATTACAGAAAATTTTGCTGTCCAATCCCGGTTTTTAAAACGCATCGCTTTTTTTACGGAAAAACCCGGTTTTGCCGGAAGGCTGGCCCGGGACGAAGAGATTTCCGGACTGCGGGACTGGTTTGCCCACGATTACCGCGCCAGGGACCTGGCGGCTTTTTTTGACCTGGCCCGGGAACAGATCTTTCCCCTTAACGAAGATGAGATATTTCTTAGGGATTTGCTTGTGTCCCAGGGGATCATCAGAAACGAAAGGGGCCGCTATACGGAAGGGGAGGGAGCCCTGCTCGGCTTTTCCATTGAATCCAGGGACAGGCTTCCGGTGTACTTTGCCCATGAAACTGTTCACGGACTGATTTTTATCATGCCTGAACTGCAGGACTTTTTTGTGAATTTTTTTGATTCCCTAAGCACCAAAGAAAAGGAATTTTTGAGGGATGCCCTGACCTACCGGGAATACAATGTTCTGGAAGACCCGCAGCTTCTGGCTTTCGAAACCGCCGCATACCTGCTCCAGCAGCCCCCCGAAGAAACGGACCAATACTTTCGGGACTATATCATGATCTGGTATTCGGCATTCCACAAAGGCAATACCGGTGCATTTACTGCATTTCTTGCGGCAAACCCCGGCATCTTCGGCAGGCGCAGTGCTGTACTGCAAAAAGAATTCGAGGCTTTGACAGGGCTGCGGACGGAAACCTTCTACGATCTCCTACCCAAAGACCGGTCTTTGTGATACGGTAAAAGTATGTGCAGCTCTTCAGCCTGCGAGCGTAATGTAATTATTGCAGAGAAGCTGCTGTGCAGCAATTTTAAGAGCAAGGATCGGCGTGTGCATGGAAAAACTCAGAGTCCTTCTTCCCAAAGGTCGTATATGTGAAAATGTAACCCAGCTCTTTGCGGATGCAGGATTTCCCCTGGCTATGACGGACAGAACCTATAGGCCGGTTGTTTCCGCGGATTGGCTGGACATCAAGATCATGAAACCCCAAAATGTGGGGGAACTATTGGAACTGGGAAGTCATGATGCAGGTTTTACTGGTATCGATTGGGTAAAAGAAAGTGGTGCCGATGTAGAAGAATTGCTTGACCTTGGTTTTGACAAGGTCAGGATTGTAGCGGCGGTTCCTTCGATATACGACAAGGAAAAGCTGCGGCAAAAGAAACTGGTGGTTGCCACCGAATATGTAAACCTAGCGGAAGAATGGCTTTCAAAACAAGGTTACTCATTCCGTATACTCCGCACCTATGGTGCTACCGAAGTATTTCCGCCGGATGATGCGGACATGATCATCGATAATACTTCCACCGGGCGGACACTTAAAGACAATGGCCTGCGTATTGTGGATACTTTGCTGGAATCATCCACCCGTTTTGCCGCTTCCAAAACGGCTATGGCAGACAAGGGGAAACGCAGCCGCATAGAAGAACTGATCATGCTTTTTCAATCAGTCCTTGATGGAAGGGAAAGGGTGATGCTGGAGATGAATCTTCCCAAAAACAATTTTGAAGAAATCGCTGCATCCCTTCCTGCCATGTGCAGCCCCACCGTTTCTCCCCTGTACGGCGAAAAGGGTTATGCGGTAAAAATTGCCGTAAAAAAGAACGAAATTCCTGATCTGATTCCCCGCTTAAAAAAACTTGGTGCCGCCGACATTGTAGAATACGATTTGCGGAAAGTTGTTCCTTAAAGGAAATTCCGGCGCTAAAGAGAGGAGATTGAATTGAGACAAGCAGCAATAAAACGGACCACCGGAGAAACGGATATTTCTATTATGTTGAATTTAGACGGCCGCGGCGAAGCACAGCTTGATTATCCAATCGGCTTTATGAAACATATGCTCAATACCTTTGCCAGGCACGGCCTTTTTGATTTGGAGATAATGGCATCCGGAGACCTGGAGGTGGATCAGCATCATTTGGTAGAAGATACCGGTATTGTGCTGGGTCAGTGTTTTGCTAAAGCCCTGGGGGACAAGCGGGGCATAGTTCGCTGCGCTTCCTGCCTTTACCCCATGGACGAAACCTTGGCCAGAGCGGCTGTAGATATTTCGGGCCGGGCTTTCCTGGTGTTTGATGCGCAGCTTTCCGGTGTGCCCTTGGTGGCGGCTCAGGAAACCAATTCAGGAGAAATGACGGAAACCGGCGCTTTTCAAACCGATACGGCGGAAGATTTTTGGCAGGGTTTTGTTTCCGCCGCTGCTCTTACCCTGCACCTGGAAATACTCCGGGGCAGAAGCGATCACCACAAAATCGAAGCCCTCTATAAAGCGGCGGCTCGGGCCCTGCGGCAAGCCTGCGAGATTGACTGCCGGGCTGCGGAAACCATCCCCTCTACCAAGGGCGTTCTTGTGTGATTGGAATTGTAAATTACGGCGCAGGCAATCTTGGCTCGGTGATGAACGCTTTAAAACGGCTGGGAGTGCCGGCTCGTTTTGCCGCAGGACCGGAAGAATTTGTCTTGTCGAAAACGCCCTTTGAAAAAATAATTTTTCCCGGAGACGGACACTTTGCAACGGTTATGGAAAGTCTGAAACATTCCGGCTATGATCAGGCACTGAGGGAATGGATTTCCGCGGAAAGGCCTTTTCTGGGAATCTGCATAGGCTTACAGCTTTTGTTTGAATACTCAGAGGAAGCGGGTTATATGGCGGACAGCAATTCAACCGCAGGGGCAGTTAAAGGTTTGGGAGTACTAAAGGGAATAGTGAAACGTTTTCCGGGCCGCAAGGTGCCCCAGATCGGCTGGAACCAGACCTCCCATATGCCGGACTCTAAACTCTTCCGGGGGATGCCAGAAAACGCATTTTTTTACTATATTCATTCATATTATGCCGATCCGGCTGATGATTCTGTAACCGCTGCGGAAACCGAATACTATGTGCGGTACTGTTCCGCGGTGGAATGGGGAAACCTGGCGGCAGTACAGTTTCATCCTGAAAAATCGGGAACCGCAGGACTAAAGCTGCTGGAGAACTGGATACAAATGTAAGGCAAAACTATTTAATCTGAGTTTTTCCAAAACTAACAGGGTTTTGGAAAAAGTTCATCTGGAAAAAAGCACCGGTTTTTGATAGACTGGTCTGGTAATGCAGGCTAAACGGATCATCCCATGCCTTGATGTTGATGACGGCAGGGTCGTTAAGGGAGTACAGTTTAAAGGTATTCAGGATGCGGGAGATCCGGTGGAATTGGCCCGGCGGTACAACGATGAAGGAGCCGATGAGCTAATTTTTCTAGATATCGGCGCATCGTACAAGAGCCGGGCAACTTTGCTGGATGTAGTGCGGCAGGTTGCGGCGGAAGTATTTATACCTCTCTGCGTCGGCGGCGGAATTCGCACGGTGGATGATATGCGGGAGGCAATGAACGCCGGCGCCGATAAAGTTTCGGTTTGTACTTCGGCACTCCAGCGGCCCGAACTTCTTGGTGAAATGGCAAAAGCCTACGGCAGCCAGTGTGTGGTTCTTTCTATAGATGCTGCCCGGGCCGATCCGGGACGCTGGCATGCCTGGTCTCACGGCGGCAGAACCGATACGGGTATTGATGCTGTTCAGTGGGCGGTGCAGGCAGCGGAACTGGGGGCTGGTGAAATACTTCTCAATTCCATCGATGCTGATGGTACTGGCGAAGGCTACGATCTGGAACTTACCAGGATGATCCTTGGTGCGGTATCCTTGCCGGTTATTGCTTCCGGCGGTGCTGGAACCCTGGATCAGATCACCAGCGTACTGCTCGGCGGCAATGGTGCGGATGGAGCGGACGCAGCATTAGCGGCATCCATCCTCCATTTTGGGAAAACTACCATACCGGAAATAAAGAAATATCTTGACTTAAAAGGAATTTGTATCAGATGGTGATTGCTTCGATTGATGTACAGGATGGCAGGGTGGTACAGCTCCGGCAGGGATCGGATCTGGTTCTGCAGCGGGATAATGCCGTAGAGCTGGCGGAAGAATTTGACCGTTACGGCGAAGTGGCGGTGATTGACCTGGATGCCGCCATGGGAAAGGGAAACAATGCGGAGCTGATCAAGGGGCTGCTCCGAAAGGCCGAATGCAGGGTAGGCGGCGGCATTAGGACGCCGGAACAGGCACAGGAACTGATAAGCCTTGGGGCGCGGAAAATCATCATTGGATCTATGGCTTTCCGTGATCCGGCAAAAAAGGGCACGGGGAAACCCGGCGGCGAGTTTACCCTGAATAAATATTTTTTGGAAACGCTGGTAAAAAAAATAG
Organism: Treponema sp.; assembly: GCA_009782555.1. Classification (GTDB taxonomy): domain Bacteria; phylum Spirochaetota; class Spirochaetia; order Treponematales; family Breznakiellaceae; genus WRIV01. Next base: position 35,215 of record WRIV01000011.1, on the reverse strand, counting down.
GCCGGGAACGGGTTATTATTGCGGTGGACGCAAAAAAAACGGAAAACGGCGAAGCACCGGGTTATGAAATCACCGTTGACGGCTGGAAAACTTCCACGAGTCTTCCGCTGATTGAAACCGCCGCTGAAGTCTCTCCTTATGCTTCGGAATTGCTTTTTACCTGCGTGGACCGGGAAGGAACCATGGAAGGCATGGATCTGGAACCGGTTAAGCAGCTTTGTGATGTGGCGGGGGAGAACTGCCGAATCACCGCTGCGGGGGGTGTTTCTACTCTGGAAGAGATTGAAGCGCTGGCCGCCATGGGTTGTGATGTACAGCTTGGCATGGGCCTCTATACGGGGAAGATAAACCTGGCCGATGCCTTTATTCGTTCCCTCAACTGGAAAAAAACTGAAGGCTTATTACCGGTGATTGCTCAAGGTTCCGATGGTCAGGTTTTAATGACGGGCTTTTCTGATAGGGAAGCGGCGGCCGAAAGTTTTAAAAGGGGAAATCTTTGCTTTCACAGCCGGACAAGGAACAAACTGTGGATGAAGGGAGAAAGCTCTGGCCATACTTTAAAACTGCTTCGCCTTAGGGCGGACTGTGACAGGGATGCTCTGTTGGCCGTAGTGGAACCCGCCGGTCCGGTTTGCCATACCGGAGCGTGGTCCTGCTTCGGTGTAGATCGCCGTTTCACCTGGGACTTTTTGCAGTCAATAATAGCAGATCGGTTCCGCAATCCCCTGCCCGGTTCCTATACTGCCACCCTGGATGACCGGCTGGTTCGCGAAAAAATTATGGAAGAAGCGGAAGAACTTTGTACTGCCAAAACCCATGATGAAAAGGTCTGGGAAGCGGCGGACCTAATCTTTTTTGCTACGGCCCTTATGACCCGGGAAGGAGTAACGGCGGCGGAAGTTCTTGATGAACTGGACCGGCGGCATAAAAAATGAGCGTTTTTTGGAACAGCCGGGCCGCCGGAATATCGCCCTATGTGCCCGGCGAACAGCCCCGGGACCGGAAGTTAATAAAGCTCAACACCAACGAGAATCCCTATCCTCCTTCGCCAAAGGTTATTTCCGCCATAGAAGAAATATTGTCCGGAGGGGAATCACTACGGCTTTATCCCGATCCGCTTTGTTTAAAATTTCGGGAAGCCGTTGCCGATGCCTACGGTGTTAAGCCGTCCCAGGTTTTTCCCGGCAATGGCTCCGATGAAGTGTTGGCCTTTGCCTTTGGCGCTTTTTTTGAATCGAGTTCAAATTCGCTGATCGGTTCGGCGGACTATCAAGCGATACTGTTCCCCGATATTACCTACAGTTTTTATCCGGTCTATGCTCAACTCTGGGGTATTCCATTTAGGACCATTCTGCTGCGGGAAGATTTTTCAATCAATCTGGGCGATTATGCTATCCCTGCCGGAGGAGTGATCATCCCCAACCCCAATGCTCCCACGGGGCGCGCCCTTCCGGCATCAGATTTCTTGCAGCTTGCCCGGAATCTTGAGCGAGACAATAAGGTACTCATTGTGGACGAAGCCTATACTGCCTTTGGCGCCGAATCCATGGTTCCTCATATTGCGGATCATCCTAATCTGCTTACTGTTCACACCATGTCTAAGTCCGCATCTTTAGCAGGACTCCGTGTTGGTTTTGCCATAGGCAGCGAAAAACTGATAGAAGGGCTTTTCCGGGTGCGGGATTCCTTTAATTCCTATACCATGGATGCCCTGGCCCTGGCCGGAGGAGCTGCTGCGGTTTTAAACAGGCCCTACTATGACAGAATAAACCAAAAGGTAATTGCAGCCAGGGAACGGACTGCGGCCGCTCTTGAAACGATGGGTTTTGAAGTAATCCCCTCAAAGGCAAATTTTTTGTTTATAACAAAACCCGGCATAAGCGGCGCTGCGTTGTTTCAATCGCTACGCGACAAGGGTATTCTGGTCCGCCATTTTAACAAGCACCGTACCGCCGATTATCTGAGGGTAAGCATAGGAACTGATGATGATATGGATGCGTTTCTTGCCGCCTGTAAGGCCATAATATGCAGATCATAGATGCAGCGCAGTTTGATGATTACTGGAAAAAGCAAAGCCGGCCTGACTCTGCCCGGATTGCTGAATCGAATTCCATTGATTCCACTGTTCGTGAAATTATAGAAACTGTCCGCAGTGAAGGCGATGCTGCGATCCGCCGCTATGCAGAACGTTTTGAAAAAAGTTCGCCGGAACAACTTGAGGTTCCCTTTAGCATGGCGGAGGCTGCCTGGAAAAACTTTTGCGAAACAGAAAAAGAAACATCCGCAGCAATGGAACTGGCGGCCCGCCATATTGGTACATTTGCGGAACTACAGAGGAAACAATTTACAGAATTTGAAATCGAAATGGAAGAAGGGCTTTTTACCGGGCAAAAAGTGATTCCTGTGGAAAGGGCAGCGGTTTATGTGCCCGCCGGACGTTTCCCTCTTTTTTCTTCTGTGTTGATGGGTGTGATTCCCGCCATGGCCGCTGGAGTAGAAGAAATTGTTCTTGCATCGCCGCCCATGGAAGACGGTTTTCCCGACCGGCGTATCCTTGCCGCCGCTGCCCTGGCTGCAAGGATCGGCAAGGCAAAATTTCCTCAGACTGTAAACGATACAAGATTTCGGATATTTGCCGCAGGCGGTGCCCAGGCAATCGCCGCCCTGGCGATTGGGACTGAATCAGTTCCCAGAGCAAGCGTTATCGTTGGGCCGGGAAATAAGTATGTGGCGGCGGCAAAACGTATGCTGTTTGGCGAAGTGGGAATTGATTTGGTAGCCGGTCCTACGGATGTACTGGTTATCATTGATGAAAACTCAGCAGAGGCGGGGGGTGACGGAAAGCCGGACTCAGGAATGCCGAACCTGGCCGCCGCTGATATGCTGGCCCAGGCGGAGCATGATCCAGATGCCAGGGCCCGCGCCTTGGTTCCCAGCCGTAGTATGGCGGAAAAAATCAAGACAGCCCTGGAAAAACAGTTTAAATCATTGTCTGACCATTACAAGGGATCAGAGAAAGAATCAGAGAAAACAATATGGACTTCCCTGGATGCGGGGGGCCTTATTATTGTTTACCAAACGAAGGAAGAGGCTATTCACATTGCCAATACTATTGCTCCTGAGCATCTGGAACTGCATTCTGAAGATCCCGGTTCCTGGATTTCCAGCGGAAAAATTAGGGGCCTAAAAAATTACGGATCCCTGTTTGCCGGGTCCCTGGCCGCAGAGGTATTAGGAGATTACAGTGCGGGGATTAACCATACCCTGCCCACTTCGGGAAGCGCCCGTTACACCGGGGGACTCTCGGTACGGCACTTTCTTAAAACCGTTACCACTCTGCGTTGTGTTCCCGGTGTTGGCTTTGAGGCTGCAAGGCGGGCGGCGGAAATTCTGGGCCAGGCCGAAGGTCTTGCTGGGCATGTACGGGCCGCAGCAATACGGCGTTCATGATGATCGGATTGATTACGGATCATCGGGAAAGGGAAGAGGGTGCTATAATCTATCCTGTCTATTCCCGCCGTTCCGGAGGGCTTTCCATTGGCGTGAATCTCTTTCCCGGCCGCAAAATTTGTTCTTTTGACTGCCCCTATTGCGAAGTCTTTCCCTTTGAATCGGACATTACGTTTAACATGGAGACAATGAAGGCCGTTCTTGCTTCGGTAATCATCGAGGCGCAGAAAAATGGCATCGCCATAAAAGATATTTGTTTTTCCGGTAACGGTGAACCAACCATGGCGCCGTTTTTTATGGAAGTCACTGCCGAAGCGGCGGCCATACGAGCAAAACTAGTTCCCGAAGCAAAACTGGTGCTGATCACCAACGGATCGGGGCTGTTGAACCCGGTCTTGTTTGAATTTCTAAAAACTGCGGCGCTGTCTGACCTGGACCTTCATATCTGGCTTAAATTTGATGCCGGGACGGAAGCATGGTACCGCGTCATGGATCGTTCTGATATTCCCTATGAAAAACTGATTTCCAGCATCCGGAATTTTGCCGTTTCGTCTGCACCCTTTACCATCCAGACCATGCTCTGTGCAGTAAAGGGTGCTTTGCCGCCGCCGGAAGAAACCGCCGCTTGGATACAACTGGTAACGGAACTGGCCGCTCTTTCTGCGGCGGGCCGTACAGGCGGAATGATGTCCCTCCCCCGGCTCAGGGCAGTGCAGATTTACGGCAAGGCCCGGCCCGCTCCTGAGGACCCTTTGGCCGGGACAGTTTCTGTTGATTTGCTGGAAGAACGAGCGGCACTGCTCCGTTTAGCATTGGAAAAAGTAAAAATAACGGTACCGGTGGAAGTGTACGAGTAGTTCACCAGTGGAAAGCAGAGTGTAATACCCAATAAAGCCTTAATTTAAGACTTGAATCGTTTAAGACGCAATGCATTGGTCAGTACCGATATGGAACTCATGCTCATGGCGGCGGCGGCAAACATGGGGTTAAGGAGTGGGCCGCCAAAAAGGTACAGGAGCCCTGCGGCAATGGGGATGCCCAAAACATTGTAACCAAAAGCCCAAAACAAATTTTGTTTAATTGTGCGGATAGTTTGCTTGCTTAAATTGATCGCCGTGGGAACATCCATCAAATCGCTCCGCATAAGAACAATGTTTGCCGATTCCATCGCTACGTCCGTTCCGCTTCCGATAGCAATGCCGATGTCCGCCTGAACCAGCGCCGGAGCATCGTTGATCCCGTCTCCAACCATTGCTATAAACCTGCGATTCCTAGTACGGGTTTTCAGAGGGATCTCTTGTAATTTTTTTATTTCAGCAGACTTGTCTTGTGGTAATACTTCGGAAAGCACCCGGTCAATCCCTGTTTGTTTGGCGATAGCATCGGCGGTCTTTTTGTTATCTCCGGTGATCATGGCAACCTCAATTCCCATCATGTGCAGCCGTTCAATGGCTTCCCTGCTGCTCTTTTTCAGCACATCTGCTACTGCCACAATTCCGGCGGGTTTTCCATCGAAGGCAGCGTACATCGGCGTTTTGCCTTCCGCCGCCAGATGATCGGAAATCGATTCAAATCCCTCAAGGGCGATACTGCGTTCATCCATGAGCTTGCGGTTTCCTGCCAATATCGAAATACCGTTAACAACTGCCTCAATTCCCTGGCCTGGTATAGCCAAAAATTTTCCGGCGTTAAACAATTCAAGTCCTTTAGTTTGAGCTCCCTTAACAATGGCCTGACCCAGCGGGTGTTCGCTTCCTTTTTCGGCGGAGGCTGTCATTTGCAGTAGATAATCTTTTTCCATGCCCGCTTTCGTTATAACATCGGTAACTTCAGGTCTGCCTTCGGTGATGGTTCCGGTTTTATCGAACACAATGGTTTGAACCTTGTGGGCAGTTTCAAGCGCCTCTCCGTTCTTTATTAAGATTCCGTTTTCCGCGCCCTTGCCGGTTCCCACCATGATCGCTGTGGGTGTGGCAAGGCCTAGGGCGCAGGGGCAGGCAATTACCAGTACGGAAATAAAAATCGTAAGGGAAAATTCCAGGGCAGATTTTCCGTGGGGAAGGGTAATAAAGCCGGCGGATGCGGCGGCGAACCAGGCAATTCCGGCGGTAAGGGCGATGGCGCAGACAATGGGGACAAAATAACTGGAAACGATATCCGCAAGCTGTGCAATCGGAGCTTTGGACCCCTGGGCATCTTCCACCAACCCGATGATCTGGGCCAGGACAGTTTCGCTGCCAATCTTTTCCGCCCTAAAATAAAGTATGCCGTTGGCGTTGATCGTCGCCCCGTATACCCGGTCGCCCGGCTTTTTGTCCACGGGCATACTTTCCCCGGTAAGCATTGATTCATCCACTGCACTCTGTCCCTCGGTGACAACGCCGTCCACAGGGATCTTCGCTCCGGGCTTTACCATGATTATATTTCCGGGAACAACCTCATCGACGGGAATTTCTTTTTCCAATGTTCCGAAGAAATCGGTTCCTTCGGAACTGCTGTTTTCAATGATGATAGCTGTTTTCGGTGCAAGGCCAATGAGTTTTTTTATCGCCTCGCTGGTGCGCCCCTTGGAAATTGCCTCCAGGGTTTTTCCCAAAAGGATCAGAACGATGATAACTCCGGCGCTTTCAAAATATAGGGAATCCACGGCCATGTGATCTCCATGAACGATCTGCCATACATTATAAAGGCTAAAGATCACTGCCGCGCTGGTTCCAACGGCAATTAGAGAATCCATATTGGGACTGCGGCGGAACAGATTTTTAAAACCCACAGTATAAAACCGGTTACCTGCGATAAGAATAGGGATGACCAGCGTCAGTTGAATCACGCCGTAAAGAAAGGCATTTTCCATGGGCTCCAATGCTTTGGGAAAAGGAAGGCTGATCCAGGGAATCATGGGTGCCATAGCAATATAGAGCAAAGGAGCTGCAAAGACGGAGGCGATGGTGAATTTTGTTTTAAGGATTTTTATTTCCCTTTCCTTATGGAGCTTGTCCTTGTCAAAACTTTCAGAAGAAGAAAGGGTTTCTTTGGAAATTTCCAGTACGGCATATCCGGCTTTTATAACGGCTTCCTTTATCGCCGAAAGCTGCAGGGATCGGGGATCGTAGATTACGGTAGCTTTTTCCGTGGCAAGGTTTACCACGGCACTTTCAATGCCTTCAAGCTTGTTAAGCACTCTTTCTACCCTGGCGGAACAAGCCGCACAGGTCATACCGCCGATGGATAATGTTTCAATCATTATGGTGTTCCACAGCAGGCACAGCCTGAGGAAGGCTCAAAGTGCGATTCGGGATAAATCAATGTTTTGTGATTTGCAACCTCTCTTTTTAGTACATCGATATCTATCTGATTAATATCGTCCTCTACTTTTACATAACCATAGAAGATATTGTTCCCGGTGGAAAAATCAAAATCAATAACCGGGATAATTGGTATTGTATTACCGCCAATTCTCATGTCAAGAATAGTATAATAGAAGGGGAAAATAACGCTGCTGTTGCCGGGATCATTAAGAGAATTCACATTGATGGTCCATAATGCCGGCAGGTTACTTTGCATCACCACGATTGCCGGTTCAAAACCATCGCCGCCCAGATTTATCGTTACTGCCTGGTAATTTCCGATTTCTTCTGAAAAAATTAGCTGCGCCACGGCGACGGTGTCCGTAGGTATTTGCACTCCCGCCAGTGTGGGTGCAGTTATTGGTTCCGGCAGATCAGCGGCGCTCTGTCCCTCGGCAACCACCGTAATGGTGCTGTGGATCATGGCCATCCAGCAGGAGTAACGAAACCGCCCTGTTTTTGCGGGAGTAAACTCAATCACGTTTTCCCCGGACTTAAAGGTATATTCAATTCCATATTCACGGATGAATATGCGGTTATTACAACTGTTGATGCTGCCCGCCGGAGCATTGATGATCCATCGCACAGGAATACCCTGCTGGACCGTTATCGCCGGATACCGGCTGGGGTATAGGATGGAATTGACAATTTGTACGCCGTTTTGAATCGCTGGTACAAAGGCTCCGCTTTCTGTCTTGAGAAAAGCGGGACCAAAGAAAGCTGCCGTCCGATCAAGGGGGTTGGCAAGGCCCATAAAATTCCAGCCGTTGTAAAACATGGTCAAGCCCATCGCAGCTATGACAATCGATCCAGCCTGCATCACCCGGCGGGAAAAAGTGCGGCCTCTTACTCCTCTTAATATGCTGCTTACCGTCCCAAGGGCGAACATTAGGGGAATGGTACCCAAACAGAAAAAGAACATGGATATGCCGCCCCAAACCGGGCTTCCTGTGGAAAGGGCATAGAGCTGCATGGCCTGCAAGGGGCCGCAGGGCATAAAGCCGTTCAAAAAACCGATAACAACCGGCCCCCGACTGACCTTTTGTCCAGCCATTTTTTTTACCAGAAAACTCGGCAGTCTCGGCGTAATGCGCTTTAATGCCGGAAACAAGCCCAGCATATTGATCCCCATGAGTATCATAAAAATCCCGGCTGCCAAAAGCAACGCTCCCTGAAAACGCCCCGATAAGGTAACCGCCCCGCCAAGGGCACCGGCAAGAATGCCTACCACCGTATACGAAATAATCCGTCCGCCGTTGTAGAGAATACCGGGAAAAAGAAGGGCGGATTTGGAAAGGGGGAGCCCCTCTATCGTTTTAGATGCGGTTTGTATATTTTCCGCTGCCCTCCCGCCTGGGGGTTCCGCCATCAACCCTCCGCCAAGCGATTGGGAAAGGTTAATCCCGCCGCACATGGCAATACAATGAATTGAGGTTAGGAGACCGATGATGAATATCATTCCCGGCATGAGTCCTGTGTCTTGGTTCATTTGGGCAAGGGGAATATTTCTGACAAGGCTCGAGTTCCCGAATGCCCGCAGAAGTATGGACAGGGCAAGGATGATAACCATTATCCCGGCGGTTTGCAAAGCGGTTTTGTAAGACAAAGCTGGAGGGGTATCGTTATTTATTTGTGCTGTGTATCCAAGGCTTTCTATCATTGCAGTAATTTCTTCTGACGTAACTGCCGTAGGATCGAATGTTACATTTGCCGTGCTGGTGTTGTAATTTACCGAAGCGTTGTTAATTCCGGAAGTATTTTCGAGTTTTTGTTTAATCCGGTTTTGGCAGTTTACACAGGTCATGCCGCCGATGGATAGTATTACTGTCAACATGGCGGCTATTCCCTTTCAACAATTTTTACGCTGATTGTGTCTCCAGCCTGTTTATTTATTTTTTTCCGTATATCTTTACGAATTCCGATTATATAGCAGATTGAACCTTTATTGTTTTTGAATCCCATGTTTGTCACACTGCCGTCGTAAGGCTCCCCGTCAAATTCAGCGTGTACTTTGACTCTGCCCTTGCCGAACTTCTTTTTTATGTCGCAAGGGAATTCAATGTATGCGCCGTCAATGTCGGGAACTTTCCGAATTTCCGCCTGGAATTGGTACTCTTTTTTCTTCATATAAATAGCATAAACTCCAGGCGGAAATTGTGCAAGCTGGTTTGACAATCAAATAAATCCAATGGTACAATTTTATAATGATAAAAACAAAATTTTATTTTGCTGCTGCGGTTCTGATGTTTTTTATTTCGTTCGCATTATTTGGGCAATTAACCCCTGTAATTTCCCGTGAGCTGAGTAATGCGATTTCCAGCCGCGCCGTTACATTGACCGCCCGCGGAAACGGCGGCAGTTCAGGCACTGCGGTCCTTGGCAGCTTGAAAAATAATACGGAAAATGAAATCCGGATCAATGTGATTTTAAACGGCGGAGTTTATTTACGTAATTCCGGTTCCGGCCAGAATATGATCGCAGCCCAAGTATTTCTTTTTGACGGAGGATATTATATTGACAGGGCCAGCGGCGGGCGGTATATAAATCTTGCTCCCAATGCATCTGTTCAAGTTGTTTTTAACGCGTTTTGCGCTAATTTTGAACGTGAAAATCCGACGGCAGCAGAGAGTTTTAGATATGTTTCCATGCCTTCTCGCCTAAAATCAATATCCTCAAAAATCAGCAGATATATGGCAGATAACTTTGATGATGATTCAACAATTCCTGTTCAACTTGCTTTGTGGCATTCTCAGGGGCAGAGCCGGACAGCTATTGCCAGAAAATTTAATTTTGATGATTCCGATTGGGAGATCGCAGCCAGAATTATCAATTATTAGCATGAACGCTGCTAACTGTGCTATTGCCGCCAGGGACTCTTTCGAATAATCGTTGCTTTTCGTTCATAGCCCACAGAAACAATGTGAATGGGAGTTTCGCAGAACCGTTCAATAAACTCAATATACTCCATGGCTTCCAGGGGGAATTCTTCGTAGGTCAGTCTGTCAGCCAAGGATTGTTTCCAGCCGGGAAAGCTGCGAAGTACCGGCCTGGCGGTGTTCAGGGCCTGAACGGAAGAAGGAAAGTCCTCTACCATTTTATCTCCGATACGGTAGGCTACACAGGCCTTGATTTCTGACAGAGTATCGTATACATCCAAATGGGTCATTACCAGGGCGTCGATGGAATTGGTAAAACAAGCATAGCGGAGGGCCACCAGATCCAGGTAGCCGCAGCGCCGGGGGCGGCCCGTGGTTACTCCGAATTCCCGGCCTGTTTTCCGGATAAAACCGCAGAGTTCATCCTCGGAACTGGCATTAAATTCGCTGGGGAAGGGACCGTTTCCCACCCGGGTAGTGTAAGCTTTAAAGACACCCAATATTTTATCCAGGGCCCGGGGCCCAACACATCCGCCCAGGGCAGCCCCGGAAGCACTGGACATGCCGCTGGATACATAGGGATATGTTCCAAGATCTAGATCCAACAGCGCCCCCTGAGCTCCTTCGAAGAGGGTTTGGGCGTTTTTCCGGTGTTGGATAAACGAGGCCATGTCTATGGTCATGGTCAAAAGTTGATCCAGATAAGGGGCGAGGAATTCATGATCTGCTTCTTCGAGTTCGTCCATTCTTTCTTTCCAGGAAAGATCCGCCAGCCGAATGCCATCCCGTTTGCTTTTCATAGAATAGGTGATCCCAATACCCCGGCCGGTGGTGCCGATGGGTATTTTTCGGGCTGCGTCCCGTTCCTTGTCGATTTCGATGTACCGGGGAAGAACGATGTGGGCCCGGTCGGAAATAAAAACTCTGCCGGTGGTTTCGATGCCCCGCTTATTCAACATGGACAGTTCTGAAAAAAGTGCCATGGGGTCGATCACCATTCCCGCCCCCAGAACCACCAGCTTGTCCGGATAGAGGATTCCCGCAGGGATTAAATGCAGAGCGTATTCCTCGTTGTCGATGACGATGGTATGTCCTGCATTGGCGCCGCCGGAAAAACGGACGATAATCTGTGCTTCGTTGGCCAGGTAATCAACAATTTTGCCCTTGCCTTCATCGCCCCATTGGGCGCCGATGATCACAATTTTCATAAGCACAGCTTATCATATAATTGTTATCTTGTATAGAATCTGCCGCGGCGGATCCGGTAATTCAAACCGCTTTGCTGCTGGTTTAACGGTTATTCACTATCTATGACATACGTTTCGGATAGCACAGAAAGCAGGGGAAAATTCAAGAAAAAAATCCGTTTATGAATGGAAAAGTACCGATAGAACTCTTATATTATAAAAAGGGAGTCTACATGAAATTTTTTGATTTTTCTTCAACCAATGCTGTGATTAATGAAAACTCTAACAAAAGAGATAATGTATTTGCTGAACTTATAACAAATGTTCGAAATATGGCAAGGAAAACAAACCGCCAGGTTTCCGCTCCAATGGACATCGCCATTGTTGCCGGCGGACTGGACATGACGGTTAAGGCCATTCAGACAAAAACCAGTACCCTGCATGATCAGATAAACAACTCATCCGCCGCCATTGAAGAAATTACGGCGAATGTTCGTAATTTTAACGGGATGGTAGAAAAACAGGATGGAGCTTTGATGCAGGCTGCTGCAGCAGTAGAAGAAATGTCTGCGTCTGTGAACAGCGTAACGGAAGTAACAAAACAGAAAACGGAAGCCGCGGGAAAACTTCAGGAGATAATCGGCAAAGGCGGGGAAAGCGTCATGAAGACAGCTTCGGCAATAACGGAAGTAACGGCGGCTATCAACGCAGTAGCCGATGTAATAAAAGTTATTGATGATGTAGCGGCGCAGACCAACCTTTTGGCCATGAATGCTGCCATAGAAGCGGCCCATGCCGGAGAGTTTGGAAAGGGTTTTGCTGTGGTAGCAACGGAGGTTAGAAAACTGGCCGAAAGCACAACGGCAAACTCGAAAGCCATAGGTGACTCTTTGAAAAAAATCATCAGTCAGATTAAAGAAGCAAAGGATGCAGGACAAACCGCAGGCAATACCTTTACAAATATTCAAAGGGAAGTTGAAATCTTCGTCAATGCGTTTGCGGAAATATCTACTTCAACATCGGAATTATCCATCGGGACGGGACTGATTGTAAAAACAATGGAAGATTTAAAGCAGGTTTCGCAGGAAATATCCAGCGGAAGCAAAGAAATAGTCATCGGCACTGGCAATGTGGAAAAGGCTTTAAGAAGTATAAACAATTTTTCCACAGAGCTTTTACAGGATATAGGAATTATAGAAAAAAAAGCCACCGACATAAGCGGGGCGCAGAGCGGAGTAGCACAATATATTGTGGATACCAATAAATCCATGGAAGGTTTTTTCCAAAAAATGGAAGACCACGGACAACTGGAAAAAGAAACCGCTTTGTTCAATTTTGATCTGATTCTTATTATGCATCGGAATTGGCTGATACAGTTACGGGCATTTTTGGATGACCGGAAAGAAGGACTAAAAGCCACCCCTGAGGATCATATTAAATGTGATCTGGGGAAATGGATTTACGGAGACGGCAAACGGTTAAGCGAAAACGATATGTATAAAAAGCTGGAAGAGGAACATAAAAAGTTTCACCTGGCAGCAGGGGCAATAATACAGGCAAAGACAACCGGCAAGAAACAGGATGCCGAAGAACGATATCAAAAACTAATGGACGATTACCATTTAATTGTCTCGCTCTTGGAAAAATTAAGCCAGCAAAACCCCTAAACTAAAAATGCGAAGCAAAAAGTTGAATGATAAAAATTTGTACAACATTTTTATCATTCAACTTTAAACCGCGAGACATCCGCTATCAGAGTGTTAATTGCTTCACGGTTTTTTCCGCTTATCTCGTTAACGTGGTTCACTGCAATGTTAATCTGGTCGGCGCCCGTTGCCATTTCATTCATGCCGGAAGTGATTTCCTGGGTTGCTTTTTCCAGGTTTTGACTCTCCTGTATTACTTCCTTTGAACCTTCAAGCATTTCCTGGGAACTGCTGCGTACATGCCGGGTTATCTCGTTTACCTCGCTGACACCGTCCAGGATTTGTTTGCTCCCTATCCCTTGTTCCTCCATTGCACGGCGTATGTTTTCTTCCTGTTCTGAGACAATTTTGACATTTGTGTCAATGGCCTCGAACTTGTTAAGCACATTTTCGGTTGACCCGGATATTTTGTCTATCGACTCTTTTATTTTTTTTAGCACTGTACCAATCGTCTTGGACTGTTCGCTGGAACTTTCCGCCAGCTTGCGTATCTCGTCGGCTACTACGGCAAAACCCTTGCCGGCTTCCCCGGCATGGGCTGCCTCGATCGCTGCGTTCATCGAAAGCAGGTTTGTCTGGCTGGCGATATTTTCCATAACCGAGTTAATCTCCATGAGCCCTTCGGACTCACGGGCGATTTCCTGTATGTCCGTGGAAACTTCCTCTAATCCTGCACGCCCTACTTCCGAGGCTTCCCGCAGTGTTTTTACGTTATGGGCGTTATTGACAAGTGTCCCGGTAACCGAATTGGTATTGGCTACCATTTCTTCTATGGCGGACGAGGCCCGGGATACATTATCAGCCTGATTTTCTACAAGTTTGTCAAGCTTATTGATGTTAATCACAACCTGTTCCATGGTCGCATGGGTTTCGCTGACGCTGGCGCTCTGGTTCAATACACGTCCCTTAATACTCCGTATATTGGCGGTAATTTCGTTTACCGCTGATGCAGTCTCTTCCATATTGCTTGCAAGGTCATTGCCGATGTCGGATAATTTTCCGGCCTCTTTTTTTATGGTAAAGACCAGGTTTTTTATTTTTTCCAGGGTGAGGTTAAAGTAACGGGAAAGATCGCCTATCTCGTCCTTTGAATTGGCAATTATCTGTTTGGTTAAATCCCCTTCACCCTCGGAAATATCTTTAAGAGTATCCGCCACCTTGGCAACAGGTTTGGTAACAGAGGCAAGGACAAAAAACAATATTACCGCCGTAGCTAGAATCGCTATCACCGATACAATCATGGTAGTTGTGGTTAATTTTTTTACTTCCCTCATAATGTATTCTTCTGTTGTTGAAACCATTACTGACCAATTATTGTCAGAAGTGCCTATTTTAATTGGAATCAAGACGATTTCCAGGCTTGTTTTTAGAGCTTCTGAATATGATGTGCAGCCAAACTTGCTGCCATTAAGTACGGCATCATTTGCACTCTGCATATAATCGCCGTATACCGTATCTACCTCGGTCAGAAATTTTCCTACCCGTTCGGGAAAAATGTGCCCCATAATCATTCCATTCCCCGAGTAAATTACCATGGCGGTTATTTCATCATTATCGCCTATAACCTGTTCTACGCCGCTCTGTATCGCTGCTATATTTAAAAGAAGGCCTACCGCCCCAACAACTTCATCGGTGCGGCGGTTAATAATAGGAACCTGCATGATGATAGCCAATGCATCTTCCCCCTGTATGACCCGCGGTACCGGGTGATCAACACGGTCAAATCGCGCCAAGGGGCCATTCAAACGGATCATGGTATTTTCCACGTCGGTGCTTGCCCTTCCGAGCATTTCCCCCGATTCCTTGGTATAGGTCATGGCATATTGCCCGGCAGGGGTGGATCCTGTACGGCCAATGTACTGGCTGTCCATTCCGTCCACGGCGTTGGGTTTCCAAATAGTATAAATTACAACCAGGTTAGGTTCCGCAAGCAGCACGCCCTCCAGCATGGTGTCATAGCTGTCTCTTCTTTCATTGGCTGGCATACTTTCAAAATCCGACATTATATTAGAAAGGGTCCGTAATACCCTCATATACCCTTCTTCCCGGCCCCGCCAGTATTCGGCTTGTTCAGCCGCCAGCCGATGCATACTCTCAAGGCTCAGCTCTTTGGTGCTGTGAGAAGATTCGCTTAACAACAGTATAGCTATTCCCGCTACAACGACTGTCATAATACTGATTACCAAAAGGCTCAACTTAAATTTTAGTTTCATCTTTTCCCTTCTTTACTATTGCCACAAATTTATTATACTTTCCTATATTTTCGGTAAGTTATTGGAATTTATTAACCTGTAACTGTTTAGTTGTTAATTTTTCCCGTATATATCATGATAAGCACTCCCCTGTTTACCGCCGCTTCCAGCCTGAGCATTTCATAGCCCGCCGCCTGGGACAGATCCCGGCCGGCGTTGATATGCCGGATTTCCCGCATAGAAGGGAAAAAAGCAAAACCTCCCAATAAAAAAAATATCAAAAAAAGAATTATGGAGAAACCCGCATATTTTCTCTTTTTTCTGCCGGGAGATTTTATGGGGTTCCAAAATCTTCATTCCCCCAATCATGCCTCGTGCAAGCACGGCCGCTGTTTCGCTCCGTTCGTTAATCAACTTTAAAGCGCTCAACCTCTTTCATTAAGTTTTCAATGCCTTCGCGGTTCTTAACGCTTATCTCATTGACCTGGTGGACGGCAATGTTAATCTCATCGGCGCCGCTTGCCATTTCGTTCATGCCCAAAGCAATTTCCTGTGTCACTTTTTCAAGTTCATTGCTTTCCTTGATTACTTCGCTAGCCCCTTCATACATTTCATGGGAGCTGGTTCCTACCTGTTTGGTTATTTCATTAACTTCTACAGTGTCTTCAACGATTTGCTTGCTCCTGACTCCATACATTTCCATTGAACCGTGAATTTTTTCTTCTTGATCCGACACTACTTTGACACTTGAGTCGATTGCTTCAAACCTGGTCAGCACAATTTCGGTAGATTTCATTATCTTGTCAATTGAACCTTTTATTTTTTTTAGAACGACATCGGTGGTTTTGGATTGTTCACCGGAACTTTCCGCCAGCTTGCGGATTTCACCGGCTACTACGCCAAAACCTTTGCCCGAATCCCCCGCATGGGCCGCTTCAATGGCGGCGTTCATCGAAAGCAAGTTTGTTTGACTTGCGATTTTTTTCATTACAGAGTTTATTTCCATCAGTCCTTCGGATTGGCGGGAGATTTCCTGAATATTCTCCGCTACTTCCTGCAGCCCGGAGCGTCCGGCTTCCGAAGATTCCCTTAAGGTATGAACGTTAGCTGCATTGTTGGCAAGAGTTGAGGTAACCGACTGAATATTGGACGCCATTTCCTCAATAGCGTTTGAAGCTCGTGAAACATTGGTACTCTGTTTTTTCACCAATTCGTCAAGTTTGTTAATATTGTTTACAACCTGTTCCATTGTCGTATGGGTTTCGCTAACACTTGCGCTTTGGTTTATTATGCGTCCCTTGATACTCTGGATATTGGCGGTGATTTCGTTCACAGCGGCGGCGCTTTCGTTCATGTTACTGGCAAGGTCATTGCCGATGTCGGATAATACACCCGCTTCTTTCCTGATGTTTATGACAAGGTTTTTGATTTTTATCAATGTCTGGTTGAAGTAATGTGCGAGGTTTCCAAATTCATCTTTTGAATTGATAATAATGCTTCTGGTAAGATCGCCCTCACCTTCGGATATATCCTTCAACGTTCCGGCTATACGGATTACCGGCTTGGCAATCGATTTTCCAATGGGTATCGCAACGCCAATGCCCGCGAGGGTACAGATTGCCCCTATCGCAAGTATAATATTGCGCATCCCGGAGACCACTTCTGCAAAATCCTTTTTTTCTATCGTAACAAACAATGTCCAGGGATGACCGGGAACTTCCGAAAAACTGCATATTCTGCTTTGTCCTTTGTAATCATAGGAAGCAATGCCGGATTTCTCACTGGAGGCCAGTCTGAGCATATCTGCCAGGGGCTTCAGGGAATGATCGTTTTCAGCTTCCTTTACAGGGTTCCATTGTTTGAGTACCAGATCATTATCGGGATGAGCGACAATAATACCCTGCTTGTTCGCCATGAACGCATAACCGCTTTTACCGGGTTTTATATGCGAGGTCATTTCGGTGAGGAGGCCGCCATCCCTGCGGGAAATAACTGCACCGATAACACGCGCTCCAGGGTTATCGTTTTCAAACACCGGGGAAGCGAACATTACAACAGGCTTACCGGTAGCCCGGCTGATAAGTACATCGGAGACGGAATTTTCCCCGCCAAAAGCCGAGATGATATAATCCCGGTCGCCCAGGTTGGTTACTTGCGGATCGCGTACATAGTGGGTTTCGCCGCCGGGGTATACCAAACCCAGCTCAAGACTGCCGATGCGATCCACATCCGGCATGAGGTTCCGTTTTACAACACCCTCCCAGTCCATGGACCGGGTCCGGGCGCGGTTGGCTACTTCCCAAAGCTGAATCTTCTGGTTTTCCAGCTTGGCTACGATAAGCTCAGCGTTTGCGTCGGCCTCGCCGGAAAGTTCATTGTAATTGGCTTCTTCCAAGTTTCCGGAGGCAATAAACACAGCAGTAAAAATAATACTGGCAGCCGTTATTACCACAACTGCTCCGATAAGCAAAGGTATCCGCAAACTCAATTTCATTCCTGTTTCTCCTTTTTTAATTGGATAGCGGAATTTCACCTCACCAAGATATTGTTTCAGTTTTAATTGGAAGTGTCAAGTGCGATTAGATAATATGATGATGTACAAAAATGACTGGAATTTAATTAAAAGTGCTGTATTATTGGAGGACGAGCGAGGGCCGCTCAAAAGCTTGTTTTCGCATTGCCGAGTGAGGACGAACAATAAAAAGGGTATTATACCTGCGTACCTTTAATACGACGTTTCCTCACTGCTTCGATCATGCCCGTGTAAGCACGGCAGCGATTTCACTCTGTGCTTCAATCAACTTTAAAGTGCTCAACCTCTTTCATTAGGTTTTCAATGCCTTCGCGGGTTTTACCGCTTAGCTTGTTAACGCGATGTACCGTAGCATTCATCTGTTCCGCGTCGGAGGCCATTTTGTTAATGCCCGAAGCGATTTCCTGTGTTGCCTTTTCAAGTTCAGTGCTTTCGCGGATTACTTCGGTAGAACCTTCAAGCATTTCATTGGAGCCTGCTTTAACCTGACGGGTTATCTCATTTACTGCGCCAACTCCGTCAAGGATTTGCTTGCTCCCCTCTCCCTGCTCTTCCATAGCACTGCGTATTTGATCTTCCTGATCCGACACCACTTTAACGCTTGAGTCAATTGCTTCAAATTTATGAAGTACGTTATCGGTAGATAATGATATTTTGTCGATTGAACTCTTTATCTTTTTCAACACATTGCCTATTGTTTTTGACTGTTCACTGGAGCTTTCCGCAAGCTTGCGGATTTCATCGGCGACAACAGCAAAGCCTTTCCCTGCTTCCCCCGCATGAGCCGCTTCAATCGCAGCGTTCATTGAAAGCAGGTTAGTCTGGCTGGCAATGTTCTCCATAACCGAGTTAATCTCCATAAGTCCCTCGGACTCGCGGGCGATTCCCTGTATGTCCCCGGCCACTTCCTCCAATCCTGCACGGCCAACTTCTGATGCTTCCCGCAGTGTTTGTACATTGACAGCATTGTTGGCAAGCGTTCCTGTAACAGACTTGATATTGGCAACCATTTCTTCAATGGCAGAAGAAGCGCGGGATACATTGTTAGTTTGATTTTCTACCAATCCATCAAGTTTGTTGATGTTTGTTACCACCTGTTCCATTGTTGCATGGGTTTCTGTTACGCTTGCGCTCTGGTTAAGTATGCGGCCCTTAATACTTTGAATATTTGCGGTAATCTCGTTTACTGCAGCGGCGGTTTCGTTCATATTATTGCCAAGATCATTGCCGACGCCGGATAACACTCCTGTTTCCTTTTTAATGGCAAAGATAAGGGTTTTTATTTTTTCCAGTGTCAGATTAAAGTAATAGGACATATCGGTAATTTCGTCATTGCCTTTTTCTGGGATACGCTGGGTTAGATCTCCCTCGCCCTGTGAAATATCTTTGAGAGCAAGAACGACTTTCGATATCGGCTTTGTTGAATATTTTATGATAATAAAAACAATGATAGCAGCGATAAACACCATTGTCAGAGCAAATATAATGGTAAAAATCCGCATTTGGTACACTTCGGTCAATACAGTCTTTTCCTGAACTTCTACAACAATCGACCAGTATGATTTTGTTTTCCCTATCTGAATAGGACAGCTTACAATAATGTTCCCGTTGTATGTGGTTTGATGATAGAGTCCGGTTCTCATGGTTTCCTCAAGATCCTTGATACCTTCGGAGCCAAACAATTTCGCCCCGGTTTCCTCATGAAAGTTTTTGCCAATCTCGCCGGTATCAGCGTGGGCCGTGATAATGCCGTCGGCAGAAATCAACTGCGCCATACCGGTGCCATAAGGTCTCAAATTGATAATGCTTTCCTGCATGGGGGTAATATCCACCCCAACTCCCACAAAACCGTAGAGTTCATTCGTTTGGGTATCAATAATCGGGGCAGTCATAAAGACGGCGTATATATCATTCCCCCGGTTTACAAAAGGTACCGGAAAAGGGATCATCCACGGCCAGGCTTCGTTTGCCGCGATTGCATCCTGACAACGGCCGTATTCGGGCTTGTTCCATTCGGAAAAATCGTAACGGGTAATGATATCCTGGTCCTTCGTGCTGTGTTCCCGCGTATAGAGGGTGCTGTAAATAGGAGGTCCGTCGTCTATTACGCCAAGCTTCCAGACAGAGTATATCCCGACAAAAGTGGGGTTGGATGCAACGGTGCTGCGGAGAATTTCATCGAAATAGTGTCTCCTGAGGGGCATATCAATGGCATCAAATGAGTTATATGTTTTGGAAATGGTATCAATGGCGTTCATGAATACTTCCAGATCCTTCTGTATTCGAAGTGATTCCGAATAACATAGATTTTTCGTATTTTCAAAAGCCACCTTGGTTTGCAGAATACGGGCCTGCCGCAGAAGTGTTACTGATATCATGGCTATTATCACCATAGTCAAAATAGTAATGATGATAGTTAACCGGTAACGTAATTTCATAAACCCTCCTTATTTTTCAATTATTTGGGCATTTTCTACATTATTGCTAAACTATATTATAAAACTTGCAGTGTCAAGCAGGTTTTATTTCTTAAAAACTAGGTATTTGAGTATAAAAATGGCTGTCCAGAAAGTATGGACGGCCATTCATTTAATAAAACCAGTATGGAGTTTTATTCTGCAAAACTCCTAATGATGAAAATGCATGCATTTTCATCATTTTAAATACAGCTCCCTGGGTACATATTTGGTATGCAGGAGCTCGTGAGCTTTGTGTCCGTCTGTGCTTCAATCAACTTTGAAGCGCTCAACCTCTTTCATTAAGTTTTCAATGCCTTCGCGGGTTTTGCCGCTTAATTCGTTAACGTGATGTACCGCAACATTCATCTGTTCCGCGCCGGAGGCCATTTCGTTAATGCCCGAAGCGATTTCCTGTGTTGCCTTGTCAAGTTCAGTGCTTTCCCGAATAACTTCGGTAGAACCTTCAAGCATTTCATTGGAGCCGGCTTTAACCTGGCGGGTAATTTCATTAACCTCGCTTACTCCATCAAGGATTTGCTTGCTCCCCTCTCCCTGCTCTTCCATAGCACAGCGTATTTGGTCTTCCTGATCCGACACCACCTTGACGCTTGAGTCAATCGCCTCGAATTTATGAAGTACGTTATCGGTTGACAATGTTATTTTGTCGATTGAACTCTTAATCTTTTTCAGCACATTGCCGATTGTTTTTGACTGTTCGCTGGAGCTTTCCGCCAGCTTGCGGATTTCATCGGCGACAACGGCAAAACCTTTCCCCGCTTCCCCCGCATGGGCGGCCTCTATAGCGGCATTCATCGAAAGGAGGTTCGTCTGGCTGGCAATGTTCTCCATAACCGAGTTAATCTCCATAAGTCCCTCGGACTCGCGGGCGATTTCCTGTATGTCCCCGGCCACTTCCTCCAATCCTGCCCGGCCAACTTCTGACGCTTCCCGCAGCGTTTGTACATTTACCGCATTGTTGGCAAGCGTTCCTGTAACAGACTTGATATTAGCGACCATTTCTTCAATGGCAGAAGAAGCGCGGGATACATTGTTAGTTTGATTTTCTACCAATCCATCAAGTTTGTTGATGTTTGTTACCACCTGTTCCATTGTTGCATGGGTTTCCGTTACGCTGGCGCTCTGGTTAAGTATGCGGCCCTTGATACTCTGGATATTGGCAGTAATTTCGTTCACTGCAGCGGCGGTTTCGTTCATATTACTGCCAAGATCATTGCCGATGTCGGATAAATTTGCTGCTTCTTTCTTGATAATGAGAACAAGATTTTTTATTTTCTCCAATGTATTGTTAAAGTACCGGGAAAGGTCTCCTATTTCGTCGGAGGAACTGGCCGCTATCTGTTTGGTCAGATCGCCTTCACCCTCGGAAATGTCTTTAAGAGTTTCCGCTACATTAACGATGGGTTTTGTTACATAGTGCAATGCAAGATAGACGATTACCGCCCCCGCGAGGATGGCTATCACCGCTATTATTATGGTAAATTTTCTTATGTCATTTACATCTTTCATAATAATGTCTTCTGCAGTTGCTATCATTACCGACCATGTTGTTTCCGAAGTGCCCTGCTGGATAGGAACCATCGCAAGTTCCAGGGTTACATTAAGAGTGGGATCATACACTCTGGTTTCAAAAGGTTTCCCCTGAGCTATTGCCTGACTGGCCTCCTCCCGATATTGGCCGTATTCTACATCGACATCCCTCATCATTTTACCAACCCGATCAGGGATAAAATGCCCCAAGATGAACCCGTTACTTGAGTAAATCACCATGGCTGTAATTTCTTCATTTGCATCCATTGCATTTATTATCGTAGGCTGTATCCCGGTAATAGATAACAGGCACCCCACGCTTCCAACTACTTCATTGGTGCGTTTATTGATTATGGGAACCGTCATTATAAACACATAAATTTCCTTTCCTTCCACCATTCTAAGCATGGGGTGATCTATACGGTCTCTCCTCGCGTTGGGACCGGCAAGCCGCTCCATGGTACCCTCAATATCGGCGGCGGCCCGGGTTTGCAGTTCGCCGGTTTCTCTGGTGTAGGTCATGGCGTACTGCCCAGTGGGGGTAGATCCCGGCCTTCCTATATATTGAGCGTCCATATTGTCAAGGACGTTTGGTTTCCATACTGTATAGGTGAGAGTCCAGGCGGCATTTGAATCGAGTGCGCTCAAGAGCATACTGTCAAAGCGATCGCGCCTTTCTCTAACCGGAACGTTTTCATAATCAGCCATTATATCGGCTATTGTGCGTAGCGCCCGTATATGACCGTCTCCCCGGGCCTTCCAGTATTCAGCCTGAAGGTTGGTCACATGTTCAATGCTCCGTTTGCTCAACGACAGGCTTATATTGGAAGCTGCACGCAAAAGCAAAATTGCGATCCCTGCTACAATGACCGTTACAATAGCGATCACCAAAAGGCTCAATTTGAATTTCAGTTTCATTTTTCTTTTTCCTTGCTATCCTTGTCTATATCCATTTCAAAAGCTATTCTTGTCGTCATGCCATCCAAGTTATAAGAAAAAGCTAGTAATTCAGCCATTACTAATACTCTCAATTCAGTATACTAATTATTAACAAGCCATTATAGATGATAGTTAGTTGCAAATCAACCCCTTCAATGCACATTTCTATCGTGCTGTGTTCCCGCGTATAAAAGTACAAGCTCAAAGCAGTGCTTTTTGATCATTACACGCAAATTTGTACCATGATTGATAAAAATAACGCTTCCCATGGTATCCATTGGTTTTTTACATTCCCGGTCTGTTAATAAAAAAGGCTGCCCAGAAAGTATGGGCAGCCCTTTAATGCAAGCAGATTCAGTTATTTTAAATACAGTTCCCTGGGTACATATTTGGTATGCAGGAGCTCGTGAGCTTTGTGTCCGTTGGGCTCACCGAGGAATTCCTTGTAAACCTGGCCGATAAAGGGATTATGATGTGAACAGCGGTACTGAGATTTCTCGTCATCCGTGTAAAGTCCCGCCGTGCGCTGATTTCGGACTTCGTCGGTGGCCCCATAGGGCTGACCGCCGCCCGCTATACAGCCGCCGCGGCAGGCCATAACCTCTACAAAATGATACAACGGTTCCTTGCCTGCGTCCCGGGCGGCGCGGATCTTGTCCAGCACATCGGCGATATTCCCCATTTGGTGGGCAATGGCAATGCGAATTTTAAGTCCATTGCCGAAATCAATCTCGGCTTCTTTTACCCCGTCAAGGCCGCGTGCCGGTTTAAAGTTTACATCGGGAAGTTCTTTCTTAGTTACGAGGAAATAAGCGCTGCGAACAGCGGCCTCCATGACACCTCCGGTGACACCGAAGATTGTACCTGCGCCGGTGTAGGGCCCCATTGGGCTGTCCGCTTCCTCGTCAGGTAAATTGAGAATGTCGATACCCGCCTGTTTGATCATCCGGGCAAGTTCACGGGTGGTGATTACAATGTCATTATCGTAACCTGTGTCTTTGCCAAGGAACTTTCCTGCGCTTTTCATATCGTCGTTGCGGTGGATTTCATATTTTTTCGCTGTGCAGGGCATTATCGAAACCGAGTATACTTTTTCCGGGGCTACTCCGGCTTTTCCTGCCCAATATGCCTTGATCATGGCACCCATCATCTGCTGCGGGGATTTCGCCGTGGAGAAGTTGGGGATCATGTCGGCGTAATATTTTTCCATATAATCGACCCAGGCCGGACAGCAGCTGGTGATAAGGGGAATTGTGCTGCCCTTTTCTGTCAGGCGTTTTACCAGTTCCGTACCTTCCTCCATAATGGTAAGATCGGCGGAAAAGTTGGTATCAAAGACGGTGTTAAAACCTAGCCGCCTGAGCGCCGCATACATTTTTTTAGTGAACACAGTACCGGGTTTTAGGCCGAATTCTTCCGCTAAGGCGACGCGAACCGCCGGAGCAATTGATACCACTTTATGAAGATCAGCATTATGCAGGGCCGCCCATACTTGGGCCGTATCGTCCCTCTCATAAATCGCTCCTACCGGACAGTGGGCTGAACATTGGCCGCATTTGATGCAGGGGCTTTCGCCCAGGGGAGCATCCGCAGCGCTGGCGATTTTTCCCTTAATTCCCCGGCCCAGAAATTCCAGGGCCCAGACATTCTGCATCTCCTGGCAGACCTTAACGCAGCGTCCGCAGCGGACGCATTTTTCCGGGTTCAGTACAATGGACGGGTTGGAATCGTCGACGGAAAGGCCGTTGAGCACTTTCCGGTAGGGGCTTTCCCGGATGCCAAAATCTGCAGCCAGCTCCTGCAGTTCGCAGTTGCCGTTCCGGGGACACTGGAGACAGTCGTTGGGATGATTGGAAAGGATCAATTCCAAAATAGTCCGCCGGGTGGCGATGATCTCCGCATTGTGGGTGATTACCTCCTTTCCTTCCAGGCTGCCGTCTACCGGAGTGGTGCAGGCCCGGACCATTTTGGGGCTGCCTGCGATGCGGACAACGCAAATGCCGCAGGAAGCCCAGGGGGGAAGATCGGGGTTATAGCACAGGGTGGGGATCTTTATGTTTGCTTTCTTAGCCGTTTCAAGGATCGTGGTTCCCTCTTCTGCCTGGACAGGAATGCCGTTTATTTTAAGGTTAATCATCGTATTTCTCCTTTAGCCTTTTGAGATTGCGTTGAATTTGCAGGCATTGAAACACTCCCCGCATTTAAGACATGCCTCCTGGTTGATCACATAGGGGGGCTTCTTCTTATCCGGGTATTTTGCTGCATCTTCAGCGGTTATGCAGTTGGCGGGGCACTTCTTGGCACAGAGGCTGCAGCCAGTACATGCGGATGCATTGATGATAAAGCGCAGCAGGTTTTTGCATTTGCCGGAACGGCATTTTTTGTCCTTGATGTGTTCCATGTATTCATCGCGGAAATTTCTGATCGTCGACAAAGTGGGATTGGCCGCCGTACCGCCAAGCATACAAAGAGAAGCCTTGGTCATGGCCGTACCTATGGTTTCCAGTTTTGTCAGATCTTCTTCCTCACCGTTCCCCTTGGCAATTTTTTCCAGCAGGTGCAGTATTTGGGTGGTCCCGATACGGCAGGGTGAGCATTTACCGCAGCTTTCGTCCACGCAGAAATCCATGTAAAACCGGGCCACGTCTACTACACAGTCGTCTTCGTCCATGACGATCATGCCGCCGGAGCCCATCATGGATCCGTTGGCCGCCAGTGTTTCAAAGTCGATGGGAAGGTCCAGGGATTTTTCAGTCAGGATCCCGCCGGAGGGGCCTCCGGTCTGGACACCCTTGAACTTTTTGCCGTCCTTGATGCCGCCGCCTATCTCGAAAACAATTTCCCGCAGCGTTGTCCCCATGGGCACTTCCACCAGTCCAGAATTTTTTATTTTTCCGGTCAAGGCGAATACCTTGGTGCCTTTTGATTTTTCTGTTCCCAGTTTGGAAAGCCAGGCTCCGCCCTTGGAGGTGATCACCGGAATATTGGCCAAGGTTTCTACGTTGTTGATGATTGTAGGCTGCTGCCACAGTCCCTTGTTTGCCGGGAAGGGCGGCTTGGGCACTGCCATGCCCCGGCTGCCTTCTACCGATTGAATCAGTGCCGTTTCTTCGCCGCAGACAAAGGCCCCGGCGCCAAGACGTATCTCTATGTCAAAGTCAAAACCCGAACCCAGGATATTTTTTCCGAGGAGACCGTAGTCCTGAGCCTGTTTTAGGGCGATCTTTAGCCGTTCAATGGCCAGGGGATATTCTGCCCGGATGTATACAATACCCTGGTTTGCTCCGATGGCCTTACCGGCGGTGATCATACCTTCGATAACCGAATGGGGATCACCTTCGATGGTGGATCGGTCCATATAGGCGCCGGGGTCCCCTTCGTCGGCGTTGCAGATCATGTATTTGGTATTTCCCTGGGCTTTACGGCAGAGATCCCATTTAAGCCAGGTGGGAAAACCCGCTCCGCCCCGCCCCCGGAGGCCCGATGATTTTATTTCTTCTATAATCTGTTCCTGCGTCCATTGGAAAAGAACTTTTTCCAGGCCGCTGTAGCCTTCCCGGGCAATATATTCGTCGATGTTCTCGGGATCGATGACGCCGCAGTTGCGGAGAACCACCCGGAATTGTTTCTGATAGAACTGGATGTCCTCGACGGCAGTTTCTTTTTTGGAAGAAGAATCTTCCTTGTAGAGAAGCCGTTTTACTTCCCGGCCCTTGACGATCTGCTCGGCGATAATTTCCTTTGCATCTTGGGGTGTTACATCCACATAAAAGGATTCTTCGGGAAGAACCTTGATAATGGGGCCCCGCTCGCAAAAACCAAAGCAGCCGGTCTGTACGATCTGAACTTCGCCGGAGACATTCTGGGCCGCCGCTTCCTTTCGGAGTTCCTCGTAAATTTCTACTCCCTTGTTGGACTCGCAGGCGGTACCGCCGCAGCACAATATAAAATGATTAAATGCCATATTCCACTCCTACTTCATTATGTCCGCTGCGGGCTTGTTAAGGATGTGATTATCCAGAAGTTCATGCCCCAGGATATGTTTGGCTACAATTTCTTTGGCCGTGGCGGCATCTACGGTACCGTAGATTACATTGGGCATGCCGGGAGATACTACCTCAACCGTTGGTTCGGAATGACAAAGTCCCATACAGCCGGTTTGGCGTACCAATACTTTGTCCACCAGCTTGTTCTCGTCCAGGGCATTGATAAAGGCGTCCAGGGTGCCTTTTGCTCCGGCGGCGATACCGCAGGTCCCCATGCCCACAATAACCTGAATGTCCTTTCCTTCGGCTTCGCGCCGCTGGATGTCCGTTTTTTTGGATTCCCTGAGCTTCCGAAGCTCTTCCAATGTCATTGCCATAACCAAAACTCCTTCAAAAGTTTTTATTCTTCCTCTTCATCCTCAATACCCTCCAGTGAACGGAGGTATTTTCCCAGCAATACCAGGGATGAAACATCTTCCAAACCGCCAAGAGCTTCCGCCAACTCGGTTTTTTTTACTTCGTAATCCAGATCCGCAGAGCTGGATACACGGCGCCTCTTTAGGGCTATTTCTTCCGGTCCGGCAAACATCAGTACCGACCGGAACATGCCGGGAATGTCCCCCACCGGCGGGGTATCCACATTGGTCAGGTCGAACCAGGCTTCTACGGTGGTTCCCGAAGCGCCGGAAATACTTTCGGATTCCGTCGAATTTTCAGAACCCTCTCTGCCGATGCCTCCGGAGCGGACCGTCTTTTCGCCCCCCCGGGTGGTACTGATCCTCCAGCCGCCGCCGGAATCTACGGTGGTCTGGATTAGAAAGGGGATACCCAGCCCTACCTTTCTTCCGGGGTGTTTTACCCCATCGGTTACAAAAGGATCCATGGCCCGGTCCAGTCCGTTGGCGCTCATCCCCTTGCCGTTATCTCCGGCAATAAACCGGAATTCTGTTTTTGCCCTGCTTGATCCTGCGGAATTACCCGAATCACCGGTTTCCCGTATCTCCAGCCTTATCATGCTGGCCCCCGATTCGGCGCAGTTTTGGGTAATATCCGCCGTCAAATCGGTTAAACAAAAATGCAAAAAAACCCCGATTTCTATTTATACTTCGAGATAATTTCTGGCAGCATACTCTTTTTCAGTTTTCCGTAAGTATCTCCGCCCACGACAATCACCGGGGCCAGACCGCAGCATCCCACACATCGGACCGGATCGATGGAAAAGAGCCCGTCTTTGGTTACCTCGTCTTCGGTTATTCCCAAAAGACTCCGGGCTTCTTCCATAAGGTCCTGACCGCCCTTTAGGTAACAAGCGGTTCCCAGGCACACGGAAATTTTGTATTTTCCCGGTTTGGAGGTCTTGAAAAAATGATAAAAGCTGATTACCCCGTAAATGCGGGCCAGGTGAATACCTGTAAGCAAGGATAGCTGCTCCGCCGCTGCCCGGGATATATAGCCAAAGGTTTCCTGGGTCTTGTGCAGGATCATGATGAGACTACCTGGTTTTACCTTCCATTCGTCAATAAAAGTAATTAATTCAGGAGGAAAGGTGATTTCTTCCTTCACCGCCGTTTGAGCCATGAAAACCCCCAAAATAGAGAAAATTTGAATTAATTATACGGAGCAAATGAAGTTTTGGCAAGGGTAACATGTGATAGAAATCACATCTGCGGTATATTTTTTGTTCAAATAGAGCAATTTTCTTATGTGAGCTTTTTCCAAAACTCTGTTAGTTTTGGAAAAAGCTTTCGAAAAACCAATTTTTTGGCTGGGTTTCCCCATAAATTTAAGGTTCCTTTTCCAAAAACTGGAGTTTTAGAAAAGACTCAAGTAATTTACCCGGGTTTAGCCAGATAGGCGGTGCAAAAAACCGTCCAAAGGTACAAAGTTGCTCCAGGCGGTGCATTTTCCATCCTTATAATAACGGACATAGGGAATTTCCCGGTTATCGAAAGTATTTTCTTTGAAGGTCATAAATTCTTCGTGCCAGGGCACCTCGTCGTACTGGACATAGAAAATTTTGAGGTTCGTAAGGCGTTTTTCCGCCTCCGGAAGGTAGCTGTTCATAACCTGCCATTGTGGGCACCAGCTTTGGGTTAGAATAATCGCCGCCGGGCCGGCTTTTTCCGTGCCAAGCAGTTCCAGTAAATCAAATTCGCCCTTTTCCATGGCCCAGCGGCATTCTCTTTCGGTTAGTACCCTCATCTTGACTTCCTCTGTTTTCCATACTAGGCCAAAATCAGAAATAATGCTACAGTTATGCAAGGTTTGCTGTGAAAGATATTGGTGAATACAACGACAACACCTCGGAATTTGAACTCTTTTCTTTTCTTTGCGACAAGGTTGTTGGAAAGGAGTTTACTACCTTTAAGGGGCTAAAAACCTATATCGAACCTATCGTTCGGGAGAACCGTGTCCACCCGGTGATCATGCGCTGCTTTGAAGTGCTTAAGCGCCTTAACTGGGGTTTTTTTGCCGACATGACCTTTAAAAACCACAGACGGCTCTGGAAGGAGCTCGTGATCCCCGATCAACACTTCCCCGAAGCGGGGGACCTAAAAGACACCCTTCAAATCTCCAACCTCTATATTGCCATGCTGGACATCCACGGGTATACCAAATTCTGCATGGATTCCCGGAAAAACCTATCCATGATGCACACCCTGGACTGGGCCATGAATACCGAAGTCCGGAGGATTTCTACCTGCTGCCAGGCGGTAAGCCAGCGTGAGCGAGGGGACGAAATGGTAGTGGTCGCCGCCAGCGCCACCGATGCCCTGACGGTAACCCTGGCGATCATGGATTACTTTGGAAAAACCAATTATGTGAATGATCCCGAAATTATGACAAAGCGTCAGGGAAATGCCGAAGCCCTGCCGGTTTTTAAATGCTCCGCGGGGATCACCGGGGGCAATACCCAAAGCCCCCTTATCATTACCGAAAAAGGAAACCTGGCAGGGTTCCTTCTAAATTCAGGAGCCAGGCTTCAGACCAGGGCCAACGAACTATCTTCCAAGGAAAGCCGGATTATGGTGGCCAAGCAGGTTCAGATGAATTTTATGAAAGAGAACCAAAGCTCCAAAAATTCCCTGATAAAAAACAATGTGGTTTATTTCTTTGACACGGGCCAGATTGAATTTAAGGGAGTGATGATCCCTACCTGCGAAGTGGTATTTAAGGATGAGGAACGCTACAAACAGCAGTTCAGCGAAGAACTGGTGGCGCTTTTCGGGTCCATCAAGGATAATCTGTGGGAACAGCGGATATATCTGGATATGATGTGCCTTCTTTCCAAGATGGCCGCAGTAATGCCGAAGTTTTCCATTATTCCTACTAAACCCATTCATGGCATGCTTAGCGTTGCCAACGATTCCTTTATGCAGCTTTGCAGGCTTTCCATACGAGCCTATTCCCAGGACGAGGATTATGATGCAGCGGTGCAGTACCTAAGGGATTTTATCGCCCTGGCTGATCAGATCCCCAACTTTGACAGGCTTGTTTTGGATTACCTAAAGGGCGTGGCAGACAAATATGAACTGCTTCTTTCGAAATACGAAACCACCA
Organism: Treponema sp.; assembly: GCA_009782555.1. Lineage (GTDB taxonomy): Bacteria > Spirochaetota > Spirochaetia > Treponematales > Breznakiellaceae > WRIV01. Next base: position 5,431 of record WRIV01000011.1, on the reverse strand, counting down.
TCGATAAGGAAATAGAGGAAAAGGCTTTTCAGATCTATCAGGGCCAGTATCAAAAAGCCTACCAGGCATCCAAAAACGCCATAGGGATTTACGAAAAACTAAAAGTGATGGGCCGCAAAAGTCCGGTGATCACCAAAAAAAAGGCACTGTGGTTTAATTTGATCAAGGCCAATCAGGATCAGATGAAATTTACGCTTTACTCCGGAAAGAAGTAACAGCAAAATAATGTATGCGTAAAACCAAAATACGACAGGTATACAGAAAAACGCTTCCTGTACCCGTAAGAGATTTTCTGTGGAGATTTAGAAAGTATTTATCCTATTGGGGTAAGGGTAAATATAAACCCGAAAAAACCCTACGGCTTGAAATTCACCTTGCCGATCATTGTAATCTTAACTGCGCGAACTGTTCCCATTTCTCACCTGTTGCCGATGAATATTATCTTGATATTGAATCCTACAAAAATGACTGCGCGAGAATTTCAGGTTTAGGTCTCGACCGCATTGGAGGAATACGGCTGATGGGAGGAGAACCGTTATTGCACCCGCAGCTTATTGAGATTCTAAAAATAAGCAGACAGTTTTTTAACGGGGATAATTATGTTGAGATTGTTACAAATGGAATCTTGCTGCCAAAACAATCCGCTGAATTTTGGCAGGTTTGTAAAGAGAATAGAATAAGAGTGTTTATCAGCAAATATCCCATCAAACTGGATATGGAACTGATAGAAAAAACCGCCAAACAATTTTCTGTTGATATAATTCTTTCGGACAAGGAAAGTGACTGGAGGGTAAAACCCCTGGATTTGACAGGATCACAAAATAAAAAAAGAAGTTTTATTCTTTGCAATGAAGGGGAGAAATGTATCCAGTTAGAAGAAGGCAAACTTTTTACGTGTGCCCAGACGGCTTATATACGCCATTTTAACAAATATTTTGGCACAAACCTTGAGGTAACAGAGGATGATTACATTTCCGTATATGAAAAACATACGATAGATGAAATTCTGCGCTTCTTGTCCAAACCAAAACCTTTTTGCAGATATTGCATAATAGGTTACGGCGGAGGTAAATTTTGCCGGCCATGGGAGATGTCGCACAAGAGTATTACCGAATGGACCTGATAAATATTTTAGAGGATTGTACACATATAGGCGCAAAGGCGGCCAAAGCCCCGTAATGTCAGCAAGTTAAACATAACTCGGGAAGACATTTTTTATAAAAAAGAAATATCCATTCAACGCTACTTAAATAGCTGCCCCGCGATGGAAGGGATGGCGATAAAGGTTCCGGCCATGCTCCCCAGTGAAGAAAGGAAAAACACCAGGAGGGCGTGGATAATGCGGTTGCGGTATAGGCCCTTAAGACTGCCGATATCGTCGTTAATTGATTGGGCGTCCTCTACCCGGGGTTTTCGCAGATATATCTCCGTAAGGCCCGATAAGACTCCCACCCCTATAACAGGGGTGGCGGATGTGATAGGCGCCCCCAGCATAGATACCAGAATGGAAAGGGGATGGCCCAGAGCGATGATCGCTCCCAGGGCGGCAAGTCCGCCGTTCCAGAACAGCCAGGTGAGTATCATGGAGAGGCTGGAAGAAACTCCCAGCTTGTAGAAACCATAGGCGAGCATGGCGAGAATAATCGAAGGAATTATAAAAGGGACCAGCCGGGAAAAGAACCCCCGGGGGGGGATTTGATTCAGATCTTCCACATCGGCGCTTTCTTCTCCGGCGGCGATTTTTTCCACATGGACTTTGATTCCTTCCATGTGGCCGGCCCCCACAACCGCCAGGGGCCGTGTTCCGCCGGAAGACCAAATCTTTGCCGCCAGAAAGCGATCCCGCTCGTCAATCAAGGTTTCCTTTACCGCCGGAAGGTACGATGCTAATTCATTCATCATCCCATCCAGCTCGCTTCGGTTTTTTAGGTTTTCTATTTCTTCCTTGCTAAGTTTTTCCGTAGTAAAGGCGCTGGCAAGAAGGGAAGCGAGGAGTTTTGATCTGCTCCAGAGGCCGCATTTTGACCAGGCCCTTTGCAGAGTTATCTGCACTTCCCGGTCGCAGAGGGCATGGGGGATATTTAATTCTTTGGCGGTTTCCAGGGCGGTCTTCATTTCTTCGCCGGGCTTAACGCCCAGTTCGCTTCCCAGCCGTCTTTGAAAACCTGCCAGCACCAAATTGGCCATTAGAAGGAACCCTTTCCCTTCTTTAAAAACCTTGGCCATATTAAGTTTTTCCCAGGAATTGCTGGTCATTGCATCATAACGGCCCTGGTCCAGTTCGATGCAAACCATGTCGGGCTGGTCTTCTACAATAGACTGCCGTACTTCTTCTATGCTGTTCATGGAAACATGGGCCGTGCCGATAAGGGTTATTGTTTTGCCCCCGGCGTCGATGATCATACGTGTTTGTGTTGTTTTGTTTTGTTTTGTTTCGCTCATCGTATTCCCCGTTCTTCCAGGGTCCATTCATTCAGCCGCCACTCACGTATGTGTGTCACGTCCAAATCCCTGACCTGTAAAAAAAACCTGTTTGCCAGGTTTTTGTTTCCCCGGATATCGTAATAGTTTGCCAGATAATAGAGCATCCGCGCTTTTACTGCGGGGTCCTTTTCCCGGTCAATTTGGGTTACCAGGTCCGTATCTCCCGTCGAATCGCGGTAAAGCCGGAGCAGCCGGTACTCAACAGAATTCCGTTCTGTCCGCCTTAGTGCTTCATCCAGGAAAGGCCGCGCTTCTTCCCGTCCCCCACTCCGCATCCAGCATACTGCCGCCAGCAGGGCATATATGCCTTCGCCGGTTCCGGCCTGGCCCCTGTTCATTTTGGCAGCCCGCTTATATGCTTCCACAAAAGTGTCCTTTGCTTCAAGCCATTGCCGGCGGCGCATCAGGTGCATCCCCAATCCTTCTAAGGCAAAATAATAGTCCGGATTAAGGCGGGCAAGAATTGCATACCCGGCGGCGGCTCCATCGTAGTCTTCTAATTCATCTTTAAGATCTGAGCTGTGTACATAGGCCAAAAAATAATCCGGATCAAGTTTGATAGCCCGCTCGTATTCCGCCAGGGCTTCGGTTTTCCGGCCCATGATTCTTAGGGTATCCCCCCGGTCGCAGGCAATGAAGTAATTATCCGGTTCCAGATCTTTTGCCCTGTCCAAGTCCGCCAATGCTTTTGGATAGGCCCTGACAGATTTGTAGAGCCGTCCCCGTTCGTGAATAGGCCTGGCCCAATCGGGGTACAGTTCCACCGCTTTGTTGAGCAGCGTTTCAGCTTTTTTCGGTTCCCGGCTGTTCCGGTATACCCAGGCCCGGCCCAGGAGGGCTTCGCCGTCTTCGGGATCCGCTCTCAGGGCCCGGTCAAAATAAGATCCCGCCTGGGGAGTGGCATTGCTGCGGATCATAAGGTTCCCCATGGAAACCAGGGCAGGAACATTGTCCGGTTCCAGTTTAAGAAGGCGTTCCAGGGCGGCCCGTTGTTCTCTGTTCCGGCCCTGAGCTCCTTCTACCTCCGCCAGGACCAGCAGAGCCGGGACCAGATTAGGATTGGTTTTTAGGATTTCTTCGACGATGGTCCGGGCGGCGGCGCTTTTGCCGGCGGAAATCAGGGCTGAAGCCCTAAGAAGTTCAATGGTAGTTTGTTCCCCATCCTCCGGCTCGATCTTTTCAAAAAGGGACAGGGCGTTTTCGTAATCTCCCTGTCCCAGCAAATTCGAAATATCCAACAGCAGGAAAATCGTACCGGCGGATTCAGGAATTATTTCCGGCACAGCCTCCGGCGGCGGGATCGCCGGTTGAACTAGGTGAAAATCGGGCTGATCTGGCTGGGACGGAGGCCGGGCCGCCGGTGTGGCTGATGGAACAGCGGCTGGCACAGCCGATTCACAGGAGTCCAGGATGATCAGGGCTAGAAAGTATAATGCTGCAATAAGAAGAGCGGGGCCGGTTCTTTTTTTCACGGAGGGAGAATGATTCCGTGGATCCGTACATTCCGTTCGGCGGCGGCGGCTCTTACCATTTCTTTGGAAATTCTTCCCCGCTGTCTAAGGTGGGGGGGAGCGTCCCCGAGAAGGATAATAAGGCGGTTTTCCGCTTCCCAGGTAAATTTCGTTGCACTGTCATAAAGCCCTTCGTAAACCGCTTCGGGGATGTCTCCGCCGCCCCGGGGGGTAATGCTGTTCAGTGTGCGTTGGATTTGGTTTAGATCATTGGTAAAGGGTATTACCCTGGTCAGGTATTCTTCATAATAATCCTTAAAAAGGACCATTCCGATGCGGAAAGATGAACCGCCGATGACTTGTTCAAGCATGGGAACTAGGTTTGTCCGGATTATCGCAAAATCATTTTTCATGGAACCGGTGGTGTCCAGGCAGATCACAATATCCATGGTTCTGCCCCTTTCCCGTTCCAGAACATCCTTGACCCGCTCCACCACATCGGGCCCAGTGGAACGCACCAAGGTTCCTCCCCAACTGGCGATTTCCGTATAGGCATCCAGCGCTTCCTTCATGTACCGCCCTTCCAGGGCACCCGGCAGGGGCTGTTGACTGCTTACTTCCAGAACAAAGGGATTGTCCCGGTAGCTGCCCCGGTAATCCCCATAGGGCAGGGTAAAGGCCCGGATGTTCAGGTAGGTTCCCGACGTAACGTACACTTCGCCGTGCCGGGAATGCTCATAGCCGTAGTAAAGGATATAGGGAATAAAGATATGAAAGGCTTCGCCCAACTCGCTGTGGTATTCTGGGGTCGAATCAATAAGGGACCAGATTAGCGACGATTTGGGGATAGGTTTTCCGTCTAAAATGCGGATTTCATCGCCGTTTATAGGGTTCCACTCAGGGGCACGGTAGGCATAGTTGGCGGCCCTAAGGGCCGGATCCCGGGTTGATTCGGTAAGCAAAACCGACCCCATGCCGGGTTTTTTCCTGATATACAAATGAAAGCCGCCGTCCCCCTGCTGTTCGATGCGGATATCCTCCGATCCTATTTCCAAGGCCGGATTGTTTCGCGCCACACCTGCCTGACTAAATAGGAGGACGGGGCAAAGGAGGAAGAAAAGATGAAAAAATCGCCCATTCATCTTATAGTAAGTATCGGCAAAAATGGGGGGAATTAAAGGGTAACTATGCCATTGGATGTTTTTGCTTCCCCCTGCGATGCCTCATAAAGAAAATTTTGCCGAAAAAAATGGGCCCAAAGGCCGGAAATTTAGACCGTCCTGATATGAATTATAAAATGCCCAAAATAAACGATTTCTGAAAGGCACGAGTTCCTTGACCTGATCCGGCGGGGCACACGGTCATTTATGGCACAGCATAGCAAATAACAAGCGTGTTTTCTTTCCCCGCAAGATAAAAGTTTGGAGGTTAACAAATATATAGTGTAATGAGAAAAAAACATTACAAAAGAATTAAATAATTATTATTTTTGTATT
>WRIV01000010.1 GCA_009782555.1 Treponema sp. | reverse complement strand
ATTGTACTTTATGAATTTATATACATAATAACCTTTTTGTCAAGGGGTTGTTACAAAAAAACGAAAAAAAAACAAAAAACGCCGCTATACCTAAAATACCGGAATGACTATAATTTAAGCATAATACAATACTGTTATGGCGCCAATCATTCTGATAAAAATGGGAGAACTCACCCTAAAAGGAGGAAATCGCGAAGGATTTGAATTGATCCTGCGACGCAACCTAGTATCGATGCTCCGTTCCCATTCTCCCGGTTCCAGGGTGGAAAGCCGATCCGGGCGGATCTATATTCACTGTGCATCAGAAAAAGGAGCGGAAGGGGCGGAAGAGACCCTTTCCCGCCTTATGGGAATTTCAGGCTGGGCCAGGGCCCGAAAAACCGGAAAAATCGTTGATAAAGTACTGGATGCCTGTGTGGAGGAAGGAAAAAAAATCTTTGCCTCCGGAGCAAAATCCTTTAAGGTAGAAGCCCGCAGGGCCGACAAGAGCTTTCCCTTGAATTCCTATGAAATTTGCTGCGCCGCCGGAGATGCAGTGCGCAGGGAAACACCGGAACTGCGAGTAGATGTAAAAAACCCGGAAGCCGTCATTTCCGTGGAAATCCGGGAAAGGGCCTACATATACGGCGCAGAAAAAAAAGGCCGTCGGGGGCTCCCCGCAGGAAGCGCCGGGCGGGGACTGCTCCTCCTTTCCGGAGGGATAGATTCCCCCGTGGCGGGCTGCCTGATGGCAGGCCGGGGCATGGGACTGGATGCGGTGTACTTTCACACTCCTCCTTATACTTCACAGGAAGCGCTGGATAAAACGATCCGCCTGGCGGACATTACCGGTTCTTATGCCATGGGGATCCGCCTCTATATTGTGGACCTTGCCGAAATACAAAAACAGATTAAGGAAAAATGCCCCGATGGATGGAGTACAGTGCTGCTGCGGATGGCGATGATGGATGCCGCTTCGATCATCGCCCTTAAGACCAGGGCAAAATGTCTTATTACCGGAGAAAGCCTTTCTCAGGTGGCAAGTCAGACCATAGAAAATTTGCATTGTACCGAAAGCCGTGCCCGGCTTCCGGTACTTCGCCCCCTTATTGGCATAGACAAGGAAGCCATCACGGTCATGGCAAAGGATTTTGGCACCTATGAAACATCGATCCTTCCCCATGCGGACTGCTGTGTTTTGTTCCGCCCGATTCATCCGGTACTGCGGGGAAAAGTGGAGGAAGCAAAGGCATTGTACGAAGCGCTGGGATTAGCGAAGTCCGAGACAGATCTGCTGTTCCATGCCGTAAAAACAGCGGAAGTAAAGAAGTGCGGCTACTACAAATAATCCACGGGTATCTTCAATACAACTGTGGCTTTTTTAAAACTTTAGTAAAAACTCAATTATTTGATCTTCTTAATAAAGTCCTTAAGGATATCATCCATGTTCGGATGGCCAATTTCCTGCAAGCTGTATTCAACACGGGTGCTGGGCTTATTGATCTTTATAACCCTTCCCAAATCGATGGGGGTAGCGATGACCACAGAATCACAGTCTGCCCGTTCAATGGTGGCGGAGAGATCCTTCATCTGTTGTTCGCCATAGCCCATGGCAGGGAGCAGCTTACCAATATTAGGATAGATCCGGTAGGTTTCGGCTAATTTACCCACCACAAAGGACCGGGGATCAATGATCTCCGCCGCGCCAAAGCGCCGGGCAGCCACAATGCCGGCGCCGATCTTCATTTCCCCATGGGTAAGGGTTGGACCGTCTTCGATAACCAGCACCCGTTTACCGCGTATTACCCCAGGATTATCCACAGTTATAGTAGAAGCAGCATCCACCACCGCGGCCCGGGGATTCACTTTTTCAACATTGTTCCTGACTGTTTGTATATTATCAAAATCCGCACTGTCAATTTTATTTATCACCACCACATCGGCCAGGCGCAGGGTGATTTCTCCGGGATAATAGGAAAGTTCATGTCCCGGCCGGTGCGGATCCACCACCGTTACCATCAGGTCCGGGTGGTAAAAGGGAAAATCGTTATTTCCTCCATCCCACAGGATCACATCACAGCCTTTGGGATCGTTTTCCGCTGTCCGAAGGATTGCCTCGTAATCAACTCCTGCATAAATGACATTTCCCCGGGCAATATGGGGTTCATATTCTTCCATTTCTTCGATGGTGCATTTTTGCTTGGAAAGATCATCAATAGAGGCAAAACGCTGTACCTTCTGGGCTTCCAGATCGCCGTAAGGCATGGGATGGCGGACCGCAATTACCCTTAGGCCCTGGGCCATTAAGGCATCGGCGATACGGCGCGAGGTCTGGCTTTTGCCGCAGCCTGTACGCACCGCCCCCACAGCGATTACGGGTTTGGTACTCCTAAGCATGGTGCCTTTGTGACCCAGCAAGGTAAAATCCGCCCCCGCAGCATTAACCTGGGCTCCCACACCCATGACACTGGAATAGGGGACATCGCTGTATGAAAAAACGCATTCATCAACATCGTTTTCTTTGATCAGTTTTTCCAAATCATCTTGAGCATGAATGGGAATTCCTTCTGGATAGAAATTTCCCGCAAGGCTGGCCGGGTACTTGCGATTCGCAATGTCCGGAATTTGAGCGGCGGTAAAAGCCACTACCTTGTAGGCAGTATTACCCCGGTAAAAGGTATTGAAATTGTGAAAATCCCGCCCCGCTGCTCCAATAATAATAATTTTTCGTGGTGACATATGTTCCTACTCCAATGGGGCAAAATAAGTGATCCTGTCCCTGCCTGATCTTTCCATAAGGTACACTTCCACTTCTATGGGAAGTATGTTCCTGCCAAAATTAGTTTGAAGGGAAGATCGGTAACTGAGCGCATAGGATCCGGAACCTTTGACGCCTATGGATTGTATGACCGGCCCTACCCCGGAGGGCCGGTAAAGACCCGCAATTTCGCCCCCCGTTTCTTCGCAAAGGTAGCGCAATTCATCTCCCGCCTGCCCGTCTCCAACAATAACAGCATAACAAGCGATGCCGTTATTGGCAAGATACGCTGCCAGTTCCGAAAGGCTGTACTGTTCAAAGGCCAGTTCTCCCATGGTGCCGGAACCGACAAAAACTACCGCCCGCTTTTTTTCTCCCGCCAGGAGATCCGTGGCAGCCAGCCGGAGGCCCGTATCAAAACGCCATCGGGGGGTATAGTTTCCGTTCCGGGCTGCGGCAGCCAGAGCGGCGGCTCCCGCTCCAACCCGCTCCTTGACCGGAATTTCTCCGGCGGAAACCACCGATACAACGCGGGGGCCGGCGGCGGTAATGTCCCGCAGCGCCGCCGCAAGATCATCCATAAAAAGGGCGCTGTGATCGGATCGTTCCATCAATACAGAAATATCATAACGGCTGGAAAGATAGGCGGCGCCAAGATATTCCTGCTGCTGTACTGGATAGTTCCGCTCGGTCAAGAGGAAATTATGCTGATCCAGTCCCAGTACGGGCCGGCGGCGGCGATCCTGGACGGAAAGCTCCACCGTTACCTGGGGAAATTTATCTGCCACGACCCGGTCTATCTGGACAAAAAAGCCTGATGCCATGTCTTCGGCGGAATTCATCACCGCCACTTCATCGCCCCGGAAATTGGCGGCGAGGATGTTGCCGTTATTGTCCGTATCCGCTCCGACGATTCGAGCGTTGCCTCCTATCATGCCTAGCTCCCGGACAATGGAAGATTCGGGATCGATGAGCAGTATCCGGCTGGTGTCCGCTACTAGGAGTTGTCCTGAACCGCTGCTTAGGGCTGAACTGTTGTTCAAATCCGATCCATAGCTCAAGCCTGAGTTGTAGTTTTTTACGATTCGTATGCTTTCCGGACCGATGAGTCCTTCTTCAACCAAAATTCCCAAATAAGTTCCATTCCGGTCAAAGGTGTGTATCTGTTTCTGCACGCCATCGGCCACAAAAACCCGTTCATCCATACAGGCAATGCCGGTGGGAGAAAGAAAACCGTTAAAGTCTCCTCCCTTCCTTCCAAAGAAAAAAAGGAAATTACCTTCGGGACCGAATTTGGAAATTCGCCGGTTGCCGTAATCCACCACATAGAGGTAACCGTCTTCATCCACCGCCAGGTTCTGGGGACCCATCAGTTCCCCAGGGCCGATTCCTTTGCTTCCCACATAGGAAAGCCAGTTCCCATCGGAGTCAAGGACGCTTACCCTGCCTCCCCGGTATTCAGAAATATAGAGTCTTCCATCGGGGGAACGGACTACGTCGTAGGGCCGGTCAAAGCCGTTGATGGGTCCCCGGACCCGCCACCGGATCAGACCGTTTACATCTATCCGGATCAGTTCATTGCTGGTGTAGGCGGTAACCCAGGCCGTGCCGTCATTCAGGGGCTGCACCGAAACGGGTTGGCGAAAATAGATGCTGGTCCCGATCCGCCCGGGATAACGGCCCGCCTCCACATAACGCTGTCCTTCTTCCATCAAGAGAAGCAGGCTGCGCCGGTTTCTGACTGTTTCAACGCGGCTGCGCAGCAGTATTTCGTCCGATGAAGAAGAGCTGCGATCCGCCGCAAAGGCCCACTGTCTTAGGGCTGTGTCTTCAAAGCCCGAACGGTAGTAAGCCCGTCCCAGCCAGTCGAGGATCAACGGTTCTCCGGGCCGGAACGAATTGGCTCGTTCAAAGGAATTGATCGCTTCGTTAAAGGCGTACCGGTAATAGGCCTGGACGCCGATGCGGAATTCATTCTGGGCACTTATTGTGTCCGAAAGGGATGCCCCTGAATCACCCTCCTGTAGGTAATTCGGACCAAAATCAACATCGGTCTGAGAGCCCAGGATAAAAACTGAAAGTAAAAAACATAAAAGGGGTAAACTCTTTTTACTAATCATTGCCCACCACGATTTTCATGTGTTTTTTGATCTCCTTCCGGTGAGGCGAAAGTTCAAAGGCCCTGCGAAGCCAGCTGCGGGCCTCGTTAAGCTCGCCGTTTTTAAAGTGCGCCCAGCCCAGAGAATCCAGGTAGGCGGCACTTTGGGGTTTTTTGTCCACCGCCCGGCGGCAGAGCTTAATCCCCCGTTTAACATCAATGTCCGAATCGGCCAGAATATAGCCCAAACCATTGAGGGCGGTGGTGTTGTTTTCGTCCATATCCAGAGCTTTTTCATAAAAGTCTACCGCTTTTTGATATTGTTTCTGGGACCAGGCGGCATAGGCCATGGTGGTATATATCTGAATCGACTCATAGCCGCCTTTTACCAGCCGTCCTAGTTCGAACTCCGCCAGCTTTGAACGGCCGGTGATCACATAAATATAAGCCAGGGTCAACCGGCATTGGTATACCCGCAGGGGGTCTTCTCCGGAGGTAACTATTTGTTCCAGATAGAGCAGGGCATCGTCGTAACGTTCCAGTTTGGTATAGCAGAGTCCCAGGTAGTAGGCCAATTCAATATTGTCCGGCAGTTCTAGTCCGGCAGTATCTATTTTCAGAAATTCTTCCAGCGCCCTATCCCAGCGTTTTATGGTAAAAAGCCGTATGCCCTCTTCCAAAACTTCGTGGACAGCCATGTTTTATCCTTTGGCAATAACCCTGACGCCCGCCGCAGGGCGGATATCGTAGGACAGGGGATGAAAACCGAATATCCTCTCATAGTCTTCCAGCCGTTTGTTGTATTCTTCCAAGGCACTTTCCTTGAGGATCGTATAAGTACAGCCGCCAAATCCCTGTCCGGTCATGCGGGATGCCGCCACTCCTTCAATTTCTTGGGCTCGTTTAACCAGCCAGTCAATTTCCGGGCAGGAAACTTCGTAGAGATCCCGTAAGCTTTCATGAGAATGATAGATGATTCTGGAAAGATCTTCCAGATCCCCTTTTTCCAGGGCCGCCGCCGCTTCCCGAATCCGCTGGTTCTCTTCTACAATATGGAGGGACCGCCGGCGAATCTCCTCCCGTAAATCGCCCATGGACTCCAAAAGGTCTGCCGGTATATAATCCCGAAAACTTCCGCCGGCCCGTCTTTTTTCCAGGAGTTTGAGGCCCCGCCGGGTATCCTCCCGCCGCTGCTTTAGCTCCTCCTCCACCCCCGCCCGGGGAACCCGGGAATCCATCAGAATCATCCTGTGCCGGGAAAAGGGACTCTTGATCCGTGCCACTTCCAGGTTTTTCTCGTCCACCAGGAGGAGATGATCTTTTTTCGCATTTAGGGCCACCAGGAAATCCACGGGGTTTACCATTTCTCTGCCCAGGAATTCTTCTTCCGCCTTGATCAACGCCAGAATTAATTCTTTATCCGACAGGGGTGCCTTAAAAAAACTCTTCAGCGCCGCCGCCGCCGCTATTTCAATAGCGGTGGAGGAGGCAAGCCCAGCCTGCTGAGGTATGTCCCCCACAACGGAAAAATTGAGTCCCTTGACGGAATAGCCCAGTTTGGAAAAAAGATGGATTGCCAGTTTGATATAATTGGCCCAGCGGTCTTCCCGTTTATACTTGAGGTTTACCAGGGTGGTCCGCTTCCGCTCCCCCAGGTCGGAGGCATAAAACCGGAGGGAATTGTCCTTTCGGGGACTGACGGCAACCTGAACCGTCCGGTTAATTGCCGAGGCAAGGTAAAACCCTGCCCCCTGTTCTCCGTGCTCCCCTAAAAAATAGAGCCTTCCCGGAGCTTCAGCAATTACCACTTGTTCAGACTTATCCACCTCGTATTCAGCGCGGTGAAGGGGGCCAATATCCAGCATTCTGCCAAAAACCTCACTAATACAAGCCAAAAGGCCTGTCATCCTATTTTCTTGCTAATGATACCGAAAATTTACATTTTATTCAATGAAAATCGGTCTGAAAAACCCGGGAAAAAGGCGGGTTTTATGCTGATATTGACTTAAAAATGGGAAAAAGCCGGGGAGAAGCCGTTTTTTTGCTTCCTCCGGGGTCTTTTGACAGTCCTTTTTGTTTCTGGTATCGTTTTTATATGGTTGACGGAACTATCCTGGGGCAAAAAACGCCAAAAAAAGCTATTATCAGGCTCACCCTGACAGCCCTTTTTGCGTCCCTTATCGCCGGGGGAACTTTTATTGGCATCCCCCTGCCCTTTTCTCCGGTTCCCATCGTATTGCAAAACCTCTTTGTGGTCCTGGCGGGGCTAGTCCTGGGTCCAACCTTGGGATCGGCGGCGGCGGCACTTTTTCTCTGTGCTGGAGCATTGGGGCTGCCGGTATTCGCCGGAGCCGGGGGCGGCATTGCCCGCTTTGCCGGTCCCACCGGAGGGTTTTTAATCGGTTACTTTTTTGCTGCCTTGACAGCAGGATTGGCGGCAGGGCAGCCCCGGGCAGGCAAAAATACTCCCTTTCGCCGGATCATCCTGGCCGCCGTCCTGGGGTTCCTTGTGGTTTATATCCCCGGCGTAATCGGGCTTTTTCGTTTTGTTGGAAGCTGGCCCAAAGCTTTTGCCGCCGGAATTTTTCCCTTCCTGATTGGGGACACAATTAAGTCTCTTATTGCCGCCGCCGCCGCCGGACGGCTGCGGCGGGCCGTGGCGGATCATCTAAATGGGTGATTCCGCCCTCCCTCTTTTTGAATTGAGGGGAATACGGAAAGAATTTTCCGGCCATGCCGTATTGGACGGGGTAGACCTTGTTATTTTTGAAGGCGAATTACTGCTGATAGCGGGACCCAATGGATCGGGAAAAACGATCCTCATGCGCATCCTCGCTGGCCTGCTGGAGGCAAACGATGGAGCGATCCGCTTTCGGGGAGAATCGCTGGAACAGGTTCTAAAAAAAAACTTTCGTCAGCAGATGGGCATTGTTTTTCAGGATCCTGACACCCAGTTTGTGGGAGAAACGGTGGAAGAGGATGCCGCCTTCGGGCCTTCCAACCTGGGATTTAACAAAACTGAAATAACAGAACGGGCCGCATCGGCGCTGAAAAAAACAGGCCTTGATGAAAAAAGGACCCTTCCTCCCCGGCGTCTTTCCGGAGGGGAAAAACGCCGCCTCGCCGTAGCGGGGGTCCTGACCATGGGATGCCGCATCATCATCATGGATGAACCCTTTGCCAATCTGGATCAAGCCGGCGTCATCCAGGTACTCCAGATCATCCAGGCTCAAAAACAGGAAGGATCAACCCTGGTGATCCTGACCCATGAATTGGAAAAAGTCCTTGCCCTGGCGGACCGGATGGTGATCCTCCACCGGGGGCGGATCCAGGATGAGGGAAAGCCGGAAGATGTTCTTGACCGCCTGCGGCCTGAATACGGGGTACGGGATCCCCGCCATTCCTATAAATCGGTGAAAGATTGTTCATGGATCCAGTGAAGAAGCGCACTCCCTGGTCTTATCTGGCGGGAACCACTCCACTGCACCGATGTTCCGCGGGCATAAAACTTTTCCTCCTCCTTTTTTTGTCCGCTTCTCCGGTCTTGGGACTATCCGTTATGGCAGGAGCGGCGGTGCTGATCCTTGCAGGAGCCTTTTCCACCGGACTTGGCCCCCGTCCGCTCCTGGCCGGATCCGCGCCCCTGGTAATTATACTGCTGGTGTTTGCCGTATTCAGGGCTGCCAGCATAGATGACGGGCAATCCGGCATCGACATAACCAGATTCACTTTGGACCAATCTGTCCTATTAAGCGGCCTGCAGATGGCAGCGGGGATCCTTCTTTGTTTTACCGCTGGATCCCTTTTTTTTGCCGTCACCACCACCATGGAAATCAGGAACTTCCTTTCCCGCCTTGAACTGTTTTTACTCCGGCCTTTTTACAAATCCAAGCCGCAAAGCCAGGGTCGGCTCAGCCTGAGTCTGGCGTTAATGCTTGGTTTTCTTCCCCGCTTTTTTGAATGCTGGGAAAACGCAAGCCTCGCCGCCCGTGCTAGAGGCTGTACCGGCGGACTGCGGCGGGTCAAAACGATTCTCCCCCTGGTTACCGAAAAAATGATAGAAACAGCCGCGGAAACCGCAGAAGCGCTGGAAAGCCGGGGATTGAAATTGTAGAAACAAAACGCATATACTATGAAAATATGTTTTTACTTGCTATTAACATAACCTTGGAGGTAATATGAATAGGAAAACAAATTTTGGAAGACTCATAGGTTATGTCTTCTTTTTTGGTTTTTTTATTATTGGCTGTGCCAAAAAACCGGATATATCCAGCGAAAAGGATTTTGAAAAAAAAGAATTAAGTGAACTTATTCATATCCTGGAAGGATACCGCAATGGTGTTTTAGCAAATCGTGACGGCGAAAAACTGCGCACCCAAATAATGACATTTTCTTTTGCCGAGGGAAACAGGGCATATTTCTGTACTACCGTAGATAAGCCGCTCTATGCACAACTTGCCGCTTTTCCGTATGTTTCGTATTGTACATTTCCGGAAGACTGGGAGCCGGTGTTGTCATTAAATGGCAAAGTTGTTTTTGTTGAAGATAGAGCCCTTAAAGAACGTGCTCTGGAAAGTAATTATTATGCAAAAATGAATTTCAAAGATATTGACAATCCTCTTTTAAGAGTCTTTTATATTGATGTAGAGGAAATAGAAACATACGGTTCGGGCGGGGTAAATATTTATACCGCAAAATAAAATGGGCAGGGCGCGTAGCTCAGCTGGTTAGAGCGCCACGTTTACACCGTGGATGTCCGGGGTTCGAATCCCTGCGCGCCCAGAAAATTCAACCGCCGATCCGGTACACTCCTCCTTCTTCGGCTACCATCATTTCTTTTTCGAGCATATCCAAAGCCCGGTAGTATTCTTTTTTTCTCACTGTCTTTAGTGTACTCTTGACCGCTTTCTCCAGATCGGCGGCATTCTGGGGTCCCTTATTCGAAAGGGTTTTGATTACCGCCCCCCGGATCTGGCGGAAGGAACCTTCAAAACGGCTTTGTCTTGTATAGTGGGCGCTTTTCTGGTTTGGATTTCTGGTCAGTTTTTTTAGTTCCGCTCCGTAATCCATCAGAGCCCAGTACCAAATTCTGGGATTGGAACGATCCATGGTTTCTGCCAGAATGGGAAAAAGTTCTTTATCCCTGATACTGGTTCTATCCTGAAAAAAGAAATGTATTAATACCGCCCGGATATTGGTTTCGATAAACAGCGCAGGATAATTCCAGGCAAAACAGGCGACGGCTCCGGCGGTGTAGGATCCAATGCCCGGCAGGGTAATGAGCGTTTCCGGAACCCGGGGCACCTTTCCGCCGTGCTTTGTTTCAATTACTTTGGCGCAGTCCCGCAGATTCTTTGCCCGGCGGTTATAGCCCAGACCGCTCCATTCCTTAAGGATCGTTTCCAAGGGGACATCGGCCAAATCCGCAGGACGGGGCCAGCGCTTCATCCACCGTTCCCAGTAGGGAATAACCCGCTGGATTTGTGTCTGCTGGAGCATAAACTCGGACACCAAAACACCCCAGGGATCAGGGTTGAAGGTGTAACGCCAGGGAAAAGAACGGCCAGAAACCGCATAGAAATCATGTATTGTTTCTTTGAATTCTTCTATTATTATTGTTATTGTTTTTTTAGTTTTATCATTTTCCGGGGATTTTTTTTTAGCAGCCGAAACTCTTGATGTTTTTTGCAGAGCGCTAAAGCCTTTGGCGGACAGCTTCAATAACCACAGCGGCTATTTCTTCAACGCCCATATTATCTGTATCTACAATCAGATCCACAAAAGAATAATCGTCATTGTCTATTCGGTAAATACGGAGGTACCGTTCATGGTCCAGCCGGTCCCGTTCTCTGGTAAAGGCGGCTACTTCTTCCAACAGTCCCCCTTCCCGCCGGGCGATCCTATCCGCCCTTGTTTCAGGGGCAGCCCGAAGATACACTTTCAGGTCCGCTTCTTTAAGCATCCAGATTGCAAGGCGGGAACCGAGGACGCAGCCATCGGCCCTTTGAGCCATGGCAACCTGGCGGCGATCCACTTCATTATCCCACCAGTCATCTTTTTCTGCCTTTTCAAGTATTTCCTTAAGGCTTAGGTCTTTTTCCGCAGCAAGAGATCGAAAAGTAAAGTTGATAAAGGCCAGTTCCAGTTTTTCCGAAACCAGGCGGCTGATGGTCGTGTTGCCGCAGCCGCTCTTTCCGGAAATGGCAATCTTCATTTTTTTGCTCATTTTTTACTCCCGCCTATTCTACATTACGCAGCTGTTCCCTGATATTTTCAAGGGCATCCTTCATTGTTACTATTTCCCTGCTCAGTTCCAGAATCGCCGCCTTGCTTCCAATAGTGTTGATCTCCCGGTTGATCTCCTGACAGAGAAAATCCAGTTTTTTTCCCGGACTGGGATTTCGTTCTGCCTCGGATCGGAATTCTGCAAGGTGAGACTTGAGCCGGGAAAGTTCTTCCGAAATCGTATGCTTAACAAGCAGCGCTGCGGTTTCCGCAAGAATACGATTTTCGTCGATCCTGTCTCCCAGAAGTTCTTCAAACCGGAGCTTAACAGTTTCTTTAAGGATGGTTTCCAGTTCTTCGCCGCGGGAAGCGGCAAAGTCCCGGGATCGATCCAGTATCCCCACATGGGAAAGGATATCCCTATAGGTATGTTCTCCTTCCCTTCGGCGATCCGTTTCAAAATCCGCAAAGGCCCTTTCCAACAGAGGCATGATCCTGTCCCGGGCTTTTCCGGGATCCCTGCTTCGTTCGGTTTCCAGCACCCCATCCATAGAGAGAATCATGCCGAGGCCGGGCCGTTCGGTCATTCCCAACAAACGGGCAGTTTCTTCCGCCGCCTTCCAGTAAGCCTTTGCCGCTTCCCTGTTCATGGAAACGGCAAGGGGAGCGTTAAATTCCCTGTACCGGATCGATACTTCAAGCCTTCCCCGGCGGCAGCGTTCGGCCAAATAGTCTCGGATGGGAATTTCCAAAGCGGAAAGAAAAGGCGGAAGGTACACCGCCAGGTCAAGAAAACGGCTGTTATACCCCTTGATCTCCGCCGATGCGGAAACCGCTTCATCCTGAACATCGGCCCAGCCGTAACCGGTCATACTTTTCATGATCCTGTCCCCGAAGAAACATCCGCACCGCACATTGCGGCAAACAGTTTTTGTCCAAGCCGCCAGTTGTCCCCGGCTCCCATGGTAATAAACAGATCATTTTTTTTCAGAATATTTTTTAGCGGCTCCATCGCATCAAAAGGTTCATCGGTATAAATCACCGAATTTCCAGCGTTCCGTTCTTTTTCAAAAACCGTTTTGGTTTTTTCAAAGAGGCTTAACCCGTTTATCCCCCCCAAATACACTTCCCGGGCAGAGGCGTAAATCTTATGAAGAAAAACCATATCCGCAGGAAGAAGGGATGAGGCAAAATCGTCCAGCAGCGCCGCTGTCCGGGTATAGGTATGGCTCATAAAACTTACGATGAGCCGGCGGCGGGGAAAAAAATCCTTTAGTCCCTGAAGTGTCAGACGTATGGCGGTGGGATGATGTCCATAGTCGTCCATAAAAAGGACCCCCGCTTTTTCACCAAGTATTTCCGATCTTCGCCGGGAACCGGCAAAGTCATCCAAAGCCCTGACGGCGTTTTCGACCAGCTTTGCTGTCCAGCCTGGAGGATAAGGAGGATTTCCCTGTGATACCGCAAGATGTGCCGGAGATTCTTGCGGTGAGCATTTTTGCGGGCTCAATTCTTTTTGCAGCAGTAAACTGGTCAGGGACAGGGCTGCGGCAGCGTCCAAAACACAGTGCCTTCCGGGAATCCGCAGGGTAAATTCCGTCCCTGGAAAACCTTCCAGGCGAAAACGGGTTCTTTCGTCATGGACCTCACATGAGATAATTTTGTATTCGCCCTGAGCACCGAACCCATATGGTACAAAGAGGAGATCGTCCCTCTTCCGCATGACCAGTTCCGTTACCTCGCAGGCTCCCGGATCATCGGCGCAATAGACAATTTCACCGCCGAAGGGAAGTGTCAGTGCATACTCAACAAAGGCATCCCGAATATCGTTATAGGCCGGATAATAATCCTGATGATCACTTTCCACACTGGTCAGCACAATACGTTTGGGATGAAAGGAAAGAAAATGCCGCCGGTATTCGCAGGTTTCGGCAGCAAAGTATTTATCCCCCAGGCTGATGGTGGATCGTCCCCCAAAGGCGGCGCTTCCTGCCAGCACCCGGGCGGGAAGTCCCGCCGCACGGAACAGGACACCGGTCAGGGCAGTGGTGGTGGTTTTTCCGTGAACCCCGGCAATTCCCGAAGAATCAAAGAGAGCCGAATAAGCACCCAGGGCATCGGTATATTTTAGAAGGGGAATTTCCCGCTTTAAGGCTTCCGCCATTTCAGGATTGGTTTCCGCATTATACGCCGCCGAATGGATCACCATAGCTGCGTCAGGAGGAACATGGGAAGCGTCAAAAGATTCGTAATAGGGGATGCCCAATTCCGTCAGAATTGCATCGGTATAAAAAACTTCGGCCCCGTCGGAGCCGGAAACAGAAAGGCCGGAATGGAAAAAAAGTTCCGCCAGGGCGCTGGTTCCTGTTCCCTTGATGCCGATAAAGTATACTTTGGCATGCAGCGAAAGGAGGTTCCCCAAATCCATATCTTATGGTAGATCATGACCGTTTTTTTTTCAATAATGATGCCTGCATGACTGAAACGGAACTGTATACCTGGCTTTGCTCTTTTATCGATCTGGAACGAGGTTTGGGAGGAAAGCCCTGCAATTCCTTGGATTATATTTTTTTAACAGAAGAACACTTCAAACTTGACCGCATGAGAATCCTCGCAGAACTGGCGGGACACCCTGAAACCTGCGCTCCGGTTATCCACGCCGCCGGCTCAAAGGGCAAGGGTTCGGTTATCGCCATGACGGCATCGATTCTGGAAGAGGCGGGAATTAAAACCGCCCGGTATATGTCCCCCCATGTAAAGGACTGGAGGGAACGGATTTGCCGGGGGACGGGTGCATTTTTTCCGGAGGCGGTTTATGCGGCGGCGGGGAAAGAATTGCAAAGCATCTACAATGCGTACTGTGAAAGCCGGAACGATTCCGGGGATCCGACTTTTTTTGAACTGGCCACCATGCTCTTTTTTCTCTGCGCCCGCATTGACCACTGTAAGGCAATGGCGGTGGAAACCGGCCTGGGAGGGAGGCTCGACGCCACCAATATTGTGGATCCCTCCGTTTCGGTAATCACGGCAATTGAAAAGGAACATACCGAATATCTGGGAAATACCCTGGCAGAAATCGCTCATGAAAAAGCGGGAATTATCAAAAAAAACCGCCCGGTGGTGGCGGCAAAACAAAACCCGGAAGTCCTTTCAATTCTGCAGCAAAGGGCGGAAGAACAGGGGGCTCCCTTTGTGTACGCCCCGGACTGCATGAATATCGTTGATCAACAATTGCACCGGGAGGGCATGGATTATACCATTGCGGAACGCACAAACATCATAACTATTTCCGGCATGCCCCTTACCGGAATGGTTTATGCTGATAATGCGGCACCGGCAATACTCGCAGCTCGCAGGGTTTTTTCCGGCATTGACGATACGGCCGTTAAGCGCGCTCTGGCGGCAGTTTCTCTTCCCGCCCGGTTCGAAAAAGTCCGTATCAATCCGTTCTTAATAGCAGACGGCGCCCATACTCCCCTTAGCATTAAGCACTGCGTTGAAACATTCTGTGAACTTTACGGAGACGGAGGCATCCTTCTTTTTGGCTGTGCAACGGACAAAGATGCTGCCGCCATGGCGGAAATACTGCTTCCCCGTTTTAGCCGGTGCATCATCACCGCTCCGGGGACTTTTAGAGCCAGCGATCCCGCCGCTATTTACGACAGCTTCTGCTCTGCGGCAAAACCTTGTACAACTCCGGCGGATCTCTCCTGTATTCCCCATACTGCGGCGGCCATAGAAGAGGCGGTGAGGACAGGGAAAGAACGCTCCCTTCCAGTCCTGGCCTGCGGCTCTTTTTATCTGGCGGCGGAAATCAGCAAAGCCGGGCTTTAACGATGATCAGCATCAGCTCTCAAATACTTCTTTAATGCTTCAAAAAGGGTTCCCCTATTCACCGGCTTTCCTACATGATCGTCCATCCCTGATGCAAGGCATTTTTCAACATCTTCCCGGAACACATTGGCGGTCATTGCAATTATCGGAATCCTCTTTGAGAGTTTCGGCAATTGTTCCTCTTCAAAGGTACGGATCCGGCGGGTTGCTTCATACCCATCCATTTCGGGCATCTGAATATCCATAAAAACCAAATCATACCCATCGGGATTTTCCGCATACATCCTTACCGCCTCTTTTCCATTGGATGCACAGCTTATCAAAAGACCAGCTTCTTCCATCATCGATGAAAGAATTTCCCGGTTAATCTCCACATCATCTACTGCCAGTATGCGGTATCCGGCAAGGGATTTTTTTTCCTTTTCTCCGTCCTGCCCTGCATCGGCCTCCGGCTGTTCATCCACCCTCCAAAACTGGTTGATACAGTCAATAATCGGCGAAGGAAAAAGTGGTTTGGAAAGAAAGGTGCCTATGCCTAACTCTCTGGCTTCTTTTTCTATGGCGCTCCAATCCACAGCGGATATGAGGATCACCACCGGCTTTTCTTTTTCCGTACTGCCCATGATACGGCGGGAAACTTCCAGACCGTCCATACCTGGAAGTTTCCAATCCACGAAATATACATCGTAGGAACTGCCATTAATCAGCTCTAGGGCTTCTTCGCCGCTGGAGGCGGTATCACAGGCAATACCGTAGCGGACGGCGACTTCGGTAAAAAAATCCAAAATGTGCGGATCATCATCGATGGCCAAAATTCGTATCTTTTTGGGTATTTTCTTTTTAACCGATTCGATCCCTTCTTTTAGGCTTACAAAAAAGACAACCCTTGATCCTCTTCCCAGTTCCGATTCAATCCATATCCGGCCATTCATCATTTCTACAATCCGCTTGGAAATGGCCAGGCCCAGACCGGTACCGCCGTATTTTCGGGAA
Organism: Treponema sp.; assembly: GCA_009782555.1. Classification (GTDB taxonomy): domain Bacteria; phylum Spirochaetota; class Spirochaetia; order Treponematales; family Breznakiellaceae; genus WRIV01. The sequence goes on along the minus strand of WRIV01000010.1, from coordinate 82,015 downwards.
GTATTGCTTTCTGCCTGGATGAATGATTTAAAAAGCCGCCCCTGCTGTTCTTTGCTTATCCCGATGCCGGTATCGATTATTTCAACCTGGATAACGCAGTCTTTTTTTTCTTTTTTTACCAGGAGAACCTTAAGGGTGATTGATCCTTCTTCGGGAGTAAATTTTACCGCATTGGAAAGGAGATTGGCGATCACCTGGGCCAGATGCTGGCCATCGCCGACAACAAAGCGGGGAATTTCCCTGCCGATATCTACGGAAAAAAACTGGCGTTTTTCCTCTACCCGGAAAGTAATTACCTCCACGGTTTTTTGCAGCATTTTTTCAAAGTCAAATTCTTCCGGAATAAGCTCGAATTTCCCCGCTTCTATTTTTGACATATCCAGTATATCGTTGATCACTCCCAGCAAATGGGAGGAAGCGTCTCCGATTTTTTCAAAGGCATAATTCTTCCGCTCCACCGATGAAGCGGCGTGGCCTATATCAGTCATGCCGATAATCGCATTCATGGGGGTGCGGATTTCGTGGCTCATGTTGGAAAGAAAGTCTGTTTTTGCCCTGCTTGCAGCCAGGGCATCTTCTCTGGCCTGGACAAGATTTTCCCATGTTTCATTTCGGATCAGGGCATTGGCGATAAGCAGGCCCCCGGAACGGAGGCATGATTCTTCGATAGAAGTAAAATTTCTCTCATCGCGGCAGTCAAATTCTATAAATCCCCAAAAATTATCTTCCGAAAAAGCCGGTATCACCAGTAGTGAAAGTACCCCCTGGGGGGCAAGCTGTTTTTGTTCTTTTCGGGGCATATTCCGCACCAGACCCTTGACACTTTGTCCGCCGCCAAGAATTTTTTCCCAGGAGGGAAACATTTTGCTGTAGGAAATTTCCGCATTAGCAAGTTTTGCTTGCCCGGCTTCGGTCTCTTTTGACCACTCCTGAATTTTTGTGCCGTATAATTCCTCATCCCTGATATGATTTTTCCAGATTTGAATACGATCAATATGTACTGTTTTTCCCAGATAATCCATGCACTTCCAGAATTCAAGAACAAAATTCTCCGATTCGGAACAAAACAGCACCTTTGCCACATTATTAACGGTGTACATCAAAGCGCCCTGATATTTTATCTCCGCATCTACCCGCTGTTGTTCCCGCAGATCCCGGGCATAGGCGCAAATAAGGTACCGATCTCCATAACTGACCCGGTCCAGCACTATCTCGAAAGGCAGGGGAGTTCCATCCAGTTTTTGATGCACCCATTCAAATTGAATCCTGCCTTTCTTTAGGGCCAATTCAACCAGATGGCGTATTTCATCCGCAGAATGCCTGCCGTTACTCTGGTACTCCGGCGAAAAATCCCAAAAATGTTCGCCGAATTCTTTTTTGTTCTGCAAATCGAAAAGGCGAAGCAGTTCGTCGTTACAGTCAATAAAATTTATTTTGTCATCAAAGAGCATACAGCCCATGGGATTAGTCTTAAGCAGCATTACCGCCCTTTCTTCTTCACTGCGGCTGTAGTTCATGGCGTTTTGAATAATCCCTGCCAGTTCGCCGAATTCATCTTTCCGATCAAGACCAGCAATACTTTCCCCTCTATCCAGACTATCGGTAAGACAGCGCAGGGGATGCAGTACCAGTTTATAGACAGTCAGAATATGAATGACAAGATAAAAAATAAAAAAACCAGCGATGAGAATCAGCAGGGGGAAGATCAGGGATGCGGTGAACAGGGGATTTGATTTATAGAGGGTAATAACCCGCCAGTCCGTGTTAAGGATAGGAACGGCGGACAAAAAATCGTATTCGCCACCGCGAATTCTGTAGACCTCCACTTCGGCACTGTGATCAAAATAACCGTTTGCTTTTCCGCCGCCCTCAAGGCAGGAATCCATAGCAGGAGTCAGGAAGGGAAATATTTCCCGCACATCCGGCTTGTCCTGTTCCTCAAATTCCATTGGCCCGAAAATTTTGTTTCCGCCAATCACGGCGCTGTCCATCTGAACCAGTCCTCCCTGGTCTATCACCATGATCCGCACATTGTTCTGTTTATCCTTGCTGAAGAATTGATCATGGATGCCGTCAAAGAACACTCCGGAACAAACCTCGCCAACAATTTCCTCGCCATCGATCACCTTGTAATTGATCCAAAACCGTTTTCTATGCAGGTCCTTGTCGATATCGATATTAAGGGTATAGAGCTGTTTCTGATCAAGGCAGTCAAAATACCAGTGGTCCGCAGGAAGATCCGGGTTCAAAGAGCCCGGAAAAGGCAGAAACTGTTCCAGCGTCGTTTCCCGGGTAACGGTGTACGCATTTCGGGACCCTTCTATTCCAAAATAGAAATTATTGCCATCCATCAGATCCGCGCAGCTTGAAAACCGTTCATAGGCAAAAAATTTCTTTTCCTGGCTGCCTTCGTCGGCAAACCAATTAATAATTTCCTTTGATTCAGCGATTACCCGTATCAGTGTCAGTTCCCTGTTAATATACAGATTGATTTTTTCAACTGTTTTCCGGGAATGAAAGCGGACATAATTTTCCGATATTCTCACGGTGATATTGCTAATCTGGGCAGCCATAGCAACTGCGATTATTGCCAGGAAAAACATTACAATCACCGCATTGGTAATCCCAAAACGGGTGCTAATGCTGTGTTTTTTTATGGAAATGGAACTCATTCATATTTAACTATTATCCAACTCCGAATACGCGTCAAGCAAAAAGGCATTTAAATAGTTCATTATTTTCTCATGCATGGGAACATCCCCCGCCCTGTTTTGCCACTTTAAGAGGGTTTGAGGTATGGTTTCTTGTATTGATTTTCCAAAACGCCGGAAAAACAACGCATGGTCCGGCCCTTCCCTACAGCGATACCCCATCAGGATGGTTTCCTTTAATACTGTTTTTCTGTCCAATTCTTCTATTGTCAGCGGCGGAATGATCCGGTTTTTTACAGCACTGACAAAAACTTTTGTATCGGGAGCATAGCTAATCCGCCGGCCTGTTCCGTTATGATCGATGATCGTTCCCGATGCAGACGGCCCTGTTCCAATCCAGTTTTGCATGGACCAGTACCGGATATTATGAACACAACGATAAACGTTTCCCAGGGCAAAGCTGGATACCTCGTAATGTTCGTACCCGGCGTTTTTCAAGGCATCCCTTCCAGTCAGCCATAAACGGTCCGACGTTTCTACCGGAGGAATTGCCGGTGTCAGAGCATAAAGGGAAATGTGCCCGGCTCCGAAGAAAATGGCTTTGCCGATATTCCGAAGCAGCATATCTTCATCCTGCCCTGGAAGGCCGCTCATCAGATCCAGGGAAAGGAAGGGGCCAAAAATCTCCGCCGCTTTGGAAAGCCGCCGGAGAAGAACATCCTGGGGACATCCCCGCCTGCCGGCGGCCTTCCTTTCCCCTTCGTCAAAACTTTGGACCCCCAGGGAAAGCCGTGTTACACCATGACCCGCACAGGACCGGAGAAAGTATTCATCCGCTGTTTCGGGATTTGCCTCCACGGTAATTTCCCGGTGTCCTGCGCCGGTCAGGGCGGTGATTCCTTTGAGGAGCCGGGTAATACCTTTTGCTCCAAGAAGCGATGGGGTACCGCCCCCAATATACACGGAAGGGACAGTATAGGCGGTTTCTTTAATGCGCCGTTCCGTTTCGGCTAAAAGGGCTTCCACATAACGGCCCATCAAACGATCACACCCATGTATGTTTTTTACAGGGAGGGAATAAAAATCACAGTAATCGCATTTTTCAGAGCAAAAGGGAATGTGGAGGTAGAGCGAGCACTCAGGAACATGCAGTTCCTTATGGGTGTCCAAGGCGGGTCAGGGGCCAGTAACGAATCAGGGCGCGGCCGGTAATGGAGTCCGCCGGAACCGGGCCCCAGGTTCGGGAATCGTTGGTAACACTGCGGTCGTCGGAAAGGACAAAACATTCTTCCTTCCCCAGGGTTATGGTATCCATGGATCCGGAAAAGGGAATCGACTCATCCCATTGAAGGGAAATCTGAGGCAGCTCCGGCGTATAGTCCCCTTCGGCCAATTCAAATTCAGTGTATACATAATTTTCATCCGCCGGTTTTATCCGGATCACATAGTTATTCATGGTGATCGTATCACCGGGCAGCCCCAGGACCCGTTTTACAAAGAAGGTGTCTTCCTTGGGGAAAAGACTGTACCGCTGGAAGGTAAAAAAGCGGACAAGACTGTCAATAACTGTTCGGAGGGGGGGCCGCCCCGCGGAACGATCCACCAGCACCACCTGGCCCCTGCGGAATGGAAGGTTTCCCGCATTCCGGTCCCGGAACAAATGCTGAAGGGTAAAAGAAAAAAAGACAAAGCGATCCCCCGGAAGGAGTCCCGGCTGCATGGTGGTATTTTCAACCACCCGGTTGGATATCAGGATCCCCGATACAAGGGTATGAATAATAAAAAAAGCTAAAACCCAGGTCAGTATGATTCGTCCCTTGCGCAGATAATTTTGCTGATCCGAATAGGAATACTGACGCCACCGTTTTGCCATTACCGAATTCCCCCCAGCCTGGTATGGGGCCAGTATTTAAAGGCTCCCCGGCCCAGAATTTTGGATGCCTTAACGGTCCCAAAAACGCGTCCGTCGTGAGAACTGTCCCGGTTATCTCCCAGAGGGAGGATCCGGCCCTCCGGCACATACCAGCTTCGCTGCTGAACCGCCTGCGCCCGGTAGCGGCTGTTATGAGGAAAAGCCTCCCGGCGAAAGGCATACAATGCCGAGGCTATGGCAAATTGATCTATACCATGGATCCGCTGGGCCCTGAGTGTTTCTGAAAGTTCTTCCGGCGGATTCAATCCCAGGATCATATAAGCATCGAGCCTGCCTTTCGCTTCCATGGCTGGGTACTGATCTTCTTTTACCAGCCGGGAAAGGTTGTGGGTAAAACCCCGCTCTGCCAGGTAGTCCCGTTCATTTTTCCAGCGGTTTTCGCCGGCAAAACGAAAGTACAACTCCCCCCGGCGGGTTTCTATCCAGTCCCCGCCCATACCTGCGGCCCGCTTGATCAAAAAATGAACCCGCTGATTACCCCCTTCATCCTTGTCTATATCAATAAAGGAAAGGGTAAGCATATAGATGATCCGCTGGGCAATATCAAAGACCGGTCCGTTGGAAAAGTACTCGGGGCTTTCAAAGATGATCACATCCTCTCGTTTCGGTTTTACCGGGCTGGGCAGTTTTCCCAGGCCAGGAAGGATTTCCGGACCGTAGATCAGTTTATTGACAAAAATCCGATCTTTTTCCAGCAGGGTATCGATCATCGATCCTGAAGGGATCTGATAGGCCTGGAAGAGATATTGATTAATTAGAAGGACCACGCCGGCGGCCCAGATAAAGGCTTCTGCCCAGTCTACCAGGGTATTTTTTAACCGTTGTTTTTCTTTTCGCATCCGCTTGACGGCCCGGCGGCGGGTTAAAATCGATTCGGAAAAACATTGGAGAGAGATAAAAAAGGGATGTACCTGTTTTTTGCTCATTTATAGAGCAGGATAGCAAAAAAAAGACGGTTGAACAATGCCCGGCCCTGTCCTATACTCAAGACCTATGGCTGATTCATCCTTAGGAAAACTGTTGAACCGTTTTAGAAAAAAAGTTGAAATAAAAGATGAAGACCGCGTTTTCTTGCCGGAGATCTTCGGCATAAAACCCGGGTATTATCTTGCTGTTCTGTACGGAGCGGCGGCGCTTTTTGTCCTGTTTTTGATCCTCCTCTATCCGGGGCTTTCAAAACCCGGAAGCATCAGTGTCTTCAGTTCCGAACCGGCCGGAGCGGCGGTCCGGGTGGATAATATTACCCTGGGATCTACCCCCTGCAAAATTTTTATTCCCCAGGGAAAGCGTTTCATCGAATTTATCCTTCCCGGTTTTGAATCGGACACAAGGGATCTGGAAATAAGGGGAAGAATCTTTGGCTCCCTCTTCTTTCCCAAAAAAATTGTCATCACAGGAAGACTGGTTTCTTCGGACCCAGTCGGAGCCTTTGCCCTTTCCGCCCTGGAGTACCGGTACTGGTCCGCCGCAGATCCAACCGAAGCGTATCAGATACCCATGAGCTTATCCGCGGGAGCCTACCGTACCGGGCCGTCCGCCAAGGATCCGGCAATACGGAACACGATGCAGGGCATTTTGGATGATTCCCTCCGTTATGCGGCATCCAAAGCTTCCGCCCGGGATCTGCTGCGGGCCCAATTCCTTCTTGACAACGGGGGTCTTTCTCCATCGCCATTGACACTGCTCCGGTCGATAAAAAAAGTTTCTGACCGCTTGGAGAAAAACCCCGGGGCTCCATTCTGGCTGGCGGGTCTTCTTCCATTGGAAACATCTCCCAAAGTTACCCAATCGGAATGGTTCAAAAAAAATGAAGCCGAAAACCCGGAACAGGCATCTATCGGAACCTTTGATCTTCCCTTCCGGTTTGCCAGGTCTTTAACCCTGGAAAATCTTGGATTTGTGTCCGTAAATTCCGGGTACTTTGAAAAGTACGGACGGCGGGAATCCATGCCTCCCCTGTATATTGCCCTGACTCCGGTAACACAGGCAGCCTGGGACGCCTTTACGGCGGAAAACCCCGATTGGTCCGCCGCCAACCGGGACAAGCTGATTGCCCAGGGCCTTGTGGGAAATGATTATCTTGTTCCCGTGGATAATCCCGCCTACCCAGTTCCGGCGGCACCGGGAATTTCCTGGTACGCCGCCGCCGCATACTGTGCTTGGCTTTCCGCCAAGCTGCCTTCCTCTCTTTCGGGGTGGGAACTCCGGCTTCCCTCCGAAAAAGAATGGGAATATGGTATCCGGCAGTTTGAAACGGCCCCGCCAACGGGGAGGCCGGGCCGACTCTGGGAATGGTGCAGCAATACCTTCGCTCCCTTAAACTTTTTTCCTGCATCGGAAGAAGCCCTGGAGGCACTGGAGAAAGCCTCCGCATCGGAGATTTCCGCCGTCCCCCCTCCTGATCGGGTTCTTCGGGGCGGTTCCTGGATTAACCCCCCCGGTTCGGTGGGAATTGAAACCAGAGGCTCCCTGCCTCCTGAAACCTCCTCCCCCTTTGTTGGCTTTAGGCCAGTGATCGTCCCTAAACGGGAAAACTAACCATGCCTTCCGGGGAAAAAAGCATCGCCATAAACCGTAAAGCCCGGTTTGATTACACGGTGGACGAAACCTATGAATGCGGCATTGAACTTCTGGGTACAGAAGTAAAATCCTTTCGGGACGGAAAAATATCCTTTCCCGATGCATGGGCGGAAGTGATAAACCGGGAAGTCTGGCTGAGATCCCTGCGGATCGCCGAAAACCCCTTTTCTTCGGTCTTTAATCACGACCCGGACCGGAAAAAAAAACTCCTCCTCCACCGGGACGAAATCAAACGTATAACCCGGAAAACCGAAGAAAAGGGCTATACCCTTATCCCCCTCTCATTTTACTTTAAAAAAGGCCGGGTCAAAGTTGAATTGGGATTGTGCAAGGGGAAAAAGACCTTCGACAAGCGGGCGGATATCCGGGAAAAGGACATAAAACGGGAAGTTTCCAGGGAATTCAGGGGTAAATTATCCTAGAACTCTGAATGAAGATGCGGTTCTTTTTGGTCCGGCGAATCTACCCGGTTCAGAAACATATCCCCGGCAAGGAACAGGGCAAAAAAGAGCAATCCCACACAAAGGGAAATAACCCGGTACGATTTGCCCGAAAGCAGGGGCTGAATGGCGGTTCTGATCGTTCCTGGTCTTAATTCGGCAGGCCGTCCTCCGGAAAGCCCCACAATCCGGATAAAGCGTTCGCCGCTTGTACCATAGCCCAATTCCCGGGCCCTAATCCGGATTGCCTCCGGATCATAGAGCAGGGCGTCCATGGTCCCTTCCAGTTCCCGGTTGATATTTTGCAATTTTTCCAAATTTTCCAATATTCTTTGCCGTTCATTCATCAATTCTCGGTACGGCACCACGCCTGATGTCCCGTTATATACCGAAAGAATTGTATGGACCGCCAGAATAAGCCAAGGAATCAGGAGATATTTTCCGAACTTCATTATTCAATTTACGGATTTTCTTACCTTCTTCTTTATTATCTTGACAAATCTACCGGTTAGGATAGAATCAGAAGAAAAATATGCAAATATAGCGGTTTTTTACCGATATTGTGGATATAGTGTTTTGCGGGAGCGGTTAATGGCTGGAAAAAGCGATCCTTCAATATATGATGACAGAACAACCATTGGTTCTTCTGATGAATTGGACGAATACGGCGTTTGGGTAAAGAGTGAGCCTCAGGATCTGTCTGATTCCTTGCCAGACCTGTCTGATTCTTTGCCAGATATGGAGGAACTTCCCGACATCGACTCCGTTTTAGCCGACAATGCGGATCTTCCCGATTTTGATTCTTCCTTAGGCAGCGAAGGAATGGATATCCCTGCAGATGATTCCTTTGGGTCCGCGGATGTAGAATTTGAGGAGATCCCCGAAAATACCGATCTTCCCGGCGGCCTCGCCCCTGTCTCTGTTGATAAAGACGGTTTTACCGAAGTACTCATGGACGACTTTCTCGAAACAAATATTGATACACCGGAAAGTATTGATATTGGCGATCTGGACAGCGCCGTCCCCGAAATTGAAGCCCTAGACGAAACTCCGCCGGTGATTCCTCAGGATACCGGAAACGACGAACTTAATAACCGGCTGTTTCAAAGAATTGCCGACGCTAACCCAACTTCCGGAAACGCCGACCTTTCCAACCAACTGCTTCAAAAAATTGCCGACGAACTTTCTTCCATCAAGCAGGAGCTTTCCAGCCTTAAACGGGATCTTTCTTCCGTCCGGGGTGAAGTCAGGACACAGGAAAGCGCCGAATCTTCGGGTTTTTTTGATGAAGAAGACGATGAAAAAATAGCCCTTACCGGTGATGAACTAGACAATATTCTAAATACGGCAAATTTTACCGAAGAGTCTGGATCCGACGAAGGCATTGACGGCGGCCTTTCCCCGGAATCCGCACCGGGACAGATAGATATTATTATTGACGAGAATGACCTGGATACAGCGGATATTAGCTTTGGCGATGGACTTTCAGAATTGGACGGTGCCGTCAAGGTCGAGGATGAAATAAAAAACATTGGTGATGATTTTGACATTTCCCTGGATTTAACCTCCGATTTTGAAGAATCTTCCGAATTAAACAGCCTTCGGGAAGAAGGGGCCGTTCCCATTACCCCGGCGCCAGACGATACAAGTTACCTGGAAGAAGATCCCCTGGCTTCCGGCGAAACCATTGATTTTTCCGGTGCTGTAATCGATGAGCCGGATTTAAGTACCGGCATAATGGAAAACCCCGTTTCCGAACCGGTTATTGATGACATTTCTATCGACCTTGATATGGAAGAGCCTTCCCCGGGAGATGCAGCCCCCGGTTCTGACGACTTTGTTTTTGAAACCGAAGACACGGTGGAGATTCCCGATGCCGACATATCAATACCGGATATCCCCGCCGCCGATGATCTTTCATTTGCCTCTCCCTTTGAAAACGAAAACAAAGATGAACCCTTTGGAACAGAAACGGCGGCTTCCGGCGCCGAAGAGGGCATTCCTTCCAATTTAAAACAGGAACTTAAAACTGTTCTTTCTTACATGGATCAGCTGTTAGAATCCCTGCCGGAAGACAAAATCGAAGAATTCGCAAAATCTGAATATTTTGATACCTACAAAAAGCTTTTCGAGGAATTAGGATTAACATAAATGGGGCTTTTAAGCAAAGCCGCTGCAGATTCTCCTGATCTAAATGTTTTAATACCGGAAACCTTGAAAAACCCCCAGAGCGGCCTTTTAAGATTAACCGCCAAAAAGCAAGAAACCGTTTCCTCCGCCATGGAAAAGGCGGTGATGGAAAAACTTTCTGCCGGATATGCTCAATTTGGTCAATTCCAGGGAATAGTGTTTGAATCGATCCCTTTTTCGGCGGAGAAATTTTCAGACCATCTTGCTTCCATGGTCAGTAGTATCGGATCCGCCCAGGAACTGGCCCAGGGACGCTGTCTGGTTCTCTTCAACTCGACCCAGGATGGGGAGCTTATCGGACGGCACCTGGAAAAAACCGCCCCTGGAAATCTGATCTTCAGTTTTCAGGCGAAAAATCCCCGGGAAGCATTTTCCCTTCTAAAACTCTACCTTTGAACGAAAAGATTGTTCCCGCCAAAACCGGCTGCACCTTGTTGGTTGGGCAAACGATCCTTCACTCGCGGTATGATCCCGTTTTGGAAGCGGAAAAATATGCCGTCTCCCTGGATTTAAAACCCTGCAGATATTTTATTTTGATTGAACCGGGCCTGGGATATCTGGCCGCCGCACTGGGAAAATTATATCCTTCCTCTCAAATCATCAGTCTCCACTGTTCCTCTTTTTTTCAGGAATCAAACCTTTCCCACAACGATCCAAAGGTACCCGGAGTACAGGGGGGTATTAATAGAGAAAGCTTTGCGGATTTAAGCTGGACCCCCGGTTCCGCCAAGGGCCTGGAAGATTTTCTTGAAGGCCTGATTTACGATACGGACGCGTCACAAATAAAACTTATTGAATGGAAACCCTCGATTAATGCCTACGGCAGAGCCTGTCTGGATTTAGCGGCCAGAACAGTCGAATGCATCAGGCGAATCAGCGCCGGCAGAAAAACGATCCAGAATTTCGGGCGGCGCTGGTTTCGAAATGCCCTGCGGAATCTGGAATTGCTGGAAAAACCATCGCAGCTTCTTTCCGGTTCCGCACCGGTACTGGTCTGCGCCGCCGGCCCCAGCCTGGAGAATTCCCTGGATGATGTTCAGGAATGGAAACAAAGCCCTGCCCCGCCCTTCCTTATTGCCGTTTCTTCCGCCGTTTCTGCCCTCCTGTACCGGAGGATCGTGCCTGATATCGTCATAACCACCGACGGCGGTCCCTGGGCGCTTTTTCACCTGACCGAAGGCTATAGGCGGGAAAAAAGCCCTGCCCTTGCCGCCGCATTAACATCGGCCCTCCCTTCCCAGACAGCCCAGGCGCTGTCGTTATTTCTTTGCGACGGCAGTCTCTGGCAGGAACTCTTGCTGCGGACCGCCGGGGTTCCTTTTCTTGTTTTTCCCCAGCGGGGTACGGTAAGTGCCTCCGCCCTGGACTTGGCATTTTTTGCAAGCACCGGCCCGGTGTACATTTCCGGCCTGGACCTGGCCCATCGGGACCTCTTGACCCACGCCAGACCCCATGCCTTTGAAATAATGCTGGAACTCTCCGCTGGCCGCAGGGATCCGTTGCATTCAAAAATTTTTGAACGGGAAGAAACTATTCGGCGCTCAGGAAGCCACGGAATTTACGCCGCATGGTTTAAGAGCAACCTCCATTCATTTCCCCGCCCGATCCATACTCTGGGCCCTTCCTGCCTTGGCATAACGCAGAAGAAGCCTTTTCTAAATGAAGGAGAACTCCCCCGCATTACGGCACAGGCGGCAAAACCGGCGCCAGGAAAAAAACAGTTGCTTGCTGTACTGCTGGATGCTCTGGATAATCCATTAACTGCAGAACAGATCGGCAAAGAACTGAGAGAACTCATTCTGCCCCGAGATCTGGGGGGAAGCGGCGATTATTCCGATACTGTAAAAAGGGCCCTGCTGGAAATGTATGATGGATAAACAAACTTTTGAACGGAACCTTCTGGCCCTTACGAAAAACGATCCCCTGCTTTGCAGCAAACTCTCTTCGTCCATTACCACAGGGGGAGTATACCGCTTTCTGGAAGCCCGGTCCGGGGAAGTAATTCCCGCCTTGACCGATCCGGCTGGTGCGGCCCACCCCCTCCATTCTACGGTGGATCCCCGCCGGGAAGGAGAACGGCTTGTTTCCACCTTGACCGAAGAAGGATACCTTGTCTTTTTAGGCCTCGGTGGGGCCTTTGCGGCGGAAGCGGCCCTGAATCGGGAAGAAACAAAAAAAATACTGATTATTGAATATGACTGTAACGGCATGGCGGAACTGTTAAGCTCCAAAGACTACATTAAATTGTTCCAGGATCCCCGGTTTCGGCTGCTGGCAGATCCAACAGAAGAACAGCTTGAAACTTTTTTAACGGGCAATTATTTTCCCGCCATCGACGGAGGTATCCGAGTTTTTCCCCTTCGTATCAGAACCGACGCTGAACCGCGTTTTAATGGCGCCGCAGAATCGTTAAAGCGGGCCATCGACGCTGTATCCAGAGACTATTCGGTCCAGGCTTATTTTGGGAAGCGCTGGTTTTCCAACATCATCCGGAACCTTTCCCTGGCGGAAGAACAAAGGGAAGGGATTCCACCCATACGAAGGGCTCTTATCTGTGCTGCCGGCCCTTCTCTGGAAGAACAGATCCCCTTCATAAAAAAAGAGAGGGATCAGCAGGAAAATTTTCTGATCGCCGCCGACACTTCCCTGCCGGTGCTGCTCCAGAAGGGCATAGAGCCGGAAGCGGTAATATCCATTGACTGTCAGCATATCAGTTACCAGCATTTTTTTAGGATCCTGCCGGAAAAAACCCGGCTCTTTCTGGATCTGGCCAGCCCCCCCCCTGTGGCAGCCCGGACAAAGAATCGTTTCTTTTTTTCCGGAGGGCACCCCCTTTCCCGGTACATCAGCCGGACATGGAGAACACTGCCGGTATTGGACACTTCCGGGGCCAATGTAACCTATGCGGCCCTTTCGCTGGCAGAAAATTTGGGCGCCCGGGAGATTATCCTGTATGGGGCAGATTTTTCCTACCCAAGAGGAAAAACCTATGCCCGGGGCACCTACATCTATCCCCATTTTGAAAAATTTCTTTCCCGCTTTACTCCGCTGGAAGCCCAGCATTCGGCTTTTTTATACCGTGATTCATCCCTGGAAAAACGCGTGGACGAAACGGAACGGAGTAGATGGTATTATGAAACCAGAACTCTCCGCTTTTACCGGGAAAAGGTTTCACAAAAAAAAGAAACCTTCGGGGCAAAGTCCGGCGGCGGCCGTCCGCTTTTTCTTTTTTCTTCCGGGCCGGTCCGCCAAAACGTCAATCTCTTTTTAAAGCAGTACAAAAAATCCATAGAGGACATTCTTTCTTTTGATCCCCGTGAACAAAACGAGCAGGCAGAACTGGCCGCCACGCTGCTTCCCCTGGCCGCTTTTATAAGAAGGACCCATCCTTCGTATTCCCCGGCGGAACTTTTTAAGGCGGTAAAATCCTCCAGCCTGGAAGAACTAAAAAAAATTATTCATACGTAAAACCATCATTGGTATTGTACTTAAAGTCAGTTTTAAATTCCTTAATTGGCCTCCACTGGATCAAAAAAGAAATTTGATTGAAAAACCGGTATGATCTTGTACTTAAGACAAATTCCGGCGCCATGCTGATTCCCAGGGTTGCATCCCAATCTCCAAGATGATGAACTAGATCAAGGCCGAAGGATTTTAGCTTAAAGCCGGAAGACTCCCGTTTACTGGAATCATCAAAACGAAAAGAATTAAGGAGATCCGCCAAAATATTTTTCTCCCCCGGTACATCAATATTTTGACCGCTGAACAAAGGTGTGTTTTGAAAATAGCGGAAAACAACGGCATTTTCCGAATGAGAACGGAAGTTAACATCCAGAAAACGGTTAATCGCTGCCCCAAGGCTCAGGGTAAAAAAGAATTTTGAATAGGTATAGCGCTGGAGATCAAAGCTAATCCCGGTATGGACCGATCCTTCAAAATTTACTATGCCTCCCTCGTTGAAGGACTGTGTTCTCTGATAGGCAATACTCAATTCCTGAGGGTTCAATTTTTCTTCTGTATCCTGGTACCAGCCGAAACCGCCGGGATACACTGTTTGATAACCCGATCCCGGATCATTCCAGTCCTCTCTAGTAATCAAAAAATACCCCAAAGAACGGGTGGCGGTAAAAGAAGCGCTGAGCCCTCCCCAGACCAGGGAAGTGGTCAGGATGGTCCATGAAGATTTTTCCGGATCGTAGACCATGTAATGCCGCAGGGATATTTGATCGGCGAAGCGCAGGGTTTCGGTGAAATACAGCGGCTCATAGACTGGGTTTTCCAAAATACCGCGGACCCTGGCCCGGGCATTGGTTTCGGATATCCAGACCCTGGCGGTGGCATTTCCCGCGAGGGATCCTTCTTCCGGCGGCAGATCCGCAATAATGGAAAAGTTCTGCATATAATCCCTTACATTGGCGTTAAAATTTGCCTGGAGACGGTGAAGCTCAATATCATCCCGGTTCCATTTTCCGCCATGCACCTGAAATGAAGTATCCTGATAACGGCCTGAAACAAGGAGTCCCCGCAGGGTATATTGAAAATTACTGGTCTGCCATATATCGTTTTGAAAAAAAGGCCGGAGAGTAAAACCATATTCAGCGGAACTGGAAAAAAAGGTCATATTGCGCGTCTGAGTCATTGTACTATTCTGGTCGGTAACAGAATCGTTCATATAGGCATAATTCTGCCAGGAAGAGGTTCCGTAAAATCTAAGCGAATGGGTATAGATGTCTTCTTTTTGCGCCAAGGTCAGTCCCATATTGCCGTCCAGTCTGACGGAATAAAGCTGGTATTCAATATCTCCCCAATTTATGTCCTCTGGTTTTTCCCACGGCGCACCGGGTCTATTGGAGTTGAATTTGATTTCCGATGCCGCCGCAGGGTTAATCCGGTAATCAAGGGTAAAGCGGTTTCCTCCAAGAATCGGGGCCTGTAACGCTCTGGTCAGAACCGGCGGGTGGAGCCCCAAAAGATCACCATCTCCTGAACCGCTTTTGGTGTCTTCTTCGTTCTTTTTCCAGGGGGGCATGGCTTTTCCCAAGCCGTCAATTTCAGCCTCCTCTCCGCCGCCTTCCTCTCCTCTTTTGCCTATAAAGACAGGCGTGCCTCCAATGGAGGCAGCAATGGAAAATAAGGTAAATTTGTCAGGAAAATAAAATCTAAGGTTCGGCGGATAGGAAATGATTCCGTTTGAATGGCTGGGAGGAGGGTAGGTGTTCCGGGTTTCAAAACTAAGGGCCATGGCCGCGCTGGTAATGGACAGATCGTTTATGTAGGGTTCCAATCCAGCGGTTGAAAACAAAAGACTTCCGTTAAGCTGCCATATATAGGAATCCAGGGATGTATCGCTGATGGTCATGTCATAAGTGGTAGCGCCTTTTAACAGGGAAAAAAAACTTGAGTCTTCAGAACGGCGCATAAAATCGTTGTCAACAAAAGGATCCGAATAGAACGGAAGGCTCCAGAATAAATCGGCGGAATTTACTGTGCCGCCTGTGCCGTTTATCGAACCAGTACTGACAAAACGGTAACGGAAGGGAACAGATTGATCGAACAAACGTGAACGATGCCAGTTGCTGGTTCCGTCATAATTAGGAAAGGGAGTATAGTACCCGGATGCCAGGACTATGTCCCGGCTGAACCCTATGCCGGCAGTAAAGAGCAGATCTCCAAAGTGCCCCTGGGAAGGAAGGGATAATTCAGAGCCCGCAAAATACCCCAGGTTAACATAGGCATCAGCCATAAGGGAAAGCCTTGGTTCGTTTATGTCCCTTTGCCTGCTCCCCGTACTGCGAAGAAAAACTCCCTCCCTGATTTGCTCCATTCCTTCGCCGCTTCCCATTATGCTGGTAATGGAACTTTCTTCGGCGCTGCTGACCGCCCTGGGCCGGCCTAGAATATAGGTGGTGGTCTGCACATAGGTTCCTTCTCTGGTCCGGTATCCCAGCACGGGATGGAAGATAATCTCGTTGGCGGGATAGTAAAAGGCCGGTAAATAAAGGATGGGAATTTCCCCCACTTTAATTACCGCATTAAGAACCGCCCAGTCCGATCCGGGCAGGAGCCAAAGTTTGGATGCCTTGATGGACCAGTAGGATTCCTCCCCTTCGGCATTTGTTATTTCCGCCCGGCGCATTACCGTGGAATTTTCCCCGCTTCGGGAAATCACTTCCCCGGCAAAACGGTACCTGGTTTCCCCTTCGCTCATCTCGTGATCCGTTACGCCCTTCATAAAAGCGGCGGACCAATTTTCCAGGTTAACGGTGATTCCGTCTCCCCGGAAGGTTTCTATCGTATCGCCTTCTTCCTTGATGTATATTACTCCGTCCGAAGCGGTCAGGAGTTTCCTTGTCCGGTTATAGAGAATCTCCTCGGCCCGGATCCTGTGCAGAATATTCCCATCCTGTATGGTAATCGAAACTGATCCCCGAAACCGGACATAATCTTCCTCAACCGATTCGACGGAAAAGTATTCGGTAGCTCTGGCATTTTCTATGGTGATTACCATGGAATTTTCCCCGTCAGATTCATCGATCGTTCCGGGGAGTTTATCTAGTTTGTAATGATCCCGAAGCCGGGCTGCCAAATCTTCCCTGTTTCCTTCGGCGCTTAGGTCCAGTGACCGGCACCAGTCGGCCAGTTCTTCCGGCGAAGAGGTGGCAATGTCCCGGTCCAGTACATAGGCGGAATTTAAGACAGTCCGTTCCGTTTCGTTTACTGCGGCACTTTCCGCCGCAGAATTCGGTCCTTCCTGGGAAAAAAGCAGCAGAGGCCCAAGAAAAAGGAAAAAAAGCAGAGAGGGGGTTTTCATTTATTTTTTCCTGTTGAGCATTTCCTTTAGATACCTGCCCGTATAGGATTTGGCATGGGACGCTATTTTTTCCGGGGTTCCGGTAACCACCACTTCCCCTCCCTTGTCTCCCCCTTCGGGTCCCAGATCGATGATATGATCCGCCTGGAGAAGTACATCAAGATTGTGCTCGATCATGATAACCGTATTTCCCTGATCCGTTAAGCGCTGAATTACATCCATTAGCTGCTTTACATCGGCAAAGTGCAGTCCTGTGGTGGGTTCATCCAGGATGTACAGAGTTTTTCCCGTGGACCGCTTGGAAAGTTCCAGGGCCAGCTTGACCCGCTGGGCCTCGCCGCCGGACAGTGTCAGAGCGGACTGCCCGAGTTTTACATAACCCAGACCCACCGAAAGGAGGGTGTTGAGTTTCCGGGCTACCTGAGGTATGACACTGAAAAAATCCGCAGCCTCTTCTATGGTCATGTCCAGTACATCGGCGATATTCTTTCCCTTGTAGCGGATCTCCAGGGTTTCCCGATTAAATCGCCTGCCGTGGCAGACATCGCAGGTTATGTACACATCGGGGAGGAAATTCATTTCTATCTTGATTGTTCCATCGCCGGAACAGTTTTCGCAGCGTCCCCCCCGGACATTAAAGGAAAAACGTCCCGGCCGGCAGCCTCGTTTTTTCGACTCCGGCAGGGCGGCAAATAAATCCCTCATGGCTCCGAAAACTTGAACATAGGTGGCCGGGTTAGACCGGGGAGTTCTGCCGATGGGGCTTTGATCGATGTCGATCACCTTATCGATCTGTTCATCACCTTCCAGTTCTTCGTAGGAGCCTTCGATGCGGCTGCTGCCGTAAATCCGGTTTGCCAGGGCTGGATAGAGGACATCGCTTAACAGGGTTGATTTTCCCGATCCGGAAACTCCGGTAATACAGGTAAAGATCCCCAGGGGAAAAATAACGGTGATGTTTTTTAAATTATGTTCCGTTATTCCCGAGAGACTGAGTACATTACCGTTTCCCCGCCGCCGTTTTTCGGGGATCTTCATTTTAATAATTCCCGCCAGGTACTGGCCGGTAAGGCTTTCTCTGACCCGCATTATTTCCCGGGGGGTTCCCTGGGCAACCACCCTGCCGCCATGAACTCCTGCACCGGGCCCCAGGTCAACAATATGATCCGCCGTCCGCAGTGTCTGTTCATCATGCTCCACCACAATCAAAGTGTTTCCCAGATTTCGCAAATAGAGGAGCGTATCGATAAGGCGCTGGTTATCCCGCTGGTGAAGACCTATGGAGGGTTCATCCAAAATGTAGAGAACTCCCACCAGGCTCGATCCAATCTGGGTGGCAAGCCTGATCCGCTGAGCTTCGCCGCCGGACAGGGTGGCAGACTTTCGTTCCAGGGAAAGATAATCCAGCCCCACATTCTGCATAAAACCCAGCCGGGCATTGATCTCCTTGAGTATCTGTTTGGAAATGATCTTTTCGTTCTTGCTCATCTTTAGGGTTTCAAAGAATCTCAGCGATTCCGTTACCGAAAGACTGGACAGGTCCCAGATATTTTTTCCGCCCACGGTTACGCCCAGGGCTTCCGGCTTTAGCCGTCTGCCTCCGCAGTCCTCGCAGGGTTTTTGACTCATGAATTTTTCCAGCCAATCCTTGATCCCCGCTGATTGGGTTTCAAAGTACCGGCGCCTTAGATCTTCCAGTACGCCAGGAAAACGGGAGTTATACTCAAAGTGTCCCGTACCGTCCCTGTTTTCATAGCGGACCTTGATTTCGTCCTTGGAACCATAGAGGATGGCCCGCAATATGGCTTTGGGCAGTTCCTTAAAGGGGGTATTCAAATTGAATTTATAATGCTTGGCGAGGCTTTCAAAACGGCTGCGGTGCCAGGCGCTGTCCGGGTTGTAGGGAACACAGCCTCCTTCGTTAAAGGAAAGGCCCATGTCGGGGATAACCAGATTGGGATCGAATTCCATTTTGATCCCCAGGCCGGAACATGCCGGACAGGCTCCGTAAGGATTGTTAAAGGAAAAAAGCCGCGGCTGAAGTTCGGGAATGGAAACGCCGCAGTCCGGACAGGAATTTTTTTGTGAAACAAAATATTCGTAGATCTTTGTTTCTCCCTTTTTCTGGGCCAGAACCAGCATGATCCCATCGGCGGCTTCCAGGGCGGCTTCTACCGATTCGGCCAGCCGGGATCGTATATCGTCCCCTACCACAAGGCGGTCCACGATGATCTCGATGGTGTGTTTTTTTTGCTTATCCAGTTTGATCTCTTCGTCCAGGCTTACCGGCACCCCGTCGATCCGGGCCCGGGCAAAGCCGGCCTTGCGGGCGTTTTCGATAATGTCCCGGTGTTCGCCCTTCTTGCCCCGGATCACCGGCGACAAGAGCTGCACCCGGTCTCCGGATCCCATGGCCATGATCGTATCGATGATCGCATCCACCGCTTGTTCTTTGATTTCTCTGCCGCACTGGGGACAGTGGGGAATCCCCGCCCGGGCATAGAGGAGCCTGTAGTAATCGTAAATTTCCGTCACGGTTCCCACCGTGGACCGTGGATTACGGTGGGTGGTTTTTTGTTCTATGGAGATGGCCGGAGACAGACCTTCAATATAGTCCAGGTCGGGCTTATCCATGCGGCCCAAAAACTGCCGGGCATAGGCGGACAAACTTTCTACATAGCGCCGCTGGCCTTCTGCAAAGATCGTATCAAAAGCCAGGGAACTTTTTCCCGATCCGGAAAGGCCGGATATGACAATAAGCCTGTCCCTGGGCAGTTCCAGATCAATGTTTTTTAGGTTGTGTTCCCTGGCGCCCTTGATAACAAGTTTGTCCATACATATGCCGCCTCCTAGCGGCACATAAACCAAAGGTTTGCTTTTACAATCCCCCTAATGCTTTTTATATAACCAGCAAATCATCGCCATCGCCGTGTATGCCTACAACTTCCCTGGTTGCAGGATCGATCGTCAGGCGCATGGACTGAAGGGGAAAGGAACCAAACAGAACTTTTTCAATGCCGGGAGCGGTCAGGGCGGTCAGCACAACAGACCGGTTTTTCCAGTGTACTTCTATCGCCTCGGTCTTTTTGCAGGTTATCTGCCGGCCATTGTCTTCTATGATAATATCTTCTTCTTCTTTTACGGCAAGCCCCAGTTTTTTGCACAGTTCCTCCGTAATAACCATCTGCATTTTGCCGGTGTCCACCGCCGCCGTAACCGCTGCTTGGCGGATGTCCCCGTTTTTCAGATGACCGTCCTCTGATTTAAAGACATCGGCGATATTTTTTAAGGTAATTTCTATTTGGGCCTTTTCCATATTATTTATCACCAAAAATATTCCCGATCCCGTATCAGCCGGGACAGGGTCCACCGGGAAAGCAAAAACAAAAAAGATTTACCCTTTGCCATGGCGGCGCTTCTGCCGTCTTCTCCGGGCTGTACAACCTGAAGTTCAAGGGCAGAACTGTCCCCCAATTCTACCCGGATTACAGCGGCAGCGTTAAAATCAAATTCCCCGTCGGCAGACAGGGCATCCTCGCCCTGTGCTTCCAGGATTCCCTTGATCCATGTTTCGGTTTTTTCCCGGTTAAGAGGAGTGTTTCCCATAATCCAGTTTTCGCCGCTGCGGGTTATGATATAGTCTCCGTATGTTATATCTTCCGATCCCGTGTATCCGGAAAAATGAACCTCCACACGCTGCACCTGATCAAGGGATTTTTCTTCAAAGAGTTTTAGATCGTACCATGATGTACGATCTCCGTTTACATAGGATCCGATGAGCCGGTCGCCGCTGCGGAATTCATTTTCTCCGTTCCTGCGAAGAAACACACCCCTGCCGGAAGGATCATCTTTTCCAACCAGAAGATCCAGCAGGGGAAGTCCCGCTCCGCCCCGGACAAGAAGCCGGGTAGAACCGTCCAGGCCCAGTTCCGCGTGATTAGCGGCACTGGAACCGCGGCGGGGAAAGGCGCCTCGGGTGCTGAGGATCCGGAAAAGATCATCCACCCTTCCCTGTTTGGCGGGCACTTCGGCGGAATCAACAAGGGCAAACCAAAAACCGTTTCGAAAAACCAGCTCCTGCTTGTCTCCGTCCCGGCTTATTTCGATCCGATCCGCTTCTTCCCGCAAAACGGCAGGAAGCCAGGTAAAGCGATCGCTGCGGGCATTGATCCGCTGCGGATCCAGCGCCAGGGAAAGAATGTACAGAAGCGCCAAAAAAACAGCGGATGATCCAAGGATGAGTATCTTTTTTTTATAGTCCATGATCCTGCTCCTTTTTTCGATTCCGTTTTACCAGCCGGGTAATGCCATAGATCGCAATCATCATGGGAACAATAACGATGTTGAGGATCCGGGAAAAATTGATCACCCCCCTCTGTTTTGCTTCATCAGTAATGCGGTCAAGCCGGCCCGACCCGCTCTGCCGGTTTCTAATCCCCACAATGTCGTCGTCTTTTCCCAGCCAGTCCGCTGCTTTCAAAAGAAAATTAAGGTTGCCGCTTTGCTGGCTTAACAGGCGGCTTCCTATATCTGCATCTCCCACCACCACGATTCGCGACTCCCTGGGCGCCGGAGGCATGGGAGGAAGTTCCTCCTCTTCCTCATCATCATCCCATCCATATTTGTATCTCCGGGGTTTTTCAACTCCCTCAAACCAGCTGGGGAAGGTTCCTTCCAGCGCTGCGGCAAGGATTTTTTCTCCGGCAGTCTCTTCCGATCCAAGCGCAAAAAGGGAACTCTGTTCAGGACTGAGAAAAAAAGTATCCGCCATTAGCCAGGCATTGGGGGAAGAAGTAAAAAGTGTTTCTCCTTTAACCGCCCCCGATTCGGGCAGGGTAAAATAAAGGGGAGAGGCCCAAAAAAGATCCACCCCGCCAAAAAAAGCAACCAGGGGATGATCCTCGCTGCTCTGGTTTTCCAGGACCCTTACCCATGGCGGATAGCGTACGGGTCTTGATAGTTGAGAATACTGTACAGAAAGGCACGCCTGGTCAAGAACCAGAGACTGTCCCAGGGTAATGCCATAATACGAAATCATGGATAAAAGGCCCTTGTCGTTTTTAAGCCGCCCCTCCAGGGTGTTTAAATCAACATTTACGCTTTCAACTCCAAAAAATACCCTGCCTCCCAGCTGAATATAACGGTCTATATGGTATAGGCTGTATTCATCCAGTTCTTCCGAGCCGCCCAGCACAAAAAGAACCGGCAGGGTATCGGGAATTTCTTCTCCCGCCCGCAGGGGCAGCACCGAATAACCGCTTTGAAAAAAAGCCTGGTTAAGAATACCGTAATGATCGTTCCAGTTTCTCCGGCCCTCAGGAGCAATAACTCCCAGTTCCCGGCGTTTGCCGCTTGCCAGGGAACGGATCCTGCTGGTAATGTCGTATTCCAAAGTATCCAGATAATAAACAAAGGGAAGCACTTCGGCATTATTAAGGTACTCAATGACAATTCCCGAATACACCACGGAAAAATTTAATTCATCCATATCCAGACTGGAAAGCGGCTGTGGATAGAGTCCGAAACGCTCTACCTCCAAAGGATATTTTGCAGGATCCCTTACGGTTACTTGAATTTTTCTCCGGGACCGGGCTTCGTATTCCCGCAGCATATCGATTATTTCCGACGGTGCCGGATCCAGCGAAAGAAGTTTACTGGAAAGATAATAACTGATCCGGACATTCTCTTCGATTTCGCTGTGAAGATTCCGGGATACCGGTGCCAGGGTATGGGCCTTGTGGGCGGTAAGATCCAGCCGGAACCAAAACCGCCGGCTTAACAAAAGAAGAAACAGTATGTTGAAAATACTGAGCAGGGTAACCAGGGAAAGTTGTTTCTTTGTCATGCTAACCTCCTAGCTCCACTTCCTAAAAAGTATCACCCGGGTATTCAAAAACAGGAACAACGCTGTGGTGATCGAAAAAAAGGCCAAATCCCTGGTATCAATGATCCCTTTGGAAAAACTGTCAAAGTGAAACGAGAGAGAAATAAAGTTGATCCCCTCTGCAATAACCGGCGGAAAGGAGAAGGACAGGGTAAGCTGATTGATGAGCATAGTAAAAAGCAGAACCGCGGTGGTACCCAAAAAGGCTCCCGCCTGATTTTTGGAAAGGCTGGAAAGGAGGAGTCCCAGAGAAGAAGCGGTGGCTCCAAGAAAAACCGCCCCCAGATATTCACCGGCCAGCACTCCCAGATCAAAACGGCCCAGGGGCAGTATGCTTAACGGCACGGGTAGAGTTAAGGCCAAAAGGAGGATCACCGTTCCCAGGGCGGCAAAAAATTTGCCAAGCACCAGTTCCCATTCAGAAAAAGGCATAGTCAAAAGCAGTTCAATGCTGCCCAGCTTCCGTTCTTCCGCCCAGGACTTCATGGTGACCATGGGAATTACCAGGATAAAAGCCGGGGGAAAGGCGGCAAAGAACGGACGGAAACTTGCGGTATTCATGGAAAAATAGCCCTGCAGGTAAAAAAGCCAGATTGAGCAAAAGAGGGAAAAGAAAAGGAGGATCCCAAAAAAAGCCGGCGAATTGGAGAGGGAAAAGAATTCCTTTTTTGCCAGGATTAGGGATTTACGGATTTCCATGATAAACCTCCGTCTTATCAGTATCGTTCCGCCCGGTAGTTTCATCGCCGGTTAGCTTGACGAATATATCTTCCAGGCTGAGTTTACGCCGGTTCATGCTTAGTATTTTAAGCCCCTCCGCCACGGCCCAGTCAAATATGCGTTCACCGTCGACATTGCCAAAAGCGCCGGAAGAAAGGAAAAACCGGACCTTGCAAAGCCCGTCCTCTTCTTCTATTTCCGGCGCCGCACCGGCCGAAAGGCGTCCGCATTTTTCTGCAATGTCAGAGCCCTTGAGCAGAAGTTCCCAGGTATCGCCCCCTTTAAGGGTACCGGCTATTTCTTCCGGTGTACCCTGAGCGGCTATCCGCCCTTCGTTGAGGATCAGCACCCGGGAGCAGACCGCCTCCACTTCCTGCAGGATATGGGTGGAAAGGATCACGGTCTTGCTTTTTCCCAGTTCCTTGATAAGGGATCGGATTTCGATGATCTGATTGGGGTCCAGTCCCGAAGTTGGCTCGTCAAGGATCAGGATGGGCGGATCGTGGATGATTGCCTGGGCCAGCCCCACCCTCTGTTTGTATCCTTTGGAAAGGGTTTCCACCAGCTTGGTCCGCACCCCCTTAAGGCCGCAGCCGGCGATGCTCTTTTCCCGGGCCGCTTTCTGCTGTTCCGCCGGAACAAGCCGGGCGGCGGCCATAAAGGAAAGGTACTCTTCCACGGTCATGTCGGCATAGAGGGGAACACTTTCGGGAAGATAACCGGTGCGCTTCTTTACCTCCACCGGATCATCAGTTACCGAAAAACCAGCCACCCTAGCCGATCCGCCGGAAGGAAAATGATACCCCGTAAGGATCTTCATAATCGTGGTTTTCCCCGCTCCGTTGGGACCCAGAAAACCCATGACCTGTTCCTTTCCTACGGAAAAGGAAAGCTCCTTAACCGCTTCCACCCCGCCATAATGCTTGGTAATGTTTTCTACTTCTATCATTGGTTCACCTTGTCTTATTACTATGAAATGAGTTAATCGATAAAATCAATGGGAAAAACCATCCTGTCCCGGCTTAGGACCGTGCCGGGAAAAATTTCTCTGGCCTCCGCCAAAAGGCCCTTAAGGTTCTGTTCGTTGTAGCGGGGGCTGTAGTGGATCAGGGCCATTTTCCGTATGCCTCCGGCGGCGGCGGCAATCCGGGCGGCCTCCGCGGCGGTCATGTGTTTTTTTTCCCGGGCGCTTTCTTCCAAATCCTGCTCAAACATCCCTTCGCAGACAAAAAGATCCGAACCCGCAACTTCCGGAGCAATTTCGGGAAAAGCCAGGGAATCGGTAACAAAGCTGAACTTTCTTCCGGACCGGGGAGGTCCCAGCACATCCCGGGGGTGGATCACGTTTCCATCGGCAAGGGTTACGTTTTCCCCAGCCTGGAGTTTTGCCCAAAGGGGCCCCCGGGGTATGCCCAGCTTTTCCGCCTGTTCGGGGTGGAAAATCCCGGGCCTCCCCTCCTCTTCCAGGGTATAGCCAAAACAGGGTTTGGTATGCCGCAGGGGAAAGGACCGGATACGGAAGCCTTCGCCCTGGTGGATTATGCCCCCTTCGGTAAATTCCTTGACCACGATTTCGTAGTTGATATACATATCCAGCACCCGGCGGCTTGTTTCGATATACTCAGCAATCCGGGGGGGGCCGTAAATAAAAAGGGGATCATCCCGGTCTACCTGGGAAGAAAGCATAAGGAGGCCGGGAATACCCGTTACATGATCCGCATGGGTGTGGCTGACAAAAATAGCGGATATTTTTTTCCACCGGAGATTGAGCCGCCGCAGGCTTACCTGGGTTCCCTCTCCCCCGTCAAATAAAAAAAGTTCCCCTTCCCGCCGTAACAGCACCGAAGTTAAATGCCGGTGCGGCAGGGGCATCATCCCGCCGCAGCCGAGGATAAAAGCTTCAAGATTCATCTAACTGACTATAGCAAGTGAGAAGCCTATTGAGCGGCCGGATACGGAATTACATAGGCGCTAAAAACCCAAGTCCCCTGATCGGTTCTAAGCCAAATGCCGGAAACCTTTTCCGTCCCTTCCCCTGCGGATTCCAGGGTAATTACTTCTTTGCTCGCCGCAGTTATCATGACAATATCACCGCGGTTCAATCTTCCCGCCGCATTACTGTTTATGGTCGGCAATTCCCGGACATTCACCCAGTCGGAGATAACCGTGTAGTCTTTCCATTCGGTTAACAATTCCAGATTGTTTGTTACCTCCAGTTCAAAAAGGGCAGGATCGTTCTGCATATTGTTAAAACTGCTGCTCTCGGCGATCATTTTTATGGCATTTTCCAAAAGCTCTTTATGGGAAACCGGGTTTTTGACCACCGCCGCCGCCCGGGTAATTTTTACAGCGTTCACATCATTGGGATCCCAGGAAATATTTTTGATTTTTACCCACCGTTCACCGGGCTGTCCAAGATTTACAAAGGCGGCAACCGGTATAAAATCATCGGTATAATTATCATCCGGCAGCATTGCCACTATCGTATACTTGGGAAGGGTAACCGTTCCCGTCCGGGCCACCGAACCGGGATCGGGCCTGGTATACAGCACCGTTTCGGCGCTGCAAATTACCGCGGGCACCGCGGGACCGGCTATATAATAGTCATGGACCCAGTATTCTCCATTGGCTTCGACCCGGTAAAAAGTCCGGGTCGCTCCATCGTAGGCCCGGACCGCTTCCATTTTTTCTCCCGTCCAGCCTACGGTATCGCCGGCATACATATTGGCCTTCCATTGCATTTTTCCGTCTTTAAACTCGCTTAACGAGCCGTCGATCACAAATACGCCCTGGGGATTTTCCGTTAATTCCAGCACCGCTTCTTCGGCGCCGGGAGTTTCATCCTGCCGGGCAGTTTTGGAACAGCCAAAAACAAGGGAAATTCCGGCCAAAAGCCAGAGAAGGTGTTTTTGATTCATGGTGTACCTCCGGTTAAATTGAGGCGCCGGTGCGAATCGAACGCACGCATAAAGGTTTTGCAGACCTCTCCCTTACCGCTTGGGTACGGCGCCGGATAAATTCAGTATACCAAAAAAAGATCCTCCCTGTCCAGTATCCGCATTGCTTTTCCGGCATTTTGTGGTACAATAAGGCCCATGAAAAATAAATTGTACCGGGCTTCTGCGCTGCTGTTGTGCAGTCTTGTTGTCTCATGCAAAAACCCCTGGATGGAAAAAATCCTTGATCCCCTTTTTGCCAAGAATTTTGAATACAAAATCGGCGACAGGGGTCCCGGCGGGAGGATAATTTTCTACTACGATCCGAAAGGTTTTACCATGACGGATAACGGTCAGATATGCCACTACCTTGAAGCCGCCCCGCCATTGTGGGATCCTTCATCTTCAACTGTCGACCCGAAAAAAGAGTGGGCGGAACACGATAGTAGTTCACCTTATACTGATTTTCCAGGGGCGAATGGTTTATCCATAGGTACAGGCAAGAAAAATACCCAAGAGATAAAAAATGTTTCTTTAAATAATGAAGATAAAGCACCCGCAGCTTTTGCCTGCATAAAGTACACCGGCGGCGGGAAAAACGACTGGTTCCTTCCAAGCCCAGACGAGCTTAAGGAACTATACGAACAAAGAAGTGTTGTTGACATGGATTTAACAACATATTGGTCCTCTTGGCAGAGTTCGATTACTGCACATTGTCTTGATTTTTCAACCGGTCTTCCTCCTGTACCTCCTCTAATTCAGAATAAAGATAGTTTTTATTGTGTCCGCCCTATCCGGGCTTTTTAAATGCGGTGTTGTTAAGGGCCGCTATAAAGTATCACCGAAGGTACGCGAAACTGCCTTGCTTGTATCAAATGCCGGCTTTGGAATGAAACCGCAAAAATGACCCCCGCCGAGCAAATTCTACAGAAATATAGAGATACCCCGGTTTCCGAAAGACTCAAGGCTGCCGCTCTGAACGGCTTTAGTATCGTATTAGTGTTGCCAATAGTTAAATTAAAATTAGTTTCTTCTTTATGTCTCTTGTTAATAATTGCCGCGATTCAATGCCGTTAAAATTCCGGGTAAAATAATTATAAAAATTATTCCTAATTCCAACCCTGTCAGGAAAATAAACCTATCGATCTTATTCTTGCCCAGCACCGGTCTTATCCTCTGTACTTCCAAAGATAAAGCCTATGCGTAATAATTGCGATCTTGATGTATGAATTCCCCTTGAATCCCTGTACATTCATTACTATACTAAAAAAAACACTTAGCGAGGATTATCATGGAACTAAAAAATTCAAAAACCTGGCAAAATTTGCAGACCGCCTTTGCGGGCGAATCCCAGGCTCACACAAAATATTTGTACTATGCTTCCAAGGCGGAAAAGGAAGGATATGTGCAGATCGGCGCCCTTTTCCGGGAAACCGCCTTGAACGAAAAAGAACATGCAAAAATTTGGTTTAAGCATCTCCATGGGGACAAGGTCCCTGAAACCACAGAAAACCTAAAAGACGCCGCAGCGGGGGAAAACTACGAATGGACTGATATGTACGCCGGTTTTGCCAAGACCGCCCGGGAAGAAGGCTTTGCCGAGATTGCCGGCGAAATGGAAGGGATCGCCAAAATCGAAAAGGAACACGAAGAACGGTATAAAAAACTCCTGGCCAATATACAAGGAGATCTGGTATTCAGCCGGGACGACGGCCAGATGTGGCAGTGCATCAACTGCGGTCATATCGTGATCGGTAAAAAAGCGCCGGAACTCTGTCCGGTTTGCAGTCATCCCAGGGCTTACTTCCAGATCAGGGCGGAAAATTTCTAACAAAGGGAGATACAATGACATCTGCCATCAGCCGGGAAGCGGCATGGGAACTCCTCTGTAAACACAACAAGGATACTTTTCATCTCCAGCATGCCCTAACCGTTGAAGGAGTGATGAAATGGTATGCCGGGGATCTGGGCCATGCCGGGGAAACGGACTATTGGGGCATGGTGGGTCTCCTCCACGATATTGATTTCGAGGAATATCCTGATCAACATTGCCTTAAAGCGCCGGAACTGCTTCGGGCGGAATGCGTGTCGGAAGAGATGATCCGGTCAATCTGCAGCCACGGCTGGGGCATTACCGGGGTGGATACAAAACCGGAACATAAAATGGAAAAAGTCCTCTTTGCTGCCGATGAACTAACGGGCATAGTTTGGGCGGCGGCGATTATCCGGCCTTCCAAAAGCGTCCAGGACATGGAAGTAAAATCCCTAAAAAAGAAATTTAAATCCCCCGCCTTTGCCGCAGGTTGTTCCAGAGAGGTTATCGAAAAAGGAGCGGCCCTTCTTGGCTGGGAACTGGACACTCTTCTGGAAAAAACGATCCTGGCCATGCGGAGCTGCGAAGATTCGGTGAATGTTTATTTAGGATCCCTGGCTCAATAATAATGAAACGGGCATTAATTGCCATGTCAGGCGGAGTGGACAGCGCCGCGGCGGCAATCCTGATGCAGGACGCAGGATATGAATGTATCGGAGCTACGATGAAGCTTATCGCCGGCGGCGGAAGCAGATGCTGTTCTCTTTCGGACATCAACGATGCCCGGAACGCCGCATGGAAACTGGGGATCCCCCACTATGTACTCAATTATACAGAAGCGTTTACCCGCCATGTCATTGAACCTTTTGTCGAAGCCTATGAAAGGGGAGAAACCCCAAACCCATGCATTGAATGTAACCGACATCTCAAATTTTCACTTCTCCGCCGCCGGATGCTGGAACTGGAAGCGGAAACCCTGGTTACCGGCCACTATGCTCAAACCGAACAATCCGGCGGACGATTTCTCTTAAAAAAAGGAATCGATCCAAAAAAAGATCAAAGTTATGTGCTTTACACGATGAAACAGGAAGAACTGTCCCATACGGTTTTTCCCCTGGGAAACCTTACAAAGGCAGAAGTGCGGGATCTTGCTGCGGCCAGGAATCTTGGGATCTCCGGAAAAAAAGAAAGCCAGGACATCTGCTTTGTGGAAGACGGTGATTATGCCTCTTTTATCGAAGCCTATACGGGAAGACGCAGCCCCGAAGGGAACATCACCGACACGGAAGGCAGAGTCCTGGGCCGCCACCGGGGATTAATCAGGTATACCCTGGGCCAGCGGCGGGGCCTCGGCATTGCCGGGAATACCCCGGTCTATGCGGCAGCAAAAAACATCACCGGCAATACCCTGGTCGCCGGGAAAGAATCATCCCTCTATACAAAAACCCTTTCCGCCCATGAAGTAAACCTTATCGCCTGCGAAAATCTTTTCTGTCCCCTGCGGCTTGGAGTAAAAACCCGGTATCTGCAGAAAGAAAGTTTTGCCATGGTGGAGCAAACCGGACCAGATACCATCCGGGTAGAATTTGAAAAACCCCAGCGGGCCCTGACCCCCGGCCAGGCGGCGGTGTTTTACGATGGAGATGTGGTGGTGGGCGGAGGAACTATAAGCTAAGGCTTAGCAATTGTTTTTTCAAAGCTGAATCTTTCCAAAACTTCAGTTTTTGGAAAGATTCAGCTTATTTGTATTTATCCTTTTTAAAATATGTATCTTTTTTAAAAATAGTAATTATCGGCAGCAAAAACATTGCCACAAAAGCAGCGGCAAACCCGTTATTATACAGATTTAGGCCTCCGTTTAAATCTCCGATATGTGTGGCAATATTGACATGAAGAAACCCGGCGATAACGCCCCATATTGGACCAAACATGCCGGAAATGGGCGCCAGTCCGCTTGAAAACAATATGGCCACAATATTAACCGGCGCCGCGGGATCCCATTTATTTATAAATGCCGACATCACCGCTCCAATCACCACAGGAGCAACATTCCGTAAATGCTTGCCAAGGCTGCCAAAGCCTGTCATTGTAAGGATCCCGGCTATGGCGGGTCCGTTTAATTCCGCGCCAAGAACCAGTACCACCGTTGTTGCAAATGAACAAAGCACCGCCATATTGATATAAATACTGTTTTCAAACATTTCATAATAATCCGGCATCAGCCGTCCAGGCTGCTTGTGGATATTGCGGTAACCTTCCAAATTCTTTTTTGCAGTTATCCTAGGTGTCTCTTTGGTTAAGCTTGTCAAAAGTCCCGTTGCAAGCATTACTAGGGAAAGAGAATATAAAAGCCCTGCAAAAAAGGTATTGTTACCGTGGCTCCAATAGGCGGCGGGGACGATGTCAATTCCTAGACTCTTAAACAGAGTCGCAAGCATTGTTGCAATAAGCCCTCCGGCAAACCCCATATTATACAGGTTAAAAGCGCTGTGTACTTTAACCGAATCGGCAGAAACGGCGGGAAAAATAAAACCCACTACAAACCCCAGCAAAACTCCTGCAAGAATTTCAACAGGGCGGCTGAACCTCCCCAAAAAAGCTATTTCGCTGATGGTGGGGCAAAGGGTCGCCACAAGCAGCGCAGACAGGTAATATTTGGAAAAACTCACCTTGCTGTATTTTGAAAAAAGCAATACCCCGCAGGTCAGCGGAATCATATTAAACACGTTTTTTCCAAAAAACGCAAATCCAATCTCCATCCACAACGCCATAATATTGGCTCCGGACGGCTTAACATCAAGCCGGATCAGCATTATCACGGTCGAAAGGCCGACAATGGAGACATTCAATAAAGCGGCGCCAATTCCGCCAAGGGCAATATAATCCGTTACCAGAATCGACCGCGATTGGATAATCCGCACAAACCCGCTAAATACCTCATCCGGCCGATCTATTATAAACGCCAGTGCCAAAAACACCATATTAACTGCCATCATAAAAGCAAAGGGCAGATACTCGCGGGTATACAAATTACGGATGTTTTTCATGAATCCACTCATTTTTTCCGCTTGGCATACCAAATAGTAACTGCCAAAAGTTGCATCGTCAATTCCTTAAATAAAAGCGCCCGCCATACTTCCTCCCTATATAGGATTATGAACCTTCTTTACACAGCCCTGAGCCGCTGGCGGGAAACGCTGCGTGAAGCATTGTTCCCCCAGGGCTGCGCCCTCTGCGGAAGGGCTCTGTATAAAACTGCCGGGCGGGCGGGAAATGAAAATGCCCTCTATGGTCTCTGCGGTTCCTGCCGGGAAATCCTTGTTGTCCCCAGGGCGGGCAGGGGCCGTTGTTCCATCTGCGGCAAACCCCTTATCTCCGAAAGTGGAACCTGTCTTCCCTGCAGGAATGGGCCGGCACGATCCTTTGACCGGGTTATTTCCCTTTTTCCCTATGCTGGAAAATACCAAAAAATTCTATCGGCCTACAAATTTAAAAAACATCTCAGCCTGGGAAATTTTTTTGCCGAAAAACTGCGGCAGGGCCTGGATATGCTGCTCGATTCATTGGAAAATTCAACAATGAACACCGCTCTATTCGGCTGGACACCGGTTCCTTTTAGATCGGAAAAGATCAAACAAAAGGGCTGGGATCAGATCGAATACCTGGCCAGGCTGCTGGAAAGTTCCAAAAACAAAAATTCCATCCCCGTCCGCCGCTGCCTCCTCCGGCTTCCTTCGGAAAGCCAAAAAGAATTGAACAGGGAAAACCGGCTGCAAAACCTTAAAGGAAAGATCATCGTAACAAATTCTACCGCTGTCTCCCGAATGGTTCCCAGGACGGCGATCCTATTTGATGATGTATACACCACTGGAGCTACCCTGGATGCTTGTGCTACGGCGTTAAAAACCGGGGGCGCCGAAAGAGTTTACGGGATATGCCTTTGCTACGATTGATAGCCAAGCCTTACCGTTCTGTGGTAAACTAAAACTCATGGCTTTTCAATACTGGAATGAAGCGATAGAGACCATGCCCCGGAGTGAACTGGAGTCATTGCAGATTACCAAGTTAAAAGAAGTTATCCGCCGCAGCATCCGCTCTCCTTTCTATAAAAAACGCCTTGCAAAGACAGGGATAAATACTCCCGATGATATAAAAACCCTGAACGATCTAAAACGCATTCCCTTCACCACTAAGCAGGATCTGCGGGATGGTTTTCCTTACGGGTTTCTTTCCATATCCAGGGAAGAAGTGGTCCGCCTCCACGCGTCCAGCGGCACCACCGGTACTCCCACGACAATATATTTTTCCCGGGACGATCTAAAACAATGGGCCAGTTTCATGGCCCGGTGCATCTACAGCACGGGTTGCACGAAGGCGGACGTATTCCAAAACATGATCAACTACGGCCTTTTTACCGGGGGCCTGGGTTTTCATGCCGGCGCAGAAGAAGTGGGAATGCTGGTGATCCCTTCTGGATCGGGAAACACCGCCCGACAGTTCCGTCTTATGCAGGATTTCGGTACCACGGTGGTCCACGCCACCCCCAGTTTTCTGCTCCATGTTGAATCAAAGATGAAGGAAGAAGGAGTAAGCCGGAAGAGCCTGTGCTTAAAGCGGGCCTTTGCGGGAGCGGAACCCTATTCGGAGGATACCCGCCGGCGCATAGAAGAACTCCTCGGCATCGATGTATATAACTCCTACGGCCTTTCGGAAATGAACGGCCCCGGAGTTGCCTTTGAATGCCAGTGCAAGAACGGACTGCACATCTGGGAAGACGGCTATATCGCGGAGATCGTCGATCCCGAAACCCTGGAGAACGTACCGGAAGGAACACGGGGAGAACTGGTGATTACCATTCTATGCCGGGAAGCAACCCCCATACTCCGCTACCGCACCCGGGATCTGACGGGTTTTATCCCCGGCCCCTGTCCCTGCGGACGGACCCACCGCCGGCTCTACCGGATCGCAGGCCGCAGTGATGATATGCTCATTATCAACGGAGTAAATGTCTTCCCCAGCCAGATCGAAGAAGTGATCATGGCCATACAAGAAGTGGGAAACAACTATCTAATCGAGATTGATAAAGAAGGCGTTCTGGACCGGCTTACGGTAAAAACCGAAGTAACGCCCGCCATGTTTATGGACGACACCCGGCCCCTCAATGCACTCAAAGAAAAGATCCGCCGTACCCTCCAGACATCGATCACCCTTAACCCCAGGGTGGAATTGCACGAATCCGGAAGCCTTCCCGTAAGCGAAGGCAAGGCTGTAAGGGTAAAAGATCTGCGGCCCAGGGATTTGTAAGGATAGGATATGATTTACAATCCAGAGTACGAATGTATGGAAAGGGAGGCCCGGAAAAAACTCCAGCTAGCCAGCCTGAAAAACCTGATAGAAACCCTCTATGAACGGGTACCCTACTACCGGAAAAAAATGGATGAATGGGGAGTAAAATCCACGGACCTGCATGCTCTCCCGGACATTGAAAAATTCCCCTTTACCACCAAGGACGATCTTCGGGAACTGTATCCCCATGGCCTTCTGGCTTGTTCCAAAGACAAGATTGTAGAGGTCCACATGAGTTCGGGAACCACCGGAAAACCCGTGGTAAATGAATACTCCCAAAAGGACATTGACATTTGGCGGGAAGCCATGGCCCGGACCCTGGCCGGCGGGGGTTGTACCAAGGATGACATCGTTCAGAACTGTTACGGCTACGGTTTGTTCACCGGAGGAGCCGGAGTTCACTATGGAGCTTTAACGATTGGAGCGGAGGTTCTGCCCATGTCCAGCGGGAACACCGATCGCCAACTTATGGTAATGCAGGACTTCGGCTCCTCCATGCTCACCTGCACTCCCTCCTACGCCCTCTTTATGGCGGAAGAAGCGGCGGATGCAAAGATCGACTTGCAAAAACTGCCTATCCGGAAGGGCTGTTTCGGCGCCGAACCCTGGAGTGAAAATATGCGGAAGGAAATCGAGGCCCGTTACGGGATGAAAGCTCACGATATATATGGCCTTACCGAAATTATCGGTCCCGGCGTTTCCTTTGAATGTGAAGCCCAGAACGGCCTGCACGTTAACGAAGATCTGTTTTATCCGGAGATCATCGACCCGGAAACAGGAAAGACTCTGCCCATGGGCGAAAAGGGGGAACTGGTCTTTACCACCCTGACCAAGGAAGGAACGCCGCTTTTACGGTACCGGACCAGAGACATCACCTGTTTCATCGATGAACCCTGCCGCTGCGGCAGAACCACCGTCAAGATGCACCGTCTCTTTGGCAGAACCGACGATATGCTGATAATCCGGGGCGTGAATATCTTCCCCAGCCAGATCGAGCACGCCCTCTTTGCCATCGAAGGAACCGAACCAGCATACCTTATCGTGATAAACCGGGGCGAAACCCGCCTGGACGAAATAGAACTCCAGGTAGAAGTAAAGCAGGAATTCTTCAGCGACGAAACCAGAAAGCTGGAAGAACTGCGAAACCGGATCGAAGGCGAGATGAAAAGCAAATTGCAGATCGGCGTCAAGGTAAAACTTGTTGAACCAAAAACCATAGAACGATCCACCGGCAAGGCAAAAAGAGTTATCGACAACAGAACAATTTAGGTTAATACTAAAGGGAGGCACAAGATGGAAATAAAACAAATTTCAGTTTTTTTCGAAAACAAGCCCGGGCGGCTGGGAGAAGTAACAAGGGTGCTGGCCGATGCAGGGATTAACCTGCGGGCCATTTCCATCGCCGACACGGCGGATTTTGGCATCCTCCGGCTTATTGTAAATAACCAGGAAAAAGCCGCCGCTGCCCTGAATGAAGCGGGCTTTACAACAAGGATCACAAATGTAGCCGCCGTGGAAATAGAGGACGAACCAGGAAGCCTTGCCAAGGTAATGGACATTTTTAAAACCGCCAGCGTAAACATCGAATACCTTTACGCGTCCCTGGAAGGAAAAGAAGGAAAAGCGGCGGTGATCTTCAAGCTGGAAGATCACGACAAAGGACTGCGCTTAATCCAGGAAAACGGCCTTTCTATGATAGAATCTTTTTAACAGGTTATGGCAAAAACTGGCGGAACCAAATTAAAAATTCTTATGTGTACCAGCGAGGCAGTCCCCTTTGCCAAAACCGGCGGACTGGCCGATGCGGTTTCTTCCCTTTCTTTGGCCCTGGCCCGGCTGGGTCATGAAGTAAAGATCGTTATGCCCCGGTACTACGGCATCAACCGGGACAAACTAAAAAGGATGGAAGGCGCCCTGGGGGTTCCCATGGCCGGGGGCGAAGAATGGTGTTCGGCCTATACCACGGATCTTCCCAGCGGACCGTCCGTTGGACCATCCAACGGATCGAAAAAACCTGTAAAGGTGTACTTTATCGAACATGAAGGTTTTTTTGGCCGGGACGGAATCTACGGCAGTCCCTTTGAACCGGATTTTCTGGACAACCCCCGGCGTTTTGCTTTTTTTTGCCGATCCTGTTTTCAATTATGCAGAAAAATCGGCTGGTACCCTGACATACTCCACGCCCACGACTGGCCCGCTGCCCTGGCGCCTGTATTCCTCCGCCATGGAGAAAAATACGGCGGATATAACGAATCCGGCGAAACAGGATCCTTTGCAACGACCGCATCGATCCTGACCATTCACAATCTGGGCTATCAGGGAATCTATTCAAAAGACGCATTCTTTTACACCGGCCTGGGCTGGGACGTGTTCTATCAGGCGGGTTTTGACGATTGGAATATGATGAACCTCCTGAAAGCGGGGATCAACAGCGCCGACAAGATCAATACCGTTTCTCCCAGTTATGCCCGGGAAACCTTAAGCCAGGAAGGAGGGTTCCGGCTTGACGGACCCCTTCGTTATCGAAGTGAAGACTACACGGGAATCCTCAACGGCGTTGATATCGAAGTATGGAACCCGGCAACAGACCGTTACCTTCCCGCGCCTTATTCTATCAAAGACCTAAGCGGAAAGGTCAAGGCAAAAAAAGCCCTCCAGCGCCGTTACGGCCTGCCGGAAGCTTCAAAGGTTCCCCTGATCGGAATGATCTGCCGCCTTACGGAACAGAAGGGCGTGGGAGAACTGTTCGGCCCCTCCTATGGATCGGCCTTTTCCATTTGCCTGGACATGAACCTTCAATTTGTGTTTCTTGGAGCGGGAGAAGCCTGGGCAGAACATGAAATAGGCAGTCTCTCTTCCCGGCTTTCTAACTTTAAAGCTCAAATTGGGTATAACGAAGAACTGTCGCACCTTATCGAGGGGGGAGCTGATTTTTTCCTTATGCCCAGCCGTTACGAACCCTGCGGCCTTAACCAGATGTATTCCCTGGCCTACGGAACCATTCCCATCGTGCGAAACACCGGTGGTCTGGCCGACACGGTACAAAACTACAACCAGAAGACAGGAGAAGGAACAGGTTTTATGTTTGATTACTTAAGCCCCAATTCAATCTACGATACCGTGGGCTGGGCGGTTTGGGCTTGGTACAACAGAAGGAAAGACATTGAAGCCATGCGCCTGCGGGGAATGGAACAGGATTTCTCCTGGAAAAAATCGGCATTGCAGTACACGGAACTTTACCGGAAAGCTATGGGTACTTAAACTCTCCGTACCCATAGCTCAAATCACCGCTGCTACTCTCCCCTTCTGACAAATGCGTCCTTATAACCCTTGGCCAGGAAATTTCTTAAGAGGGCGGTACACTCTCCCTGGTTCATCGGGCCAATAAGGATCCGGTAAATGGGCTTCTCCTTTGTTCCAATACATTGCACGGTCAAAGGATGCCCTCGATCCACTTTTGAAATTTCCTGTTCTACAGCGGGGACCTGACTGTAAGCACCGATCTGAAGATAGTATTTTCCCCGTTCCAGTTCAGCCACGGCGGGAACACTGAAAATCTGCGGTACCGCATGAACCGCCGGAGCAGGTGGAGTATAACCCTGGGGAGGTCTTTCTTCCGCGGGGATCAGGGTATAGACAATTTCCGGAGGGGTGGTATCACTTTTCGGACCCGCCGGGATATCCGGGGGCGGAAGACTTGGCGGAATATAGTCAACGGGCAGATCCGTTAGTACCGGCTCCGGTTCGGGTACAAATACCGGTTCAGGGTCCGGCACGAATACCGGATCCGGTTCGGGCTCCGGTATTGGTTCCGGATCCGGTTCGGGTACAAATACTGGTTCAGGGTCCGGCACGAATACCGGTTCCGGTTCCGGATCCGGTTCGGGTACAAATACTGGTTCAGGGTCCGGCACGAATACCGGTTCCGGTTCGGGCTCCGGTACTGGTTCAGGCTCCGGTTCAGGGTCCGGCACGAATACCGGTTCCGGTTCGGGCTCCGGTATTGGTTCCGGCTCCGGTTCAGGGTCCGGCACGAATACCGGTTCCGGTTCGGGCTCCGGCACTGGTTCAGGTTCTGGAATTATTTCCGGGCCGGGGTCTGGTTCAGTCACAACCGGGATATTTTCCACAGGCGTATCCGTCCAGATACCGTCCGGGTCACTGCGATAGGGGCCGTCAAGGGCGTCGGAAGGGATTCCTGATGTATCATATTTTAATATGTCTTTTCCATAAATACCTTCCAGCGCTGCCAGGGGATCGTAATCTGGATCCCCCGAACGGTATTCGTCGGAAAACCGGGAAAAAGCTATGGGGTCTGAGGGAGCTGACATACGTATCCTGCCGATGGTACGGCTTCGCAGTCCCACCTCCTCGGCTGCTTCCCTGGAAACTACGGCCAAAAGCCCCGGCGCATCAAGCCCGGAAGCTACAATCACCCGGACGGTTTTTCCTGTCTCAAGATTGGTAAGGTCTACCACCGTATTCCGGGGAAAGGAATTGGTAGCCACATAGAGGCCCGTATCAGGAAAATCCGCGGAAGAAACTGCCGCCGCCCCTTCCCAAACAGAATTCCCCTGGAGGAACAAGAAAGCGGCCAGCAGCGTTGTAACAAGCCGGTACTTCTTCATTTTTCAGCCTTTTAAACGAGGAATTACATTTCCCGCTGTCTTTTTCGCATCAAGAAATTCATCATCAATGTTTCTCCAAACCTTGGCGGCTTCGGAGGTTTCATAGAGAATTTCTCCGGTAGAAACTTTAAAGACCCGGACAAAAACATCCTTGGGGTGTTCGGGACTGCCATTTGAATAATTAATAAGGATCAATACATAATAATCCGCCCCGCCAATCCTGGCTTCATCAAAATCCCCATTAAGCTCCGGCGGAAGCAAGGAGGCAGTTTTTTCGATCTGCTGGCATGGAGCGTTGGAAACGATGTGTCCGGCATCGAAAAAGGCGTCCATCATACCGCTTTCCCAGATCATGGCAGAACTGGAACAGCCGCTTCCGAAGGGAAGTCCAGTTTCAACAACTTGAACAGACACCGTCGCCGCCTCAAGGGATAAAAAACCAACGCAGGCAAGAATTAATGCAAAAAACCGTTTTTTCATGGCATTCCTCCATTATATCTATCGGAAAAAAGGACCTTTCACTTCACTCTTCATTCTTTTTTTTTTACAATAAAATGATGGTGAACTACTATACGGTTCAGGTAAAAACCAGGGGCGAAGAAAAGTATATACGCCTTTTCCGGGCCCTTAACCCTGATTGCCCCATAGAAATTTATTTTCCTAAACGAAAAATTGCCGTTCGCCGCCGGGGGATGATGATTCAGACCACGCCGGCTGTTTTTCCAGGGTACCTTTTTCTGGAAACCGAAAGGGAGATCTTAAACCGCTACCGCTGGCAATTCCGCCGGACAGTCGGCTTTTTCCGCTTTCTTAAATCAAACAGAAATATCCAACCCCTTTCGGGCCGGGACCTGGAAACGGTGCTTCATTTTGTCAAAAAAACCGGCCCCTTGGCGGGGTTTTCCAAGGTTTATTTTGATGAAAACGACCGAATTGTGGTGGTTGACGGTCCCCTGGCGGGGCTTGAGGGGAACATCGTAAAGGTCGATAAAAGAAAGAAAAGGGCAAAAATAAAACTTGATCTTTACGATGATTCGTTTACCCTAGATTTAGGGTTTGAGTTGATGGAACAAGCGGCCAGGCCGCGGCACTAGCAATGGAGGGGATATGAAAAAACGGGCCCGGCTTTACATAATTGGCGCCGGATTTGCAGGCAAAACCCTGGCTAAGGAAATCAGGGCCAAGACCATCCTGGGAACGGTGGTGGCTTTTCTGGATGATGATCCGGTAAAAATCGGAACCAAAATCGACGGAATCCCCGTATTGGGCCCCATCCGGGATGTGGCAAAGCTTTTGCGGATGAAAAGCGCCGACGAGGCGATCATCGCCATCCCCAGCGCATCCCGGGAATATTTAAGCGAACTGTACGGTATCCTTAAAAAAGCCGGTTTCCGGCGGATCCGCATCCTGCCGGCTATTTCCCAGATCATCGATGGAGACGCCCACCTGATCCAGACCAGGTCCATCGATCCTCAGGACCTGTTAGGCCGGACTCCGGCGGTCATCAACCTAAAAGAAAGTTTAGCCTACCTTAGGGGAAAACGAGTCCTGGTAACCGGCGCAGGAGGTTCTATCGGAAGCGAACTTTGCCGGCAGCTCCTGTCCGGCGGTGCTTCCCGGCTTTATCTCCTGGGGCATGGAGAAAACTCCATCTACCTAATCGACCGGGAACTGCGGATTCTTCAGGAAGAAGGAGTGGGCGAAAAGGCCACCATTGTACCGGTCATTGGAGACCTGAAGGACCGGGATTATATGTTCCACATTCTAAACCGGCTAAAGGCGGACGTGATCTTCCACACCGCAGCCTACAAGCATGTACCCATGATGGAAGAAAACCCCGTGGCGGCCATCGAAAACAACCTCTTTGGCACCAAAAATCTTATCGACGCCGCCAAGGCCGCCGGAGTAAAACGCTTTGTCCACATTACCACCGACAAGGCCGTGGATCCTGTTTCGGTCTACGGAGCTTCCAAGTACCTCTGCGAAAAACTGGTCCTCTCCGCCGCCAGTCCGGAAAGCGGTTTTCTGGCGGTCCGGTTCGGCAATGTGCTGGGTTCCCGGGGGTCGATCATGCTCCTCTTCCAGAACCAGATTGAAAAGGGCGGTCCGGTTACGGTAACCCACCCGAACATGAAACGCTGGTTCATGACCATCCCCGAAGCCTGTTCTCTGGTACTCAAGGCCGGAGGGGTTGGCGATAACGGCAGCCTTTATCTTTTGGATATGGGGGAGCCGGTGCTAATCCGGGACCTGGCGGAACAGATGATCCGTTTCTACGGCTTTGAGCCGGATAAGGACATCAGGATTGAATACACAGGCACCCGGCCCGGCGAGCGGCTGGATGAACAGCTATTGGCGGATGATGAAGAGCCGGCCCCTACCGAATACAGCCGGATTCTAAAAGTACAGAGCCGCCTTACGGGATATAAAAACAAAATTGATGTGGAAGGCCTTATTGAACAGATCTGCCCCATCGTCCGTTTTGATTCCGCACAAAAAGAAAAATTCCGGAATAACACTCTGCTCAATGAACTGCTGCAGGAAGCGATTCCGAGTTTTGGGAGGATCCGCCGGCGTGATGATCAGTATTGCCAAAGCATAAAAATCCCCGCCGCTGTTTTTTAAATGGAAATTATTCCCTTTCACCGTCCTTTTATCGGCAAAGAAGAAGAAGAAGCCGTGCTTCGGGTCCTTAGATCGGGGTGGCTTACTACCGGAAAAGAAACCCTGGCCTTTGAAGAAGAATTCCGTGATTTTCTTCTCCGGGAAAACGGTAAAACGATTCCAGCACCGCCCCATCACAATTTGTTCTGCCTGGCGGTGAATTCCGCCACCTCCGGCCTACACCTGGCGCTGGAAGCATTGGGAACCGGACCGGAAGATGCGGTACTCCTTCCGTCCTACACTTTTACCGCCACCGCAGAGATCGTTCGTTATCTGGGAGCAGAGGCGATCTTTGTGGACATTGCTCCGGATTCATACAACATGGACCCGGAAGAACTGGAAAAGGCGGTACTCCGGCTCAGAAAAACAAAGGACGGCGAAAAAGCCGCCGGCAAACCAAAAGCAATCATTGCCGTTCATATCGGGGGGGTTCCCTGCAATATGCCGGCCATAAACAGCATTGCTCAACGATACGGCCTGGCGGTGGTGGAAGATTCCGCCCATGCCTTTCCCGCCCGGATAATCGAGGATAACAGGGACAAACAGATACTCCAGGCAAACCTGGCGGGTATGTGCAGTGATATTGGGGTTTTTTCGTTTTATGCAACCAAAACAATTACCACCGGAGAGGGAGGTATGGTGGTTACCGGGCGGGAAGATATGGTCCGGCGCATTGAAGTAATGCGGAGCCACGGCATAGATCGATCCGTCTGGAACCGTTACACCGATACCGCCGCTTCCTGGTACTACGAAGTAGTGGCACCGGGATTCAAGTACAATCTTCCCGACCTGTTGGCCGCTGTGGGCAGGGTTCAGCTCCGCCGGGCCCTGGAATTGCTGACACAGCGGCAAATAATCGCAGAACGTTACGACAGGGCATTTAAGAATGAAGGGGCACTGATCATTCCACCCCCAGGCGGCGCCAGGCATCTGTATGCCATCCGGTTAAAAGAACCGGAACGGAGAGATGCTTTTATCGAATCTCTCCGCAGCCAGGGAATAGGAACCTCGGTCCACTTTATTCCTCTTCACCTTATGCCCTACTACCGTGATCGTTACAGCTTAAAACCAGAAGACCTTCCTCAGTCATACCAGCGTTTTAGGGAAACCGTTTCACTTCCCATCTGGCCCGGCATGACAGAAACGCAGATAGACCGGGTTATTGAAACGGTGTTAAGAGCCTTTAATTAAATATCCACGCGGACGGGCTTCCCGGTGCCGGGATCGCTAAAGGCAATGGAAAAAGCCCTAAGGGCCAAAAATTCCGCCGGCGGCGGATTAACACATTCCATGTTTCCATAGAGTGAATCATTAAGCAGGGGCCGACCAATCCAGGCAAGGTGGCAGCGGATTTGATGGCGAAAACCTTTACGGATGCGGAGGCGGAAAAAATATTTTCCTTCTTTATCTGCGGAAGAAATAATTTCCGTTTGGTAAAGAACACTTCCCGAAAGAAGAGGACGCACCGTCTTCCTTCCTTTTCCAAAAGGCCGGAAGGCACTTTCGATTACCGTCGATGCATTTTGAACCGGCACGGATACCGGCGGCGGAAAACCGGGCGGAGTTTCTGCCCGGCTGAATGAGACGGCCTCATACTCCTTGATTATGCCCCCCTCTTTCTGTTGATCCCACAGTGCCTGTAGTGCTTCTCCTGTTCTGGCGCACAGCACTAATCCCTGGGTTTCATAGTCCAGCCGGTGAATCAGGGCGCCCTCAATTTCTTTGCGGCCCCTGATTGGCAAAACATCTGCGGCATACAACACTTCGGGAAAACGCAGGGATGTCCAGGCCAGAAGAGTGTTTTCTTTTTTTGAATGAAGGGGTGCGGTATGCATCCGGGGAGGTTTGTAAAGCACAAGATAGGAAGAAGTCTCGGCAATGATCCGCGGTTCCATTTTCGGGGCGATCCAGAATTCATTCATGGGCGGCGTTTTAAAGCGGCGATGATCGTTTTAAAACGATCCGGCAGGGGTGCCGTAAAACAGCGGTGCTCCCTTTCTCCCGGAAGAACAATGGCAAGACTGGAAGCATGGAGCATTAACGAAGCGCCGGGAAAGTTCTTGGCCCCAAGGATCCGCCCCGGTTCATATTGGGGACTATAGATTGGATCCCCCAGGATAGGATGTCCGATGTACTTTAACTGAACCCGCAGTTGGTGGGTCCGCCCTGTTTTGGGTTTAAGAAGGATCAAAGCATGGCTCTCCCAGGATTTAAGGATCCGGTATCTGGTAAGGGCAAGTTTTCCCTTGCCTGTGGATGCAGACACAATACTGGAGGAACGCTTTTCTGCCGGTACCGCCGCAAAGCGTTTCCGGTCCCGGGGATCCCGGATCAGCCGGGTAAAAATTCGGCCCTCTGTTTCCTTTGGTGTTCCCTGAACAATGGCAAGGTAATGTTTACGCACCGTCCCTGCCCTGAACTGGGCGGAAAGCGCCTCCAGGGTTTCATTGTCATATGCGGCAATAATCACTCCGGAGGTATCTTTGTCCAGCCGGTGAACAATGCCGCTGCGATGATCCGGGGAACTGTGCATCGTTGATACATCATCATTAAATGAGTCTGTCAAATCACGCTGCCCGGCGGTCTGCCGGCCCAACCGCCGCCAAAGCAGTGCGTTGGCCAGAGTACCGGTATGGTTCCCCGCGCCGGGGTGTACCACCATGCCCTGGGCTTTGTTGATCACAGTGCAATGATCATCCTCGTAGATCAGATCGAGGGGTATGGGTTCCGGTTTTAGGTAAACGGGGGCGTTAGGGAGCAGGAAAAGCTCGATCCTGTCTCCGGTTTTTACCGGACGGGAAAGTTTTACGGCCCTGCCATTCAACTTTGCTTCCAGAAGCCGGGACTTTATCTGCGCCCGGTGAAGTCCCAGAGTTTCCG
This sequence comes from Treponema sp., assembly GCA_009782555.1. Taxonomy (GTDB): domain Bacteria; phylum Spirochaetota; class Spirochaetia; order Treponematales; family Breznakiellaceae; genus WRIV01. Next base: position 38,539 of record WRIV01000010.1, on the reverse strand, counting down.
CCGCATAACAGTCAAGCCTGACATTGCCGGAGAGTTCTTCCACCGTTCCCGAATAACTGCAGTTTTCCATCAATCAATCCTCTAAAGCGGCTTTTCGTTTGTTCTTGATCAAAAGATAATCCGCCATGGAGATCGCCAGGGAAGCGGAAATGGCAATACCAAACATCGCCCTAAGTTCATTGTTGTTCATCAAAACCGCTCCGGCAGACTTAAATGGCCAGGGAGCATAGCGCCGGTCCCAATCGTGGGCCGCAGTGCGGATCATATCCATAAGGGTTCTGGTAAAGAACACCGTAAATGGAAAGGAACCAAAAAAAATGATTTCTCCCCGGCGGAGATCTTTGGCCCACTGGGGTGCGTCTGCAAAGATTGACTGGTTTTGTCTGCTCTCTAGATCAATTTGATTCCCTCCCTGTGCCATAGGAAGGGGCCGGAATAAATCAAAGGAAGGGGAAAAATTGAAAATCCCTGGGAAGCCGTTAAAACGGAACATTTCCGGAGAATTCGCCGGTTGAGCAAAGCCCGAAAATCCCGCGGAGAGGAACAGTAATAAGCAACAACTCCATTTCACTTTTCTTCTCCGAAGATCGCCGTCCCCACCCTTACCAGAGTGGAACCTTCTTCAATGGCTGTTTCAAAATCCCCTGACATTCCCATGGAAAGACAGGAAAAATCAATTTCAGGAAAACGGCGCCGTAACAAGCCCTGGGCTGAATAGAGTTTTTTAAAGGCCCGGCGGATCATCGCCTCATCCTGAGTAAGGGGCGCCATGGTCATTAACCCGGAAAGCTTTAGGCCCGGAAAGGACAAGATCAGCTCAACAGCCCTGGAAAGGGAATCTTCATTGGGATAGCCGGACTTTGAATCTTCCCCGGTATGCAGTTCCAGCAGTACCGTAAGGGCTGTTCGGTTTTTTCCGACGGCAGTTCCCAAGGCGCTAATCAATTCATCCCGGTCCGCCGACTGGATGCCGTCAAAAACAGAAATAGCTCTTTTAACTTTATTCTGCTGAAGATTTCCAATTAGGTGAAGTTCCAGTGCCGGATAGGTTTCCTTTAGGGGAGGAAATTTCCCCTCCGCCTCCTGGACCCTGCTTTCGCCAAAGAGAAAGAGCCCGGCCTGTACTGCCTCCGTTATTTCTCCCGCCCCGTGAAATTTGGAAACCCCCATCAGACGGATCTCACCGGGCTTCCGCCCCGAACGGATGGCGGCCCCTTCAATCCGTTCCCTGATCTTTTCTATCCGTTCTTTTATGGTCATCCCCAGTCCCAACATATTTTTCCAGTTCAGCGGCCAGGGCAAAAAACGTTTCCGGCGGGAGTTTCTCCGCCCGTTCCCTGCCCGAAATGCCGCATCCCTTTAATACCGCCGCCGCCTGTTCGGCAGCCGTTTTTTCTTTTAGTGTACCGGAATGGACAAGAAAATTCTGTAGATTGTTGGCCGTTGTTTTTCGGCGGGATGCAAAGAGGGCGCGGATCAGGGGATAAAAAAAAGGGGGTGGAAATGGAGCACCGGCGCGTTTTTCAAAACAAACCGCCGCAGAATCCACATGGGGAACCGGGTAAAAAGAAGGCGGCTTCAAGGTCATAATGATCTTCATTGTATAGGCGGAAGCACAGAGCACAGAAATAGAGGAATAATCCTTTGAACCCGGCGGGGCGGCCATGCGGAGGGCCACCTCTTTTTGAACCGTCACTACCATGCGGGTAAAAAAGCAGCGGTCTTCAATAAGGTTTCCCATAAACAGGGCAGCGATGGTATAGGGCAGATTTCCCAAAAGGTAGGGAGCTCTTTGCGCCGTTTTCCAGGTTTTAAGCACGTCCCCCCGGATCAGGGTAAACCTGCCGGAAGGGGCAAAGAGTTCTTCCAGAATAGGACAGAGTCCCGGATCGATTTCAAAGGCCGTTACCCTCATACCCCGGTTAAGGAGTTCCGCCGTCATGCAGCCGGGACCGCTTCCAATTTCCCAAACTTCCCCTTTTGCGTCCAACGCATCAACTAGGGACCGCCGGGCGGAAGGGTTAATCAAAAAATTCTGACCCCATTGTTTCCGGATGGAAAGCCCCCGTTCTTCCAGCCAGGAACGCAGGGCCGGGCCGGAATTGTAATCAGGAAGCAAAAGGGGCGAGTTCATTCCTGTACCGTTTTTGCCGGTCCGCCAGCACCAGGAGACCGGTGATGAAAAGGGGAGTAACGATGCAAACCACAAGGAACTCCGCCTTTAAACCGGGGAACCTGGCAAAAAAAGAAATGCTCCATTGCATCAGAATATGGAGACCCCTAAGCAGGTATTCAAGCATCATTCCGATAAAGGGAAGGGGAGACAAGCAAAGCCAGAAAAGAGAGAGGGCCATGAACCCCCCCGAAAGGGGCGCCGCCGCAAGTCCGGCCACAAGTCCTATGGGACGAAGGACTCCGAAAAAAGCCCTTACCGCCGGGGCGGTTGCCAGGAAGGCAGCGGCGGAAGCTCCAATACCGCCGGCAAGGGAAGAGGGAAGGCGCCCGCGAAGAAAAATTTCGATCCTGCCGCTCAATACCAGTATGCCCCCCAGGGCCAAATAGGAAAGGATGAAGGAAATGCTATGGGCCGATGGGGGATCCCACATAATCTGAATTAGGAAGGCGGCACCAAGCAAAGCCAGGGGCTGCCGCAGCGTACCGGAAAGGACAATGCCGCTTCCCAGGGCATACATGATCGCAGCCCGGACCAGGGACGGCTGAGGACCTACTAGAAACACATAAAAGATGATGAACACCAGGCCCGCTATGACGGAGCCTTTTTTTCCCAGGGGTTTTTTTAAGACAAAGGCCAGCATAGCCGAAAGGAAAGCTAGGTGCATCCCTGAAAGGGCCAGAATATGGGAAAGGCCCGCATCACGGAATGATTGGGACAGGCCGCCTTCCAGGTTTTCCCGGGTTCCAAGAAGCAGGGCCGCCGCCAGTCCTCCCCAGGTTTTTAATTTTAACCTGGACAATATTGCACTCCGTACGGCGGTCCTTAGTTGTTCCAGCGCCGGAGCGGCCCTTACTACATGAACCGACGCCGCCCGAAACCGGGGACCTCCGCCGAACTCCGCATCATCCAAAAGAAAGCGGCCCTCCACATACAGTTCCGCCCCCCTGCCAAAATTCCTCACCCTGGGCATTGTCCCGGAGGGAAAATATACAAGTGCCCTGCCCCGGGCAGAAGTACGAACGGCATTGCCGGAAGAAGTCTCCTTAAGTTCCATCATAGCCATGCCCCGTTCTTCTTCCGGGCCATGCCCCGGGTTGGCAACAAAGGACCGGGGATCATCCAGAAGCTCTCCCTTTACGGCGTGAATTGTTTCCACCGGAAGGCCGGGAGCAAAGGGCCGTATCGCCGAAGCGGAGAAAAGGCCGATGATGATGCCCAGGGCCGCCGCAAGACTGTTCCGGATAATGGCGGGGTTCAACGAACGAAAAGCACCGGGCAATCTATGACGAAAAACGGAAAAGCAAAAGTTTCCCAGCAGCAGACAAAAGAGCAAGCCCGCCGCAGCAAGAAGAATCGGACGAATGGACGGCAGATACACGGCGGGAACGGCGGCAAGGGCCGCCACAATAAGGGGAGAAATTACCATTGAAGGGCAGTCAATGCTTTACGAGCGGCATCTTTTATCTCGTCCGGGTAGGGCTGGATACTGGCATTATGGAGTACATCATAGGATGCCTTGTAGCCCAGATGTCCCAGGGCATTTATCAAGGCCAGGACCACTTCCACATCTTCTATCCGCAAAGTGCCGGCCCGGGAATTGTACAATCCCAGTTGAAGAGCCAGAGGATTGGCCGCCTCGGCACTTTTCAGGGAACCCAGGCAGAAAACGGCGTTTAACAGTGGTTGTATCCGCAAAGAATCTGCCCTATAGGCGGCAAAGCTTTGGTTGTAGTACTTAAGAACATGGGGCAGGGCCCGAATCCATTCGGTTTCTTTGATAACCCGTATCGATGATTCCGCAAGTTCCCGGATCTCATTCCGGTCACTGAACAGGGCCAGGGCTGCCTCCAGGGCCGCCTCCGCCAGCATTCCCTTTTTATCCGCAGCAAAATCATCTTTGGCCAGGGCAAGCTTAAAGGCATGGAGTTTTTCCGCCGGCGGATTATTAAGGATCACCGAAATACAAAAAGCGTAAAAATCACCTTCAACCTCATAAAGGGCCCGGATCGCTTCCTTTTCAATTTCATCGGAATAGATAAGGCTGGAAGCAAAAAGAACCGGATAGCTTGAATCGTCCCCGGCTCTTTTTAAAAGCTCAAAGAGGGTGGAAAGAAGCTGGGCATCGGCACCCTGGCCGGAACTGTACCGGAAGTTTAGATCCACAAGAAATTCATTAATCCTTCCCGTAAGAGGCTGTGTATCCAGGGAGGGCAGCACCTCAAGAATTTCGTAACGGATAACCCTGTCGGAAAAACGCATAAAAGTCTGCCACAGGGTTTCCGCCGCGGGATGGTAATTGTACTTGCCCAAACCCCTGACGGCAATAACGGTGATGCTGATCATGTCCGGGTCATCGCGGAAAAGGGATGAGTTTTCCAAGACAAAACGCAGGGCCAGATCGCAGAGGGGTCCGTAAAATTCATCCGCCGCCTCATCGTTGGCCGCATCGGAAAGGACATTGATCTTCATGCTCAGACTGGAACGGATAAAAATCCGTTCATAGGACTGTAAAATGGTTTCCTCCGGCGTCTGGGCCGCCAGCGGCAAAACAAACCCAAAAAGCAAAACCTGTACCGCAAAAAACAATAAAGGCAAAATTCGAAATCTAAAAAAGCTCATGGTACCCCCTGCTTCCTATAGGGCATTGTCCGTTACGGCGCTTGCTTCAGGAACCGTAGCATTGGCCTCGCCGACGGCTTCTTCATCCAAAACCTGGAAGGGAAGTTCTTCTTCCTCTTCGGGAAGCATCCCAAATACTTCTCCAAGAATATGGTTGCGGGTGTGAATGGGCAAGGTATCGGCCTCAACATGAAGAACGGATTTATTTTCTTCTTCATGATAATCCAGAGATCGCACCGTCCCGGAAATACAGATCGGCATATTGTTGAGGATAAATTGAACTTTGATCCGAAGTCCCGCCGCTGCTTTGCCGCCGATAAGAATGGCACAGCCCGAATCGGAAATATCCTCCACAAAGGATTTTAGGCCTGGATTCATTTCGATATCGGTTGAAGGTTCACTGCTGTCCAGGATGTAGAGAAACGCCGCCTTGTGGGTTTTAATCCTGATAGAACGGCGCTTCTGGGTTCTAAAGAGATTTTCGGCATGGCTGATTTTAAGGGAAGGAGTACCCTTGGAAAACACCTCATCATGGACTTCGGTATCAAATACATAGCCCGCATCGTCTTCCCGCCAAAAATAAATGGAAAGTTTCATGCCTGTCCAGGAAAAACTGGTGGGCAGATTGGGGCTGCTGGGACGGGCAATGGTAAGGTATTGGCCTATGTTTTTTACCAGTTTGGAAGGAAATACTCCTTGCCCGTTAACAAGGATCCGCATGGTCTGACCTTCTTCTATCTGGCGGCTGTCAGTAATTCCATTTTTGATCCTCGGTTTTTCCATCTCTATCTTTTTCCGGTAATCGTAGAGTTTGGAGAGAAAATCCTGGGTAGGCTGATCTGCTCCGCCGGCAAGGCGGCTGGAACGGACCAGGTTTCTGATACAGGTATCCAGTTGACTTTGGGACCAAAAAAGGGCGGTAGGATCGGCAAGGGCATTTTTTACCGCCAGGCGGCGGAGCAGATCAATTTCTCTGAAACTGAACCCCGCATCCTTTCCTTTTGCAAAAAACTGAACCCAGGATTTTCTTTTGTCCTTGTTCGATTGGGACAGGATCAGGACTAAAATCCCTGAGACTACGATGATGATTACCAGAATGGTAACGAACATTATATAATTCCTTCCGTACCGGTATACTTAAGAAATACTACACCATAAGGAGCGTTTATTAAAGATCAAAACCGCGTCTTACTCGAAACACTGGTGTTGTTTTTTGTCCTCTTTTTTCCCCCAAGAACTCCGGTTTTTTTTCCTTCGGAGGAAATAGTAAATTCACTTTTTTGGCGTCTCCCCGCCGCCGTCCTTGTCCTGCTGCTCCTGGAAAAAAAGCCTTCTTTTCGCCCAAAAAAGGACTTCCTCGCCCTGGCCGCCGCCTTTCCCGCACTCTGCATGGCGGGACTCCTTATTTCCCTGGCCGCCGCTTTTTCCGGCAATTCCCCCGAAGCTGTCCGATCCCCCGGCGGAGTTATGGGATGGACTGCGGTGGTCCTTGCTTCCCTTACCACAGGGTGCCTGGAAGAGGCCTATTTCCGGGTTTATTTTCCCGAACGAATAGTTGTTTTAAAGCCTGAGTCCCTCCTTTCCACAAAACGGACCGCCTTTATCATTTCCGCCCTCTTTTTTGCCCTCTGCCACGCCTATGAAGGTCCCTGGGGGTTTATCAATGCCTTTCTGGCGGCTTTGGCTCTCTCCTTGGTCTATGCAAAAACTTCGTCCTTTCCCGGCATAGCCCTGGCCCATGGACTCTATAATATTTTCGTCTATCTGAGTGTAACCCTTAAATTACCAGGATCTTGATATTGAGGAAGAATAGTTGGTAAAATTCCCTTCAATAATTTATCTTTAGGAAAGGAGAAATGTTCATGTCGGATCACAAATCAACCGGCCGCGCCCAATGGGGCACTAATATTGGCTTTATCTTAGCGGCAGCCGGATCCGCCGTAGGCTTGGGCAATATCTGGAAATTTCCCGGTAAAGCCTACGAAGGCGGCGGGGCGGCATTTCTTATTATCTACCTGGCGATAGTCGCCATTGTAGGTACAACGGTTATGTTGGCCGAATTTGTAATGGGCCGCCACACCAAAAAGGACACCATCGGTACTTATGCACAACTGCGCCCCAAATGGAAGGGCTGGGGAATTTTGGGGGTTGTTACCGCCTTTATTATCCTTGCCTATTACTTCCAGGTTGGCGGCTGGGTTATATACTATGTATTCAGCTATATATTCAAGTCTGCCGAGATTTTTTCCCACCCAGAAGCCCCAACAAATTATTTCTATAATTTATTAGGTATCATTCGTAACACAAACGGTGAAATAACCGGATCAACTTTTCCATTGATGGGCGCCATTGTATGTCCGCTGATTTTTATCGGCCTTACGGCATTCATTATTATCCGCGGGGTTGAAAAAGGCATCGAAAAATTTAACAAAGTCGGCATGCCCGCATTGTTCGGTCTCTTGATTATTTTGGTGATACGCGCTGTAACACTGCCCGGTGCCGGTGAAGGTGTAAAATACATGCTTACACCGGATTTTTCCAAAGTAACCGGGGAAACCTTCCTCATCGCTTTAGGACAGGCATTCTTCTCCCTCTCCCTTGGTATGTCGATCATGATCACCTACGGGTCTTACCTCAGGAAAGAAGAAAACTTGGCCAAGAACACAGCGCTGGTGTGCGGTATGGATACCCTGATCGCTTTCCTGGCCGCCTTTATGATCATTCCAGCGGTTTTTGCCACCGGGGTAACACCTGGAAAAGGCGGCAGTTTTGCGTTCATCTCTCTGGCAACGGTATTTAAAAATATGCCGGCAGCAGGCCCGCTCTTTGGCGTGCTGTTCTACCTCTTGCTGTTCTTCGCTGCCATCACCTCGGCCATGTCCCTTTTGGAAGGCCAGGTAGCCGCAGTATCGGAACAAAAGAACTGGGATCGTAAGAAGGTTACTATCGGTATGGCGGCGGCTATGTTTGTGATTGGCGTTTTTTACACATTGGCCTCTTCCATGAATCTTAAAGGCGTGTGGTTTGATTTCTCCAACAGAATACATTTCCTCGGACTGGACGATTTTATGGAAAATGTAACCGACCGTCTCTTAATCCCGATTAACGCTCTTACGGCTTGTCTTCTAGCCGGCTGGGCCTGGGGTTCCAAGAACGGCATAGAAGAAGTACGGCAGGGCGGCAAATTTCCCTTCACCCTGGCCGGTGTCTGGGATATATCGGTCAAAGTTATAGCTCCGATTGCCATTATCATCATAATCATCTTTGGTTTGTTCATGGGCAAAGCTATAAGCTAACGCAAAACCACTAATTGAGTAAAACCGTCCACCGGCCCCTTGGGTTGGCGGGCGGTCTTTTTATTTAACTGTAACGCTGGAAATGCTGTTCACCCTGCCGCTGCTATCCCACACGAGCCAGCGGGTTTCCCAGGGTTCCAGGACAATTTCCGCAGTTTCCGCGGGAAACCTGGTTTCCCATGGAAGCCCGGTTTCGGATCCGGCCTTCCACATCACCCTGCTGTTTCCCAGGTTTTCGATACAGAGCGCCCCTTCTTTTGCAGCGGCTCCCCGGAGGAGAACAAAGAGACTGCCGTTGTCTGTATCCAGCACCTTCTGGGGGACATCAGGATTAAAGACCGCCTCTTGCTGCCTGAATGCAAGGAACGCGTTAAGGAGCCGGTGAACATGGAAACGGAAATTTCCGGAATCATCCAGCTCTTTTTCCACTTTTTCACCGGACGGTTTTTGCCGGTTGACTGCCCGATTGTAGCCAAGCAGTCCGGGCCCTTCGGTCCAGGCTTCGCTGCCAATCCAGCTGTGAAAGTACAGCGCCGGCAGTCCCGGCAGCGACAAAAGCACTCCGTGGACTGCCAGAAAAGCCCGGGCCCGCAACTCTACAGAACCCATGGTTGGCGGCGCAACTATGGAAGCGTAAGAACAATTTAGCTCGTAGGGAATGTCCCCCTGGGGGGTAGACTTGTAGGATATAAGGGCGCCCCGGCGTTTGGCCTCATCAAGTACCTCTGTAAAGGCCTTTTCGTCCAAAAGGCCCCGGGCTGGGGTCAGCCCAACCCCGTCATGACTGGCAAGGAAATTGAGAAAGTACCGTTTTGGTCCCAGGGCAAGAGTTTTTGCCCAGCTCCGCAGGGGAACGGCATCTCCGGAAACGGCAGCGTAAAGGACCAGGGGAGGGAGGGCAAAATTGTATACCATGTGAGCTTCCGGCAGGGTATCAATAACCGCATCTCCTGCGGTCTTGCCAAAATAGGAGATATTTTCTTCATGGGGGACGTTGGTTTCCGTCAGGATAAGAAGGGGAAGACCAAGGTAATCAACTATCCCTCTAAAGAGTTTTACCACCGCATGGGTTTTGGGATGATGCAGACAGGGGGTGCCATCTTCTTTCCATAGATAGGCGATGGCATCAAGCCGGACTATCCCCGCCCCGCGCCGGGCATATTCCAAAAGTATTTTAACAAATTCCAAAAGTACATGTGGATTGGAAAAATCATAATCCACCTGATCAGCACTAAAGGTAGTCCACACCCAGGCTGATTCACCTGTTGATTTTTTGAATTCAGTCAGCAGGGGATGGGTCCGGGGCCTGACCACGGTCTTGTAATCATAATCGGCAGGACGGGTAACATACCAGTTCCGGCATGGTTCCTCGTTTTTTAGAAACGCCTTAAACCATTCGCTTTGAACACTGCCGTGGTTTACCACAAAGTCAAAGGCCAGTTTTAGATTTCCCTCATTGACGGAAAGGATTTTGAATCGTTCAATATCCTCCCAGGAACCGAACCGGTCATCCACTTTCCGGTAATCAATTACCGAAAAACCATCGTCCGATGAATAAGGATGGAAGGGAAGGATGTGCAGATAACTGAAGGATCCTTTGTTTCGTTTTTCCAGAAAACGGAATAGCCGGGCAAGTCCCGGTTCCGTGCCGGAATCTGCCCCTTCTTCTGCCGCAAGCATATTTCCATAACTGATAAGAAAAGCATCCTTGTGGGTAAAGGGCAGTTCCGGAATTTCCCCGCCGGCATTCCAGGGCTTGTTTTCTTCGATAATTTTTATAAGCTCCGGAAGGATGTTTTCCGATCCTTCCTTGCCGTAAAGAAATGCCAGAATTGCAGAAAAGGACGATTTATCCATTCGATACTCCTTTTACGTTTTCTGGGTTTTATCTGTTTGTTCAGTCTTTTTCAAAACCCTGATAGTTCTGAAAAAGCAGTATACCAAAAGCGATTATATTTTTCTGCCCCGCTGTCCGGTCAGTTCCAGGTAGGCCAGGTCTGCCAGGCCGAACCCTGAATTTTTTGTGTATTCCTTGGAGTATTCGTCCCAGAGCATATCTTCGTAGATCTCTCCGGCATACCCCGTATCAACGAGGGATGATTTGATCACGTTTTTCCGCATCGCCGTCAGAATGTTCTTTACCAAAAAGGTTTCCAGTGCCTGGCACTGTTCGTAGAGTTTATCTGTTTTATCAATGTAGGTTTGCCGGGGCATAATGTGGATTTCCTCTGATCCGGTGAAGTCCGCACCGGCGGCATTGTCTCGAATTGCATTGGCGGCCTTCTCTGAGTAAATCGAACTGCCCCTCACCGCCTCATCAAGGATCCGGGAAAAACTGCCGCCGGGATTGGTCATCTGGTCCGGCCTGATGCCGTTTTCAGCCAGCCCCATCCCGCCGGCAAAACGGCCCGCCGTATTAATTCCGCCTATCTCTGCCATGTACTATCTCTTTAAGGAAGTGGCGGTGCCGAGCATATTGTCTGTGGTTTGTATGGTCCGGGAATTAAATTCATAGGCCCGCTGGGCTACGATTAGGTTCACCATTTCCGAAACGATCGCCACATTGGACATTTCCAGCATACGATGAGCAATCTTGCCAAATCCCATTCCGTTCGGCCTGCCGGGGATGGGATCCCCCGAGGCATTGGTAATTTTAAAGAGATTCTCCCCCAGAGCGGTAAGCCCCACAGGATTGGGAAAACGGTACAATTCTATCTGGCCCACCGGAATGGGTTCATCTCCATTAATATCAGGGACCTTAACTTCTACCCTGCCATCAGGAGAAACGGTAATGCTCTGCGGCAGGAAATTTTCGGGCATTACGATGTCCGGCAAGAGCCAATAGCCCTGGCTGGTAACCATGCGGCCATCCCTGTCAACTTCAAAATTACCGTTCCGGGTATAGGCATAGGTTCCGTCCTGGAGTTGAACCCGGAAAAACCCTTCTCCCGAGATAGCCATGTCAGTGGGAACCTCCGTATTCTGGAGCGGCCCTTGGCTAAAGATCCGCTGGGTATCGGCGAGTTTAACGCCGTGGCCCATTTGTGTTCCCACTGGAACTACCGTTTCTTCCGTGGCGGGAGTTCCGGCGGTTCTGATGGTATGATAGATCAGATCTTCAAAATCGGCCCGCTGTTTCCGGTACCCGTGGGTATTAACATTGGCCAGGTTGTTGGAGATCGTGTCGATGTTGGCCTGCTGCCCAATCATGCCGGAAGCACCGGTCCATAAACTTCTTACCATTTCTTCACCTCTTTATTAGCCGTTATACTTTGCATATTGATTGATCAGTGTCCCCAGCATAGCGTCGTGAGTTTGGATCACCTTTTGGTTTGCTTCGTAGGACCGGTTTACTTCGATCATCTGAACCATCTCCACCACCGGATCTACATTGGCTGCCTCGTTAAAACCCTGGTGTACCTTAGGGCGGCCTTCTCCTTCCATTTCTATGGGAGGGCCGGAAAATTCATTGTCCTTATACAGGCTTGATCCCTGTTTTTTCAGATACCGTTCAAATTCAAAATCTACAATGCGCAGGGTATCCAGAAGGACCACCTCGCCCCATTCATTATGCACCATACTAATCATGGTATCGGGATCGTCGGCGTATTCGGCATTAATCCAGACATTCCCTTCTTTATCAACCTTAAAATTGTTCTCCTGTACCCGGATGGGGCCGTTTAGGCCCAGCACGGGGTAGCCTTCCTTAGTTTCCAGGAAGCCCTCCTTACCCCGCATAAAACTGCCGTTCCGGGTATAGCGCTCCCCATAGGGGGTGGTAACCACCAGGAAACCTTTTCCCTCCAGCGCCAGGTCGTAATCGTTTTCCGTTTCCTTAAAGGGCCCCTGGGAAAAATCAACGTACAGTTCATTAACTTCCACCCCCGTACCAAGTCTGCCAATATATGGGGCATTATCGGCAGAACCAAAGGGATGGCGATAAACACCATCGTCGGCTCTCCGCCGGATAAGCATTTCCGGATTATTCTTAAAAACCGCCTGTTCCCGTTTGTAAGAATCGGTATTTACATTAGAAAGGTTGTTTGCCACCGAATCGAGCCGCCACTGCTGGGCCCGCATACCGCTGGCCGCAGTATAGATCCCTTTGACCACTTCACACTCCTATTTTTAATATCGGTTTTCCGGGGAAGGGAATTTACGGTATACACACAAGAAATCGTCTATCCTGCCCGATTGACACCGGCGGCGTACTCCGGTAAACTCCTGAATCAAGGCTTGAACCTGGGCCGTTAACAGAGCGAGAGTGGTGAAACTGGTAGACACGCTAGACTTAGGATCTAGTGCCTTTGGCTTAAGGGTTCGAGTCCCTTCTCTCGCACAAATTCGAGAGATAATGCGAGGAAAACTGTGCCCGTATCAAAAGAAATAACCCCTATGGAGCATTCAGCAGTCAAACTGACTGTTACGGTGAGTAAAGAAGATGTCCATTCCCAGTACGACCAGCTGATTGAGGATTATGTCAAATCCGTCATCATCCCCGGTTTTCGCAAGGGAAAAGTCCCCCGGGAAGTACTGGAACGAAAATTCGGCCCCGCCCTTAAGGATGAAGCGCTTAACAAGATCTTCGGCAAGGTTATTACCGAAATTTTTGAAGACGAAGACTTCCCCAGGGAAAACAAACCCCTCCCCTATTCCACCCCCAGACTGGATGACGAACCGGATCTGGTTTTTGACCAGGATCTGGTCTTTTCCGTGATTTACGACGTGCTCCCTAAGATTACCGTGGGCCCATGGAAGGGCCTGGAGGTTGAAGTTCCTGATGTGTCTGTCGGAGAAGAGGACATAACCCGGGAATTGAACGAAATTCGGGAACGGAACGCCATTGTTCTAGACCGGAACGACGGTGCAGCGGCGATCAAAGACGATGTGGTAACGGTAAACTACTGCGAGTTGGATCAGGAGGGAAACCCCGTACCGGGAAGTGAACGGCAGGATTTTGTTTTTACCCTTGGTTCCGGATACAATCTCTACCAGTTTGACGAGGATCTTGCGGGGATGAAAAAGGGAGAAACCAAGGATATTACCAAGACCTTCCCCGCCGATTTTGCCCACAAAGATATGGCGGATAAAACCGTAACTATCCGGGTTACGATTAGCGCTCTCAAGGAAAAAAAGCTTCCCGACCTGGACGACGACTTGGCCCAGGACGTTGATGAAAAATACCACACCCTGGACGATTTAAAGGGCAGCATTCGGGATCGGCTCAGCAAAAACCTGGAAAAGCATCTCCGGGACCTGACGATTTCCAAAATTCTGGAAAAAGTGCTGGAAACCACCCCCATTGACCTTCCCGAATCCATGGTAACCCTGGAACTGGATGCCCGGTTCAGGAATTTGGCCCAGCGTTTTAATACCACCGCCGAGGAACTGGTCAAAAACCTGGGGGAAACGGGCCGGGATTTGGAACAGCTTCGATCCGAATGGCGGCCCGATGCGGAAAAAGCTCTAAAAAGCCGCATGATAGTAGAAACCCTGATGAAAGACCTGCATTTGGACGTATCCGGAGAAGAGACAGCCCAGGAAATCGAGCAAATTACCGCCGGGATGAAAGGTTCCGAAGATGCAGAGGCGGTAAAAAAGTACTATGAACAGGAAAATGTTCTAGAATACCTAAAGGAAGATATCAAGGAGCGGAAGTTATTTGATATGCTTACGGCGGAAAACAAGGTTAAAAAAGGAAAAAAAGAAGGCTACCTGGATATTATACCCGGTAACCGATAAACTAATAATAAGTCCGGAAGAATTCCGGACCCAGGAGAGGTCATGAGCAACATCCTTCCCCATGTGGTGGAACAAACCGGCATGGGAGAACGGTACTACGATATCTATTCCCGGCTTCTTTCGGACCGGATCATCTTTCTGGACGGGGACATTATGGACCTGAACGCCGATTTGGCGGTGGCCCAGATTCTCTTTCTGGACGGCCAGAATACGGAAAAAGACATCAACCTCTACATCAATTCCCCCGGCGGTTCGGTTACCGCGGGGCTGGCGATCTACGATACCATCCAGCATGTAAAATCCAATGTACAGACAATCTGTCTGGGTCAGGCGGCCAGCATAGCGGCGTTGATCCTTGCCGCCGGAGCGCCGGGAAAGCGGCTGGTACTGCCCTCTTCCCGGGTAGTAATCCACCAGCCCTGGGGGGGTGCCCAAGGTCAGGCCCGGGATATTGGGATACACGCCAAGGAAATACTGCGGCTCAAAAAAATCACCATCGATTACTTTGCCTTCCATACGGGAAAGGATCCTGCCCAGATCGCCGTTGATTTGGAAAGGGACTTCTTTATGTCCGCCGAAGAAGCGGTGACCTACGGCATAGCCGACCGGGTCTTAACAAAGGAAAAAAATGGCGCGGCTGCGTAACGGTTTCGGAGGGGGGGAACGATCCTGTTCCTTCTGCGGAAAAAGTGCCGATATGGCCCGGCGGATCATTGCCGGCCCCAACGAAGTATTTATCTGCGATGAATGCGTGGAAGTCTGCCGGAAGATCCTTTCCGACGAAGAACAAGACCTTACCGCCCAATTCACCGGTGACATCCCTACCCCCAGGGAAATCAAAAAATACCTGGATATGTTTATTATAGGCCAGGATGAGGCAAAAAAGGCCCTATCCGTGGCGGTCTACAACCACTACAAGCGGATCGCTAACCCGGTAAAAACTCCCGACGATGTGGAAATCGAAAAATCCAACGTCCTTTTGATCGGTCCCACCGGAACGGGGAAAACGCTCCTGGCCAAAACCCTGGCCCGGAAACTGAAAGTACCCTTTGCCCTGGTGGACGCTACCACCCTGACCGAGGCGGGCTATGTAGGAGAAGATGTGGAAAACATTCTCCTCAAGCTAATCCAAGCCGCCGGGGGGAATATCGCTTCCGCCGAACGGGGCATCGTCTACATCGACGAAATTGACAAAATAGCCAGGAAGGGAGAAAACATTTCCATTACCCGGGATGTATCCGGCGAAGGAGTTCAACAGGCCCTGCTTAAAATTATCGAAGGCACCATCGCTTCGGTGCCCCCCCAGGGGGGACGGAAACACCCCAATCAGGAAATGATCCGTATCGACACTACCAACATCCTCTTTATCTGCGGCGGCGCCTTTGTGGGGCTGGACAAATATATTGAACGCCGGGTAGTTCAGCATCCCATGGGATTCGGTGCAGAAATCAAGGACAACCGGGAAAAAAGTCTGAGGGAATTGTATTCCAACCTCCACCCGGATGATCTTATCCATTTTGGGATGATCCCCGAATTTATCGGGCGGCTTCCCATCGTGGTCAGTTTGGAAGAACTGCGGAAGGAAGACCTAATGAGGATCATCACGGAGCCGAAAAACGCCATTGTCAAACAGTACCAGGCTTCCCTGTCCTATGACGATGTGGCTCTGGAATTTACCGACGGAGCAATCAACGCCATTGCCGATACGGCAATAAAGCAAAAAACCGGCGCCAGGGGACTGCGGGCCATTGTGGAACGGCTTATGACGGACATCATGTTCGAAATCCCCTCCATGGAAGGAAGCAAACGGGTAGTGATTACCCAGGAAACGGTAGAAAAATCCATACCGCCGGAGATCCAAAGTTTCCAGAAAACGGCATAGCCGGTTTTTCCTTGACTTTGATTCAAAATAGCGTATACTTACCTTGTGTATATTGATACTGCGTATCCATCTTATTATTTTCAAACACCGCAGACTGCTGGACAACTAGCGGCCGGGCAGACTATTGCCATGGATCCCGGCATTTCCGGAACCGGTTTTGAAACGGAACGCGTCCCCCCGCAGATCAGCCGTCCTGGAACAGGGGTAATTGTGGATATTTCTCCGGAAGCCTGGAATGCCTATAACCGGTATATCCCTGGCGAAGCGGGTCCCCAGGAAAAACCAAAAACCGTTCCGGTCCTAATGCCAAACGGAGGCGGTCCCAGGGGAGTTGCCGAAGCCTTCGAAGCCCATGAATGCCAAACTTGCAAGAGCCGCAAATATCAAGATGGATCCAGCGATCCTTCCGTCAGTTTCCAGGCGCCGACCCACCTAAGTCCCGGCCAGGCTGCGGGCAGTGTAGCCGCCCACGAGGGCGAACATGTGGCCCATGAACAGGCTAAAGCAGAACGGGAAGGCAGAAAAATCGTCAGCCAAACCGTTGCGATTCACACGGCAATCTGCCCTGAATGCGGGCGGGTATATGTATCAGGCGGCGTAACCCGCACAATTACTGCAAATAAACCAGACAACAGCTCCGAAGGACCGGTTCCTGCCGGACCTTCCGCCGAAACCTCCGCTGTGTAGGGTATTGGAAGGGGATTTTAAAGCAATTCCTTGTTACGGTAGCTCCGTTCCAGCGTTTCCAGCGTTTTAATCATGTCCTGCTCAAAATAAGAAAAACCCTGTTCATCACCGTTGGGTATTTCGTTTTTAAGCCGAACCAGGCGTTCACGAATAGGCTTTCGTCTTTCCTCTCCTTTGTATGAATCAACGGAATCTATCTCGGGACTGTCCGATCTTCTAATGACATTGAGCCTGTAAATGGGGGCCCCTAAGCGGATGCAGGAATCACAGCGGCGGTAAAATTCCATAATGAGTTCCAAAAGCCGGATTTGTTTGAGGGGAGCACAGAATTTGTCCATCGGGTCAAAGCAGTCTTGCTGGAGAAAGCCATCTTTGATAAGTTCCGCCGCAATAAGGATCAGCCGCTCCCCGTCGGGGAGGGCATCGGGGCCGATTAGCCGGACAATTTCCTGCAGCCGTTGTTCTTTTTTTAAGAGTTCCATTGCTTCCTGCCGGATCCGGGTCCAGGAGGGACTGATTTTTTCCCACCAGGGTTTTACTTCCTCGGCATACTCGGAATAACTGTCAATCCAGCCGATCGCCGGATAGTGCCGGGCATTAGCCAGTTCCCGGTCCAGGGCCCAAAAACAACGGATAAAACGCTTAGTATGCTGGGTTACGGGCTCGGAAAAATCGCCGCCGGGAGGGGATACAGCACCGATGATCGTTACTGATCCTTTCTTTCCTCCCAGGGTGCGAACCATGCCGGCCCGTTCATAAAATTCAGCAAGTCTTGTAGGAAGATAGGCGGGAAAACCTTCTTCAGCGGGCATTTCTTCCATACGGCCCGAAAGCTCCCGCAGCGCTTCCGCCCAGCGGCTGGTAGAATCCGCCATAATCGCCACATGGTACCCCATGTCCCGGTAAAATTCCGCCAGGGTTACTCCGGTATAAATCGAAACTTCCCTGGCTGAAACGGGCATATTGGAGGTATTTGCAATAAGGATCGTCCGTTCCATAAGGGTCCGTCCAGTCCGGGGGTCTTCCAGGCGGGGAAACTCGGAAAGGACATCGGTCATTTCGTTTCCCCGTTCGCCACAGCCAATATAAACGATAACATCGGCATCGCACCATTTGGCAATGGTATGCTGTGTCATGGTCTTTCCCGTTCCAAAACCGCCGGGGATGGCCGCGGTCCCGCCCTTGGGAAGGGGAAAAAAAAGGTCAATTACCCGTGATCCTGTAATCAGGGGCTGATCCGGCGAAAGTCTCTGGGCACAGGGCCGGGGAATTCGTACCGGCCACCATTGGGCCAGGTTAATTTCCTTTCCCTCATCGGTCCGGGCAACCACATCGATACAGGTATAATCCCCCGCCGGGGCAAGCCAAACAATCCGGCCCTTGGTGTCCGGCGGTGCCATAATCGTACAGGTAATACTTTCTGTTTCCTTAACCGTCCCCAGTTTCATCCCCGGTACTGCCGTCACATTTCCGCCGATAATCCGGGCGGTCAATTCCGCATCCGGCACAAAGGGCCAGCGCTTTTCCATATCCAGCGCTTCGGCCCGCACGCCGGGACTCATAAAGGGGCCTCCCTTTTTGTACAGCACCTTTAATGGCCGCTGAATACCGTCGTAAATTGTTCCGATAAGGCCGGGACCAAGGAATACCGATAAGGGCCGGGCGGTGGATACAGCGGGAGCTCCAATTTCAAGCCCCGTATCATCTTCGTAAATTTGGATAAGGGCTTCGCTTTTTTCCAAACGAACGATCTCCCCCAACAGCCGCTGTTCTCCCACTTCTACCACATCAAAGAGCCCTGCCTTGTCCAACCCATCCGCTTTGATGATCGGTCCGGTAATGCGTTTGACTTTTCCCGTCATCTCAGTCACGATCGCCTCCCGTGCAGATCAAATCCTCCAGAGTTCCCAGCAAAGCAGAGGTCAGTTCCGCCCGCTTATCCAGCAGCAGTTCATTCGCCGCCCTGTCCACCGATGCAATGAGCCTGAGATCCGGAAATTCGATTACCAGGGCCGGAAAGGAGCCCCTTATCGCGTAAAGAGGATCCTCAGAAAAACGGAAAGACAGGCCCGGAAAAGAATCGGAGACTAGGGCGGAACATTCATCTTTGGAAAGCAGCCGGTAACGGATTTCCCCCTCAGAATGGCTTGAGGAAATTTCTACTGCCCGGAGTGCCAGTTCTCTTTTCAAAATTGAAAGCAGGGACGAACGATCCAGGGATTGAAGAAAATTTTCCATGGCTTGGTTAAGAAATCGTTCTATGGTTTCCGACCGGATCTTCCGCTTGTCCATGGGAAACCGGGCAAGGATTTCCCTGCGTCCCTCCTTAATTTTTTCATCAAAGTGTTCCCGGGCCGTATCCAGATTTTGTTTTAGTTTATTTTCCCATTCCGCTTTTGACACGCTAATTGAGTCATCAGTATTTTTGAGGATCCTAGCCGCTTTTTTTTGGGCATCCTCTAGGATTTCCCTGTCCAGCGATTCAATTGACAGTAATTCTTCCATATCTTACACATGAACCCCTATTGCTTCCCGAATTAAATCGACCAGGGTTTTTCGGCCCTCAATATGCCCCATGATTCCGGGAATCTCAACCACCAGAGGATAGGAACCGCTGAGCTGCCAGTTTGTCAGAGTTTCTCCAAGCCAATCAGCGGTTTCCTCCGTTACGATAAGAACCCGGCAGCCTTCTTTCCCAGGGAGGAAGACTCCGGCGGTTTCATTCCAGCTATAGGTGCACTTTTTGAATGCTGCCAAAGCTTCTTCTGCTCCGGAAACGACTTTCCCCTGGATCCCCATAAAACGAAAAGCAATGGCAAGTTCCGGATCCCCAATAAAAAAAAAATCCACGCTAAACCAAAAGGATTATGAGTGCCACTATAAAACCCCATAGGCATATTCCTTCTGCCAGACCAGCATAAGGCAGCGCCTTTCCTGAAAGTTCAGGGTTTTCGCTCATGGCTCCCATGGCGGCGGATCCTATCTGGCCTACGGCAATGCCTCCGGCGATGCAGGAAATTCCTACCGCCAGGGCGGCGGCAAAATACTTCCATACCGGCGTAGCTTGGGCTTGGGCTTGGGCCTCTGCCTCTGCCGCATGGGCTGCAGCTTCCTGGCCAAATACCACAAATCCCAACGCCAGCAACATGGCTAAAAAAAACAGCTTTTTCTTCATTAAAGCAAACTCCTTGCAACCTAACATTATGGTTTTGTCTTATTTCTAAAATGGAAAGGGGCATAGGCCACTCCCATATCGGAAAAGAACTTGCCGAAAAATTCATAATATTGAAGCCGAACAGCCTGAATGGCAACGATCATCCCTTCCAGGATTATGATTATGGCGTTGCCAATAAAAAGAATAAGAATAGAAAAGAAAGGACCTGCGGTAAGCTTATGGACCATATCCGACAGAGTAAAGACGATAAACGAAAGCATCGCATGGGAAAGGGCAAAGGCGCCAACCCTTAGGAAGCTTACGGTATTGGCGATGTAGGAAGAACCCACCTCAAGGAGTTCCACAAATCCTTCCACAATAAAGACCCCTAGCCCATGTTCCAAAACGGGTCGTTCACCGGCAAGAAGACGCCAAATTGCGGGGCCGCTGATAATAAAAAATATCGGGATGGCAAGTCCCGCATAATCATACCTCTCAAAACTCCCGCCCTGAATTATCCGCACCACCATAAATATAGCATACCAAAAAAAGAGTATCCCTGCGAGTCCTGATTTGGAAAAAATGGCCTTTTCATATCTTTTTAGGGAAAATTGGTTGGCGATGTTTACCACAAGTCCAATTGAATTCAGGATCACCCCCACGGCAATGGTAAAACCAAAAAAGTATAACACTTTGCCGATATTCCCTTTTTCGGGTACCAAATTGAGTATCCTTTCCGGAGGTTCTCCGGCTATATTCAGGATCCTCATAAAAAATCCCAATACCGTCTGGGTTGGTTTTACAAGAATATGTTCATTGGTAAAAAAACTGCCGTTTAAAAAACCCATGATCATGGAAGAAATTCCCACCGCTTTGAGGGGAACGGAATAACCCCTAAAAGATGCAAGGGATTTTTTACTATTTTTTGAACCAAAAAGAAATCCAAAAAGGAGGAGAATCATTCCCTGGCCGACATCACCGAACATGATCCCGAAGAGAATCGAAAAGAAAAACGCCACAAAGGGTGTAGGATCCAGGGTACCGTAAAGGGGAGAGCCATAGGAAAGCACCACCGGTTCAAAACCGCGGACAAAGGCCCCATGACTTAGAGAGACTGGTACCTTTTCCCGGCCCTCCGTCACATTCTCCACTTCTTCCGGATTGTAGGAACGAATTGCCGTCCGGCCATTGGTACGCCGGTTGAGTTCTGCCACAAGTTCTTTTACATCATCCGCTGGAACCCATCCGCTGATAACAAACGCATTCTGCGTTCCCCGGAGCCTTCGTTTAATTTCCTCCACCGTTTCTGCCATTAGAAAGGAAGCAGCAAGTTTTTTTAAAATAGTGTCCTGTTCTTTTTTTATTTCCTGTTTTTTTGCGTTAATATTTTCCAGTTCGATATCTATCGCTGCGAGCCTGCCATTAAGGCTTTCCAGCAGCTCTGAAGGAACTCCCTTATAGCCTTCTGGAATAGCAATGGGAGTAAAGGCCGTATTTTTCAAGGCCGAATCCAGGGCAAAGCGGCCCTTTCGAGAGGCGGCGGCCAAAACCCGGCCCTTATCATCCAGGGGGATAATCACCGCCCGGTCAGCAAGATTTTCCCGAAGTTCTTCATGACGGCGGGGATCAAGATGGCCTATCCTCAGGGTCATGTAAGAAAGATGTTCCAAGTCAGAAAAAGGAGCGTTCAGTTTGGAAAAAGCCAGCGCTTCATTAATAGTTTCTTCCAGTTTTTTCCTTTCCCCATGCTGCTCATTTTCTTTTGCGCTTAGTTCGAAGATCGTTTCTGTCAGGGTAACCGCCATGCTCTCTTCTTCTTCCTGAAGAAGAACGGTATCCTCCTCCGGCTCCTTGGGAAGTTCAATGCCTAAATACACAGCCGCAGATTGGAGGCGGTTCAGGTTTTCCCGAATATGCGGCGTCTTATTGGAACTGCCGGCACCAGCATCATTGTTGTCACTGGAAAAATGCATCAATTCCTTTCGGCCCAGATATTCGATCACTGAATCTACATCCCTGGATAGGACAGTAATTTCAATTTGCTTCATCTTCCGGGGACGCATCATAAAGAAGTCTCCATCACACCAAGTACACTTTTGCTGGGCATACCCATACCAAGCCGCTCTGTATTGCTGATAAGGAGGTCTTCCTCAAAATGTTTGAGTTTAAAAAAACAGTAAATTGCATCCATTGATGCCGGGCGGATCCTAAAGTCGCGGAGGGCAAGGCGGTATAGGTATTCCGCAGCGGCAGCCTGAAAGTACCGTGCATCAGCAATCCAGGATCCGTCATGGGAAGGGGGATTAAGAAATTTAACACGTCTCCATTTTTTCCAATCCCCGGCGGTATTCAGGGAAAATTCCAACGCCGCCAAGGCATCCCGGCAAAGATTGGGATGTTCATCGATTATAACCAGATGCTGCTTGACTTCTTCAGCCTCCAAAAAATAGTAGGACCGCAGCCGGAGTACCCATGTACAGTTATGAAGGGCAATCTCTTCGGAGATAATTCTTTCCGCCGCTTCGCGGTCGCTCTTTTTTAGTTCCTTTAGGCTTTCCCATAATTTGATATAGTAATGGCGATCCAAAATTGTTTCCAGGTTTATGTTATCTTCATTATGTTCATCATCAGCGGAAATATTTTGATTAAAAAATTTTTCAATTAGGAATTCAAATTCCGTTCCCTCAAGCATTGCTTTGGCATCGGGCCATGCATCAAAATTAACCGTCCCATAGCTGCCCAGGGGGGTACAGGCCGGCTTTGCCATTTTTTCCTTCTGAATGAGCAGGGCCAGCACTTTTTCCAGGTCAGAATATTCATAAACACGGATTAGCATCTTTAATAGCTCCGGTGCCTTTTTATATGAATTGAGGATCGAAAAAAGGGCCGTCACAGAACGATGGGATAAACGCTGTTCCATATCGAAAAGTAATTCCCGTTCCGGCAAATCCTTGGCTTCGGATCCGAAAACAAGGCGATCCAGTTCCGAAAGGCGTCTTATCGGGTGGAGGGCGGCAATACGGCGGCCTACAAAGGATTTACCGATAATCCCGCAGGCTTTGGCATAGGCATAGGCCCGTTCACTCGCTGTAATCATTTTTTGCTTGTTGCTTTGCCGTTTCCATGGACAAGCAGAGAAAAAGCAAAGGCGGAAAAAGCGCCATTGTCTCTGGGCATGACATCAAAGTCCACACGGCATTCGCTCAAAGATTTGTCATATTCTTCTTTGACAACAGCTAATCCTTTTTGGTATTCTGCCTCCAGTTCCGTCATGAATGCAAGGTATTCTCTATCATAGGAAAGGCGGTATTGTTCCTCTGCTTTCTTAATACGCCGGTCAGCCTCTGCCTGGGCATCGTCCACCAGAAGTGCCGCCTGATCTTCAATTTCAAGCAAATGCTGCAGAATGTTTGTTTCTTCCATATTAATCTATGGCAGCAAGGATATTTTCATATTTTTTAATAACTCCACTGGCTGCAACCGGATCTTGCTGAGACGCCAAATCGGTAAAAAACTGAGGATTCTGCAACAATTCCGCCAGCCGTTTTAGGATCCGCAGGTGCAATTCTGTTTCTGCCAAGGGAACCAGGATCATAAAGAGAAGGTACACCGGCTTGCCGTCCAGAGCGTCGTAATCAACACCCCGCTGGGAAATGCCCAAAACCCCGCAGACCTTATCGACGGCGCTGGTTTTACCATGGGGAATGGCAATGCCCTTTTGAATCCCTGTAGACATTTTTCGTTCCCGTTCCTTGATTGCACCGAGAATATCTTCCCTGATGTTAAGCCGGGAAGCCTGGCAAAAAACATCAGCAAGCTCTTCAAAGGCCTCATCCTTGTCCTCGGCTTCCATGCCGATTTTAATAAACTCCGGTTCAAAAAGCTCACTCACAATCATATTATTCTTCCATTCCTGTTATATCGCCGGTATCGGTATTTTCCCAGGTATCCTGGCTGGCGGATTGATCCCTCCCGGCAGCCTCTATTCCGGACATTCCGGCACTGCGGTTGAGCAGCGCCATACTCAAGCTCAAAACAAGAAATAGGGCTCCCAAAATGGAAGTAGCCCTAGTCAGGATATTTCCAGACCGTGATCCGAATGCGGACCCGCTGCCTCCTGCAAAAATACCCCCCAGACTGTCTCCTTCTTCATTCTGGACCAGCACCAGGAGGATTAATAATACCGCGGTAATGACAAAAACAACGAGTAATAATATGCCTAGTATTCCCATAAACAGCTCCGTTATCTAATAAGTATACCTAGGGGGGATAACATATTCAAGGGCCGTCTGACCCATATATGTCAATACCCTATGCTATTTGCATCTTGTGCGGGCGCCCCCTTAATAATGCTTAGGCCGTTTGAAGTACCGAGTCTGGCTGCTCCGGCACTGATCATGCTTGCCGCACAGGAAAAGGTTCTTATTCCTCCTGCAGCCTTAACGCCCATCCCTGAGCCAACGGTTTTTTTTATCAATGCCACATGTTCCACCGCCGCCCCCGCAGCGGAAAACCCCGTTGATGTTTTTACAAAATCAAGGCCGGCATTTTTTGCAATTTTACAGGCCCCGATGATCTCTTCTGTGGTAAGAAGGCAGGTTTCTATAATCACTTTGAGCAGGATTGATGATCCGCAGACCCTGCGGACGGCAGCCATATCTTCTTCCACAAGTTTAAGGTTTCCCGACTTCATGGCGCCGATATTCATGACCATATCTATTTCCTCGGCACCGTCTTCAATGGCCGCACCGGCCTCGCAGGCTTTTACCCTGGCAGCCATGGCGCCCAGAGAGAAGCCAGCCACCGAAACAACCTTAACGCCGCTGCCTTTTAGGAGTTTTGCACATTGAGCCGCATAGACGCCGTTAATGCACACTGAAAAAAATTGATTTTGCATTGCCTCGGCGCAGAGTTTTTCTATATCCTCCGATTTTGCATCAGCCTTGAGCAGGGTGTGATCTATGTATTTTGCAATATCCGCCGGGGCTATAAGAGCCGTCATCTTCATCCTCCGGAAACAAAGCCCGCCGTTATTTTTTTGCCAAATATTTGCGCATATCTATAGCCACCGCTACAAGTATGATAATGCCCTTGATGATATACTGCATATCGCTTGAAACACTGAGCCATTGCAGGGCAACGCTTATTATCTGCAAAAGGATGACACCGGTTATTATACCGCTGATTTTGCCAGTGCCTCCGGTAAAACTTACTCCGCCTATAACACAGGCGGCGATGGCATCCAGTTCGGCGTTAACTCCGGTAGAGGGGCTGTTGGACCCAATACGTGCTGCTTCAATAAAGCCGGAGAAACCGTAGAGTATGCCGGCCATCATAAATACCAGAATAGTTGTCTTCATAACAGAGATGCCGGAAACATTGGCCGCTTCGGGGTTTGCCCCGACGGCGTACATATTTTTGCCCAAAGTTGTCTTATTCCATATAAACCACATTATGGCTGCGGCTGCTATGGCATACAGCACATACAAAGGAATTGCGGTACCTCCGAAATTCAGCGTGTATTTGACCACCTCCTTGTATTGATCAGTCAGGCCGGATATGGGACCTCCGCCGTTTGTTCCCATCTGCACATACATCAATACCAGGCCGTACAGGATCAACTGAGTCGCCAGGGTTACAATAAATGGGTGCAGTTTGAATTTTGCAGTACAAAAGCCGTTAAAAATACCAAATACTGCGCCGATAGCTAATGAAAGAAAGATCACCGCAACGATAGGCGGAGTGTCCAAAGCGGGAAACATCTTTGCCCGGTACTGCTCCAGGGGCATTTGCAAAAGCGAAGCGCAGACACAGGCGGTGATCCCCATAATTCTGCCGGCGGACAGATCTGTTCCCTGCAATACTATTATGCCTCCGACACCCAGGGCCAGAAACAGGGCCGACGCCGCCCGTTTCAAAATGTCCATGATCGATTTAAAAGACAAAAAAGCATTGGAAAAATTGTTCTGCATGCTGTATATCTGAACGTAGATAACCACCATGACAATTATGATGTACATGGCATTTCGTACCAAAAAATCACCCCACCATACCATCTTTTCTTTTCTGCTAAGCCCATTATAGTTCTGCCAGCGGAGCTTTAATGCACCGGCGAAGCTTGAAAGCGGACCGCTATCGTTCATTCCATTCTCCCCCTTGCCTTACACATATTTCGCCGCCAAGGTCATAATTTCTTCCTGACTTGTTGCTCTGGCGTCCAAATCGCCTGTTTTACAGCCGCCGGACATAACAATAATTCTATCACAGACGCCCAGTAGTTCCGGCAGTTCACTGGACACCATAATAATGGACTTCCCCTGTTTTGCAAGGTCAATCATGATCTGGTATATTTCGTATTTGGCACCTACATCTATACCCCGGGTAGGTTCGTCCAGCAGGAGTATGTCAGGCTTTGTTAGCAGCCATCGTCCAAAAATAGCTTTTTGCTGATTCCCGCCGGACAGGGATCGTATCTGAGTCTGCTGGCTGGGTGTTTTTATCCTTAAAGTATCAATGGCCCATTTGGCGTCTAATAACATTTTCTTGCTGCTTATATACAAGTGCATTCGTTTATAATTTTTTATATTGGCCACAGCAATGTTGTCCCGAACATTGAGAATGCTGAAAATCCCCGAGGTACGCCGTTCTTCGGTAAGCATGGCAAAACCGTGTTTTTTGGCGCGCTCCGGTTTTCCGGTCCTTATCTCCGATCCGTTCTTATACAGCCTGCCCGACTTTAGAGTAACAAGGCCAAAAATACCCTCCAGCGTCTCGGTACGTCCCGATCCCAAAAGGCCCGCCATTCCCAGTATTTCCCCCTTACGTAGTTCAAAGGAAACATCTTGCAGGTTACGGAATTGAGCTGTAAGTCCCTCAACTTTAAAAATCACCTCCCCCGGCACATTGTCTTTGGGCGGGTAAACATTGTCCAATTCGCGTCCCACCATCATGGTGATAATCTTATCCATGGTAAGCTCAGGGGCGGGGAATGTGTTCACCACTCTACCGTCTCTCATAACCGTAACTTCGTCAGAGATCCGCAGTATCTCACTCATGCGGTGGGATATATAGATAATACCGCATCCCTGGTTTCGCAGATTTCCAATGATGCGAAACAGATGATCCACTTCCACATCGGTCAGGGATGAAGTTGGTTCGTCAAAAACGATAATTTTGCTGTTATGGGAAACAGCCTTGGCGATCTCCACCATCTGGCGCTGGGATACGGACAGTGTACTGATTATAGCTCTGGGGTTTATGGAAATATCCAGTTTTCTAAAAATATCCAGTGTGTCCTGATACATTTTTTTGTGGTTAACATAGACAGGCGGCAGTCCTGGAAAACGGCCCAGCCAGATATTCTCCATCACGCTGCGGGTATGCACCTGGTTCAATTCCTGGTGCACCATGGACACGCCGTTTTCCATGGCTTGCTTTGAACTGGCAAAACTGACTTTTTTACCGTCCAGTATAAATTCACCGCTGTCTTTGGCATATATGCCAAAGAGGCATTTCATTAAAGTAGATTTGCCGGCACCGTTTTCGCCCATAAGGGAATGGATGGTTCCCGGGCGTACGTTAAAACTGACTTTGTCCAGGGCTTTTACTCCCGTAAAGGCTTTGCTTACCTGGACTATTTGCAATAGATAGTTATCCATGCATACCTGTTAATCTAATTAGAAGAGCGGGAATCCCGGCAGCGCTGCCGGGATTCCCGCTCCTTTCCGCATTGGACTTGTTCAAAAACCCTTAATTAACGATAGCGTAGGGCACACGAATTTTTTTGGATCCGCTGTCCACATTGTAGCGGGAGGTGTTGGCAAACACATCCTGATCATTGGAAATGTTCTGCGCCAGCGCCAGGATAGTCTTTGCCATCCCCTCGGCATCTTGCAGTACCGTCCCGGTCATTTTACCGGCATTGATGGCTTCCACAGCACCCGTGATGGCGTCAACACCGAATACCGGAATGTATCCCGACCCTTCCCTGCCGGTGTTAAAGCCTTCCTCGTTCATGGCTTCGATGGCGCCCATGGCCTGGTCATCATTGTTGGCGATGATCAGCTCAATAGAACCATCAGTAAGAGAATGCGCTGACAAAGCCGTGCGCATAAGGTTAGCCGCTTCGGCGGAAGACCAGTTGCCATACAGGAAGAAGTTGCTTATGCCGTCATCTGCATATTGGGTGCTTCTCTGATTGGCCGGAGAAGGCACAAGCTTGAGGCCTTTGTCTTCAAGAAGCCTGTTAGCTTCCGTTACGGAATATTTGGTACGTCCAAAAGCTTCCGCATTGCCATGCTCGCCCCGGAACATGATATACTTGATTGTTCCGTCTCCGTCCAGGTCGTAAATGGATTTTCCGCCGGCAAAGTGTTCATCCCTAAGCAGGAAATTGGCGATAGCTTCGCCCTCCATGTAGCCGGCTTCGTCCGCGTTCGTGCCCACAAAGCAGCATTTGTCGTAAGAATTAACCACCTCATCTGAAACCTCGCGGTTAAAGAAGATCAGCGGCAGTTCGGCATCCTTGGCCAATTCAACGATATTCATGGCCGCTTCCTCCGAGCCTGTGGTAACAATGTTGACAATCAACAAATTTGTACCCTGGGCGATGGCTGTTTCGATCTTCTGAATCTGTATGGCCTGATTCTCTTCGCAGTCATGCATGGTGTAGTTGATCTGGGACATGGACCTAAGGTTATCCTCCATAGCGTTGCGTACACTGGTCAGGTATGTGTCCCTGAACGTGTACCAAAACACATCCGCCTTAATAGCGTTTCCCGTTGGCCCGCTGGGTTTGCACATGGTAAACGAGAAGACAATGACCGCCGCAAAAGCGATTGCCAAAAGTTTTTTCATCCGATTCCTCCTGTCTTTGGCTGGTTTATGTTGATCATGATAGTGCGCCCCTATGGGCATGTCAATGATCCCGCTGGCTCATGCTAAATCCGGCCTTGACATTTCTTTATGGGGCAATTATATTCAACGTATGACATTTTTTCGTATTTTGTCAAGGAAAGCGCCGCCTGTCTCCATCCTAAAAAATCTAAAACAGAGGTTTTAATGGCCATTGAAATAATTGGGACCGGCCGGGCGATACCTCCCCGGAGGGTGACTAACCAGGAATTACCGGCCCTGCTCGATACCACTGATGAATGGATCCGTTCCCACTCGGGGATTGGATCCCGGCATATTGCCGACGAGAAAACCGCATCCAGTGATTTGGGAGCCGCCGCCGGCATGGAAGCCTTAAAATGGGCCATAGAAAAGGGCACCGTCCAGGAAAAAAGCCCCGAGGAGCTTGCTTTAACGCTGGATTTGATCGTTTTAGGGAGCTCCACCCTGGATTACTATTGCTGCCCATCCACAGCCTGCGTTGTTCAACATATTCTGGGAGCCAAAAATGCCGCCACCATGGACGTTACCGTGGCCTGCTCCAGCTTTATCTACGGTTTGGAAACCGCTGCCGCCTTATTAAGGGCCGACTCCAGCCGAAAGCGGGCTCTGGTAATCGGGGCAGAGGTACTTACCAGATTCGCCAACTGGGAAGATCGGTCCACCTGTGTCCTTTTTGGAGACGGATCCGGGGCAGTTCTGTTGGAAAAAACACCGGATACCGCTGATTCATCCAACAACCGGGGTCTGCTTAAAACGATCCTGGGCGCCGATGGTTCGGGCTGGGACAGCCTTATCGTCCGCCGGGGCGGCGGCAGGGCACCGTGGAAAAAAGGCGACCCCATTGATGATGGTGCCTTTATAGCTATGAGGGGCCAAGAGGTTTATAATTTTGCCGTGGGGATCATGGCCGAAATCATAGCCAAAATGATGAAGGAAAAAAACATTACCGCGGATGATCTAAAATTCATCGTTCCCCACCAGGCAAACGCCCGTATCG
Source organism: Treponema sp. (assembly GCA_009782555.1). GTDB lineage: Bacteria > Spirochaetota > Spirochaetia > Treponematales > Breznakiellaceae > WRIV01. The sequence goes on along the minus strand of WRIV01000010.1, from coordinate 9,091 downwards.
TACAGGCCGCAGGAAAACGGCTGAAGATACCGCTGGAAAAATTCTACCTGAATATAGAAGAATACGCCAACACTTCTTCCGCATCCATTCCCATTGCCCTGGACGAACTGAACCGTTCCGGGGCCATAAATAAGGGAGATCTGATCATGACCGTGGGTTTTGGCGCCGGACTAACCTATGGAGGAAATTTAATCAGATGGTAGGAAAAAATGCGGCTTTTCTGTTCCCCGGCCAGGGCGCTCAATACCCCGGCATGGGATTGGACCTGATTGAAGTTTCTGCGGAAGCAAAAAAGATCTTTGAAACCGCATCGGCTGTTCTGGGCCGTGACATGGTTGGCCTAATCCGGGATTCAGACACAGAAACCCTTAAACGGACCGATGTATCTCAACCTACCCTTTGCATCGCTTCCCTGACCGCCGCCGCATATCTGAAAGAACGGGGCATAATCCCCGCCGCCTGCGCCGGCTTCAGCCTGGGAGAATACCCCGCTTTGTGCTGTGCCGGAGTGATCAGCATAGAGGACTGTTTCCGCCTTACCGATGAGCGGGGCAAGGCCATGCAGGCCGCCATAGACCGTATAAGGGCCGCAGCAGACGGCGAAGCGCCCGGCATGGCCGCCGTTATAGGGCTGCCCCCTGAGCAGATAGAGGTCCTTATCGCCGAATGGAAAAACGGCGGCCTAAGAGATCTCTATGCGGCAAATTACAATTCATCAAAGCAAGTGGCGGTATCGGGCAATGCCGCAGCTTTGAAGGAAGCGGAAAACCGTTTTAAGGAAGCGGGCGCCAAACGTGTCCTGCGCCTCCAGGTAGCTGGTCCCTTCCACTCGCCCTTTATGAAGGAAGCGGCGGAAGCATTTGCTCCTATTCTGGAAAAAGTTCAATTTAACGATCCTGCGATAAAACTCTTTTCCAATGTAACGGGAAAACAAATACAAAGCGGGGCCGAAGCAAAAGCTCTGGCGCTGAGACAGATTGTAGAAGGCGTCAGATGGACCGATGAAGAAGCGGCCCTGGCGGAATTGCAGCCCGAGGCTCTTTTTGAAACAGGACCCGGCAAGGTGCTTCAGGGGTTGTGGAAGGATACGGGAAGTACCATACCCTGTCATGCCGCTGGTACGGCGGCGGAAATAACAGAACTCTCAAGAGCAAATTAACTTTGGAGCGGATATGAAACTGGAAAATAAAAAGGCCTTGATAACCGGCGCATCCCGGGGAATCGGAAAGGCCATAGCGGAACGGTTCACCGCCGAAGGTGCAGAAGTCTGGGGACTTAGTACCAGGGAACCGGAAGATCTGCCGAGCCGTGCCGAAAAGGCAGGAGGAAAGCTCCATTGGATTTCCGCGGATCTTGGAGAACTCGAAACGCTGGAACCAATCATAGAAAAAGCCCTTAAGGAATCCGGGGGCTTTGACATTCTGGTAAACAATGCGGGAATCACCAGGGACAATTTGTCCTTCCGCATGGGCTTGGAAGATTTTCGCAAAGTCCTGGATATAAACTTGAGTACGGCATTCATCATTGCCCGAACCGTTGGAAGGGATATGATACGGAAGAAAGCCGGATCGATCATCAATATGTCCAGCGTGTCGGGTCTCCACGGCAATGGAGGACAGGCCAATTATGCGGCCAGCAAGGCGGCCCTTGTAGGACTTTCCAAAAGTCTGGCCAGGGAAACCGCCTCCAGGAATGTCCGGGTCAACGCCATCGCTCCAGGTTTTGTTACCACCGACATGACGGCAGTTCTTCCCGACAAGGTAAAAGAAACCATGCTGGAACAAATTCCCCTAAAACGAATGGGCATGCCGGAAGACATTGCCGCCGCCGCCCTCTTTTTTGCATCAGATGATTCTGCCTATATCACCGGCCAGGTTCTTACCGTGGACGGCGGTATGTTTATGTAAGGAGTAAATATGAGACGGGTAGTTGTAACAGGAATGGGAGTTATTTCTCCCATTGGAAATTCAGTTGAAGAGTTCAGTTCAGCCCTTAAGGCAGGAAAAAGCGGGATTTCAAATATCACTGCCTTCGATACGGCGGATTTTGACGTAAAGATTGCCGGGGAAGTAAAGAATTTTGATCCAGGCCTGTATATGGACAAAAAAGAAGCCCGCAAAATGGCCCGGTTTACCCAATTTGCCGTGGCCGCCACTGATCAGGCCCTGGAGCAGGCAGGGCTAATTGTAAAAGAAGGCGAAAACAAACGTATTGCCAGCGAACCGGAAATGACCGGAATTGTTTTGGGAAACGGCATTGGGGGGTTTGAAATCGTTACCGATTCGTTCAAAAAACTTTTTGATCAGGGGCCCAAGCGGATGCTCCCTCTGACGGTCCCCTTGATGATCAACAACGAAGCTGCGGGGAATATTTCCATGATCTACGGAACTAAGGGCCCGGCCTTTACCCAGGTAACGGCCTGTGCTTCCGGTACCGACGCCTTGGGCCAGGCCCTGGATCTAATCCGTGCCGGCCGCTGCGAAGTGATCATCGCCGGAGGAACCGAGGCAACCATTGTTCCCTTTGCCATTGGCGGTTTTCAGATGCTCAAAGCCCTTTCCACCAAACGCTGCGATGAGCCGGAAAAAGCCAGCCGCCCCTTTGACGCGGACAGGGATGGTTTTATACTGGCCGAAGGATCGGGCGTACTTATTTTAGAAAGCGAGGACCACGCAAAAAAACGAGGCGCCGCTGTCCTTGCCGAATTTGCCGGTTATGGCGTCAGCGCCGATGCGTATCACATTACAGCTCCGGATCCTACGGGTGTTGGCGGCGGCACCGCCATGAAAAAAGCCATCCTGGATGCGGGTTTGAAACCCGAAGATATTCAGTATTATAACGCCCACGGCACCTCTACGGAGATTAACGATCCCACCGAAACAAAAATGATCAAATATGCCTTTGGAGATCATGCCGCCAAGCTAAAAATTTCCAGCACCAAAAGCATGACCGGCCATTGTATCGCCGGCGCCGGCGGCCTAGAAGCCATCGTCTGTATCCTGGCAATCCGTGAAGGTTTCTTTCCTCCCACAATTAACCTGGAGAATCCTGACCCCACATGCGATCTGGACTATGTACCAAATAAAGTTCAATACGGCACAATAACCGCCGCCGCTTCGGGAAGCCTGGGTTTCGGCGGACACAACGGTGTGGTAGTATTTAAAAAATACCAGCCGTAATAAAAATCTAAGCGGGAAGCATGGAGATGAAAGAAGGGGGAAATATGAATGAGATTGAAAACCTATTGCCCCACCGGACACCGTTTCTGTTTGTAGATGAAATTGTACAGGCTGATAAAAATAAAATTATAGCCCGCCGCATATTCACCGAAAAAGAATTTTTCTTTGCGGGCCATTTCCCCCAATATCCGGTCGTGCCGGGAGTGATCCTGATCGAGACCATGGCCCAATCCGGCGGAGCGGGCATAAAAAAGCTCGGCATCATTAGCAGCGACGCCCTGTTTTTTCTTGCCACCGTCGACAAAGTAAAATTCCGCCGCCAGGTCAGGCCCGGTGAAGAAGTACGGGCTGAAATCAGCAACCTGCGGATTTCCCCAAAAATGATAAAACAGTCAGGCCAGGCCTTTGTCGGCAGTGAACTTGCCGCAGAAGCTGAGTGGATGTGTCTTGTGGGGAGCCAAAATAATCCCGTTTAAGAGGAACCTATGATCATCAAACCCATGGTGCGGAACAATATTTGCCTCAATAGCCACCCTGTAGGATGCGCCGCTTCGGTACGGCGGCAAATTGAATGTACAAAAAAAAACCTGGCCGGCGCAAAATCACCCTTAGGGAACTCCGAAAAAACGCCTCGCCTGGCCCTGGTTATCGGCTGTTCTAACGGCTACGGTCTTGCAAGCCGCATCGCCGCCGCCTTTGGTTACGGCGCCGTTACGGTGGGGGTGTCCAAGGAAAAACCCGCATCTGACACTCATACCGCTACCCCTGGTTATTACAACAACCTTGCCTTTGAGCGGGAAGCGGCAAAAGAAGGCCTGATTGCCAAAACCCTGGACGGTAATGCCTTCTCCAGCGAAATGAAAACCGAAACCGCCGAAACGGTCCGGAAAGCCGCCGCTTTGGCAAGAATTCCTGCAAAAATCGACCTCCTTATTTACTCCCTTGCCTCTCCGGTCAGGACGGATCCCAAAACCGGCATAATGCATAAATCGGCAATCAAGCCCGTCGGCGCTCCTTTTTCCGGAAAAACCCTTAACATGATGAACGGGACCTTTACCATGGCCGAAGCGGAACCCGCCACGGTAGAAGAAATCTACAATACGGTTAAGGTTATGGGCGGCGAAGACTGGGAACTCTGGATGGAAGCGCTGGAAAAAGAAAATCTCCTTTCGCCTGAGACCCGCGCCGTGGCCTACACCTACCTGGGCCCTGAACTTTCCTGGCCCATCTACAAAAATGGAACCATCGGCAAAGCCAAGGAAGATCTGGAACGAGCTTCCCGGGAAATAAACAAAATCCATGCAGGAAAAATCGCCGGAGCCTGGGTTTCGGTAAACAAGGCCCTGGTAACCCGATCCAGCGCAATAATCCCCATTATCCCATTTTATGTTTCCACCCTCTTTAAGGTAATGAAAGAAATGGGGATCCACGAAGGGTGCATCGAACAGATAATCCGGCTCTATACAGAAAGGCTCTATACGCCGGAGGCAGCCTCCGATCCTGCCAAGGTCCTTGTGGACAGCAAAGGCCGGATCCGCATTGATGACCGGGAAATGCGAGAGGATGTCCAAAGGGCCGTCATGGAAAGAATGAAAATGGTAACACCGGAAAATGTATTTACCGAAACCGATGTTGCCGGCTTTAAGCATGATTTTATGGAAGCCCACGGCTTTGATGTGGAAGGCGTTGATTACAGCGCCGATGTTGATCCTAATCAGTAAGGAGGCTTTTTTGTGAATGTGATAGTTCTGGTAAAACAGGTGCCTGACACTCAGAATATAACAGGAGAGGCCATGACGGCGGAAGGTACGGTAAACCGTGCGGCGCTGCCTGCGGTTTTTAACCCCGATGATCTCTTTGCCCTGGAAGCGGCGATGCAGATCAAAGATGCTAACCCGGGAACAACGGTAAGTGTTATTACCATGGGACCCCCGGCGGCGGCGGCGGTACTTAAGGAATGTCTCTACCGGGGCGCTGATTTTACCGCCCTGGTATCGGACCGGGGTTTTGCAGGTGCTGATACCCTGGCCACTTCCTATGCACTCAAGTGTGCGATTAATAAAACCGGCGCCTTTGATCTGGTACTTTGCGGCCGTCAAGCAATTGACGGGGACACAGCCCAGGTAGGTCCCCAAACTGCGGAAAAACTGGGAATAAACCAGATCACCTGCGTTTCCAAAATAGAAAACATTGATGCGTCAAAAAAAGAAATTACTGCCGCCCGTTCCATCGAAGGGGGCTGGGAAAAAGTAAGGGCAAAGCTGCCCGTTCTTGTTACCTTTACCGCCGAAGGAGAGGCACCCCGGCCTCCCTCGGCGATCAAGACCATGGCCTACAAACGGACAGTTCCCGTTACTGGCAGCACAGGATCACCCAATGATCCCTTTGCGGAAAATACCCAAAAAACAAACCCCATGGCTCTGTGGGACATCCCGGCCATCAATGCGGACCCGATCCAGTGCGGCCTTTCCGGATCTCCAACCAAGGTTAAACACATCAATTCCGTGGTCCTCACTGCCGCGGACATCAGATATATTGATCCCGGCGAGGCCGGCATTGCCGAATTGATTCACGGCCTCATCGCCGATCATACTTTTGGATAAGGAAAAACTATGAACACAGAAAATAGTGTAATGGTATATATACAGCAAAGAGAAGGCAAAGCGGCGGAGGTAAGCCTGGAATTGGTCTCCAAAGCACGGGAACTAGCGGACAAGCTTGGAGTAGAAGTGAGCGCCGCCATTTTCGGGGACAAGATAGGAGATGAGGTAAAACGCATTGCAAGCCTTGGCGCAGACCGGGTGTACATCATCGAAGAGCCGCGGCTTAAATTTTATACCCCCATCCCCTACAGCAAACTGATGATCCAGGTGATTTCCGAGTACAAACCCCAGATTGTTTTATTCGGCGCCACCACCGAAGGCCGGGATCTGGCACCCCGGGCTGCTTCGTTCCTTAAGGTGGGACTCACCGCGGATTGTACGGATCTTCAAATTGGGAACCATGTTCAAAAGGAAACTGAATATAAAGATATCCTTTATCAGATCCGGCCTGCCTTTGGAGGCAATATTATTGCCACCATTGTATGTCCAGAAAAAAAACCCCAGATGGCCACGGTCCGCGAAGGGGTGATGCGTATGGCTCAGCCTGACCCTTCCCGAAAAGCGGAAATGATCCGTATCACCGCAAGGCTTGAACCGGATGATTTTCCCAGCGAAATTATTAACCGCGTTCTGGAAGAAAAAACTGTCAACCTAAAGGGGGCGCAAATTATTGTGTCCGGAGGCATTGGCGTAGGAAGCAAAGACAACTTTGCCCTAATTCGGGAATTGGCCGAAACCCTTGGAGCTGAAGTTGGAGCTTCCCGCGCTGCGGTAGATGCCGGGTTTATCGGCAAGGAACATCAGGTTGGACAGACCGGCACCACGGTCCGGCCCAAGCTCTACATCGCCTGCGGCATTTCCGGAGCGATTCAGCACCGGGCCGGCATGGACGGGGCCGCCCGAATCATCGCAATAAACAATGATCCGGAAGCACCGATTTTCGGTATTGCTCATTATGGAATCATAGGAGATCTAAACGAGGTGATACCGCGGATGATCAAATCGTATAAGGCCAGAGTGTGAACAGGGAGTAAAATATGGAAAACTTTTTAACCGATAACGAAGATATTTTGTTCCACATGGAACATCTTGATCTGGATCGCATTATTCATCTGAAAGAAGAAAACTTTAAAGATGCCAAACTTTTTGCCCACGCCCCCGCCGATACAGCGGATGCCCATGATTCCTACCGCATGGTACTCTCCATTATCGGGGAAATTTGCGGCGAATATATGGCACCCGCCGCTCCGGCAGTTGACCAAGAAGGTCCCACCTTGGCGAATAACCAGGTTACCCTTAATCCGGCGACACAGAAAGCGCTGGATATGCTGGCAAAAGCCGACATGATGGGTTTTTGCATACCCCGTCAGTACGGCGGCCTTAATATGCCCTGCACCATACTCAGTATCGCTGCGGAGATCCTTGCTAGGGCAGACGCATCATTCCTTAACTTTGGGCTCCAGCAGGATATTGCCGAAACAATCAACAAGTTCGCTTCTGAAGAACAAAAAAAAACTTACCTTCCAAAACTCTGTTCAGGCGAATGGGGTTCTTCGATGATACTCACCGAACCTGATGCGGGCAGTGATCTTCAGGCAGTAAACCTGAAGGCAGTGCAGGACAGCAGCGGTAAATGGAATCTTAACGGAGTTAAACGTTTTATCACCAACGGCTGCGGGACCATCGGCCTTGTCCTGGCCCGCAGCGAGGAAAAAGGTAAAGGAGCGCGGGGGCTTTCGTTTTTTATATATAAACGTGACGAAAAAATGATAATCCGCCGCCTTGAACACAAGCTCGGTATCCACGGTTCCCCAACCTGCGAGTTGCAGTTCAACCATGCTCCGGCGGAGCTGCTAGGCGAACGTCAGCGGGGTCTTACCAAATATACCCTCTGGCTCATGAACAACGCCCGGCTCGGCGTGGCCGCCCAGGCTGTCGGCATTGCAGAAGCTGCTTACCGTGAAGCGGACCTCTATGCGGCCAAGCGTATCCAGTTTGGTGTACCCGTACGGGATCTCCCCCCGGTGTTCGAAATGCTTACTGAAATGAGAGTAGCCCTGGAGGCGGGCCGGAGCCTTCTCTACGAAACATCCCGTTTTGTTGATCTAAAAGAAGGGCTTGAAGAATATTCCGAGGCACACCCCGAAGAAAAGGGCGATATCATTGATGAAAAAAAGAAATACGCAAAACTCGCCGGTTTCTTTACTCCCATGGTCAAAGCCTATGCCACCGAAATGGCAAACAAAGTTGCCTATGACACCATTCAAATCCACGGCGGCACGGGCTATATGAAAGAATTTAATGCCGAACGGCACTACCGAGACGCCAGAATCACCAATATTTACGAAGGAACCACTCAGCTTCAGGTTGTTGCCGCCATCGGACCCGTTACTTCCGGGATAGCGCAGATGATCCTTGATGAATATGACCAGGAAACATATTCCCACAGCCCTGAATTACTTGAAAAAATCCGGGAAGCACGAAAAATCTTTGACGAAACCCTGGAATATGCCAAAACTTACAAAGACCACGATCAGTTCCTTACTTACCATTCCCGCCGGCTCGTGGAAATGGCCACTGATCTGGTAATCAGCTACCTTCTTCTCCGGGATGGAAATCACAGCGAGAGAAAACAAAAAGTGGCGGCGATTTTTATAGCCAAAATGCCTTCGAGGATCAGGGCAAACCAGGATTTTATCTTAAGCGAGAAGGGAATTCTGCTAAAACATTATGAGGCTGTGATCGGTAAAACTAACAAATGATAAACCGGCGGAGTATTTAAAAACCATTATCCTCGTTTTTTTGAGTTCCATACACGATTAAAAATTAAGGAGATATGGCAAATCATTAAAGGCCCATGAAAAGCTGAGGTATGGGGTTCACAGACATCCTTTCAATTTTCTGATCCGTAAATCGTCATAGTAATTCTGTACCTGAAACCGCTCTTTTTCAGGATGATAATTGTCTTCAACCTCATTCCAAAACGGTGTTATTGAACTCAGTTCAAAACGCCGCTCCTCAGGGCTTTTTCCGCCAAGAGAAGTATGAGGCCTGAACCAGTTGTAATAATGCTGCCATTCTGCCAAGAGTTGCTCCAGATTATCTGCTCTCAAATCTACCGTGGGATAGAATTCTTCTTTATCGGTCTTTCTTTTCCGCTGCATTGGGATCCAGCCGGGTTATACGGCGGGTCTCTTGAATCGTTTCTCCCAGTAACCCGTATGCGTATTCCGTCGTGCCGCTTTCATCGGTAACCCGGGTTACCCGGTTCGCCCGGCCATCTTGGTCATTAGCTTTTCCGTACTCGTA
>WRIV01000009.1 GCA_009782555.1 Treponema sp. | reverse complement strand
CATTCGACACGGTGCTCCCCCTTATAGATACAATGCCCTGGGGGAGATGCTCGAAGCGATAGACCATGAAGGAAATGTTTTACGTATTGAATATGATTTACTGGGCAGAAGAACCGCCCGGGCAAGCCACATATAGCTCTTCTCTGTGTCCTTCCGTCCCTCCTCTACACAAAAAATCAGACAGGGTCGTCAATTTGGCGGATACACAGGCTCGGAGATTTCATTCAATCCGGTAGAGCCAGCTTCTCCCCTGTTTTTTTGTTCTTTTCAAAAAACCCGCTTTTTCCAGGGTATAAAAGGTTTTTCTGGCTATATCCAGCCTGATTTTGGCCTTTTGGGCCAAGGACTTAACGGTACATTCTCCTTCCAATGGCAAAAAATGCAGCTTCCAATCCGCTTTTTTCTTTAAAACGATACTTTCCCGGCAGTTTTCCAGGATTCGGTCTTCGATACTGATTCCCCTTCTTCGCCAGGAACCTTTGCCGTCATCCCTGCGGTGTTCGATGACATCCACCAGGACGATTTCTACAGCTAGATTTTTTAACCCCACCAGGGCCGGTGCATAAATAAGTTCCTTAAAAATATCCCAGATCGTTCCTGACCGGGGGCTTTTTTTTCGGCGGAGGAGAACTCCGTCGCTGCCGTATAGTTCTATGATTTTTTTGACCACCACCGGGTAGATAAGCCGAACTCTGCCGTTTTTTGCCAGGGCGGGAAGTTTTTTTTTCAAGGCTCCGAAATTCCCCGTTTGTATTTCAATGGCTTCCCCCTTCTCTCCTATGGCATCGCAAACATAGCCTTCCCGGGTTGTCTCGGTTTCTCCTTTTTTTGCATAACGAAATTTTAGTGAACGGTGGAGGCTGCTTTCGTTTTCCGTACCAATATGATGCCTAGAAGCGGTCATCCACGACGGTCCTTCCGGTTTTTACATAGGATAAGAGTTCTTGGGCACTCACCAATTCTAAATAATGAAAGGTTTCATTGCTCCCCTTGTTTTCCTTGGTAGTAATCTGGGAAACCCGGAAAGCGATCATTTTATTGGTGGAAAGGGGCGGGTACAGTACATGACCGTTCATGTCCACCAGAGCGTTAAAGGGGATACGCCCCGGCACTTCCTGAACATCTCCTTCGGGAAAAACAATGAAAAATTCTTCCATGAACATGCTTGTTACCATACCAAAGCCGTCCGATTAGGAAAACCTAAATAAATGTTAAGCAGTTTTTGAAAAAATCGTATTTTTTTTTGTATTTTTTTTGAAAAAACTGTTGAGTTTTGCAAAAAAATGGGGAATAGTGGTGGATATTAATAGAAAAATCCCAAAAAATGGGATAAAGTGGGAAATAGAGTGGCCATGCTAAGAGGTGAATATCAGGCGACACTGGATGAAAAGGGGAGAATAAGTATCCCCGCCAGGCTCAGGGAGGGGATCCCCGATAATGCGCTGATATTGACCAAGGGCATGTTTGAAAGTTGTATCTGGGCCTTCACTCCGGAAAATCATGAGAAGGTAACCGAAAGCCTCCGTAGCTTTTGGAGCGCCAATGCCAATATGCCCATGACACCCAGGCAAAAAGATATGTTTGACCACCGGTTAAGTTTTTCTACCAGTGAGGCAGAAATTGACAAAACCGGACGGATCATGGTTCCCCAAAAATTTCGGGACCACGGGGGGCTTTCGAAGGATTGTGTGATCCTTGGTGCCGGAATCCGCATAGAAATATGGGATGCCGTCCGGTATACAGAATATGAACAGAGGCAAGAAGAGCAGCTCGAGGCGGTCCTGGAAAAAATGGGGCCTTTTAATTTGTGCTGATTGGACTTGTTCGGCAGCCCGGTTAGTTGTCCCACAGGTCTTGTATTTTGATGGTAGTTATCCGGAAATTGAGGTTTCCGGGTAATTCTATTTTACAAAAAAGGGAGGGGAGGGTGTGGAAGTAATCCATACTCCGGTATTACTGGAAGAGACAATACAGCACCTGGCGCCCCGGCGGGAAGGTGAATTCATGGTAGATGCTACCCTGGGCGAGGGGGGACACAGCGCCGCTTTTCTGGAACGCTTCCCCACCCTTCGTATTGCCGGGGTGGACGCCGATGAAGAAATCCAGGGCAGGGCCATGGAACGGCTAATCCCTTTCGGCAGCCGGATATGTTTCTACAAGTGCTGGGCAGAGGAATTTTTTACCGATTATCCAGCGGAACTTCCCTCTCCCGACACGATTCTCTTTGATTTGGGAATAAGCCTTTATCATTACGAAGATTCTGGCCGGGGATTTAGTTTCAACCGGGATGAATATCTGGATATGCGCATTGACACTTCCCGGGGAAAAACTGCAGCGGAGTTGATTGCGAGCCTTTCAGAAAAAGATTTTGCGGATCTTCTTTATAACAATGCGGGGGAACGGTATTCCCGCCGCATCGCTTCCGCTGTACACCGGGCAAAAAAACACAGCCCCATTACTACCACCGCCGCCCTGGCGGAACTGGTCGCCATCGTTGTTCCTGCCGTTTACCGCAGGGGTCCCATTCATCCGGCCACCCGGACTTTCCAGGCCTTGCGGATGGAAGTAAACGGCGAAGGAGAACGGCTCCTCTCTATGCTGGAAGCAGCCTTTAAACGGCTCAGTCCCGGCGGCCGCATGGGGGTGATTAGCTTCCATTCCGGTGAAGACCGGGTGGTTAAGAATTTTTTCCGGGACAAAAGCCGGGACTCTACCTGTCCTTCGGAAGCGCCGATATGTAGAAATGAGGGAAACCCGCCGGTGAATATCCTTACCCGCAAGCCCATAACTGCGGGGAAAGAAGAATGCCGGAACAATCCTCCCTCCCGGAGTGCAAAATTCCGGGCAGCAGAAATACTAGGTATTGGAGTGCATTCATGATTCGGCGTTTATTTTTCTATCTTTTTATCCTTTCCATCCCTGCTTTTTTGGCACTTTCCGCCTGGCAGTCTTCCCGTTACGGTGATTTGGAGCGGGAACTAAAAAAACTTGAAAAAACCCAGGAAGAATGGGTGGAAAACAACAAACGGCTTATCGCCGGTATTGCCGTCCTTTCTTCTCCCGACAGAATAGAGCATATTGCCCGGAATCAGCTGGGTTTGCAAAAAAAGCAGCCCGAAGAGATACTGCAAATTGCCATTACCCGATCCGGCGGGATGGCGGATGAATAGACCCTTTTTGATGGACCATCGAAGCGCTGCCCAGGCTCTGGGGGCGGAGCTTTTCCCCGGGAATGCCGGAGGAGGTTTTTTTTCGGTGGCCATTGATTCCCGAAAGGTAATTTCCGGGGCCCTCTTTATAGCCCTCCGGGGATTGCAGTCTGACGGCCATCGCTTTCTTCGGGAATCCTTTGCTGCAGGGGCCGTCGCCGCCCTGGTAAGCAGAAAAGGCATGGAAGAAGCAAATCTTGATCCGGCGGTTTTGGCGGCGGAAATGGGGGCTGTCTTATTGGTCGTGGAAGATACCCTTAAGGGCTTTCAGGATCTGGCCGCCGCCTACCTGGACCGGTTCCCGCATTTACTGCGGATAGGCATTACCGGTTCTTCGGGCAAAACCACCACCAAAGAAATTTCCGCTTCCATTATTGATAAAGAAAAAAAGGTTGTGATGAATCCCGGCAATCTGAATTCGGAAACGGGACTTCCTCTGGCGGTCTTCGACGTCCGGGATCATCATGAAGTGGGAATTTTCGAGGCGGGAATGAACCGGCGGGGAGAAATTGGCGAACTTGCGGCAGTGCTTAAACCCCGGATAGCCCTTGTTACCAACATTGGATCCGCCCACATCGGCATTTTGGGAAGCATGGACACCATCGCTGAAGAAAAAAAACAAATTTTTTCGCAATTTACCGGGACAGAAACGGCCCTAATTCCAGAAGATGATCCCTTCAGGGATTATCTGGCTCAGGATGTTAAGGGCCGGGTAGTTTTTTACGGACAAAAAAATTTTGCGGCATCAGGAAAATTAAACGCTGTACTGGACCAGGGGCTTGCGGGAACGGAAATTACCTGGGAGGGAATCCCCGCCGGCTTCGGCCTTCCGGGAAAGCACAACCTAAAGAACGCTCTAGCCGCAGCGGCCCTGGCGGATGAAGCAGGCATTGGCGCCGTTTCCATCCGAGAGGGACTTTCCGCTGTAAAGAGCCTTTTTGGCCGCAGTGAGATACTCCGGGGAAAAACCACAATAATCCGGGACTGCTACAACAGCAACCCCGATTCGGCGGCGGAAGCGCTTTCCTTCTGCGACAACCTGGACTGGCCGGAACGGCGGATATATATCCTGGGTTCCATGCTGGAACTGGGGGACAGGGAAGAAGAAGAACACCGGAAAATCGGAATGCTGCTGGCCGAATCAAAGGCAGCCGCCATATTCCTCTACGGAAAAGAAATGCGCTTCGCCGCCGCAGTGCTGGAAGAAAAGCAGCGGACATTTTTCCATACATGCAATATGAAAGATCTTTCTTCAATTGTAAAAGAACATATACAGGCCGGGGATTTGGTGCTGCTCAAGGGTTCCCGGGGCTGTGCTTTGGAAACACTAAGCGGTATTGTTCTGATGGAGGAAACGGATGTTCCTTGAATTCCTCTATCCCCTGGTCAGATATTTTACCCCCTTTAATGTTTTTCAATATGTAACCTTTAGAGCGGTCTATGCGGCAATAACCACCCTGCTTCTCTGTTATCTTTTGGGCCCCCGGATCATCGAAGCCCTGCGGAAACAAAAAATAGGTCAGGCCATACGGAACGACGGCCCCCAAACTCACCTTGCAAAGGGCGGAACACCCACCATGGGAGGAGTGATGATCCTCCTTTCAATAATTATTGCGGTCCTTCTTTGGCAGGATTTGTCCAGTTTTAAAGTGTGGCTTTGTCTGGGTTCCCTGGCAGCCTTTGGGACCATTGGTTATGTTGATGATTATTTAAAGGTAACAAAAAAAAGTTCAGATGGCCTTTCCGGATGGGTTAAGTTCGGCGCTCAAATTGCGGTGGCTCTGGCCGCGGCACTGAGCCTGTATTTTTTTGGCGAAGAAGAATTCGGCCCCCTGTACCTTCCTTTCTTTAGAGATCCGGCCATCAATCTGGGGCCCGTTTGGTTTTTCTTTGCGGTTCTTCTTATGGTGGGTGAATCCAATGCGGTAAATCTGACAGACGGCTTGGACGGCCTGGCGGCGGGGCTTTTGATCTGGGTATTTCTTACCCTGGGAATCCTTTCCTATCTTTCGGGCCGGGCGGACTTTTCCGATTATCTGGGGATCCCCTTTATCGAAGGAGCGGGGGAACTTACCATATTTTGTTTTGCCGCCGTGGGGGCCTGCGTGGGCTTTCTTTGGTTTAATTCTCATCCGGCGGAAGTATTTATGGGGGATGTGGGAAGCCTTTCGCTGGGAGGGATCATCGCTGTTGTTTCCCTGATCCTCCGAAAAGAATTGTTAATCCTTATCATCGGCGGAGTGTTTGTACTGGAAGCAGCATCGGTGATCCTTCAGGTTTTGTCTTTCAAATTATTTAAGCGGCGGGTCTTCAAGATGAGTCCCCTGCATCATCATTTTGAGCTGTCCGGCTGGGCGGAAACCAAGGTGGTGGTTCGTTTCTGGATACTTGGAGGGCTTTTTGCATTGATAGCCCTTTCTACATTGAAAATACAATAGGGGAAGGAATGAGCGCTCTTCTTGCCATGGAACAACCAGGCCGCAAAACAAAAACAGATCATCTTCTCTTGGCTTCGGTACTGCTCCTGACCGGGATTGGCTTGGTAACTTTGTATTCTGCCTCCTATGCCTTTGCAGATCGCTGGTTTGGCAACAGTCTTTACTTTATTTCCCGTCAGGCAGTGTTGGCCGCCTTTGGCTTTGGCCTGTTCTTTATTGTCTCCCGGGCAAATCTGGAACTGGTCCGGGAATGGATCTTTCCTCTGGTAATTGGCGCGATGATCCTTTGTGTTCTTACTTTTATTCCCGGTATCGGAGTAATGAAGAATGGCGCCACCCGGTGGATACGCCTGGGCTCTTCGACTTATCAGCCATCGGAATTGGTAAAACTGGTACTTCCCTTTTATCTGGCCCATATTTTTGACAAGAAGGCGGACAGGCTTGATTCGTTTTCCGCCGGGGTGCTTCCTCCGACGATGATTACGGTGATCTTCTTTGTGCTGATCTATATGCAAAACAATTTTTCCACAGCCTTTTTTATTCTCTTTAATGCCATGGTGATCTTTTTTCTGGCGGGTATTAAACTTCGTTATTTCTTTGCGGCGGCAGCGATCTTTCTGCCCCTGTCGGTGTTTTTTGTACTGACCAGAGAACACCGGCTGCGCCGTTTTATCAGTTTTCTCTGGCCCGAGATCGATCCTCAAGGGGCGGGGTATCAGGTAAAGAACAGCATTATTACAATCAGTTCCGGAGGTTTTTGGGGCAAGGGTATTGGGCAGGGAACCAGAAAGATCGCCAGCGTGCCGGAAATTCATTCGGACTTTATCTTTGCTTCTTTTGCCGAAGAAGGGGGCTTTGTTGCGGTGGCCCTGATCTTTGTTCTCTTTGCCCTCTTTGTTTTTGCGGCATACCGCTGCGCTTTGAAAAGCAGGACCATCTTTGGCAGTCTTTTGGGTTTTGGATTGGGGACGATGATCTTTTCTCAAATTTTACTGAACACGGCGGTGGTTGTCGGAGCTCTCCCCGCCACCGGAATACCACTGCCGTTTTTTTCCGCCGGGGGTTCTTCCCTGGCGACAACGCTGGTGATGTGCGGACTCTTGGTTAATAATTCACGGGAGGTTTTTAATGTCTAGCGGATATTTGTATGGGGATGAACTACCGGCACAGCCTGCCGCTCATTCTGCCGGGGACAGAAAACTAAAACGTATTTTAGCGCTGATTGGAGTAATCCTGGGAGCGGAACTTATTTGGCTCTTTGGCATTAGTCCCTGTATGCCTCTTTCAAGGATCAATGTTTCGGGTATTCCGGGGATCGACGAAGCGGCGGTTCTTGCCCTGGCGGGAATAGGAAGCCACTCTTCCTATATGTCAATCAATACCAAGCCGGCGGAAGAAGCCCTCTTGGCCCTGCCCCTGGTCCGCTCAGCCCGGATAATCAAACATTTTCCCAACCGGATAGAAATACACCTGGAAAGACGCCGCCCCGCAGCGATGACCTTTGCTTCCAGGGGAGAACGGATCTATCCCGCCCTTATCGACGGAGACGGCATGATCTATAGCGTGGGACAGGTAGGCATTAGAAAAGATGAAAATCTGCCGGTGATTTCCGGATTGATTCTCGAAGAGGTCTATCCCGGGATGAAACTCCCCCGGATTTATAATGCCTTTTTTGCCAGGCTGGAAACTCTCCATCGGGATGCGCCGGAATTGCTGGCGGCGATTTCCGAGATCAAGATTAATCATAAAAATTATGACGGCTTTGATTTAACGCTTTATCCTGCCCACAAGGGAGTGCGGGTACGGGTCAGTGACGATATTTCCGAAGAAACCCTCCGGTATATGCTGCTCATGCTGGACGTACTTTCCGTCAAATCCCGGAACATCGAGGAAATTGATTTTAGAACCGGCACGGCTTCGTACAAGGAGGCTTATTCTGGCTAGCGGTGATTTGGTGGCCGGCCTTGATATAGGGACCACTAAGGTATGTGCCGTTATCGGTGAACGAACCGAAAGCGGTAACCTGGAAATAACCGGAGTGGGAACCAGTCCGTCCACAGGATTGCGCAAGGGAGTGGTAGTCAATATCGAAGCTACCCTCCGTTCCGTGGAAGCCGCCATAGAAGCGGCGGAAATGATGAGCGGCAGGGAACTGCACAGCGCCTGGACCGGTATCGGGGGGAGCCACATCGACGGAATTAATTCCCGGGGAGTGGTAGCGGTGACCGGTAAGAACCGGGAAACCAGGGAAATAGGGGAGGATGATCTTCTGCGGGTACTGGAGGCGGCCCGGGCGGTGGCGATCCCCATGGATCGGCAAATGCTGGAGCTAATTCCTCAAACATACATCGTGGATAATCAAAAAGGAATTCATGATCCCCTGAATATGATAGGGGTCCGGCTGGAAGCGGAAGTGCATATCATTACTTGTTCGGTAACCAGCGCCCAAAATCTGATCAAGTGCGTCAACCGCGCCGGGTTTCGAGTAGACGGCCTGGTGCTTCAATCCTTGGCGGCGGGCCGGGCGGTACTGACGGATGAAGAAAAAGAACTGGGAACCACATTGATCGATATGGGAGGCGGCACCACCGATGTGCTGGTCTATTTCGATGGATCCCCCTATTCAACCCTCACCATCCCGGCAGGAGGAACCCAGGTTACCAGCGATATTTCCATTATCAAAAATATTTCTTTTGATGCGGCGGAAGATATTAAGCGCAAATCGGGAAGCTGCTGGGAAGGAATTCAAGCGGAGGAAGAAGACATTATCGTTCCCGGAGTGGGAGGAAGGGCACCCATGGCCATTCCCCGGGTTGAGATAGAAGAGATCGTCCGGCCCAGGCTGGAAGAAATTTTCTTTATGGTCAAGGAAAAACTGGATAAACTGTCCCTGTCTCGTCCTCTGGGGGGCGGAGTGGTCCTGACCGGCGGCGGCTCCCAGCTTTTAGGCGCCGCTGAATTGGCATCGGAAATCTTTAAGCTTCCCGCCCGGGTGGGGTCTCCTCTGTCGGTGGGGGGCCTGGTGGATGAATACTGCAATCCGGCCTATGCTACCGCCGTGGGGCTGGTGCTGGAGGGGAATGACCGGGAAATCCGGGACGGACAGGAGCGGAATGGAAACAAGCGGGTCGAAGGGGGTTCCCTTTTTGGCCGTCTGGCAGAATGGTTAAAACGGGAGTTCTTTTAGAGAAAGTCCGATAAAAAAAGTCTTTGGGGGAGGGGAGATGAATATCCAGATTGTGGAAGAACGTGAAGGCAGAGGTCCGCGTTCAACGGTAATAAAAGTAATCGGTGCCGGAGGCGGCGGATCGAATGCGGTAAACCGCATGATTGAATGCGGCCTGGAAGGGGTGGAGTTTATTGCCGCCAATACGGACCTCCAGGCATTGAATCAGAGCCGGGCGGAAACAAAACTTTCCATAGGATCAAAACTTACATCCGGCCTGGGCGCCGGAGGCGTACCCGAAGTGGGCGAAAAGGCCGCCATGGAAGACCGGGATCTGATCGCCAATACCCTAAAGGGGGCGGACATGGTCTTTGTTACCGCTGGCATGGGGGGCGGTACCGGCACCGGTGCGGCCCCGGTCATTGCCCAGGTTGCCCGGGAATGTGGAGCCTTGACCGTAGGGGTGGTGACCAAACCCTTTGGCTTTGAAGGCCGCTATAAGATGCGGCTGGCCGAAGAAGGGATTGCCAAAATGAAAGAAGCGGTGGATACCCTCATTGTCATACAAAACCAGCAGCTTCTTTCATTGGTCGAAAAACGAACCCCCATCAGAGAAGCCTTTCGCATGGCCGACGACATACTCCGTCAGGGAGTTCAGGGTATTTCCGATTTGATCCTTGAAACGGGTGATATGAACGTAGATTTTGCTGATGTAAAACAAACCATGTACGGTCAGGGAGATGCCCTGATGGGAGTGGGGACCGCGTCCGGCGAAAACAGGGCCCAGGAAGCGGCCCTTAAGGCGATCGAAAATCCTCTTTTGGAAGATACAACCATTGTGGGGGCCCGGCGTATTCTTGCTTGTGTAACCGGCGGAGAATCTCTTGCTCTAACGGAATTGGAAGATGTGGTAGAACTTATCACCGAGCGGGCCGACCCGGATGTACAGATCATTTCCGGCGCAGTGATCAAGAGTGAACTGGGAGATAGACTTCAGGTAACGGTAATTGCCACGGGATTTCAACCCCAGGCCATAGAAATAGGAATCGAAGCCGATCCAAATAATAACCGGGACGTAGTTGGACTTGATGAATGGAGCAGTTTTACCAGCCGTTCTGCAAGAAACCGGATTGATTACCTAGCCCATCGGAACTACAAGGATGAAGACCTGGATGTCCCCACCATAATGCGCTTTCCGGCAGAGATGAAAAAAGCAGAATGAAAAATTTTCTTTCCGGTTACCGGTCATCGCTCCTTGCTCTGGAACGGCGTTCACCATTGACGGTGGAAACCTATGGGGGAGAAATACGTTTTTTTCTCTCCTGGCTTGAACAGACGGCCCGGCCTGGACAGGCCAGCGAAACGAAAGGTTTTGATCCGGAAAAAATGCTTTGCCACGCCGATATTGCCCTGCTGACAGATTATCTGGCAGAACGACGGAAACTTATCGGTTCTCGATCCGCCGCCAAGGCCGTTTCGGCGCTTCGTTCCTTTTTTCGTTATCTTTGCAGCGAAGGTCTGCGGGCCGATAATCCCGCAGCAGCCCTGGAAATGCCCCGGCGGAGTTTTACCCTGCCAGCGGTTCTTTCCCGGCAAAAAATCGAAACCCTTCTGGAAGCGGTGGACACGGCAAAGCCCTTAGGTATTCGGAACCGGGCGATCTATGAATTGATCTATTCCGCGGGACTTAGGGTTTCCGAGACGGTATTTTTGAATATGGGAGATATCTTTTTTAATGAAGGGATTATCCGGGTCCGGGGCAAGGGGAACAAGGAAAGAATGGCGGTTTTTGGGAGCGAGGCGGATCGGTGGTTAAAACGGTACCTCTCCGAAGTCCGACCGGAACTGGCAGGGCATCAGCATCCGAAGGCATTTTTTTTGGGACGCCGTGGAAAAAGGCTATCCCGAAAAGGAATCTGGAAAAACTATTCCCTCCTGACGGTGCTTTTAGGGACAGGGTCCAAACTCCATACTTTGCGGCATAGTTTTGCCACGGCGCTGCTGGCTGGAGGGGCGGACCTTAGGCAGGTACAGGAACTTTTGGGTCATGCGGATTTGAGTACTACCCAAATCTACACCCATGTGGATGTTTCCCTTCTTAGGGAAAAACACCGTCACTATTTACCGGTTCTGAGAGTATCCGGAGGAGTATAGATGGCACAGAAAGGATTGGGAAAATCTATTTTTGTTTTAGTAATCCTTGTCGCTGCGTTCACGGGGGTTTTTGTGTATAAAAAGTTTGCCACCCGCAATTCTTTGGCCGCCCAGATTGCCGCTTTAAGCCCCCGGGGCGCTCCTCCTCAATCCATTGAAGACCTCCGTAGGGCCATCGCTCTTTATGAAAAAAAGATGGATGAACATGTCAAAGATGCCGCCCAGACAGGGATATACTGGAAGATACTTGGCTCCCGGCTTATGGATAGGCTGCAGGGAAGGAGCCCTCTCTACGGAGAAGCCCTAAAGGCGCTGGAAAACGCTGCCCGCTACTATCCAGAGGATGAGACAATTCATTATCTTATAGGAGTGTCCGCGGGGAATTTAGCCGCCTCTGAATATTTTTCTCCCGCGGAGCAGGCGGAGCATTATCGAATTTCCGAAGCGGCTTACCTCCGGGCCATTGACATAAACGGACGTTACGGCAAGGCTCTTTATGGTTTGGGAGTGCTTTATATATTCACCCTCGACCGTCCAGCGGAAGCAATTCCCCATCTGGAACTGTATGTGGATATTAATACCAGAGATACTGATGGAATGTTTGCCCTGGCCGCCGCCCGGTATTTATCGGGAGATTTTCAAGGGGCAGTAGACCTTTACGACAAGATTACCGGTCTTACCAAAAATCAGGACGTAAAAAAACAGGCGGAACAAAACAAACAGCAGGTGATGGATGCGTGGTATCGATAGGGAAACATATTTAGGCATTTACCGGATAGAAAAGGATTCTCCCCTCTATCCGCCCCTGCTTAGGGAAATATACGATCCTCCCGGGGTTCTCTATTGCCGGGGCCTCCTGCCGGATCCGGATAAACCCGCCGTTGCCCTGGTGGGTACCCGGCGCCCCAGTGCCGCCGCTTCTATGCAGGCACTGGTTCTGGGCCGAGATTTTGCCCGGGCAGGGATATCGGTAATTTCCGGCCTTGCCTTGGGGATCGATGCCCTGGCCCACCGGGGTTCGCTGGAAGGGGGCGGCTGTACTGCGGCGGTGCTGGGTTCTTCGGTGGACGAAGTTTTTCCCGCATCGAACCGGGAATTGGCCCGGCGCATCCTGAAAACAGGAGGATCCCTTTTAAGCGAATACCATCCGGGTACCATGCCGAGGAAGTGGTACTACCCTCAACGGAACCGGATCATCTCCGGCATGGCCAGGGCTACGGTGATTGTGGAAGCTCCCGCCGCTTCCGGCGCCCTCCATACGGCCCGTTTTACCCTGGATCAAGGACGGGATCTTTTTGTCGCCTCCGCCGGTGTGGCATCACCTTTTGGGGAAGGGACAAGGGCCCTGGCCGGTGAAGGATGTCCCGTTATATCCTGTGCCGGAGATGTATTGGCAGAATGGGGGATGGACTTGGATGAACAGATCAAAAAGAACGGCGGAAGCTGCATTGGGCAGCCGGGCCTGTCATTAGCGGCCTCTCTTAAACAGGAGATGGGGCTTTAGGCGCTCTGCAATGGAAATGGATATGGAAGCAAAAACAATAAAAGCCAAAACCAAAAAGACAAAGCTCGAGGGGAAGAAAACCCTGGTCATCGTCGAGTCTCCTGCCAAAGCAAAGACCATCGAAAAATATTTAGGTGACTCCTATACCGTAAAGGCATCCATGGGACACTTAATTGATCTGCCCAAATCTCGGACCGCCGTTGATGTGGATCATAATTTTGAACCTGAGTACATTACCGTCCGGGGAAGGGCCAAACTCCTAAAAGAACTTCAAGGGGATGCAAAAAAATCGGACGAAGTACTCTTGGCCAGTGATAATGACCGGGAAGGAGAAGCTATCGCCTGGCATCTGCGGAACGCCATTATCGCCAAAACCGCAAAAGTTCCCATCAAACGAATCAGTTTTAATGAAATCACCCCCCAGGCGATTAAGGAAGCGGTGGATAATCCTTCTTCCATTGATGAGGCCAAGGTGAACGCCCAGAAGGCGCGCCGTGTTTTGGATCGCCTTGTGGGTTATAACCTTTCGCCTCTGCTCTGGAAAAAGGTTAAGAACGGCCTTTCCGCCGGACGGGTTCAATCGGTGGCCCTGCGGCTTATTTGTGAACGGGAAAAGGAAGTGGAATCCTTTATCCCCGAAGAATACTGGACCGTGGAAGCGGAATTTAAAGCCGGGAAAAACAATGTTTTTACCGCCCAGCTTGTGTCCTGGCAGGGAAAAAAACCGGAATTGAAAAACGAAGGGGAAGTCCGACTCTTAATTGATGCGGTTAAGGATTCATCCTGTGTTGTAACGGAAATCCGAGAGACGGAAAAAACCGTCCGGCCCCGGCCTCCCTTTACTACTTCGCAGCTCCAACAGACCGCTGCGAACAGACTGGGCTTTACCAGCAAAAAAACCATGCAGATCGCCCAGCAATTGTACGAAGGGATCAATATTGGTTCCAGCAGGGTGGGACTTATTAGCTATATGCGAACCGACTCGGTGCGAATTTCCCAGCTTGCACTGAACGAAGTACGGGATTGGATCGGAGAACATTACCCCAAGGATCTTCCCCCGGAACCGGTGGAGTATGCGGTGGGAAAAAAAGCCCAGGATGCCCACGAAGCAATCAGGCCAACCTATATAAATTATACTCCGGATTCAATTAAAGATTCCCTTAATCGAGATCAGCTGAGGCTTTATACGATTATCTGGGAGCGTTTTACGGCCTGTCAAATGAAAAACGCAAGAACAAAAACGATAAGTATCGATATATCTGCGGCAATTCCGGAAACCGGCAGCGAGGGAATCTTCCGGATTTCCGGTACCAAGATACTAGAAAAAGGGTTTTATCAGGTGATGAAGCTCCTGGCCTCCAAAGAAGAAAAGGGCAGTGCTGTGCCGTCCCTTAAAAAAGGGGATGTCCTCCAGACAGAACGGTTTTATCCCGAACAGCACTTTACCCAGGGGCCGCCCCGGTTTACCGACGCTTCCATCGTTAAAACCCTGGAAGAAAAAGGCATTGGCCGGCCTTCAACCTATGCTCCCATCATTTCGGTACTCTTGGACCGGTACTATGTGACCCGGTCCAATAAACAACTGGTCCCCACCCTCCTGGGCCGGATGATCAGCGACATCCTGGGTGAATATTTTCCCCATGTGGTGGATACCGACTTTACCGCTTCCATGGAACTAAAGCTGGATCAGGTTGAAGAAAACACAATCAGCTGGCCGGAGATGATCCGGGAATTCTGGGATCCCTTTAAAGATCAGGTTGATGAGGTTGGAAAGAATCTGGAATCCTGCAAGGGAACTCTGGATGAAGCCACCGACTATGTATGCGAAAAATGCAGCAAGCCCCTGGTAAAAAAATTGGGCCGCTTTGGTTTTTTTCTGGCCTGTTCGGGCTTCCCGGAATGCAAAAATACCCGGTCTGTGCCGCTGGCACAGTGCCCGAAATGCGGAGGCGATGTGGTGGCCCGCAAAACCAGGGGAAGGGGCAAAGACTTTTACGGCTGTACCAATTATCCTGAGTGTGATTTTGTTTCCCACTATAAGCCCCTGACACAAGATTGTCCCAAGTGCGGCCAGTTCCTGGTGGAAAAATGCGATAAACGGAACGGGAACCACAAGGCCTGTATCAACCCGGCCTGCGATTACCTGCACAGTGCGGAGGAGGAAGAAAAATGATAGAACAGTACCTCCTCTATCTTCGTTCCGTACGGAATATGTCGAAGAGGACCCTGGAAGCTTACGGAAAAGATCTTGGCCGCTTTGCTTCATATTGTGCTAACCGGAACGAAAAACCCGAATTGGCGGATAGTTACGGAGTTCAGCACTTTATCGCCGATCTTTCCGCCGAAGGGATTGCCTCGGTCAGTGTAAACCGGGCCCTTTCTTCTCTCCGGGGGTTTTACCGCTGGCTTATCCGGACGGAAAAACGAAAGGACGATCCTTCCGCCGCCATAAGGAACCTTAAAACAAAACGAACCCTGCCGGCCTTTCTCTGGGAAGGGGAAATGGCAGCCTTGGCGGAACTTCCCGAAAAAGAAGGCATCCTCTGGCCGCTGAGGGACAAGGCTTTGATCTTGGCCATGTATTCCGCTGGCCTGCGGGTTTCCGAGGTGGCCGCATTGACTGTAAGAGGATTGGAAGAGGACTGCCTTTCCGCCCGGGTGATTGGTAAAGGAAACAAGGAACGGTATGTATTTTTTTCCGAGGAAGCGGGACAGGCTATAAAGGAATACCTTCCCGTTCGTTCCGGGCAAATCAAAGCGGAAAAACCAACGGACCGGGTTTTTATCAACCGGCGGGGAGGTCCTCTTTCTGTGGTTGGGATCCGGTGGATCATCGGCCAATACGGAGATAGGTCTGGATTGGGAAAACACATTCATCCCCATGCACTGCGGCACAGTTTTGCCACCCATCTGGTTAATTCGGGCTGCGATGTCCGGCTGGTACAGGAACTGTTGGGACATGCCAGCATTTCCACCACCCAGCGCTATGCTCATGTGGATATGGAACACCTTCGACATGCCTATATGAAGGCCCACCCGCACGCCATTCCACACGCCGCTTCCGGCGGAGGGAGTGTATTATGAATGATGTGAGTATTCGTTCCACCACCGTTCTGGCGGTGCGGCGAAACGGCGAGGTAGCCATGGCCGGGGACGGTCAGGTAACACTGGGAGAAACGGTGGTAAAAAACAATGCCCGCAAAGTCCGCCGGCTCTGGGACGGAAAGGTTCTCTGCGGTTTTGCCGGAGCCACCGCCGATGCCTTTACCCTCTTTGATCGCTTTGAAAGCAAGCTAAAAGAATATTCCGGCGACCTGGCCCGGTCGGCGGTGGAACTGGCCAAGGACTGGCGGACGGACCGGATGTTACGGCGGCTTGAAGCGATGCTTCTTACCGCTGATTTAAACAAGACACTCCTCGTTTCCGGTACGGGGGATGTAATAGAACCGGCGGAAGATGTGCTGGCCATCGGTTCCGGAGGCAATTATGCCTTAGCGGCGGCCCTGGCCTACCTTAACGGAAGCGCTCTTTCCGCGGCGGAGATAGCGAAACGGAGCCTTGAAATTGCAGGAAATATCTGCATCTATACTAACAGCCAAATTACCCTGGAGGAATTAAAACCCTAATGGAAAAAAACCTTGATCGCCTGACCCCCCGGGAAATCGTGGTGGAACTGGACAAGTATATCATAGGCCAGAAAAAGGCCAAACGAGCGGTGGCGGTGGCTCTTCGAAACCGGATCCGGCGGATCAAACTGGATCCGGAAATACGGGAAGACATTGCCCCCAAAAATATCCTTATGATTGGTCCCACCGGGGTTGGAAAAACAGAAATTGCCCGCCGTCTGGCAAAGCTTGCCAATTCGCCCTTTATCAAGGTGGAGGCCACCAAGTATACCGAAGTGGGTTATGTGGGCCGGGATGTGGAATCAATGATCCGGGATCTTATGGCGGCAGGCATTCAAATGGTAAAGCAGGAGATGCAGCAGTCGGTAAATGAAGAAGCAGAAAAGCGGGCCGAAGAATCCTTGTTGGATCTGCTGGTGCCCCGGCCCAAGAATAAAAACAAGGATCGCAAACCCGATTCTTCCAGTCCTGTGATCCGTCCTATGGGGGCTTTTTCTTTTAACAACGATTCAGGACCAGGGATCATGGGGACAGCCATACAGGTGGGCATACCGATCCAGCAGATTCCCGGTACAGGACAATCTGTAGAATCCAATGATCCCGGACCCGGCGAAGGATCTGCGGAAGAACAATCCGACGAAGCCGCCGGAGCAGAGGGTGAGCAGAAAACTGATCATACCCGGGAAAAATTCCGATCCTGGCTGCGAGAAGGAAAACTGGAAGACGGTACGGTGGAGATCACTGTAAACCAGAGCCCTCAGCTTCCCTCCTTTGAAATGATGGGCGGCAGTTTTGAAGATTTGGAATCAAGTCTTTCGGGAATTGCCGGTTTTTTCGGAGGGAACAAAAAGAAAAAACTGGTTACGGTTAAACGGGCCAGGGAGATCCTCACCGCCGAGGAAGCGGAAAAATTGATCGACCGGGATCGGGTAAGCGACGAAGCCCGGAAACGGGTAGAAGAAACAGGTATTATCTTTATTGACGAAATAGATAAAATCGCCGTCCGGGGGGAACGGAGCGGTCCCGATGTATCCAGGGAAGGAGTCCAGAGGGATATCCTCCCCATTGTGGAAGGGGCCACGGTAAATACAAAATGGGGACCAGTGGACACGAGCCACATTCTTTTTATCGCTGCCGGAGCCTTTAATGTGAGCAAGCCTTCGGATCTGATCCCCGAACTCCAGGGCCGTTTTCCCCTGCGGGTGGAGTTGGATTCCCTGGGCAAAGATGATTTTTTGCGGATTCTGACGGAGCCAAAGAACGCTCTGACACGGCAGTATCAGGATCTTCTTTTTACCGAAACGGTTGAAATTGAGTTTACCGAAGGATCCGTCCAACGGCTTGCCGCCCTTGCAGCGGAGGTCAATACCAGGCTGGAAAATATCGGCGCCCGCCGGCTCCATACGATCATGGAAACCCTGCTGGAGGAACTTTCTTTTGAGGCTCCCGACATAGCTCCCGCCAAGGTTGTCATTACCGAGGACTATGTGAACGAAAAACTTTCCGATTTAGTAATGGATCAGGATTTGGGCCGGTACATACTGTAACGGGAAGGTAAGGCTGTTAAGGATGGGAAAGAAAAAGCCGATGTTGAAAAAAGAGGTATATGGATGAATAGTTTTTCCAGGACCGTTGATTTACTCCACCGGGCCATGAACACGGCAAACCTTCGTCATTCGGTTTATGCGGATAATCTTGCTAACAAAGACGTGCCCAATTTTAAGCGGACCGAGGTAAATTTTGAAGCGTCCTTAAAAAAAGCGATCCTTTCTGACAGCTATAAACCAAGTTTGCTTATGGCCAGGACCGATCCCCGGCATGTAAGCAACTGGACCCGGCTGGATTACCGGGATGTCCAGCCCCGGCGGGTGCTGGATTTTACCAGCAGCTACAACAACGACGGGAACAATGTGGACCCGGAAGCAGAAATAAACAATCTTCTGAAAAATCAGATGCGCTATAACTTGTACGCCCATTCAGCAGCATTTGAATATGGCCAGGTAAACCTGGTATTGAGGTCTTAGTATGGGGCTTTTTACTTCAGTTAACATTGCGTCCAGCGGAATGGGTGCCCAGCGGCTGCGGACAGACGTGATTGCCAATAATATGGCCAATGTCAATACCACCCGGACCAACGAAGGGGGCGCTTTCAGGCGCGCCAGGGTAATCATGAGGCCCCGGGTTCAACAGCCCTATTGGCGTTCTCCTTTCCTGCCCCAGATGCTGGACAACGGACCAGGAAAGGGCGTACGGGTGGCACGGATAGAAAAAGACAATACCACGGAGCTCCGCAAAGTCTACGATCCTACCCATCCGGACAGAATCCTCGAAGGTCCCGATAAAGATTATGTTCTGTATCCAAACGTGGATGTCGTTACCGAAATGGTGGACTTGATAGAAGCAAACCGTATGTACGAAGCCAATGCCCAGGTGGTGGAAGGATATAAATCGATGTTCCAGCGAGCATTGGAAATTGGAGGGAGGTAATAAATGACCATTAAACCGCAGTATTTTAGCCCTGTACCCATGCCGCCGGTTCCTTCTTCCCAGCCTGACTTCCGTCCCAGGGTGTTAAACGAAGAATTTTATAATGCCTCCGGCACCGGAATTACGGAACTGGGAAAAACCATAGGAGCTGCGGGAGCGACAAAGGACAGTATTTTTAGCGAAACCATGCTCAAGGCTCTGGACAAGGTAAGCGCTTATCAGATGCAGACACATTACCTTACTCAACAGGCAATGCTTGATCCTGATTCGGTAAATGTGGAAGACATCTCCATGGCCGAAGCGAATGCGGGATTGTCGCTGAATATGGCTAGGACGATCCTGAACCGTGTTGTTCAGGCATGGAAGGATATTATTAACACTCGATAACCTGATATATAGGGGGGGGATATGGATTTTTTACAACGATTACTCGAACAGGTAAAAGGCCTCTGGGGAAAATGGACCATGGTACAGCGTTTGATGCTTGCCGGTATAGTAGTTGTGCTGCTGGCGGGGATCTTTGCCCTGGTATCGGTATCATCATCGCCCAGCATGGTACCGGTCATTGATACGCCCATTGCCGACGATGATGTCCGGGATCAGATCATCACCCGGATCAACGATGCGGGATACAGAGCTCAGGT
Organism: Treponema sp.; assembly: GCA_009782555.1. Lineage (GTDB taxonomy): Bacteria > Spirochaetota > Spirochaetia > Treponematales > Breznakiellaceae > WRIV01. The sequence goes on along the minus strand of WRIV01000009.1, from coordinate 92,213 downwards.
CAGCGCCAGCGGCGTCATCATGGTTGCCGATGCCGCCACGGCCCGGAAAATGCGGGTTATCCTAATCAGCGAAGGTTTAATTCCCAAGGGAACCGATCCCTGGAAGATCTTTGACCGTGAACGGTGGACACTTACGGATTTTGAACGGAACGTCAACCTTCAGCGGGCCATCAGAGATATGGTAAAGGATCATGTTAAGGCCCTGGAGGGAGTAGACGATGCCAACGTTATCTTGGTTATTCCTAAGGATTCTCTTTTCCGGCAGGATCAAAACCCTGTTACCGCCAGTGTAAGTCTGGTTCCCACTCCGGGGAGTGACATAACTCAAAACCGTAAGAAAATCGAAGGAATCCAGAGGATTCTTAAATATGCCGTGGAGGGTCTGCAGGACGAAAACATCGTCATTACCGATCAGAGTGGAAACATATTGAATGATACGGTTGATTGGAGAGCCAGTGACAAACAAAACCTGGTGGAACGGCAGCAGAAGTACATCATGAACCTTGAATCCAAATACAAAGCTTTGATCCTGGCAAACCTTCAAAACACCTTTACCGCAGACCGGGTCCGGGATCTTAATATAAAATTTGACATGGATATGTCGGAAAAATTGGTCAGTATAATAAAATATACTCCTTTTGAACAAAGACCCAAGACTCCGGGTCTGCCCTATGACGATTCGGTGATAAAAGATAACGTTCTTCTTTCTACACAAAAATATGACACCACCTTCGAGGGGACCGGGTTTAATCCCGAGGGTCCCCCTGGAACAGAACCCAATGTGATGCCGATATATCAGGATACGGCCAATATGCATGGTAAGGTTACCCAGCATGTGGATATAGACAATTATCTGGTGGGGAATGAAACAAGCGAAGAAGAAAGGAAACCAAAAATAGACCGGGTAACGGTGGCTGTAAACATTGACGGAGTCTGGAAATGGAAGTACGATGAAAAGGGAAAACCGGTAATCCTGTCCAATAATACCATTGAACGGGAATATACCCCCATCGAAATGGCGGTGTTGAACCACACACAATCATTGGTACAGGATGCCGTTGGTTTCGATGCTACCCGGGGAGATTCGGTAACGGTTCGGAACATCCAATTTGACCGGACCGAACAGTTTGCTGCCGAAGATGCCGCCTACTTCAGGCAGCAAAATATACAGCGGACCATCGTGTACTTCCTTATTGGGTTAGCGGTGCTCCTTATTGCCTTTGTGGTATACCGGACGGTGGCCAAGGCCATTGAACGGCAGCGTCTGGCGGCGGAAGAAGCCCTGGCCCGAGAACGGCAGGCCGCCAGGGAACGGGCTCTTTTGGAAGCGGAACAGGAAGGGGTGGAAGTATCCATGTCTGTGGAAGAACGGAAGCGCATGGAACTGCAGGAAAATGTGATCAGTCTGGCCAAAGATCACCCCGAAGATGCGGCCCAGCTGATCAGAACCTGGCTTTTGGAGGATTAAACCATGGCCCAGACCGCCGCCGCCACGTCCAAAAAAAAGGGAAACAAGGAGTTTACGGGCCGTCAAAAGGCCGCCATTTTCCTTGTCAGCATAGGATCGGAAATTTCTGCAGAAATTTTCAAGTACCTTCGGGAAGACGAAATAGAAACTCTGACCTTTGAAATTGCCCGGCTGGAGACCATAGAGCCGGAACAGAAAGACGCCATCCTCCTGGAATTCCAGGAACTCATGATGGCAAACCAGTTTATTACCACCGGCGGTATAGACTATGCCCGGGAATTGCTGGAAAAATCTCTGGGAAGCCAGAAGGCCATTGATATTATCAACCGCCTTACTTCCAGTCTGCAGGTCAGGCCCTTTGACTTTATCCGCCGTACCGATCCGGCCCACCTCCTTAACTTTATACAACAGGAGCACCCCCAGACCATCGCCCTGATTCTGGCGTACCTGGAGCCGAACAAAGCTTCGATCATTCTGCAGAATCTTCCCCACGAAGTGCAGAGCGATGTAGCGCGGCGTATCGCCACCATGGACCGGACTAGCCCGGAAGTACTCCGGGAAGTGGAACGGGTATTAGAAAAGAAACTTTCCACCCTGTCCAGCGAAGACTATACCGCCGCGGGGGGCGTGGAAAGCATTGTGGAGATACTAAACTTGGTTGACCGTTCTTCGGAAAAACAGATCATCGAAGCTCTGGAAGACGAAGATCCGGAACTGGCGGAAGAGATCAAAAAGCGGATGTTCGTATTCGAAGACATTGTCATGCTCGACGACCGGGCCATTCAAAAGGTTATGCGGGAAGTGGATTCCCAGGAACTGGCCAAGGCTCTCAAAAGTGTGGACACGGAAGTACAGGACAAGATATTCCGGAATATGTCCAAACGCGCTGCGGGGATGCTCAAGGAAGATATGGAATACATGGGGCCTATCCGGCTCAAGGACGTGGAAGAGGCCCAGCAGAAAATCGTTTCCATTATCCGCCATCTGGAAGATACCGGCGAAATCGTCGTTGCCCGGTCAGGGGAAGACGAACTGGTAGTGTAGCCGCAAGCGGCTTTAGGATAGAGGTGCGTTATGGCAAAAGCAGTTTTCAGGCCCGGCGAATTGACCGTAGTGGAAAGCAGAGTGATCCTCGAGCCTCCAACCGGTTTTGATACAGGGATTACTTCCGCGGAAGAAGATTTAGAAGAGGTGGAGGAAGCCGGAGGAATAGAAGAATATACCGGCCCCACCGCGGATGATCTCCGCCGGGAAGCGGATGCCTTTAGGGTACAGTGGGAACAGGAAAAGGAAGCGTTGATCCGGTCCGCCAAAGTGGATGCCGAGGGGATCCTAAAGGAAGCGGAATCTGCCGCCTTTGCGGAGGTAAAGCGAAAAACCGGAGAAGCCCAATCATTAAAACGTCAGGCTGAGGATGACGCAGAAAAAATTCTCTCCGAAGCCCAGGCCAAGGCAAAACAAATAGAAGATGATTCTCTGGCGGCATTTGAAAACGAACGGAAGGAAGCGGAGGAACGAGGCCGTCTGACAGGCCGGGAAGCAGGTTTTTTGGAAGGTAAGGACGAAGTGACCCGTCTTGTCCAGCGGACTCAAACAATTCTGGAGCGGGCCCAGGACAAGCGGGCGGAAATTCTTGCTGAAACGGAACAGCAGATCATCGATCTGGTCCTGCTCATTTCCCGAAAGGTAATAAAGGTTATCTCCGAAAACCAGCGCAATGTGGTGATCTCCAATGTGGTCCAAGCCTTAAGAAAAGTAAAAGGCCGGGGTAACATCATTATCAAGGTAAATATACTGGATCTGAAACTTGCTACGGAACACAAAAAAGAATTTATTGATCTGGTGGAAGGATCAAAGTCGGTGCAGATTCTCGAAGATACCACAATTGATCCCGGCGGCTGTGTAATTGAAACTGACTTTGGCGAAATCGATGCCCGTATCTCGAGCCAGTTGGCGGAGTTGGAACAAAAGATACTGGAGATTAGCCCCATCAAGAGCAGGGCCAAAACCGGTTCGGTCGACGGGGTCTAGGATGGCTATTCTTTCGTCAATCATCGACAAATATCTGGAAACCGCCGAAGAAGTGGATCCGATTAAATGTGTGGGTCATGTGATCAAGGTACAGGGCCTTTTGATCGAAAGTACCGGTCCACAGGCAGTTATAGGCGAACAGTGCCGTATCGAAATTCCTAAAGGGCGGGGGAACATCCCCGCCGAAGTGGTGGGTCTCCGGGGAGAGACGGTGCAGCTTATGCCCTATGGCGAAACCGAAGGCATAGAAATGGGAAGCCGTGTGGTAGCCTCCGGAAAACGGCTGGAAATTCCCGTATCCAAAAAACTTCTGGGACGGGTCCTGGACTGTACCGGTCATCCTCTTGATGAAAAGGGAGAAATTGCTTCCCGGGTACATTATCCTGCCGCTGCCCTTCCCCCGGATCCTCTAAAACGCCGCAGGGTAACCCAGCGTATCGTTACCGGAGTCAGAGCCATAGACGGCCTTCTTTCCGTAGGCCGGGGACAGCGGCTGGGGATCTTTGCCGGTTCCGGAGTGGGAAAATCTACCATCCTGGGAATGATCGCCCGGAACACCAATGCCGACGTTAATGTGGTTGCCCTTATTGGAGAGCGGGGCCGGGAAGTAAACGATTTTATCGCCAACGATCTGGGCCCCGAGGGGCTTGCAAAAACCGTGCTGGTGGTGTCTCCCTCCAATTCTCCTCCCCTGGCGCGGCTCCGTGGAGCCTATACCGCCACCGCCGTGGCGGAGTACTTCCGGGATCAGGGGTTGGATGTGATGCTCCTTTTTGACTCGGTAACCCGTTTTGCCCGGGCCCAGCGGGAAATAGGACTGGCCATTGGGGAACCCCCTGCGACCCGTGGTTATACTCCAAGCGTATTTGATTCCATGCCCAAACTGCTGGAACGCTGCGGTACCTCCGAAAGGGGAACAATCACCGGTTTTTACACGATCCTCGTGGACGGGGATGATCTGGACGAACCTGTGTCCGACACGGTCAGGGGAATCCTCGACGGTCACATTGTCCTTTCCCGCCGCCTGGCGGAGGCTAACCATTATCCCGCCGTCGATGTTTTGGGAAGCATTTCCCGGCTGGCTCCGGCGGTAACTGGACCGGTTACAATGAAAGCGGCGGGCCTAATCCGCCGTCATATTGCGGTGTACAAAGAAAACGAAGATCTTATTAATGTGGGAGCCTACCATGCGGGAACCAATCCCGCCATCGACGAGGCCATTGAAAAAAAACCGGCCATAGATGATTTTCTTATTCAGGCAATAGATGAACGATCCTCCATTGTGGAAACCTTGCAGGTAATGGGGGAAATTGCCGTGATGAAGATCCCCGTGGAAGAAATGCAGTCCTATCAAAAGGGAGGAGCCTTTTCCATTCCCGACGATTCCTACGAAGATGCCGCTGATGATGAACAAGCTTCCCAACTCCCTAAAAGTGAAGCGATGGAAAATACAACTGAACAGTCTCTGGAAAAAAATGAGGCGATTTAACTTTAAGCTGGAAAAGATTCTTACCCTTCGTGAATACCGGGAACGGGAAACGGAGCTTGAACTGGGCAGAGCGGTGGGAGTTCTCTCCGCCCTGGAACTACGGATAAAAAATGTCGCCCAGGAAAAAATTCTAGCCGTGGAAAGCCGTTTTTCCAGCCATGATTTTTGTGAAATACGCAGTTATGAATTCTACATTCTCAGGCTGGATCAAACCAGGGATGTTCTGCTGGAGCAGGCGGCCCTGGCGGAACTGGAGGTGGAGAAGGCACGGGCGATCTACCTGGAGGCTTCCAGGGATCGCAAGGTAATCAGCAAACTTAAAGAACGGCAGGAACGGGACTACCGGCGGAATATAAATCTGGAAGAAATAAAAACCATCGACGATCTTTCGGGAGGAACGGCCGCCAGAAAAACCGCCGTGGGGGCCTAAGAATTCATTTTGTCTTATTGCATTATCCTTCGGTATGACTTATAATTTTTTATATTTTTTTCATATTGTTATGGGGGTAAAAATGGCTTCATCGGCATTAAATGTCTTATCTGGAATTGCGGCGGCAGCCGCTGGTTTTCATGGCGAAACAGTTTCCAAAAACGGATCGGTACCGGGCCTGGATTTGGCAAAGATTCTGCCCGCCATGCTGGGCGACAAAGCAGGGGGTGCCGCAGGTTTATTAGGATCCCTTGCTTCTGTGGCATCAAAATCGGGACTGTTCGGCGGTTCCAAGATGGGAAACCTGGCAGATCTTGCCGGTTCTTTGCTTTCTTCCGGCAGCGCTGGAGCGGTAAGTAAAGCCGCCGGAGGCATCGGAGGACTGGCAGCGGCGATTATGGGAAATTCAGGATCGGCAGCAAGTCTTGGATCCATTGCAAGTCTGGCTACAAAAATTGGAAAAACCGCCACAAGTAAAAATGACCTGCTAGGGAAGGTTTCCGAATTGGGAAAAACCCTGGGCAATACCTGCGGCATTTCCCTAAATGGCGGAGGGACGGTTTTAAAGGCTCTGGACAATGTACTGGGAAACGACGCCAAAGGGACGATTTTTAAAACGATCCTTAAGGGTCTTGCCTAACTTAGTATTTAAATTCACTTTCTCCGATAAATTCCCGTAATATGCTGGTACCCGGTACATATTGGGGCGGGATGGGAGCAAAGTTTCCCAGCAGCGACAGAATACGCCGGGCTTCAGCATATTCTGTCATATTGGGCTTTACCGACCTGAGCAGGGGGTCGGCGTAAAATTTCAGCACCGCCAGTTCATAGTCCAAGGCTGAGTTAAAGGCCGCATCGGCTCCATCCTGAAAAGGAAAGATGTGTTTCCGTTCTCCGGCTTGAACGCTGGACCACATTTGAATCGTTTTTGCCGCCCCGGTGCCGCGGAACTGGTTGTCCCGTACCATGCGCCGCAGAAGACGGTTATCGCTGGTAGGGATTCGATTGTGATCATCCAGGTTAAGCTGGGTCAGGGCAGAGATATACAGCTTGAACTTTTTTTTCCGTTCCACCTGAGGCGTACAGGCATCGTTAAGGCCGTGGATTCCTTCTAAAATCAGCACCGAATGTTCATCAAGATGAATTGGTTTGCCCCTGATTTTTCGGCTGCCGGTTTTAAAATCAAAAACCGGGATATCCACTTCTTTGCCCTCAAGGAGTTCTACCAGCTGCTGATTAAGATAGGGCACATCCAGGGCTTCCAGGCATTCCAGATCGGGCCGGCCATTTTCGTCCTTGGGAGCTTCTTCGGGATTACGATAGTAATCGTCCAGGCTTATCGCGATGGGGGACATTCCCATTACCTGAAGCTGGATAGAGAGCCGTTTTGCGGTGGTTGTTTTACCTGAACTGGAAGGACCGGCGATTAGAATGATCCTGACATCGTCCCGGCGTTCGTAGATTCGGTCGGTAATTTCTGCGAGTTTTTTTGCCTGAAACGCTTCGGTAGTTCTGATATAATCCCGGATGGTCCGCCCCGATACAAGCCGGTTAAGCTGGCCCACAGCGTGGACTCCCAGAATATTTCCCCATTTTTTGTATTCCCGGTATACCGAAAAAAGACCCGGACTGTCTTCAAAATGTTCCAAGGTTTTTTTGCCCGCCATGGGAAAACGGAGGATCAGCCCGTCGCCGTACTTCATCAACTCAAAGACATCCAGCAAGCCCGTCCTGTTTACCAAAGGCTCTACATAAAGATCGGCAAAGCCCCTGCATTGGTTTACCCGTACCGCAGGTTCGCTGCGTTGTTCAAATAGAAGAAAGGTGTCCTCCTGGTGGTTTTTTTCAAAAAGTGCCAGAGCTTCGTCATAGGCCATATAACCACAGGAAATAGGGAGATTCTCTTTTACCAGGACCCGCATTTCCCGTTCCAGGGATTTTGTTTCGTCCGGTCCAGGCTTTTTCCCGTCCGCAAAGGTATAGTAGTATGAGTACCCCAGGGAATGTCCCACGGTAAGACGCCGGTGGGGAAAAAGGTCCCGGGCTGCAATGGCCAGGAGAAACGCCAAAGAACGGCGGTAGATTACAGCTCCATCACGGCTTGCCAGAGAAACCGGTTTTAGGAAACAGTTGATTTCCAGCCTGGTAGAAAGGGGGAGCACTTCGTTGTTCACCCGGACCGCAGCGAGGCCTCCCTCGACGCCGTCTAAACTTTCCAAAAACGAATCAACCGTAACGCCGAAAGGACAGGTAACAATTTTTTCTTTTCCGGCCTGTAAAAAATGCACTTCTATGGTATTGTTCATTGTTACTCCTGGTTCATCAATCTGCGAGGTGGGTTTTTATTAAATCCAGTTTTAATGTCCGCAGCCGCTCGGTAACCGATACCTTGTAGATATGGGGATTGAGGATACGTTTGTAGCTTTGGTCAAAATCTTTTAGATCATCCTGCACTTTTTGCTGTACCGCTTTAAGGGGCGGGGAGGGCAGCAAAACATTTCCATTTTCCAGGTGTTTTTTTAGGAGCGGCTCGGCACTGCCATCCAAGGAGATGATATGGAAAAAATGCCGGTAATCCGCCTGGGGATGCCAAAAAACTTGGCGTTTTCCTTTTTCCGGAATATCCGGTTCTGCCGGATCGTCTAGCGACATGATGTCCGCCAGGGCCTGTCCTTTTTCGTCCTTGATCCGCCATACCTGCTTAATTCCGGGGTTGGTAGTTTTTTCCGGGTTGTCAGAGAATTTTATTGTGGGAATGAATTTTCCCGTTCCGTCGTCTTTGGCGGCCAGTTTGTATATTCCGGAAAAAGCCGCTTCGTCGCCGCCTGTTACCATCCGGGTGCCCACCCCCCAGGCATTGATCGGCGCCCCCGCTTTGGTCAGGGTATCGACGATATATTCATCCAGATCATTGGAGACGGTTATTCCCGCATGAGGAAACCCTGCTTCGTCCAGAATGCGGCGGACCTCTACGGAAAGATAATGAATATCCCCCGAATCCAGGCGGACGCCGAAGTTTTTTCCTGCCGCGGCCAGTTCTTTTCCCACCGTTAAGGCATTTTTGATTCCGCATTTAAGGGTGTCGTAAGTATCAATAAGAAATATGGTTTTGTCCGGATAAAGAGAAGCGTAGGATCGGAATGCATCTTCTTCGCCGGGAAAAGACATAACCCAGGAATGAGCCATGGTACCCGCCACGGGAATGTCGAAGATCTTTCCCGCCAGGACATTGCTGGTTGCCGATGCTCCCCCAATAAAGGCGGCCCTGGAAGCGGAAAGAGCTCCGTCGGGTCCCTGGGCCCGGCGGAGGCCGAATTCCATGATAGAACCATTGTTGGATGCCAGAGCAACCCGGACGGTCTTGGTAGCGATGAGGCTTTGAAAATTGATAATGTTTAGAATGAGGCCTTCCACGATCTGGGATTCGATCAGGCTGGAATCTATCCGGATAATCGGTTCCTGGGGAAAGATGATCGTCCCCTCATCCATCGCCCAAAGGGCACCGCTAAACCTGAATTCTTTCAGGTAGTCAAGGAAGGGTTCTTCAAAAAAATTCAATGACGCCAGATAGGCGAGATCTTCCTTTGAAAAGGAAAAATTCCTCAAAGTTTCCACCAGGGTTTCCAATCCCGCAAAGACCGAAAAACCTCCCCCCGACGGGTGGCGGCGGAAAAAAACCTCAAATACCGCCCGGTGGTTCATTTTGTTCTTCCAGTAACCCTGGGCCATGGAAAGGGAATAGAAATCGGTAAACAGGGCTGAAGAACAGGCATTCATGAAAAAGCCTCGCTAAATATCCTTGGTGGAGACGAAAATGGCCCCCCGTTGTTTCATAACCGCTGCAGCTTTATTGATGGAACCCGCGGGCGTATCAATACCCATGCAGGCATCGCTTATCACATAGGTTTTAAAGCCCAGCCGGAGGGCATCAATGGCAGTGTGTAGAACACAGTAATCGGTGGCAATGCCTCCAACAAGAAGGGTAGCAATGCTTTGTTCCTTAAGATAGCCGCTGAGGTCCGTGGGGGTACAGCGGTCGTTTTCGAAGAAGCCGGAATAGGAATCAATATTTTTATGATAACCCTTGCGGAATACAAAATCGACAATGGTTGTATCCAGTTTATCATGAAAGGAGGCGCCTTCGGAATCCTGTAGGCAGTGGACCGGCCAGAGTATCTGCTGCATCGCCGCCGGGATAGGATCGGTTAAACCGGGGAATTTTTCATAAAATGCGTCCACAGTTTCTTCCGGTATGGAAATGATAATAATATCCCCGTTCTTTTTGCCCCGGTGAGAATCGGCAAAGGATATATGGCCCGCCGGATGCCAATCCTGGGTTAGAAGGACCTTGCCGCCTTTTTTATGAATTTTTTTTGCCAGGCTGTTCAGCGGGGCGATTATTTCGTTGGCCCCTTTTACCGCTAATGCTCCCTCAGGATGTTCTTTCCCGTCCTTTCCCGTATAGGCTGGACAAAAGTCGTTTTGGATGTCGACTGCCAGCAAAGCTGTGGTTTTGTAGTCGAACTTCATGTTGTTATTGTAACGGGATAGAACAGGGTGTCAAGGGATTATTACCAAAGGAGCAATTTTCCCCGGTCGCCGATAAAACCCATTTCCGTTAAACATGCCGCATAGGGACTTTCTGCGGCGGGTTTCCCGTTGATGGCTTCCAGGGAAATTTTTTTAACCGGATGACAGATCCTGGTTCGAGGCAGGGAAAAGAAGGCCAGAATCCCCTTGATATCCGGATCGTTCGGTTCAATGAATAATTCCAGCTCTTTGCCGCTTTTGCCGGAAAGAGCCGCCAAATCCTTTCCCCGGAAACAAAGCCGGGACGAAGGTGTCCTGGCGGGAAGGCGGGAATCAAGGCCTTCGATATTCCAGCCCGCGGGACTGGCGGGATCGGCGGCATTCACCCAATAAACGGGGGCGTTTCCGGCCGCAGCTTCCGCAGCTTCCAGTTCTTCGGCGATAGCGGGTGAGGCGAACTGCAGGGAAGGGATCCCTTCAAAAAAGCGGCCCGTCACCAGTTCTCCCGATAATTCCATGCGCCGCATGGCGGGGAGAAGCTCTGACCAGGAAAAAAGGGTTTCTATTTCCAGAAGGGGCCGGCAGAGTATACCCCAGCGGCGGCAGAGGAGTCTGACCCGGGCGCAGTTCCAGGTTTCCCTTTCCAGGGCAGACAATTCGGATATGGAATTATCGGCGGAAACATCCCCCTCCAGGGAAAACATACGGCCCGGAACCGGCGCCCCCTCCCGCCATCGATCCCGAAGCGCCGGGGGTAGGCGTACCAGGGAGTGCTTATGCGTCCTCTGGTATGGGGGAACAATACCCGGCAGCTTTGAGAAAGCGGCAGACGCTGCCGGGGAGATTTCGGTGTTTTTTTCCGGATAAAAGCTATGGCTAATTCCACGGCGGATCGTTTCCCATGTATCGGAAGAAAGCCTGCCCTGCCAGACCGCTTCCCAGAGGGCCCCGGTAATTTCGGCGTTGGACAGGTTTTTTTTCCAGCGGTTTTCCAGAGTTTCCTTTAGTTCCCAGAAATTCCGGTAAACGGTACATGTTTCGGAGATTAGGGAGATGAGATCAGAGGATAATTCACTGCTCAAAGAGAAGTCTGCCAATTCCAATTCTTCGGAGGCAGCGAAGGCGGTTCGCTCTCTGCCCGCGCCGAACCAGATAAATCGGCCTTCATTTAAAACGGAGTCCAGTTTTTCCGGGCCGTACTGAGGATCTCGGGCGGGAAAAATTTCAGTTTCCCAAAGTCGTACCGGAGCGGGGTAACAGGACAAGGAATGTATTGGGCTTAATACCGGATCGCCTGCGGGATTAATTAACTCTGCATTTCCAAAGAGTCCCTGACGAAGGGCGATAAAAGGGACAAGGAGCGAGGCGGGTCGTTCTTTGATCTGAGGCCGGGTTCTTTTGCGAGTCAGCCGGAGGAGGAGTTCATAGTTTTCCGCATCGCAATAACCGTTTTCTCCGATTCCCTCCACGCTGACTTTGCCAACTATTTCTCCCGTTTCTACCAGAACATTCAAGACGCCTTCCGCTTCCGCAGCGGAACAACCGAAGATCGATGTTATTTTTTCGGGAAGAATGGGCCCTTCAAACCTAAGCCATTCCCCCAACCGATCGAGGAGGCCCTCTTCGGCGGAGACAGCATCTTCGGTGTGAATTACCACGGACAGCGCCGCTCCGGGAAAGGTGAGAGTACGGATCCGGCCGCCCAGGGAAGGATCAGAGGCAAGCTGTTCCTGCAAAAACGGGGGAAGCGCCGTAACAAGGGTTTTCCATTCCTCCGATGGAATGGCAATACGATCCTTGACCCATTGAGAAAGGCATTGTACATTTTCCGGAGCATAGCCGGGAAGCTCCCTTCTCTGCCGGGCGCAAAAAGAATCAACAGTACTGTTTTTGATTACCGGGCGAAGGGAAGGATCGCTTAATGCATCAGCGATGGCCCTATCGGAAACTCCGCCTCCCGCCATGCCGGACAGATCCTTTCGTTCATCATACTCGTACATAAAATTATTGGTTTCTTTCCACGAAAGATTCCGGGCAAAAGGCGAAGCTCCGGCGTTTTGGAAAAAATGCAGTTTTACCGTGCCATGGGAGATTTCTTCCAGCAGTGTCCGGAAACCTTCCATATCAAAATGATCAACCAGGCAGGTTCTCCACGCTTCGGTGATTGCCGGAAAATCGCCAAAGGAAGCAACCCGGTCGTAGAGCCGCTTTGCCCGCAGACGCATTACCCACAGGGGAATACGTCTGCCGAAACTGCCGCGGGGGAGTATCATAGACCGTTCCGCCGCTTCCCGGAACGCTGCGCCGAAAATCCCCGATGCTTCCAGGCGTTTTCTGAATTGTCTTTCTCCGGCGGATCCAAGGGAAGCGATACAGTCCTTGATAAGAGTTATGGGATCAGGCCGCCCTGAATATGTTTCCGCCGCAAGGCGGGGAAGCTGGAGCAGGACTGCATTATCGTCGGGTATAGCTTCGCAGCGCATCCCTGTTTTTTCTTCGATGATCGAAGAAAGGGCCATGGAAAGGGGGTAGTTCAGCGCCCCGCCCCGGAAGCTATGGAATACGATCTGGTACGCATCAGGGCGCAGGGCCGGATCGTTGATTATTTCTACTGGGATGTTTTTATGATCCGGCAGGGGAATACCTCCCTGGGATTCCCGCTGCTGAAAAAGAAAATGCTCCAGAGTTTGTGCGGCTTCTGTGCCGAGTAAATCCCGGTTCGGGAAAACCGTTCCGGCATTATGGGCGCTGAAAAAATCCAGAGTCCGCAGGCATAATTCGGCGCTGCGGAAAACCGAGTCCGCCTTCCAGAAGGGCTGAAAATCCGCAGCTTCATTTTGGGAATTGACTATCACCGCCTCATTGCCGATCTCCAGTATCTTCCATGATCGGGCGCCAAAGTCAAAACTGTCCCCGTTTCTTCGTTCAAAAACAAATTCTTCGTCCAGTTCGCCGATCTTGGTGCCGTCCGGCAGGCGCAGGGAATAGAGCCCCCGGCTAGGTATGGCTCCGCCGGATGAATAGAGAAGTCCTAGAGTTCCTTCCGCTGCATGGAGTTTCCCGTCAATGTCCTGGTACAGTCGGGACCGTAGATCCCGCAGCCGCAGGCCGGCGTTTTTGGTTCCGGTGTTCTCCGCTCTTTCGCCGGCCTCTTGCACCGAAGGAAAGTACTTGCCGGTAAGCATGGCAATCACCTGATTAAAGGAAGTGCGGGCCAGGCCGGAAAAAACGGAAAAACTGCGGATTATCCCATAGAGTTCTTCGCCGGTCTGGGGCTGTTCCGCGCAAAGGGCAAGGATCATTTGGGAGAGAATGTCCAGGGGATTTTTTACGGGGTGTTTTTTTTCGATTTCTCGGTCCGCCACGGATCCTGCCATCACCGCCCCCATAAGGAGGTCCATACCGTGGAAGGGAATAAGAATTCCCCGGCTCTCTTCGCCTGCGCCGTGGCCGGACCGGCCTATGCGCTGAAGCGTTTGGGCGCAGGAAGAAGGAGTGCCGGCGAGGATAACTTCCTCCACTTCTCCAATATCAATTCCAAGCTCCAGGGAAGAAGTGGCTACCACGCAGGGAATCAATCCCCGGACAAGGCATTGCTCCACCTCCAAGCGGACTTCCCTGGAAAGGGAACCGTGGTGGCACAGGGCCAATCGTTCACCGGCGGTTTCATTAAGCAGGTAGGCGATCCGTTCCGCTCTGCGCCGGGATCCGGTAAACACCAGCATGGTCCTGCGGCAATCTTCGTTCCGGCGGAGGACACGGATTCGCTCCAGAATATGATTTACCAGCACCGCATAGCGGGGGCCGTAACGATCCCCTGCGAGTTTTTCATTATTGGGATTTTCCATGCCGGAAGGAAATTCCACCGAAAACCGTATCTTCTTTTCTGCGGGGGGGGCAACGATAAGGAGTTTGTTAAGGCCCCCGGCAAATTCCGCTGCCATCTCCGGCGGATTGACCGTGGCAGACAGAGCTATGCGCTGAAAGTGTCCGCCATGTTTTCCGGTGATTTTAAGGAGCCGGTCAATTTGGCAGGAAAGAAAGGCTCCCCGCTTGGTTCCCATGACGGCGTGAATTTCGTCGATCACAAGATACCTGACCTGGGACAGGATTTTCCGGCCCCGGGGATTTAGGAGCAGGATGGCGAGACTTTCCGGCGTTACCGCCAATATGGAAGGAGGATGGATAAGAAAGCGCCGCCGTTGAGCCGGCGGAGTATCTCCGGAACGGGTTTCTACCCGGATACGGAAAACCGGACTGGCCGGATCATTTTCCGCCGCGGCCCGGTCCTTGAGGGCCTCGATGGGTTCCACAAGATTTCTTCGGATATCTTCGTTTAAAGCCTTGAGGGGGGAAACATAAAGAACGGTGAGTTGTTCCGGATCCCAGCCGCCGCCGGCAAACCAGGAAAGGGCCGCCAGAAAAGCCGTCAGGGTTTTGCCGCTGCCCGTGGGAGCAATGGCCAGAACGTCCTTTCCATCGGCAATAAGGGGCCAGGCTTTTTCCTGTACCACGGTGGGGTTGCCGTAGCTTTCGGTAAACCACGAGGCCACCAAAGGGTGGAAGGGAAGGGGCATAGCTACTATATCATAGCTTAAGTTCATTGATCTGATATAGACTGATATAGACTGATATATGGCGGAGGTATCCGTGGAGCAGTTTTAGCCGGGGGACAGGGAAAAAAATCCCTCTCCCCTTATTTACAAGAAAAGCCCAAAAATATATGCTCTATAGAAACAGCCCAAAAATGCCGATAATCGTAACGGAGACCCATGATGATGCCAAAAAGGCTTGTTTTTTTCCTCCCGTTGCTTGCTGCCGGGTTTTGTCTGGCTTCTGCTCAGAACCGCCCCACTTCTCCGGAAGAACTCCTTAAAACAGGGATTGGTTTTTACAGTGAAGGAAAATTTGCTGAAGCTGTAACGATTTTGCAGCTTGCCGGCCCTTTCCCGGAAGCCCTGTACTGGCTTTCTCTGGCGGAACTTTCATCGGGAAACTATCACGGAGCCATTTCGACGCTGAACGAGCTGGAAAAAACCAGTTCCAGCGAATGGAAAACCGAAATTCCCTATCATCGGGCACGGTGTCTATATTATATTGGCCGTTATGAAGAAGCCCTTTCTGCCTGGGGAAGCTATGCAGATAAATTAGCCGATGACGATCCCCGTAAGCCCGCTTCGTACTACTGGATGGGAGAATCCCTCTTTGCTCTGGGGCGGTTTGACGACGCGGCAGAAGCCTTTTCCCTGGTGATGGATAAATACCCCTATAGCGTAAAATACGAAGCGTCTTCTTACCGGATACATTTGATCACCCAAAAAAGAGTAGAAGAAGAACTGTTGACAATCCTAAAATGGAGCCACGAAGAATCCCTAAAATCCATAGAAGAATATCAGGAACGGGAAAAAAATTACGACCAGGCAATTACCGTATATCAGCAGCGGATTAGTGAATTGCTTGCAGAAACAGGATCGGTGGATGCCGCTGCGGCAGATGCTTACCGGAGCCAGCTGGCAGCGGCGGAACGGCGCATTGCCGCCCTGGAAGCAAGCCTGGCCGAAGCAAATGCGGTGATGACAGGGCTGAGCGAAAGAGAGGATGAACGGACCCGAAGCGATACGGAACGGTTCCTGAGGCTCCTGAAATTAAGGGCCGAAATCGATGAGCTAAGCGGCATTCTAAATCAAAAACTTAGCGAAAGAGCAAACGAAGAAGTTAACGGGAGTTTTGTTATTGAAGCAAATGATGAAGGAAACGAAGGGATTTTCGATTCATCGTATGAAGAAGCAAGCGATGAAACTAACGATGAATTTATCGAAGAGGTTATCGAAGAGGTTATCGAAGAGGTTAATGAAGAGGTTAATGAAGAGGTTAATGAAGAGGTTAATGAAGAAATAAACGGGGAAATTTACGAAGCGGCAATCGAAGAAGAAGGAATTGAGGAAGTTGACGAAGAAGTTAGCGAGGAAGAACGATGAAAAAACTCTTATTACTTTTGCTTTTTTGTTTCTCCTTTATCCATTCCGCCGCCGCCGCCGAATATGTAGATGGCCGGATCCGTCTGGTATTACACGAAAGTACCGGACGGTTTTCCCTGTACTATATGGCCGACATGGCCCGCGAAGAATACCTTCCCTTTTTTATGGATAAGGATCCCCGGACAAGTTTTCTTTCCCTTATGATTAACAACCGCAGTTACAAAATGGGGGAAAGTTCCGCTTTTAGGACCAGAATTGGAGGTACCCCAGCCAATCCTGTCCTTATTTTTGAATCCGCCTTTTTGACAGTTACCCAGGAATTTTCTTTTGTCAAAACCGGTTCTTCTTCCCTGACCAATGGGATAGAAATAACCATAACTGTTTTCAACAGAGGCGAGCAGCCCGTGGAAGCGGGAATTCGTTTCCTCATTGATACCACCCTGGGAGAAAAAAACGATTCCCACTTTATTACCGACGAAAGGGAGATAAGCGGCGAAACGATCATCAATAGTTCTTCCATGGATCGTTATTGGGTTTCTGGAAACAGCCAGCTTGCCTTGATGGGCAGCGTAGACAATCTTGTCCGGCCCGATTTCATTCACTTCGCCAACTGGAAACGATTGAACGACGCTCCCTGGAAAATTCCCTATGTGGCGGGAAGGAATTTCAACCTGCTCCCCTATTCTATAGATGATTCGGCGGTCGCCTATTATTATGAACCGGCGCCGATTCCCCGGGGCAGTTCCCGAACCGTAAGTTTTCTCTTGTCCAGCGAAGACGCAAGCGGTTTTAGACAGAGCGGGCCGGAGAAAATTCCTGAATCAATCCTTGAGATAATCCCGGAAATCGTAACAATGGACGACGGCCTTGACGATTCCCTTAGGGCTGATTTGGCGGCTCTGAAGGAACTTGCGGCTAAGCTGGATGATTATATTTCTTCCGAAGCTGTTGTCGGCGATAATGAATTGAGTTCCATAGAGATCTTGCTTTCCAGAATTAGATCAAAGTACAGTATTCCGTAAATACATGGTACATGATCCCATCCTAAAAAAAGCGATCCATCTTGCTAAAAAAGAAAAATATGATGAATCGATCAAGCTGCTGGAAACGGAAATATTCAGGTACCAGGATTCATACAACTATTACCATATTTTAGGCCAAATCTGTCTTCATGCGGGGGACTTTGGCGGTGCTTTTACCTATTTGAACAAGGCAAAAAACATCAAGTTCCAGGAGCCTCCCACCCTGCTTGGTTTGGCGGCTCTTTTTTTACGGCGGGGAGATACGGACCGGGCTCTGGATATTTATCTGGATGTGCAGGACCTTGATCCAAATAATAAAACGGTAAAGCAGGCCCTTAGGGTAATCCAAAAATACGGCGGCACCGACGAATTGAATGCCTGGCTTACCCAGGGTAAACTTGAATCCCTCTATCCTCCCCTTCCCCAAACGGCTGTTTCCGTAAAGCCCCTTCCCATTATTATTGGGATCCTGATAATTGCCGCCGCTGCGGGGATTATTGCCGGCATAAAGAGTGTTCCGGTTTCACGGCGGGGAGGACTGGAAACGAGCGTTCTGGAAAAAGCTGAACGAGATAACCCGGTGGAGACCGGAGGAGTATACCGGTATATCTATACCGGAGAACAGGTTCTTTCCCTGTACGAAAAGGCCCGGGATCTCTTTAACAAATATCATGATGAAGGAGCCAAACGGGAACTGAACCGCATCCTGGAATCCAACGCTTCTTCGGCGGTGAAAAATAAGGCGCGGCTTTTACGGGGGTATATGCAGACGCCGGGCTTTGATACTTTAAAAGATCATTTCACATACGCCGAAGTTGCCGCCGATCCTCCGCTGTACCGGGACTGTCATGTTCTCTGGCGTGGCAGCGCGGCCAATCTCAGGATCGATCCCGACAGGGTCAGTTTTGAACTTCTCGTAGGCTACGATACCCGGACCATTATGGAAGGAGCCGTCACTGTGGAATTGGATTTTCCTGCGGAGATCAATACCGTGGAGCCTTTGGAAGTTTTGGGCCGGATAGTTCCATTGGGACTAAACAAATTTATGATTGCCGGAACTGGGATACATCAAAGTCCGAGGAATTAAGTTCATTTCCGCTTATTTTCTTTTTCCAAAAGTTCCCAAAGTTTGATAAAAGGATCAATTTCCGCACGGACCCTCTTTAAAAAACCTAGATCCGATGCGGGGGGTCTCCGGCCCTCCGCTCCTGCACAGTCAGGAAAATGAGCCCACAGATAGTCCGCCTCATCCAATGCTTTTTCCGGTATACCCTGCGGTCCGGCGGAATATTCACGAGAACCGGTCAGCATGGCCCGCAGCTCTTCCAGGGCAGTTTTCTCTTTCTGTATGAAATTAAGAAGGCGCCCGTTGCGCGAATCAGGGCCGCCGCCTGAATCATGCAGTTCATTGTTATTATTTTCTGTTGTTGTTTGTACTGGTTTCTGTTGTCTGCCGGTGTTTCCTGCCAGCAAGACTGCGGCATCTTCTGTGGTCAGGGTTTCCAGCCCCAGGGAAAGGCCGCTCCCGGCGATGTCCATTATCCGTCCGCCTGAAAATTCCTGTTCAAAAAGATTGCGGTAGGTCTGCATGGCCGGATCGCTTTTAACGGGATTTTTTGATTTGGAAAAGGTGTTGAACACCCCGGCCCGGAAAACCGCTTCGGTATTAAAGGGACTTGTAAACCGGTTCTGTGCCAGGAGAGAAGAAAGACGGGCCGGACTGGATCGGGCATGGAGGCAGTCAAGGGAAAAAGAAAAATCAATCCCTGTGCATATCACCGGTCCAGAGCTGAGGCGCCGGGCCAGTTCCACCGCACATAGGCCCACCGAACCCAAGGGGAGAAGAACGGGGGGCAAAAGCCCCGACTCTTTAATACGTCTAAAAAACTGTAGCGGGGTCCAGGGAGTAAAAAAGAAAAACACCGGCCCTCCCAGAATATTTACCGTAGCGGGGTAGGCAGAAAGATCCACCGCCGCCGGGATCCCCGCATTTCGGGAACCGGTAAAATCGCGGAGGTTCCAGTACTGGCTTTCCAGAATCACCGCTAGATCCGGAACGATGCTCCGTTCCTTTAGCGGAGCGAGGCAGCTGTCTACGCAAACAAGAACAAAGGGCCGTTCTGTCTTGTTTTGAAAAAGATCCGTTTTTTGTAAATTATCCAAAAAGGGATCCAGGGAAGGTCCGGCCCCCAATACCAGTACGGGCTTTGAACCGAAAGACATATCCGTTATAAACTGGTCTGCCATAACTAGATTTCGCAGAACATTCCGGATAAAACACCGGCCCAGTTTGATGAGAGTCATGGCATTGCCCCAGTCAACGGCGATGTCCCCGCGCAGCAATTCCGCCATTGTGTCATAACCGGGATCAAGCTGCCAGCCGCCGGAAAGTCTTATCGTTTCCAGCCGCCGGAAAACCCGGGGTCCCCAGGTTTTTCGGACAAAACGGCATAGCTCCGTTCCGTCTTTGATGCTGCTAAGAACAATACGGGGATCATTAAAAATAGACTGGTCAATTGAAGATTGAGAAAGGTCAAAAAGTTTTTCATCGGTTTCAAGGCAAAGAACGGCGGAACCGGCACTGATAAGGGAGAGCAGGGTATCCAGGCCGTAACCGAGAAGGGGGGAAGGGCAGAAGTACAAGGTCCTGTCCAGCAGCGGCACAGCGGCGGCGGTCCGTTCAGCCTTGGTTATGGGATCAACTGTGGAAAGCAGAGTCCTGTTTTTATAGATAACCGTGTAACCCCGCCGTGCGGCCCGCCTTAGTGGCAGTCCGACAGGCCGCCCATCAGGCTCAGTCACCGGGGATTCACCATTCATTGTCCGGCGAGGAACTCTGCCTTGATAAAAGGACATCAAGGAATCTATTTTCGAATTTTTCACTGGACATAATTGCACCGTTCATATCCATTTGGATTGTATTGACCATCCAGCCCCCGGCGTAGAAATTGGGAATGTACCCGACGCTGTCCTCATCCTCTAGCGTTTCTTCTACTGGTGTTAGTAGTACAATGGATCCTCCAAGGGTAAAGGGGGCGGAAGAAGTATTAAGGGGGGTAAAAAAAGCGCTGCGCCAGAAAACTTCGTTAGTAAGGGCGTCGGCCAGTTCAGGGTTATCTTCGGCATTTAAGGTATTAGCAAAAAGCTGGTACCAGCCCATATCGCCGTAGTTCAGGTTTGTCGGGCCAAAAACACCGGTGTTGACCTTTTCCAAGGATGCAAATCGTTCGGATACCCCCCCCCGTCCTTTTAAGGATTCTACATAGGTGAAAAGGCTCGTTCCTTGTGCCTGTGCCTCCTCTAGGAACTCTTCTGCCAGGGCGACAAGCCAGTTTTCTATGCGGCCCCCTTCAAAATTATTCATGTAGTTTCTGACTTTGGTAAGATTTTCCTCCTGGGAAAGATCCGCCTCGTAGGGTGTTTCTTCCGCTCTGAAAAAGATCCAGGTGCCGGCGGGAGTTTTAAGCAAAGGACTTAAGTCACCCATCCTAAGGGAAGTTACGACAGCTCTGTCCGTTTCTTCCAGGTCGGTAAAAATTTCATGGGCCATGCGGATCCCCATGTCGCCGTCCCTGTCCTTATCCTTATCGATAGAATGCCCCCGTGCGGCATCTTCAAAAAAGGTTTTTCCGTTCTTGACCGAATCCAGAAGCTGCTGGGCTTCTTTTTCGCTGGAAAGGGTGATCCTGGAGAGATGTACATTCATAAACAGATCCGGGTTGGCGGCGGCAAAAGCGGAAACTTCCGAATCGGGATAGGCTGTACGGGGAATGGATATCAGTTCAAAACGCCGTTCAGGATAAGCCATGGCGCCGATAAAATCTTTTTCAGCGGAAGAAACCTTCAGTTCCATCATGGCGTTATAGTACTTTCCGGTGATATAGTTTTCTTCCGTACTCCGCCAAAGGGCAAGCAGCTCGTTTTTGTCATAGTTGTTATATTTGACAATAGAAAAAAGGCCCTCATCCTGAAAAACCGGAAGAGAGGATACCTGTCTGTTGATTTCTTCCGAAGGTGCCTGGTAACCGGCCCTTTTCATTTCATCCAAGATCGCCGTATGTATGACAGTACTTATAAAGGCCTGGTATTCGGCCTGGAATGTATTATCAGAGTTCATGTTGTAATAGTTTTCCTGTAAGGCTTGCCTGAAATAACGGTTGTCAGTAATCGCTTTCCCATTGTAATAGCCAAATACGGTCTCTTGCCTCCCTGTTATGGAAGGACCCGAAGGAAGAAATACAAATGCAATTATGATGATAACTAGGATTAATACCGATCCCGAAAAAAGAAAAGGATGTTCCTTAAAACGGTTTATTATTTCGGAAACCCCGGGTTCTTCTGCGGCGTGGGTTTTTTTTGCTTTGGCCATGATACCTCCGTATTGTAAACTTCGGACAAGGCGGATTTGAACCGCCGACCTCTTGGTCCCGAACCAAGCGCGCTACCATCTGCGCTATTGTCCGATTAAGAAAAAACCCGTCCGCCAGACGGGCTTTCGGAGAGGCTTGTTTCAAGCCTCCTCAAAGTTGTTAATAACGGGAACCGTTTGGCTTAAAGCCAAACGGTTCCCCCCGGGAGCGACGGGGCTTGAACCCGCGATCTCCGGCTTGACAGGCCAGCGTGATAAACCAGCTTCACTACGCCCCCAGAACTGCTTTTTCCTGATCAGGAAAAAGCAGTCTTACTTAAAAGACTATACCAAAAAGGCCAAATTTTAGTCAAGCCCACGGCGGCCTTTAGGGATAAAAAAAGACTGTAAATCCTGCCCGGTTATGATATACTTTTTACCTATGGTAGATAGAGTTCTAATTGATACACTTAACCTCCAGGCAATGGATTTTGCCCTCCGGTGGAAAGAAAGGATCCGTAAATCGCCCCACCTTAAGCACTATAACGATATGACCGACCAGGCCCTGATTGATGCAAATGCGCCGCTTTACCCCTTGCTGGCTCGAACCCTGGATCGGGGCCTTGACCGATCAACGGCGGGGGAATTCTTTGTCCGCCTCGGCAAAGAACGGGTGCATACAGGCTTTCCTGTGTCAGAGGTAATCTATGGGCTGAACCTGGTTCAGCAGGTGATAGTCTCCTACTTGATGAACGATTTTGTTCTGGACAGCACGGTGCGGATGTACCAGGCTATGGGAGTGGTAAACAGGGTATCCGAATTTTTTCTTTTAGGCTGCTTCTATGTTACCAAGGGCTTTCTGGAGGAGACCTATACAAACATGAACCTGCATGATAAGATATCGGAAGAGTTGCTGAAAAAATATTTCAAAGACGATTTCTTTTTCAAA
This sequence comes from Treponema sp., assembly GCA_009782555.1. Taxonomy (GTDB): domain Bacteria; phylum Spirochaetota; class Spirochaetia; order Treponematales; family Breznakiellaceae; genus WRIV01. The sequence continues at coordinate 69,968 of WRIV01000009.1, read as the reverse complement.
AAGGATTAACGGCAGAAAATCACGATCCTGCAAATGCGGGAGGTAAGGGAAAAAAATGGAAGCATTGGAAATAAAGACGATCTTCACATTTACCCTGGCGGATTATTCGATACCCATTACCGAAACGGTGATCATTTCATGGGCGGTAATGCTTGTCCTCATCAGCGGTTCTTTGGTTATAACCCGAAAACTCAAAGAGATTCCTGCCGGACCCCAGGCACTGGTAGAAACAGGGATAGAATTTCTAAACAATTTTGCAAAAAACCAGTTTGGCTTTTTTTCAGAATTTCTGGGCCCCTATATGGGATCCCTGTTTCTCTTTCTGCTTCTGTCAAACATCATCGGGGTTGTTTCGCCCATGGAACTGAAACTCTTTGGCCGCGAATTTATTCCTCCTTTTATGATCCGGCCTCCTACCAGGGACATTAACGTAACAGCGGCGCTGGCAGTAATTTCGATTACCCTGGTGTTGGTCTGCGGTTTCGCTGCCCGAGGCGTTGGCGGCTGGTTCAAACGGCTCCTGCATCCGCTTCCCATGATGCTGCCTTTCAATATAATGGATTACGGCACCCGGCTTATTTCGTTGTGTCTGCGGTTATTTGGAAACATATTGGGCGGTTTTGTTATGATGAGTTTGATAGAAGGAATACTCCCGGTTGCGCTTCCTATGATTTTTGCGCTCTACTTTGATTTTTTTGACGGATTGATTCAAGCGGGTATTTTTGTGTTTTTAACCAGTATCTATATTTCCGAGGCAGTAAAAGTTCATGAATAGTTAGGAGATTTCATGAAACTTCGTTTCATGTTCGATTATACAGTGCGGCTATAAAGCTGCGCTAAATAGGGGGTTAAATGTGGATCTATCAGTATTAGCAGCAATTGGTGCAGGTATAGCGGTATTTACGGGCATTGGTGCAGGTATTGGTATTGGGATCGCTACAGCCGGCTTTTTACAGGCAATATCACGCCAGCCCGAAGCAAGCGGAAAAATGACACCTATGTTTTTTGTCGGCGTAGCGTTGGCGGAATCGACAGCCATATACGGGCTGGTTATAGCAGTTCTTCTAATTACCAGGCTGGGATAAACGGCGATGCTGGATTTTTCCGTCACCTTCATAATTACCATCATCAATATTGTTATTCTTTTTTTTGTTTTGCGGGCGGTATTGTTCAAGCCGGTAACGAAATTCATGGCAGAACGGACACAGCGGGTTAAAAACTCCATTGATCAGGCCGAGAAAGACAAGGCCATGACGCAGAAACTGCTGGAGCAGTACGAAAAACAACTTAACAATGCAGATCGTGAAGCGGAGGCGATAATTAACAGCGCCCGGGAACAGGCGGAAATGGAAGCGGAACGGATCATTGCCATCAGTAAGGCCGAAGCGGAACAGATTATCGATACCGCCCATTCAAAACTTGATGCGGACCGGCGGGCGGCCATGGCCGTCTTTAAGGCTGAAGCCGCCGCCCTAGTTGTAAGTGCCGCCGGCCGTCTTCTTAGGCGGGAACTTGCCGGCGGGGAACAACAGCGTTATGCCGCCGAAGCACTGGATCAGATCGTTCTGGATGCCAGAAATGGAATACAACAATAGTGTTTAGACCGGAACCCTGGGCGGAAGCGTTTATCAAAGCCGCCGGATCTTCTTCCGCGGCAGAAGAATCTCTGGAGTATCTGAGGGTGTTCTGCCGGGCCGCCCTGGCGCTGCCGGGGGATCTTTCCGGAAAGAACGATGCGGACCGGCTGGGAAGATACATAAAAGCGGCTTTGACAAAAAGTGATTCTAGCACCGGGTATCCTGCCGAACTGGCAGGGCGGGTTGTGCAGATCATGGTGCGGAAAAACTGTTTTCATCAGTACAAGAAAATTATTCGGGAGATCGAAAAGAATATCAATAAGCAAAAGGGAATTGAAGAAGTGATCGTGGAAGCTGCCGAGGAACCGGGGGAAGAGCTTGTGGTCAAGCTGCGGGAAAAGATAAAGTATCTGACAGGAGCGCGGGGAATTAAACTTACCCTGCGGCTTATTCCCGGGATAATCGGAGGTCTTAGAATCCGATGGGGAAGTATTTTACTTGACGGCAGCGTAAAACGCCGGATGCAAAAGATGGCGGGAGATATTGAAGCCCTGAATGTTTATTCGAGGATGGAGGTATAGATACATGACTGATTTCGACAGCCTTTCCAAGGTCCTTGAAGAAGAAATAAAACAATGGGACGGCAAAACAGCGGAAGACTTCGCAGGTTTTGTAACCCAGGTAGGGGATTCGGTAGCCTCCGTTTACGGACTGGACAGAGCAATCTATGGGGAACTGGTAGAATTTTCTTCAGGTGCCGCCGGGGTGGTTCTTAATCTTGAAGAAGACGGCGTAGGCTGCGTACTTCTTTCAGGGGAATCCCTTGTTAAAGATGGTGAAGAAGTCCGGGGCACCGGAAAGGTGGTGTCGGTTCCCGCAGGTCCCGGTCTTGTGGGCCGGGTTGTAAATCCCCTAGGAATTGCCGTTGACGGCAAGGGTCCGGTGGAAGCGGAAGAATACCTGCCGGTAGAATCTTCCGCCGCTCCTGTAATAGAACGGGGTTCTGTGGATACTCCCCTCCAAACAGGGACCCTTTCGATAGACGCCATGATTCCCATTGGCCGGGGCCAGCGGGAGCTTGTCATCGGCGACCGGCAGACCGGAAAGACAGCCCTGGCAGTGGATATGATCATCAACCAAAAGGGAAAGGGCGTATACTGTGTCTACTGCGGTATAGGGCAAAAGGCTTCTTCGGTGGCGGCAATCATCCAAAACCTGGAAAAATACGGTGCCATGGCCTATACCTTTGTGGTGCTGGCCTCCGCTGCCGATTCGGCGGCTCTGCAGTACTTAGCCCCCTACTCGGCCTGTGCGATGGCGGAGTATTTTATGCACCGGGGCAAGGATGTGCTTGTCATTTATGATGATCTTTCCAAACACGCCGTAGCATACCGGGCCATCAGCCTCCTTCTCCGCCGTCCTCCGGGGCGGGAAGCCTTCCCCGGAGATGTGTTCTATCTCCATTCCCGGCTGCTGGAACGGGCGGCGAAACTTTCCCCGGAACTGGGCGGCGGTTCGATCACCGCAATTCCGATCATCGAAACCCAGGCGGGAGATATTTCTTCGTACATCCCAACCAATGTTATTTCCATCACCGACGGTCAGGTATTTCTGGATTCAGAACTTTTTAATTCCGGCTTTCGTCCGGCAGTGGACGTGGGCCTTTCGGTAAGCCGGGTGGGAGGAGCGGCCCAGACAAAGGCTATTCGCAAGGTGTCGAGCCGGCTCAGGCTGGATCTGGCCCAATTCCGGGAAATGGCCGCCTTTGCCCAGTTCGGCAGTGATCTGGACAAGACGACTCAGGACAAGCTGGCCCAGGGGGAACGGCTTATGGAAGTCCTTAAACAAAATCAGTTTTGCCCCCTCTCCATGGAAAAAGAAACGGTGGTGCTTTTTGCGGCGGTAAACGGTTATCTTATTGATGTGCCGGTGGATCAGATCCGATCCTTTATCACAAATCTGCTGGATTACCTTTTGCTGAAACACTTCGGGATACTGCAAACCATTGCGGAAACTGGTGCCACAACGGCGGAGATTGAGGGCAAACTTTCAGAGGCAATCGAAACCTTTAAGCAGCTTACGGACAAAAACCATGAAGGCGTAAGAGCTTAATGGCAAATTTAAGGGATCTCCGCTTTAGGATGCGGGCAATTCAGCAGACCCTTCAGGTAACCAGGGCGATGAACCTTATCTCCACCTCAAAGCTCCGCAAGGGAAGGCGGGTACTGGAAGATACGGTGCCGTTTTTTACCCGGATTCAAAAAACCATGTGTGATATTCTCGCCGGAGCGGGAGGAGTGCGAAGTCCTTTCCTTGGTACAAAAGTTCAACCGGCTGGTAGTCCTGCTGGGCCCGGTCAAGTAAAACGCAGCGCCGTCTTGGTGATCACCAGCGATAAGGGTTTGGCGGGGGGGTATAATGCCAATATTTTTCGTGAAGTAAACAAGCTCTGTGAAAACCTTTCCAATCCGGTATTGATCCTCACTGGCGCCATAGGGTACCGGTACTTTATCCATTCTTCCCACTTAATTCTGGAAAATTTTTCTTTCCGGTCCCGGCTTCCCGATATGGACAGCGCCCGGGAAATCGCGGAATTTATCATCGCCCAGTACCTTTGGGGAATGTTTGAAGAAACGTATATCGTTTATACTCATATGTACAGTACGGTCAAGCTGCTTCCTTCGGTTCTCCAGATACTTCCTTTGAAAAAAGAAAAGCTTCAGGATGAAATCGCCAAATTAGGTTTGGACAAACGGGTGGAATTGCAGTTCGAGTACCTTCCATCGGAAGAAGCGGTCTTTGACGCCCTGGTACCCATGTACATCAAGGGAATTATTTACGGGTGCCTCGTAGAAGCCTATGCCAGCGAGCAAAGCGCCCGGATGTCCGCCATGGACAAAGCTACCAAGAGCGCTCAAGAAATGCTGGACTCCCTCCAGCTCCGGTATAACCGGATCCGCCAAGCGGGGATTACTCAGGAAATGACCGAAATAATCGGCGGCAGTTCCGTTTTACAGTAGCCCGATTCCAAAAAATCTTTTTTTGGTATATATTAGCATAGATCACCGGAAGCGCAAAAAATCTGGCGACACTAGCTCATCTGGATAGAGCAGCTGCCTTCTAAGCAGCAGGTGGGCCGTTCGAGCCGGCCGTGTCGCAATTATCCTGCCTCTTTTACCTTAAGACGGAATTTTGCCCGCCGGGCGGCGGCTTTGGCGGCGGTAATCTCAAATTTTAACATACTGGATGCGATCGTTTCTTCCGCTGCGGCCAGGGCCCTTTCCGCCCGTTCCCCGTCGATTTCTCCGGGCCATTCGGCGGCGTCCACCATGAGGATCGTGTTATGGGCCTTTACTTCCAGGAATCCTTCGGATATAAAGACATTTTTCCAGGTTCCGGCTTTATCTTTGATTTTAAGAAATCCCGCCAGTACCGGAGCGGTAAAGAACGAATGATCAGCGTAAACAGTAATATCGCCATCTGGCAGGGTAAGGGTAATGGCCTCCGTTTCCCCTGAATAAAAACGGCAGTAAGGAGTATCTAATTCAAACTTGAAGGTTTTCATTATTCTGCCTTGGCAAGCACATCGTCAATGTTTCCGGCCATAAAGAAGGCCTGTTCGTTAATGGAATCACATTCGCCGTCCAGGATCATCTTAAAGCCCCGGACCGTTTCTTTTACCGGCACATAACGGCCGGCGATACCGGTAAACTTTTCCCCCACGAAGAAGGGCTGGGAAAAGAAACGCTGAACCTTCCTGGCCCGGGCTACAAGGAGTTTATCTTCCGAAGACAATTCATCCATTCCCAAAATGGCGATGATGTCCTGCAATTCCTTGTACCGCTGCAGTATCTGCTGTGTCCGGCGGGCAGTATTGTAATGTTCCTTCCCTACCACTGCAGGATCCAGGATGCGGCTGCTGGAAGCCAAGGGATCCACGGCGGGATAAATTCCCAGTTCTACGATTTTCCGTGACAGGGTGGTGGTGGCGTCCAGATGAGCAAAGGTGGTGGCCGGGGCCGGGTCGGTCAAGTCATCGGCGGGAACGTATACCGCCTGAATGCTCGTTATGGACCCCTTCGGCGTACTGGCGATCCGTTCCTGGAGAGATCCCATTTCATTGGCCAGAGTAGGCTGGTACCCTACGGCGCTGGGGATTCGTCCCAAAAGGGCCGAAACTTCGGCGCCGGCCTGGATAAAACGGAAAATATTGTCGATAAAGAGCAGAACATCCTGGCCGCCCTGATCTCTGAAATGTTCCGCCATGGTCAGCCCCGTGAGGGCTACCCTCATCCTGGCGCCGGGGGGTTCGTTCATCTGGCCGAAAACCAGGGCGGTCTTGTCGATAACCCCGCTTTCATTCATTTCTTTCCAGAGATCCGCCCCTTCGCGGCTCCGTTCTCCAACTCCGCTGAATACTGAATACCCCGAATGTTCGGTGGCAATGTTCCGGATCAGCTCCATGATGATGACAGTTTTTCCCACTCCCGCTCCGCCGAAGAGTCCGATCTTTCCTCCCTTGGCATAGGGGGCGATAAGGTCGATCACCTTAATTCCCGTCTCAAAAACTTCCGTGGCGGGCCGCTGTTCGGAAAAACCCGGAGCGGTCCGGTGGATAGAAGCAAATTCACCGGGAATAAAATTTCCTTTTTTATCGATGATCCGTCCGGTGACGCTGAACATCCGGCCCAGCACGGTTTCTCCCACAGGAACACTGATGGGGCTTTCCGTATCTTCCGCCTTGAGTCCCCGGGCAAGTCCTTCGGTTGCTTCCATGGCGACACAGCGAACCTTGTTGTCTCCGATATGTTGAAGTACTTCCAGGATCACATCCCGGTCTCCGGTATGAACTTTGAGGGCATTAAGTATTGAGGGAACACGGTCTTCTTCAAAACGGACATCTACCACAGGTCCCATAATTTGGGCAATCAAACCGATATTCGTCATGCTGTTCTCCATCTGTCATCATATCACACTGTGATCCGGTTGAAAACCTGTTCAAAATGGATATAATACAATTTGGGAGGCAATATGAAACGGTTATTTTCGACACCCTTGTTTTTTGTAGTTTCGGCGGCGGTCCTTATTATTGCTGCCTGTGCTACAAACCCCTATACCGGCAAAAGTACCATGGCTCTGGTGGATAGCGATAACCTTCTGGCATCCTCCTTTACCCAGTACAAACAGTTTTTAGACGAAAACACGATTATTACCGGAACGGCGGATGCCGCAATGGTCAGCCGGGTGGGAAACAGGATCAGACTTGCAGCGGAAAAATGGGCCGCTTCGGTCGGACAAAGCAGTTATCTGCAAAAATACCAGTGGGAGTATAACCTGGTCAGATCCGCCGAAATAAATGCATGGTGCATGCCTGGGGGAAAAATTGTTGTTTATACGGGAATACTTCCGGTAACCAAGGATGAAGCGGGTTTGGCGGTAGTGCTGGGACATGAAGTGGCCCACGCCCTGCTAAACCATGGGCAGCAGAGGGTAAGCGCCGGCGTACTCCAGGAACTCGGCGCTGTGGGCCTTAGTATCTTTACCGGAAACCAAAGCCAGGAGGCACAGGCCCTGGCCATGACGGTATACGGAGCGGGATCCACCATATTCGGAACCCTTCCCTTTTCCCGGTCCCATGAAAGCGAAGCGGATCGTATCGGCCTATATCTCCTGGCCATTACCGGATACGATCCCAATATGTCGATCAATTTCTGGGAGCGGATGGCTGCCTTGGGAAACAGTGGAACGCCGCAATTTTTAAGTACCCACCCTTCGGATGCTGAGAGAATATCAAATCTCCGGAGCTGGATTCCCGAAGCAAAAGAAAAGGCTGCCCAAATAGGGGTAATTCAGTAAGGTTTCTTTGCCGGCTGAGTTTTTTGGCTGGTTTTTCCCATAAACCTAAAGGTTCTTTTCCAAAAACTGAAGTTTTGGAAAAGAACGGTTGTTTTTTTATGCGCTGCAAATTCTGTACCAAATGAAAGCAGTTATAGGGTTCGGCACAATTCACTGATTGTCTTCGCCAGCATATCGATTTCGTCCATGGTGGTGGAATGTCCCTGAGAAATACGGATTCCTCCCAGGCTGGTTTCCCTGTTCAGTCCCATGCTGTCCAGCACGGATCGTTTTTTGTCCGCCGCCGAACATGCCGATCCAGTGGAAATGGCAAAGCCCCGTTCATCCAGGGCCCGGACCAGCACCTCGCCGGGGATGATATTCCCCGCATGGTTCCGAAACGCTCCCTGAAGTATCCATGGCGAAAAACGGCGGTCTTCGTCTTTACGGTCCACCGGTATGGGAATAAAAAAGCCTGAGTTTTGCAGTGCTGCAATAAGGAGTTTCATCCGTTCCACCGCCGCTTCGTACAGGGGGGGAAGGGCGGATCCGGCGTATTGTTCCAGGACCCGGGCCAGGTCTGCCGATCCGGCGGTATTTTCCGTACCGGGCCGAATTTTTCTTTCCTGGCCGCCGCCGCGAAAAAGAGGAGTGATAGGCGATTTTAGCCAAAGGAGGCCCGTCCCCCGGCTTCCTCCCAGTTTATGGGCGCTCAGGGACGCCGAGTCAATTCCCCAGCCGTGGAGGTCCAGATGAATTTTTCCCGCCCCCTGAACTGCGTCACAGTGGAAATGAATGGGGGCTCCTCGTTGTTTGCGAATCACTGACGATAGTGCGTCCATGTCGTTTATTGCACCGGTTTCGTTGTTTACTGCCATGATCGCCACCATCCGGGGAGCTGGATTTTTTTTCAGTGCCCGTTCCAACATGGCGATGCTTGTCCTTCCATCGGTCTCTATTCCGATGGAAGCGCAGGGAATGCCGAGCTGTTCCAGTACGGGGGCATTTTCCCGGACTGACGGATGTTCCGCCGCCGAATAGAGCAGTGCCGCGGATTGTGAATTGTTGGTCCGGCGGGGTCTACAGAGCAGGGAAAAAAGGATCATGGCATTTGATTCAGTTCCGCCGGAAGTAAAGTACAATTCTTCCGCCGTTACTCCCAGTGCTTGAGCGCAACGGGACCGGGCATCTTCCAGTGCCATACGGGCGGCTTTACCTTCCGCATGGATGGAAGAAGGGTTGCCGAAGGGGATGGAAAGGCCGGCATGGAGGACAGGTTCTTTCCGGTTTATTGGCAAAGCAGTGGCCGCCCAGTCGAAATAATGCCGCATGGCATGGATCATAGCGGATTGAAATTGAGCGGACAAGGGGAGTAGTATAACAAAATGCTGGTACTTAAATTCGGCGGTACTTCCGTTGGCACATCTGAGGCAATCTCTAAGCTTGTTTCCATTGTAAAAGATCCCGATCATGCGGGTAAAGCAAGGGTGGTAGTGGTATCCGCCCTGTCGGGAATAACCGACGCCCTTATCGAAGCTGCCCGGAATGCACAGGGCTCCTCCGCGGACAATGCCGCGGCGGATGCATTAGCCGAAATAAAACGGCGGCATCTGGAACTTAACGCCGCCTTTCTTTCCGGCGGCGAACAAAAAGCCGCCGCTTTGGATATAGAACAGACCTGTACCGAACTTTTCCGGATACTGGACGGAATTGCCGTACTGCATGAACTCTCTCCTAAAATTTTGGATAACCTCATGAGTTATGGTGAACATCTTTCCGCTCCCCTTATTGCCCGGATCCTCAGCGTTTCCGGTGTTCCGGCGGAATATTTGGATTCCCGGGAACTCATCGTTACCGATAACAAGCATGGTGCAGCCCATGTTTTTCTGGACAAAACATACAGCCGCATAAAGAAAAAGGTAAAGGGGAGTGTTCTTTTTGTTGCATCCGGTTTTGTTGCCCGTTCGGAGGATGGCTTTGTTACCACTCTTGGAAGGGGAGGTTCTGATTTATCTGCGGCCCTGTATGGAGCGGCGCTGGATGCTGAATTGGTGGAGATATGGACCGATGTGGACGGACTTTTGACCTCCGATCCAAAACTGGTTAAGGATGCCTTTCGCATTAATTCCCTTTCCTACGAGGAGGCGATGGAACTTTCTCATTTTGGGGCAAAGGTGCTTCATTCTCCTACGGTCAGACCTGCTCTGGAAAAAGGAATTCCCATCGTAATACGAAATACCTTTAATCCTTCCTGTCCCGGAACCCGGATCACCAAAACCGGCGAACAAAGCGAATATCCTATCAGGGGGATTAGTTCTCTTCCCCAGGTAACTCTAATCCGCCTGCAGGGGCCGGGCATGGTAGGGGTCGCGGGTTTTTCTTCCCGATTCTTTGGCGCCCTGGCCCGGCGGAAGATCAACGTGATCCTTATCAGCCAGGCATCCAGTGAATATTCGATCTGCGCAGCGGTGGATCCCAGGTCGGGGGAAGATGCAGCCGCTGCCTTAAAGGAAGAGTTCAGCCGGGAAATCGCCGATGGAGTCGTAGAGGAACCGGCTGTGGAGGAGGAGCTTGCCATTATTGCTGTGGTGGGCGGACGGATGAAGCGGGTGTCCGGCATTTCCGGCAAGGTTTTCCACGCCCTGGGGCGGAACGGGATCAACGTAGTGGCCATCGCCCAGGGCTCATCGGAACTCAATATCTCCCTGGTAATTGCCCGATCCGATGAAGCAAAGGCCCTTAACGCCATTCACGAAGCGTTCTTTCTGGCCGGGGTTCGCTCGGTGAACCTCTTCCTCCTGGGCTCCGGTCTTATCGGAGGAACCCTTTTGGATCAACTTGCAGAACACCGGGAAATACTGGCAGACACCCACCAAATCAGGATCAATCTGGCGGGGGCGGGCAATTCCCGGGGCATGATCTTTAATGCCCAGGGCCTTGATCCGCGAGACGTAAAAGAATTATTTAAAAGGGGAAATGTAAAACCGGATAATGAAAAGCCGGAACCGTTTAACCTGAAAGCATTTATCGATAGGATGAAGGTTTTGAACCTTCCCAACACGGCCTTTTGCGACTGTACCGCCAGCGACGAAGTATCCGCCGCCTATGGCGGCATTATAACACACTCCATACCGATCATTACCCCCAACAAACGGGCCAATGCGGGGAGTTATGAATACTACCGGATGCTGACCGGTTATTCCCGGGAACGGGGCATCCCTTATCTTTACGAAACCACAGTCTGTGCGGGACTTCCAGTGATCTCCACCCTGCGGGATTTGTTTCTCTCCGGAGATCGGGTGCGGCGTATCGAGGCGGTTCTTTCCGGAACCCTGTCGTATATTTTTAATAACTTTGACGGCGGTAAATCTTTTTCCGCCCTGGTCCGGGAGGCAAAAATTGCAGGCTACACCGAACCGGATCCCCGGGACGATTTAAACGCCATGGACGCCGCCCGGAAAGCACTTATCCTGGCCCGAGAATGCGGCATATCCCTGGAGTTCAGTGCCGTTGAAATTGAACCTCTGCTCCCTGCCGCTTGTTTTAAGGCCCCCGATGTGGAAAGTTTTTTTAAAGAATTGGAAAAGTGTGATGGAGATTTTGAATCCCGCCGGGCAAAAGCAGCGGCAGATGGCAGAACCCTTCGCTATGTGGCGGTTATCGAAGAAAGCAGGGCAAAACTCTCTTTACGGATCGAAGAAGCGGACAGCCCCTTCCTTACCCTAAAAGATTCAGACAACATGGTGGTGATTATGAGCGACCGCTATTCAAAGCTTCCCATGGTGATCAAGGGTCCCGGTGCCGGTGCCCAGGTTACCGCTGGCGGAGTCTTTGCCGACATAGTCCGCATCGCCCGAACTCTGGTGTAGCCCCAAGGGCGGGCAGGGCTACCGGTTTATACGGCGACGGCCTCTTCCATGAGCCGTTCAATGGCCTGGGCATCCCGGGCGCGGCCCAGTTCTTTTCCGGTAGAAGAAAGAAGTATCGCCGTGGGGGTGGACAGCACCTGGTGCCGTACTGCCTCCGCCAATCCTTCGTCGGTATCGGCATCGTACAGTTCCATTGGGATACCGAGCTTACCTGCCGCAACCTTTGCAGAGGGGCAGGCAGGACAGGCGGGGCGGACAAAGAGGAGAACTCGTTCTTCACTGGGCTCTTGATTGTCCGGTTGTTCCAGTATTCCCGTTGTGCAGGAGGCCAGCAGGGATGCATCAGGCTGAAACATCACCCGCTGGCCGTATTCTTCCCGCTTGCCCCTGTTCCAGTTCCGTACCGATCGGTAATATCCCACGATACGGCTGTACACTTCCGCCGGCGTTCCCTTCGCATTGGAAAGGGCCTCCCTCGCCGCGGCTAGTTCAGTTTCAATGACCTCAAGGTTTCTCATATTTTGCTCCTGTTTTTTAGCTTGCCATCACCTCTTCCCGTTCTTTTTCAAGGGCGGCAATGCGTTTGTTAAGACGTTCCATTTCTTCTTCCCTGCAAAAGGGACAGAAGAAGTGTTCTCCCCTAAGGTAGCCGTGGATGGGACAAACCGAAAAAGTAGGAGAAAGGGTAAAGTAGGGGATCCGGTAATTGTTGGCGATGGTCTTGACCAAATCCCGGCAGACACGCCAGTCTTCTATGGCTTCACCTGTAAAGGTGTGAAACACCGTGCCTCCGGTATAGGCGGCTTGCAGTGCCTCCTGAAGGTCCAGCGCGTCAAAGATATCTTCGGTCTGCATGACCGGAAGCTGGGTGGAATTTGTATAGTAGGGCTCAGCCGTACCGGAACTGATAATGTCGGGGTACCGCTGTTTGTCGTGTTTTGCCAGCCGGTAGGAAGTGGATTCCGCCGGAGTAGCTTCCAGGTTAAACAGTTCTCCCGTTTCTTCCTGGAAATCGGCCAGCTTTTTCCGCATAAAATTCAGCACCGAAAGGGCAAAGTCCTGTCCGCTCTTGTCGGCGATGGTAATGTTCCGGCCCAAAAAGTTAAGGATACATTCATTCATTCCCACAAGCCCTATGGTGTTAAAGTGGTTGTCCATGGTGCGGAGATAGCGGCGGGTATAGGGAAACAATCCAGTCTCCAAAAGTTTGGTTACCACCTTGCGTTTGGTCTTTAGGCTTTCCTTGGCCAGGATCATCAATTTTTCCAGGCGGAAGTAAAAGTCATCCCTGTTTTTTGCCAGGTAACCCAGCCGGGGAAGGTTAATCGTTACTACCCCGATGGAACCGGTCAGTTCATCGGATCCGAATAGGCCTCCTCCTCGTTTACGGAGTTCCCGTTTGTCCAGTTGGAGCCGGCAGCACATGGATCGTACATCGCCGGGATCAAGGTCGGAATTGACAAAGTTCTGGAAGTAGGGGGTGCCATAACGGCCGGTCATTTCAAAGAGGAGGGCGGAGTTGGGGCTGTCCCAGTCGAAGTCTGCGGTAATATTGTAGGTAGGTATGGGGTATTGAAAACCCCGGCCCGCGGCGTCTCCTTCCAGCATCAGTTCAATGAAGATCCGGTTTATCCGGTCCATTTCCTCTTTGCAGTCGCCGTAGCAAAAATTCGTTTCTTTTCCGTCCACTACGGCCCGGCGATCTTTTAAGTCGACAGGACAATTCCAGTCCAGGGTGATGTTGGTAAAAGGTGCCTGGCATCCCCAGCGGCTGGGGGTGTTGACGCCAAAGATAAAGCTTTGCAGACATTGTTTTATTTCCTTGTCCGAAAGATTATCGGCCTTAACAAAGGGGGCGGTATAGGTGTCAAAGGAAGAAAATGCCTGGGCGCCGGCCCATTCGTTTTGTAAACAGCCCAGAAAATTTACCGCCTGCTGCATCAGGGTAGAAAGATGTTTTGCGGGTTTGCTGGTGATCTTGTCCGGTACTCCTCCCAGTCCTTCGGCAATTAACTGCCGGAGGGACCAGCCGGCGCAGTAGCCGGAAAACATCGACAGGTCGTGAATGTGGAAGTCGGCGTTCCTATGGGCGGCGGCGATTTCCGGATCGTAAATATTTTTCAGCCAGTAATTGGCGGTGATACTCCCCGAATTGTGGAGTATCAGTCCTCCCAGGGAATAATTTACATTAGCGTTTTCGTTAACCCGCCAGTCCGATTGTTTCAGGTAGCCGTCCATGGTGGAATCGATGTCCAGCATGAGCCGTTTTGCGTCCCGCATTGCTTCGTGCCGCGCCCGGTAGAGGATGTATGCTTTGGCAACGGCGGTTTCTTTTTTTTCAATCAGAGAGGTTTCTACCAGGTCTTGGATTTCCTCGATGGCGGGGATTGAGTTTGGATGACGCCCAGCCATCATGGTCAGGATCAGTTCTTCCACCCTGGCAGTCAAGGCATCGATGCCGACATCGTTGTTTTCCGATCCCCGTACAGCGGCAAAGGCCCGGGCTATGGCGTCCCGTATTTTCCGCCTGTTATAACCTTCTATTTCTCCGGAGCGCTTTACCACGCTGCGTATCATACTTCCTCCCCGGTTCCCAGTTTTTTAATTTCCCGGACGAATTCATCCGGATTTTCAAAGTGCCGGTATACTGATGCAAAACGGACATAGGCAACTTTGTCCATCTCTCCAATTTTCGTTAAAACCAGATCCCCCAGTTTTTTGGAATTAATTTCATGGCTGACCCGGCCAAGGATTTCCGCCTGATCTTCAACATCGTTTACCAGGCTTTCGATCTGCATGGAAGAGACTGGCCGCTTTTCCAGGGCCCGCTTTACCCCTTTTTCAATCTTGAGCCGGTCAAAGGGTTCCCTTCGTCCGTCCCGTTTTACCACCATGAAAGGCTTGTCTTCGATCCTCTCATAGCTGGTAAAACGATAGCCACAGGTACATTCCCGCCGCCGCCGGATCGCTTCGCCGTTGGCCAAAGTCCGGGATTCAATTACTTTGTCATCAAAGTTGCCGCAATGGGGGCAGCGCACCTAACCCTCGCTAAACACTAAAAAACGGAGCAGACGCAGCATTGTTACCCTACCTGTAGCCCCATATATATAGCGCAAAAACTGAATAATATCCCAGTATATCACACCATACCTTGTGTTTCAAGTAGTTTATCGGTAAAAAATCAAAATAAATACATTTTTTTTGCCGGTTCCCCCGCTAAATATACGATTCCGGCATTTTTGGGTAATAATGGACAATAACATAGTAGGTTGAGCAAAAAAACGGTATACTAATGGCATGAAAATCGGTATAGACACCTTTGCCTCCGCCGGGGGCCGATCGGGGATAGGTGTTTATCTGCTGCAGCTCCTTAAACGGATACCTCAGAAAGAACAATTCGAGCTTTTTGGCTGGGATTATGACCGTTATGTCTATACCGAAGCGGCCCGGCACTGTGAATATATCTCCCGGTGCCGTTTTAACGGTAGAACCGCCAATACCCTTTGGCATTTGATCCGGTTCCCTGATTTTGCCCTTTCCCGGAGGTACCGGGCTTGTTTTTTCCCCGCCGCCCACCAGCGTATTCCTCATGCCTTTCCCTGCCTCTCCATTGGTACGGTCCATGATATGGCCGGCTATTGGGGAACCCGGAAAACCCGAGAATCCTTGGGGTTAATCCGGATGATCCTTCCCGATTCCCTCCGGCGGTTGGATCGGATCATTGCGGTAAGCGAATTTGTCAAACAGGAACTTATCGATCTTGTAAATGTAAAAGAATCGAAGATAACCGTGATCCCCAATGGGGTGGATACCAGTGTATTTTATCCCCGGCCCCGGAACGAAGAAAGCGTGGTCCTGATTCAGCCATTTAGCTTCCGCAGGCCCTACATCCTCTATGCTGCCCGGATAGATTATCCGGTAAAAAACCACGGAAAATTGATACAGGCCTTCGCTATTTTTAAGGAACGGACCCGGTATCCCCACAGGCTGGTACTGGCCGGATCGGACAGCAAAAACGCAGAGACGGTTAAGGCCGCCGCTGCTTCTTCACGATACCGAAACGATATCTTTTTTACCGGCCATTTCCCCTATACCAGCCTGCCGGAACTCTATGCGGGGGCGGATTTTGTGGTATACCCTTCCATGTATGAAGGTTTTGGCCTGGGGGTGCTGGAAGCCATGGCTTCCGGCGTTCCCGTAGCATGCGCCCGGGCGGCCTCTCTGCCGGAAGCGGCGAACCATGCGGCGCTGTACTTTGATCCCCATGATGTGGAAGAAATGGCGGACCGGATGGTAGATCTTACCGACCGGGAGCTTGCCCGATCCCTTTCCCAGAAAGGACTGGAACGGGCCAAAGCCTTTTCCTGGAACGACTGCGCCGAAAAAACTTTTTCGTTAATCCGGGATGCGTAATTCCGTTATTGGACTTGTTCGGGAACTGAAGTTTCCGAACAACGCTATTTTTGTATTTCCAGGGTTTTTAGATACTCAATAAGTTCGTTACGCAGGGTTTCGCTTGGTTTTGCGTCTGTTCTGGATAAATGCAGGTCGATCCATGCGTTTTCCTGCAGGAGGTTTGCCTGCAAATGGGCGCTTGCTCCTGTGCTGCGGAATATTTCCGGCAGCGGAAGATCATATAGAAAAACATCCCAATCTCCGATTTTCGCATACAGGGGATTTAATTGTTCCCGGCTTGCCGGGCGGGAGTCCCAAAATTCTCTTGCTGTGCGGTGTTTGAATTTTTCGACTGGTTCCAGCCAGCCGGATATAAGCAGTTTGTCTTTAGTATCCTCAAAATAAAAATAACCGGGATTGTTTTGTCTGCCGCCCTGGACGGGCATTTTTTTTAGAGTTTTAGATGGTATCAGCAATTTTAATCTGCTTGCGGCATTGCTTATCAGGGCACCCTCTCTGGTTATTTGTATTTGGACCGGCGGTGTTTGTACAATGACGGCCAATGACGGTTCCATGCTGGAAATGCTTTTTACCATATTCTGGAAACCAGCACCGGAAGTGTCGTCGGTGAGCCCCGTCGCATACACAAAGCATCCGTTATCATAATTTACCAGAAACAAAACAGCGTACAAATATTCATCCGGTCTGGGTCTTTTATTTATCAGCGACGCGTCGGTAAAAATGGCATATTTTCCTTTTCCACCTCGGACCGGTACATCAACAAAAGAGGCTCTTTTTTCGACGGATTCCCGAAGATAGTTTGTTGTTATCTTTTTAGTCAGGTCATTCATCTGCCTCTGGGTCAGAGGTTTTCCCGTCAAGGTTTTTCCGACAGTGATGATCAACATGGTTTTTTCGTTTATTGGCGCCGTGAGTCTTATGTCAAAGGTAGATCCCATTTCAGGCAGTGGTGTCCCTTTGTCCTGTTCGGTTTTCCAGTTGGATGGAGTATCTATTTCAATTGAATTTTCATCGTCAAATTGAATGGTAATCCCATACAGGGGGATGAACATCATATAGAGCAGAAAAACGGAAACTGATATTTTTTTCATGGTAATTCTCCTTAATTACATAGAAAACAAGATAATGTTCATTATATTAATAATCAAGACCGATCACCGCTTGCCCTGTGCCGAAAATTGGGTGCAAAATGCCCTTGTGCACTCTCTTGCCGTAACAAACCCGTAATGCCATATACCATTGAAAGAAAACAAGCATTTCCCCCAAAAAGGGCCTTTATCAGCGGGTTTTGATTAATTTGTCTGGAATTTTGACCTGAATAACAAAAATTTGGCTCTAAATTCAGATTTTTTCAAGAGTTTTTGCGCCGGAACCAACAAAAAAGTGAATATGTTTTTTATGCCGCCCCCTGTACCGTCCGGGTCCCTGTTATGGAAGATATAGGAGAAATGTGAAAAAACGGCGGTTTTTTGCTTTTTTTTATCCAGGGGCTTGATCTTTTTTTTTTTAATTGCTATGTTTGCACTTCGAGAGTAGGGAAAAGACCTAGCAACCGGCTTCTTTCCTGGACCAGAGGCTGCTTTTTCAAAAGCTAAAGTTTTGAGAAAGCCTTTTTTGGAGTCTCAAATGACCGTACGGGGGATGTTTTCTCCGGAGCGGTTTATTGTCGTTTTGTTTTTTAGGAGTTTGTAGAGTGCCTACAATTAATCAATTGGTCCGTTTTGGAAGAAAACAGGTTACTTCCAAGACCAAGTCCCCGGCGCTTCATTCCTGTCCCCAAAAACGGGGGGTCTGCACCCGGGTTATGACGGTAACACCCAAAAAGCCCAATTCTGCCCTCCGTAAGGTGGCCCGGGTTAGGCTTTCCCATGGAACCGAAGTAACTGCCTATATTCCCGGTATTGGACATAATCTCCAGGAACATTCGGTGGTCCTGGTCCGGGGTGGACGGGTCAAGGACCTTCCCGGGGTCAGGTATCATATTATCCGGGGTGCTAAGGATACTCTGGGCGTGGCGGACCGCAAACGGGGCCGTTCAAAATACGGCGCCAAGCGCCCTAAGGCATAAGATAATGGGTAGAAAGAAGAAAACAGTGGACCGGGGTATTTTGCCAGATCCCAAGTACAACAATGTGATAGTTTCCAAGTTTGTCAACCGCATGATGTGGGAAGGCAAGCGTTCGGTTGCCCTCCGGATCGTGCATAATGCCCTTTTGGGGATCCAGTCCAAGGTTGCTGACAAGGAACCCCTGGAAGTATTTCTTAAGGCCATTGATAACGTAAAGCCCATTCTGGAGGTAAAATCCCGCCGGGTCGGCGGCGCCACTTATCAAGTGCCGGTGGAAATTCGGGAATCCCGGAGGGAAGCCCTGGGGATGCGATGGATTATCAATGCCGCCCGGGCACGGACGGGCCGCGGCATGGATGAACGGCTGGCGGCGGAATTACTGGATGCTTATAACAGCACCGGCTCGGCCTTTAAAAAGAAAGAGGATACCCACAAAATGGCTGAGGCCAACAAGGCCTTCGCTCATTATAGATGGTAAACCAATTTTTAAGCGATGTTAGTTTTAAAATTGGTTTTGAAAAAGCGGCTAAAGAACGGAGTTCTGCAAGGCAAAACTCCATGTATTTTTTGGTAATGATTTAACGCCCCGGCGTTTTCATATTCCAAACCGATCATCAGTCTTTGATGGGACAGGTGGAATGACGGTATTGTTTTCTGCTGTCTTTTCCCCCATCAAAATTGTCTTGTCGGTTATATATTTAGGAGGAAGAAGTAATGGCAAAGGACAAGTTCAATAGAACTAAAATCCACATGAATGTGGGCACCATCGGACATGTCGATCACGGCAAGACGACCCTTTCTGCCGCCATCACCGGGTACTGCGGAAAAAAATACGGCGATAAGGTTATGAAATTTGATGATATTGATAATGCTCCGGAAGAAAAAGCCCGGGGTATTACGATCAACACTCGGCACCTGGAATACCAGTCGGAAAAACGGCACTATGCCCACATTGACTGTCCCGGTCACGCCGACTACATCAAGAATATGATTACCGGTGCGGCCCAGATGGACGGTGCTGTACTTGTAGTATCCGCCCCTGATTCGGTCATGCCCCAGACCCGGGAACATATTATTCTGGCCCGCCAGGTCGGCGTTCCCAATATTATCGTCTTTCTCAATAAAGTAGACCTTGTAGACGATCCCGACCTTCTTGAGATTGTCGAAGAGGAAATCAAGGACGTGCTTACCGCAAATGGTTTTCCCGGCAATGAAATCCCCATCATCAAGGGTTCGGCCTTTAAAGCCATGGAAGATCTTACTAAGGGTGAAGAAACAGAAAGCACTGCCTGTATCCAGGCACTGTTGGACGCCATGGACAGCTACTTCCCTGATCCCGTTCGGGACGACGAAAAACCATTTATTATGCCCATCGAAGACGTATTTACTATTCAAGGCCGCGGCACCGTAGTTACTGGAAAAGTAGAACGGGGCATCTTAAAGCTGAACGAAGAAATAGAAATTGTCGGCATCCGGCCCACCAAAAAGACCGTCGTTACCGGCATCGAAATGTTCAACAAGCTGCTGGATCAGGCCCAGTCCGGAGATAATGTCGGAACCCTGCTCCGGGGTATTGATAAGAAAGAAGTGGAACGGGGCCAGGTATTGGCAAAACCCGGATCCATTACCCCCCACAGCAAATTCAAGGGACAGATTTACTGCCTTTCCAAGGAAGAAGGAGGGCGGCACAGCCCCTTCTTTACCGGCTACCGGCCGCAGTTCTACTTCCGGACCACCGATATTACCGGGACGGTCAAACTGCCGGAAGGCAAGGAAATGGTCATGCCCGGGGACAATACGGAGATTTTCGGTGAGCTCATTCATCCCATTGCTATGGAGAAGGGGCTTCGTTTTGCTATCAGGGAAGGCGGTAAAACCGTCGCTTCCGGTCAGGTAACTGAGGTTGTAGAGTAAAGGGAAAAGGGTTGGCGCTTTGTAAAAGGCGGTCAGCCCTTTATTGTTTTCTAAGGCGGAGGAACAATGGCAAAGGAACGAATTCGCGTACGGTTGCGCGGTTTCGATGTTGAGCTGATCGATCAGAGCGCAAAATCAATCGTTCAGACGGTGCAGAAGGCCGGGGCCAAGGTGACGGGCCCCATTCCCCTTCCGACCCGGATTAACAAGTTTACGGTACTCCGTTCACCCCATGTGAACAAAAAAAGCCGTGAACAATTTGAGATGCGCACCCATAAGCGCCTGATCGATATTATCAATCCGTCTTCGGAAGTAATGGATTCCCTGATGAAGCTGGAACTTCCAGCCGGGGTAGATGTGGAAATCAAGCAGTAGAGTTGTTTGGAAACAACAGTTTCCGAACAACTTCCAATAACTGGCGTTATTGATATCGGGAGTTTTGCATGTTGGGTCTTATGGCCAGGAAAGTGGGAATGACGCAGATCTTCGATGATGACGGTAACTTTATACCGGTCACGGTTTTGAGGATCGATCCAAATACGGTCATAGCCCGGAGAGAAAAAGAAAAGGACGGTTACGAAGCGGTAGTCCTGGGAATTGGGGAGGTTAAGAAAAATCGGATTACCAAGCCCCGGGCAGGCCAATTCCCTGAAGGAATCGAACCGAAAAAAACGGTGCGGGAGTTCAGGGATTTTGAAAAAGAAGTGCAGGCCGGAGACAACCTGGGGGTAGAGCTTTTTGAAGGCTGCCGCTATGTGGATGTTACCGGTATCAGCAAGGGTAAAGGATTTCAGGGCGTTGTTAAGCGTCATGGGTTTTCCGGAGGGCCAAAAAGGCACGGTTCCAAATTTCATCGTGCCCCGGGATCCACAGGGCAGGCCACCTATCCCCACAAGACCTTTAAGAACGTTAAACTGCCCGGACGGATGGGCCGGGAACGGGTTACCGTGCTAAGCCAAAGGCTGGTCAAGGTAGATGTTGAAAAAAACCTTTTAATGATCCAGGGCGCCGTACCGGGGATTAACAAGGGATTAGTATTTGTCCGTTCGGCAGTTAAGAAGTAGGAAAGTATGAAGGGTACAGTGTATTCAAAAGAAGGCAAGGAACTGCGCACCATTGAACTGGACGACGCCGTATTCGGTCTGCCGGTAAACGACGAAGTGATCTGGCATGCAATCAACAACGAGCTTGCCAATAAACGGCTGGGAACCGCCTCAACCAAGGACAGGGGAGAAATTCACGGTTCCAATGCCAGACCCTACCGGCAAAAGGGAACGGGCCGGGCCCGGCGGGGAGACAAAAAATCACCCCTCCTTGTGGGAGGCGGCACGATCTTTGGTCCTAAACCCAGGGATTTTTCCTATACAATCCCCAAAAAAGCAAAGCGCCTGGCCATGAAAACGATCCTCTCCCTTAAAATGCAAAGCGGTATTCTAAAGGTGGTAGAAGATTTTTCCATCGAATCGGGGAAGACACGGGATCTGGCAAAACTGCTGGATAATTTTGGAACCCCCGAACGGACCGTTATTATTCTTAAAGACGATGATCAAAGAACCAAGAGGGCGGCGGCAAATATTCCTTGGTTGTCCTACCTTTCCTATAACCGCCTGCGGGCTCACGATCTTTTTTACGGCCGCCGGGTGCTGCTTTTGGAAACGGCGGCAAAAAACCTGAATGAATTTTATAACAAAAACGCTAAGGACACTGAACAAAAAACGGGGGCTGGGGCATGAACTATGAATCCATATTGATTGAACCGGTCCTTTCGGAAAAGGCCAACATTTTGCGAGAGCAGGGCAAATATGTATTTAAGGTTGATCCCCGGGCTTCTAAAATACAGATAAAGGAAGCGGTCCGGAAAATTTTTAATGTGCATCCCGTATCCTGTACGGTAATGATGGTGGGAGGCAAGCCCAAGAGGCTGCGAAACCGGCCAGGTTACACGTCTTCGTGGAAAAAAGCCGTGGTACGACTGGCCAAAAACGAGAAGATTGCTGTTTTTGAGGGCGTTTAATTATGGGTATTAAGACATATAAACCGATTACCGCTGGTATGCGGCAATGGACTAGCCTTGATTTTTCAGAATTGACCAAAAAGACCAAACCGGAAAAATCCCTTACCGAAGGCAGAGCGGAACGGGCGGGCCGGGACTGGAATGGGCGGATAAGTGTCCGTCACAAGGGTGGGGGCCATAAACGCCGTTATCGAACCATTGACTTTAAACGGGACAAGATCGGCGTTCCCGGCAAAGTAGTTACCATTGAATATGATCCCAACCGCAGCGCCAATATTGCCCTTATCAATTATGCCGACGGGGATAAGAGGTACATCATCGCCCCTAAGGGACTTGCCGCAGGAAACACTATCAATGCCGGGCCGGATGCTCCTATTGAGCCGGGTAATGCCCTGCCCCTGGAAAATATTCCCCTGGGCTTTACCGTACACAATGTGGAACTTACCCTGGGCAAGGGCGCTCAAATGGTCCGTTCCGCCGGATCCGGGGCCCTTGTTGCCGCCAAAGAAGGGGACTATGTAACGATAAAACTTCCTTCCGGGGAAATGCGCATGGTCTTTAAAAAATGTTATGCCACCATTGGGACTGTGGGCAATGAGGATCACATGAACGTAACTCTGGGCAAGGCGGGCCGCAAACGCTGGCTTGGCGTCAGGCCCACGGTCCGGGGCATGGTGATGAACCCCGTGGATCATCCCCACGGGGGCGGCGAAGGAAAGAACAAAGGTATCCATCCGGTTACTCCCTGGGGGCAGCCCACCAAGGGATACAAGACCCGGAAGAAACATAAGCCTTCCTCACGGTTTATTGTAAGCCGCAGGAAAAAGAAATAATTGGGAATAGGAGTTTAGGGAGTGTCGAGATCGATTAAGAAGGGGCCCTTTATCGAAAAGAGCCTTTACAAAAAGGTGCTTGAGATGAGCAAGGCCGGGGACAGGAAGATGATTAAAACCTATTCCCGCTGTTCCACGATCATCCCCGAAATGGTTGGGGGTACAATCTCCGTATACAACGGCAAAGTATGGGTTCCCGTGTACATTACGGAAAATTTGGTGGGCCATAAACTGGGAGAATTTTCCCCCACCCGGATTTTCCGGGGCCATGCGGGCTCGGACAAAAAGGCGGTTAAGAAGTAATGGCAAAAAAAGCGCAGCCCGAAAAGACCGGCGCCGGTTTCAGGGCCGAAACGAAGTTTATCATTGCCTCTCCCTATAAAATCAGGCCTGTGGCGGATCTGGTACGGCGCAAAAGCTATTCCGATGCCATGGCCATGCTGGAGCACATGCCCCATAAGGGCGCCAGACTAATTCGCAAAACCGTCAAATCCGCCGCCGGCAATGCCCTGGAGCAAAACAAAAAACTAGACGAAGATATGCTCTACATCAAAGACGTTCAGGTAAACGAAGGCCCCCGGATGAAACGGGTTTGGTTCCGCGGCAGGGGCCGGGCGGATATGCTCCTAAAAAGAATGTGCCACATTACGGTGGTAATAGACGAGGCAGGAAAATAATGGGACAAAAAGTACATCCAACCGGACTGCGAATAGGGATCAATAAAACCTGGGGTTCCCGCTGGTATGTGGACCCCCGGGAATATGCCGATACCCTGCACGAAGATATAAAGCTGCGAAAATTTATCCTTACCATGGAAGAATGCAAAGGGGCGGACATTGCCGAGCTGGAAATAATACGGCACCCCCAGCGGATTACCATTGTGATCCACACTGCCCGGCCGGGAGTTATCATCGGTGTCAAGGGTGCAAATATAGAAAAGATCGGGTCGGAACTGCAAAAACTCGTTTCCAAGAAAGTGCAGATCAAAATTAAGGAAGTACGGAACGCCGACAACAATGCCCAGATTGTGGCCCAGAACATTGCCCGGCAGCTTTTGGCCCGGGGAAGTTTTCGGCGGACCATGAAACAGGCCATTTCCAACGCCATTAAGAAGGGCAATGCCCAGGGAATAAAGGTGCGCCTATCCGGGCGATTGGGTGGAGCGGAAATGTCCCGAACCGAAGAAGCAAAGGAAGGGCGGATCCCCCTTCATACCTTAAGGGCGGATATTGATTACGGTTTTGCCGAGGCTCAAACCACCTTCGGCGCCATTGGCGTCAAGGTTTGGGTATACAACGGCATGAAGTACGGCAGGGAGCAGAAGGAAGATGCCGGAGCCCTTGTACGAAAACGGCGGGAAAGGGTTCCCGCCAAGGCATAGGGGTACAATATGCTGAGTCCCAAACGGGTAAGACACCGCAAGGTACAACGGGGGAATATGCCCGGCAACGCCACCCGGGGAAATGCGGTGGTGTTCGGCGATTACGGCCTGATTGCCCTGGATCGGATGTGGATTACCAACAGGCAGATAGAAGCGGCCCGGGTTGCTATGAACCGTCATGTAAAACGGGGCGGCAAGCTCTGGATCCGGATATTTCCGGATAAACCCTTTTCCAAGAAACCGGCGGAAACCCGCATGGGAAAAGGAAAGGGTGCCCCCGAATATTGGGTGGCGGTGGTCAAGCCCGGTACGGTGATGTTTGAACTGGGGGGTATCGACAAAAAACTGGCGGAAGAAGCGATGACACTGGCTGGGGCCAAGCTTCCCATTAAAACCAAATTTGTGGCCCGCGCCGATTTTGAGCTGGCCTAAAATGTGCTGCGTTTTTAACAGGAGTGAAGATTGAGGAATTCATTTAAGAACCTGTCATTTCAGGAGCTAAAGGCAAAGCGGGAAGAGCTTGCTAAAAAATATATGGATCTCCGTTTTCAGATGGTTATTGGGCGTGTGGATAATCCGCTTCAGAAACGAGTGATGCGCCGTCAGATTGCCCGGATAAACACATTGATTTCAGTACAGGAAAAAAATGCGGCAAAACAAGCTTTGATGGCGGAGAAGAAGGCATAATTTATGGAAAAGAAAGCCAAGGGCGGAAAAAAAGAATTTGTTGGGATCGTCAAAAGCAGCAAGATGGATAAAACCATTGTTGTCGCCGTAGAAAACAAGGCGCTGCACCCGCTCTATAAAAAATATGTTACCCGGATTAAACGGCTAAAAGCCCACGATGAAAAAAATGACGCCAAAGCCGGCGACCGGGTCCGGGTTGTGGAATGTCGGCCCTTGAGCAGGGAAAAGTGCTGGAATCTTGCGGAAATTCTTGAAAGGGCCCGTTAAGGAAGGAGTGAGCATGGTACAGGTAGAAACCTTTCTGAATGTGGCCGACAATTCGGGTGCAAAAATCGCCCAATGTATCAAGGTCCTGGGCGGTTCAAAGCGTAAATACGCCAGCATAGGGGATATTATTGTGGTGGCGGTCAAGGATGCCCTGCCCACCTCTACGGTTAAGAAGGGATCCGTTGAAAAAGCTGTGGTGGTCCGGATCCACAAGGAATACCGCCGCTCCGATGGAACCTATATCCGTTTTGACGATAATGCCTGTGTGCTTATTGATGCCGCCCTTAACCCCAAGGGTAAACGCGTATTCGGGCCGGTAGCCCGGGAACTTCGGGAAAGGGCGGAGTTTATGAAAATAGTTTCCCTGGCGCCGGAAGTATTGTAAAGGATGATGAGGAAAGATTATGACAGCGGTACATAAATTCAAGTTAAAAAAAGAAGACACTGTCCAAATCATGGCCGGTAAGGATAAGGGCAAGCGGGGCCGTATTCTTAAAATACTCAGGGACAAGGACCGGGTGGTGGTGGAAGGGCTCAACATGGTTAAGAAGGCCAAAAAGCGCCGCAGCCAGCAGGACCGGGGAGGCATTGTAGAAATAGAAGCGGCCATTCACTCTTCCAATGTCATGATCCTCTGCAAAAAATGCGGTCCCACCAGGATCGGCTATAAACTGGGCGGAGTGGACTCAAAAACCGGAAAACCCATTAAAACCAGGGTTTGCAGAAAATGCGGGGAGGCTCTGTAATGGCTGCTAAATACGAACCCCGGCTAAAAAAAATATACCGGGAGCAGATCGCTCCGGAACTGTTTAAGGAATTCGGATACAAATCCCCAATGCAGACTCCCAGGCTGGAAAAGATTGTGGTCAGCATGGGCGTTGGAGAAGCGCTGCAGAACAAAAAACTTCTGGATGCTGCCATCGACGATCTAACACAAATCACCGGTCAAAAGGCGGTAAAAACCAAGGCCCGCAAGAGCATTGCCAATTTTAAGATCAGATCCGGCCAGGAAATTGGCGCCAAGGTAACTCTTCGGGGAGCGATGATGTACGAATTTCTTGACCGGCTGGTGAACGTGGCCCTGCCCCGGGTAAAGGACTTCCGCGGGGTAAACCAAAATGCCTTTGACGGTCACGGTAATTATTCTATGGGTGTTACGGAACAGATAATTTTTCCGGAAATAGATTTTGATAAAATAGAAAGGGTGGCGGGACTGAACATAGTCATCGTAACAACTGCCCGGACCGATGCGGAGGCCAAGGCTTTCCTCTCCAGGTTCGGTATGCCCTTTAGAAAGTGAGGAACCATGGCAAGAAAGACAATGATTATTAAGGCACTGCGGACGCCTAAATATAAATCAAGGAAGGTGAACCGCTGCCGGATCTGCGGACGGGCCAGGGGGTACCTTAGGAAATTCGAAATGTGCCGTCTTTGTTTTCGTAAACTTGCAAGCGAGGGACTTATCCCTGGCGTTACCAAATCAAGCTGGTAGGAGAAGAGGATGAGCGTTACTGATCCCGTTGCGGATATGCTGACCAAAATCCGGAATGCCGGAATGGCAAAGCATGAAAAAGTTGATATTCCTACCTCAAAACTTAAGCTTGAGATCGTCAAGATATTGAAGACCGAAGGATATATCAAGAACTTTAAAAAAGTGAGTCAGGAAGGGGCCAATACCATCCGGGTTTTTCTTAAATACGATGATGAAACCGGGCCGGTGATTCACGGCATCGAAAAGGTCAGCAAGCCCGGACGGCGGGTGTATACGGGGTATAAGAATATGCCCCGGGTTTTTAACGGTTATGGGACCCTCATTGTTTCTACTTCCCAGGGAGTCACCACAGGGAAGAAGGCTGCCGAAAAAAAAGTCGGCGGCGAGATTATCTGTACCGTTTGGTAGGGGTTGAGTATGTCGAGGATTGGAAAAATACCTGTAAAGGTTCCTCAGGGCGTTAAGGTGGATTTTCAAAACAGCCTTATATCGGTAGAAGGTCCCAAGGGAAAATTAACCCAGAAATATCACCCGGTAATCAGCTTTGAACTGAAGGATGAGGAAATTATCGTAAGCCGGGCCAACGAAGAGAAACAAACCAAGTCTTTCCACGGTCTCTACAGGAATCTTCTTAATAATATGGTAACCGGGGTATCAACGGGTTTTACCAAAACCCTGATAATAACCGGCGTCGGTTACCGGGCGGAAGTTCAGGGAAAACTTCTGGTGATGAATCTGGGGTTTTCCACGGAAATTTATGTAGGAATCCCAGAGGGTTTAACTGTTGCAGCGGAGGCATCCGGAAAGGTGACGGTTTCCGGCATAGATAAACAAAGGGTGGGGGAATTTGCCGCCCAGGTACGGAAGCTCAGAAAACCTGAACCCTACAAAGGCAAGGGCATCCGTTATGAGAACGAACAAATCCGGCGCAAGGTCGGAAAGTCCGGAGTTAAGTAAGGGAATATTATGCTGCGTAAGATGTTGGAAAAAGACCGAAAACGGCTGAAACGGAAAATTCACATCCGGAAAAATTTATCCGGAACGGCGGAACGGCCCCGGCTCTCCGTATCGAGGAGCAATAAGGCCCTCTATATGCAGGTTATTGACGACACCAGGGGTCATACTTTGGCAGCGGCTTCTACTCTGGAAAAGGAACTGCAGAGCATAAAACCAACCGCTGCCGGAGCGGCCCAACTGGGAGAAATTATGGGGAAACGGCTTCTGGAAAAAAATATCACCGCCGTGGTGTTTGACCGGAACGGATATTTGTATCACGGCCTGGTAAAAGCCATGGCAGAAGGAGCCCGGAAAGCCGGGGTCCAGTTTTAGGGGGCGGAATGGAGCACGGAAGGGAAGGCCGGAAGGATCGCGAAAGGGGCCAGGAAAAAGACAAGGAGTTTATCGAAAAGCTGGTAAAGTTGAACCGGACCGCCAAGGTGGTAAAGGGAGGACGGCGTTTTTCTTTTTCTGCTCTGACTGTGGTGGGAGACAGAAAGGGCAGTGTGGGCTTTGGTTTTGGCAAGGCCAACGATGTGTCCGAGGCAATCCGCAAGAGTATAGACAAGGCAAAACGGAACCTTGTTAAACTCCCTGTCAAAAACGGGACCATACCTCACGAAATCCAGGGATCTTTTAAGGCTTCTCGGGTATATCTAAAGCCGGCTTGTTCCGGAACGGGAATCATCGCCGGAGGTCCGGTCCGGGCAATTATGGAAGCCGGAGGGGTTACCGATGTGTTATCCAAATCCATAGGAGCCTCCAGCCAGTACAATGTGGTCAAGGCCACCTTTGAAGGCATAAGCCGAATGATGGATGTCAGGGCCCTGTCCAGGGCCAGGGGCAAATCCATTAAGGAACTGTGGGGTTGATATGGCGCAGAATATAAAAGTTAAACTGATTCGCAGCGTTATTGGAAAGCCGCCTGTGCAGCGGGCTACGGTCCGATCTTTGGGACTGCGGAAAATCGGTTCCAGCAATGTGCTGGATGCAAACCCTGCTGTGATGGGGATGATCAAAAAAGTTTCCCACCTCGTTTCGGTGGAAAAGGTATAGTATGCGTCCTTTCGGACCGTTTGCTATAGAAAATTATTATTATTCGCTGCCAGGGAGGCGGCGCGTGTATGCACGATTTTAATTTACATGCCCCCGAAGGCGCCAACCGAAAAAAACGCATTATTGGCCGGGGCCAGGGTTCCGGCAGGGGTACTACCGCGGGAAAAGGAAACAAAGGCCAGAAGGCCCGGTCCGGCGGAAAAACATATCTTGGTTTTGAAGGGGGGCAGATGCCCCTTTACCGGCGTATCGCCCAGCGAGGGTTTTCAAATTATCCTTTTAAAAAATCATATCAGGTTATCAACGTTGATGCACTGGAAAAACGGTTTGAAGACGGAGAAACGGTGGACCCCGCTTCCCTTATCAACAAGGGACTGGCCAAGGGTTCTGTGCCGGTCAAGGTACTGGGAAACGGAGTATTGAAAAAAAAGCTTACCGTTAAATCCCTATTACTTTCCGTTTCCGCCAAAGAGAAGATCGAAAAAGCCGGCGGAACCGTTCTAACTGCGGAGGCAAAACAGTAATGGCAAATCCACTGATTGGCATATTCAGAGTAAAAGAACTCAGGGAGCGAATCATATTTACCGTATTCCTGCTGTTGATCTTCAGGCTGGGAGCGGTGCTCCCCATTCCGGGGATCAATGCCCAACTCCTTACCGCTTATTTTAAAGCTCAGCAGAATTCTGGAAACGCCATTGTGGATTACCTGGACTTTTTTGCCGGCGGCGCATTTTCCAATTTTTCGGTCTTCATGCTGGGGATCATGCCCTATATCTCCATGTCAATCATTATGCAGCTTCTTATTATTGTTTTTCCTTCCCTTAAAAAACTTTCCCAGGAAGAAGGCGGAAAAAAGAAGATACAAAGCTACCAGCGAATGGGTACCGTAGCGGTTTGCATTGTTCAGTCCCTTGCCGTTACCCAATATGCCAAGAGCATTGCCCGGAATGTGGGAAGTGAATTTTTTACCATCCAAAATTTTATGTTCTTTTCAATCATCGCCGTACTGACTGTTACCACAGGAACAATGTTTCTAATGTGGATGGGAGAACAAATTACCAAACGCGGCATAGGGAACGGTATATCGTTGTTGATCTTTGCCGGTATCGTCGCCCGGCTTCCCCAGGCGATATGGGAACTGGGCCAACAGGTTTGGCGTGGTGAGCAGAACCCTGTTTTTGTGGCGGTGGTCTTTGTTATGTTTATCGTCGTGGTGGCTCTGGTGGTTTTTGAACAGCAGGGGCAGCGAAAAATTCCTGTTAACTACGCCAAAAGGATCGTGGGCCGCAGGATGTACGGCGCCCAGAATACTTATATCCCCTTTAAAATTAACCCTTCCGGGGTAATACCGGTAATATTTGCCTCGTCCATTTTGGCTTTTCCCATCCAGATTGCTTCCATGGTTGGAGAAAATGTGGCCTGGGTAAGGTCAATATCTCAGGCCCTGGCTCCCCGGGGCCCCCTGTACAATATTCTGCATATAATACTGATTATTTTCTTTGCCTATTTTTATACCCAGGTTAGTCTTAACCCCATAGAAATAGCCAAGAATATTCGGGAAAACGGCGGATCAATTCCGGGAATCAGAACCGATCGTATAGAAGAATACCTTACCAAGATTCTTAACCGCATTGTTCTGCCGGGTTCGTTGTATTTGGCGGTTATTGCCGTCCTTCCGACATTAATCCAATATCTGTTTAACTTTCCATACTCCATCTCGATGCTCATGGGCGGTACTTCTTTATTGATCATGGTGGGGGTGGATCTGGATACGATGAGCCAGGTGGAAAGTTTATTAAAGATGCATTATCATGAAGGGTTGACCAGGAAGGGACGGCTTCGGGGCAGGAACCTTTAGGAGGAATAACAATGAAAGTCCGGACCAGTGTAAAACCGATTTGCGATAAATGTAAAGTGATCAAGCGGAATGGTATAATCCGCATAATTTGTAAAAATCCCAAGCATAAGCAGAAGCAGGGATAGGAGCAATTATGAAGCTTTGTTTCATATTCGATTTTAATGTGCGGAACGTCATCAAAGCTGACGAAGGCAGCCGCACGAGACAGAGGTTACCATGGCACGTATAGCGGGGATCGATCTCCCCAACAAACATGTTAATATCGCACTGACCTACATCTTCGGTATCGGCAGATCCAGCGCCGGGGAAATCTGTGAAAAGGCAAAGATCGATCCCAACAGACTCATCAATGATCTTTCCCCGGAAGAACTGAATACGCTCCGTCATCTTATCGAAAACGATTACAAAGTAGAGGGCCGCCTCCGGACCGAGGTTGCCCTGAATATTAAACGGCTTATGGATATAGGCTGTTACCGGGGACTACGGCACCGTAAGGGTCTGCCGTTGCGGGGACAACGGACACGGACCAATGCCCGGACCCGTAAGGGCAAGAAAAAAACCGTGGCCGGAAAGAAAAAGTGAGAAAGCCGAAGAGCGGTTTTCTCAATGGAGCAACCTTTGGTTTCTTCTAAATTGTTTCTGTGGAGGATGTGAGTGGCGGCAGCTTCTAAAAAGAAGAAAGAAAAAAAATCGGTATACGAAGGAAACGTATATATTCAGGCTACGTTTAACAACACCATTGTTACCATTACCGATCTTATGGGTAACACCATTTCCTGGGCCAGCTCCGGGGGGCTGAATTTTCGGGGGGCAAAAAAATCTACCCCCTTTGCCGCCCAGACCGTAACAGAAACCGCTGCCCAGAAGGCTATGCAGGTGGGCTTAAGGGAAGTCCATGTATTTGTAAAGGGACCCGGCATAGGCCGGGAATCAGCCATCAGACAGCTTGGTGTGCTGGGCATCAAAGTAAAATCGATCAACGATGTTACCCCCATTCCCCATAATGGCTGCAGACCCCGTAAAACGCGCCGCATATAGGTTGCAAGGCGAGATGTAAGGAGAATAAGAGATGGCTAGATATACAGGACCTGTGTGCCGCCTTTGCCGGGCAGAGAACAAAAAACTCATGCTTAAAGGAGACCGGTGCAAAAGTGACAAATGCGCCATTAACAGAAAACGTCCTGCTCCGGGAAAGGATCCCAAGGGAAGACAGGGGAAACGGAGTGATTACGGCGTACAGCTTCGGGAAAAACAGAAACTCCGGCGAATCTACGGTATGCAGGAAAAACAATTTAGGCTCTTTTTCCAGCGGGCCCTGCGTATGGCCGGCATTACCGGCGAAAACCTTTTTGTTCTTTTGGAAAGACGGCTTGATAATGTGATATACCGGCTCCGCTTTGCTTCAAGCAGAAGCCAGGCCCGGCAGATTGTACTCCACGGTCATGTGACGGTAAACGGAAGACGGGTAAGCATTCCTTCTTACCTCGTAAAGCCGGAAGACGAGATTGCCATACGGGAAGGGAGCAGGAATCTCGTGATAATTAAAGAAGCTCTTAAAGAATTCGGCAAGTCCGGGGTAATGCCCTGGTTCCATCTGGATCCTGACACAATGAAAGGCAAGTTCCTTGCCGTCCCGCGGCGCAGTGACATTACGGATCTTGAAGATATCAAGGAACAGATGATTGTAGAATACTATTCAAAATAAGGAGTCCTCATGAAACTTCGTTTCATGTTCGATTTAACTTGCGGATGCGCCAGCAAAATTTGCGCTACCGTACTATATAGGAGTTACTATGGCCCGTAAGAATCTGCTTCAGGGATTCAAGCGTCCAAAAGGTATTACCTTTGAGCATGGCGAGCTAAAGCCGAATTACGGTAAATTTATTGCCGCTCCTTTTCAGCCAGGGTTTGGTACTACCGTTGGCAATACCTTACGGCGTGTTCTGCTTTCATCTATACAGGGGTACGCTATTACCGCTGTCAAGATCACTTCCTACGATAAGAGCGGGAATGCCCATACCGTGTCCAGCGAATTTGAAAGCATTCCCAATATTGTGGAAGATACCCTGGAAGTGATCAACAATCTTAAACAGATCCGCCTCCGTCTTCCTGGAGATATGGAACAGATCGTTTTGGCCTATGAATGGTCGGGCAAACACAATATTAAGAGCGATGATTTTGAAAAGGAAGGCCAGATAGAGATTCTTAGTACCGGCCGTCATGTGATGACATTGATGGACAATGCCCATGTGGAGATGGAAGTTCAAATTGACCTGGGCCGGGGTTATGTCCCTTCGGAAGTGAACGAACACTATGTGGACATAATCGGCACCATACCGCTGGATGCCATATTTTCTCCAGTAAAAAAAGTCAAGTTTGCGGTGGAACCAACCAGAGTGGGACAGCGCAGTGATTACGACAAGCTGGTGCTGGAAGTCTGGACCGACGGTACGATAAAACCCG
Organism: Treponema sp.; assembly: GCA_009782555.1. Taxonomy (GTDB): domain Bacteria; phylum Spirochaetota; class Spirochaetia; order Treponematales; family Breznakiellaceae; genus WRIV01. The sequence goes on along the minus strand of WRIV01000009.1, from coordinate 37,242 downwards.
ACGATGCCCTGGCGGAAGCGGCCAAGATAGCCAAAGATCATTTTTCGGTCTTTATCAACTTTGACGAAAACAGCCTTGGTTCGGAACTGGACGACGATCCCGATGACGAAAAGATACGGCAAATCCTTAATACACCGGTGGAAGAACTTGAGCTTTCTGTCCGTTCTTCCAACTGTCTTAAAAACGCCAATATAAAAACCATTGGGGAACTAACCAGAAAGACCGAAGACGATATTGCAAAGACCCGGAATTTCGGCAAAAAGTCCCTTCAGGAAATAAAGGAAAAACTTAAGGAATGGAACCTGGGTTTGGGAATTACCGACGTAAATGTTTTACGCAATGCTGTAAGGATGTCGCCCCAGAAGGAAGTAGATAATGAAACATAGAAGAGGCTTTAACCCCCTGGAACGGATGGCTGCCCACCGGAAAGCCATGCTCCGCAATATGGTTACCTCCCTCTTTGCCCATGAGCGGATTAAAACTACCAAAACAAAGGCCCAGGCGGTCAGAAGAACAGCGGAGCGTCTTATCACAAGAGCGAAGATCGATTCGGTTCATAACCGGCGTATTGCATCCAGCCGTCTTTATGACGAGGGAGTGGTGGCCAAACTCTTTACCAATATCGGGCCCAGAATGAAGGAGCGGCCCGGCGGCTATACCCGGATAATCAAGCTAGGCGCCAGACCGGGGGATGCTTCGGAAATGGTGATTCTTGAACTGGTGGATTATGTCTTTAAGACCGATGAGGAAAAAAACAAGAAAACCAAAAAAGAAGAAAAGAAAGCCAAGAAAAAAGAAAAAATAGAAAAAGAAAAGACGGAAAAACCAGAGAAGGGGAAAGAATAATGTCAAAGGCGCACAGAGGCAAAGGACTAAGAGAGGAGACAGCCCGGGGCAGGGGGGTATGCCCGGTCTGTAAACGGGAAAACATAAAAGTCCTCTATGAACTTGAAGCCGGCGGCAGCAAGGTTAAGGTTTGTAAAACCTGCAAGGCCGCTGTTGCCCATGGAAAAAAAAGCGTTTCTTAGGATCGCAGGGTCATGAATTATACCGATTTTGACAATACCGTTGCATGGAAAAAACTGAAAGCCCTTTCCGGTGAGGCAGGACAAAAGCATACGCATTTTGATTTTGCGGCAAAGCTTACGGCGGAACGGATTAAGAACTGCACCATCCCCATGGCGGGGGATCTTTATTATAACTGGGCTGCCAGGCCTGTGGATGAACCGATTCTGGAAGCCCTTCAGTCTCTGGCAGATGAGCAGGAAGTAATCGTCAAATACCAGGCCCTCGCGGAGGGTGAGATCATGAATACCGGCGAAAAACGCCGGGTCCTTCATCATCTGCTGCGGGGACAGCTGGGTAAACCGGTAATTCATGAAGGCAAGGACCTGGGAGAATTTTACCGGAACGAACTTAAACGGTTTTCCGGTTTTGCAGAAGCGGTGCGGTCAGGAGCAATCTGCGGCGCTTCCGGAAAGACCTTTAGAAACGCCGTACAGATAGGCATTGGAGGATCCGATCTGGGCCCCCGGGCCATGTGCCTGGCCCTGGATAACTGGGCAGTCAAAAAGGGAAAGAAAAAACTCGACGCATTTTTTATTTCCAATGTAGATCCCGATGACGCTTCCGCCGTTATTTCCTCAGTAGATCTTTCACAAACGATCTTTGTCCTGGTATCCAAGAGCGGGACCACCCAGGAAACTCTGGCCAATGAACTGTTTGTCAAGGACAAGCTTGCAAAGGCGGGACTTGATTCGGGCAAACACATGGTGGCGGTTACCAGCGAAACGAGCCCCCTGGCCCGTAATCCGGCGTACCTTGATTCCTTTTACATCGACGACTTTATCGGAGGGCGTTATTCTTCCACTTCTGCGGCGGGAGGAGTGATCCTTTCCCTGGCTTTTGGTCCTGAAGTGTTTGCTGAATTTCTTGCCGGCGCCCGTGATGCGGACAGAGGCACTCTGGAAAAAGACATACAAAAAAATGCCGCCCTTCTTGATGCATTGATTGGCGTTTGGGAACGGAACTTTCTGGGTTACCCCGGCACAGCGGTGCTTCCCTACAGCCAGGCTCTATCCCGCTTCCCCGCCCACCTGCAGCAGTTGGATATGGAATCAAACGGCAAGCGTGTCAACCGTTTTGGCGTTGAATTGAAATATGCCACGGGTCCTGTAGTATTCGGCGAACCGGGTACCAATGGGCAACATTCATTCTATCAAATGCTACACCAGGGGACAGACATTGTTCCCCTGCAGTTTGTAGGTTTCCAAAACAGCCAGTGCGGCGATGATGTGGAAGTAGACGGATCAATAAGCCAAACCAAACTTAAGGCCAATCTTGCCGCCCAGATCGTTGCCTTTGCCAAAGGAAAAAACGATGGGGACAAAAACAAGTTATTTCCCGGCGGCCGCCCTTCCAGTCTTATCCACGGAAAAGAGCTGAACCCCGCCGCTTTAGGAAGTCTTCTGGCCCATTTTGAAAACAAGGTTATGTTTCAGGGTTTTGTGTGGAACCTTAACAGCTTCGATCAGGAAGGGGTACAACTGGGAAAGATTCTGACCAGGAAAGTCCTGGCAGGAAACTCCGAAGACAGCGCCCTGGATGCATACAGTGCCCTGTTGGGAATATAAAGCCGCTAATAATTTTTGTTTTTTTTTGTCTGTTCCATTTTGCCATAGCTGAAAAATCCTTCGGTAGAAAAAATAATATGATCCAAAAAATTAATCCCCAGAATATCCGCCGCGGCTTTTAGTTTTATTGTAATTTCATCGTCTTCCAGGGAAGGTCTTAGTTTCCCCGAAGGATGGTTGTGAGCAACGCAGACTGCACTGGCCCGGTCCTGGAGGGGATCGGAAAAAACTTCCCGGGGATGGACGATAGTCTTGTTCACCAGGCCCATAGTGACCACCCGTACCGCCAGTACTTCATGGGCGCCGTTCAAGGAAATGCAAATAAACCGTTCCTGACGGCGGTCCGCATAATGCCTGACCAGGTTGTAGGCATCTTCGGGAGACCGGATTCTGGTTTCTCCCTGAGCCCAGCGGCGCCGGCCTAGCTCCAGCACTGCCGCCACTGTGGCAGCTTTTGTTTCACCCAGGCCGGCTATTTTCGCCAATTCGTTTATGGGAGGAATGTCTTTACTGTTATCCAGTTTGGCAAGCAGTTCTTCTGCCAGAATGCTGACATTTTTCCCTTTGATCCCCGTGTTTAGCAGTATGCAAAGAAGCTCCCGGTCGGACAGGACTTCCGGTCCTTCCCGGAGGAGTTTTTCCCTGGGCCTTGATTCCTTTGGCAAGGCAAGGGGCCCATCTGTTTTAGAAGATCCAAATTGAATCAGATCCATCTTTGCCCTGTAGTAGTCTGTCTCGTTTTGGCAATCCGCTGTCATACCTCCTAGAGGGCAGAGCAGAGAATCCTGCTTTAATCAAAAAAACATTTAATACAAGCGCAGCGGCGTTTGCTGCCCTATTATGAGGGAACAAACATGGAACAATTTTTTGATCCCCTAGGGGATGCGGTTAAACGCCTTTTTGGATTGTCCTATCTTTTTCCTTATCAGCGGCTGGTCGTTTCTAATCTGCTTGAGGCCGCCGGTGCGGCGGGTATTCCGGTATGGTCCGCGGCCGGATCAAACAGTTTGTCTAATGAAGCTCCGTCAGAGATCGCCGGCGGTACTCCTGAAAATATGCCGGATGACGGGGCTAATCTTGGCCGGCAGATTGTAATCCTTCCCACCGGATCGGGAAAATCCCTGTGTTTTCAGCTTCCTGCCATGCTGCTTTCCGGGCCAACCTTGGTGATCTATCCTATCCTTTCCCTGATGGCGGATCAGGAACGGCGGCTGACCGAACGAGGTTTTTCTCCGGTGCTGATCCGCGGCGGTCAAAGCAAAGAAGAGCGGGAAGCAATTTGGAAAAAACTCCGTTCCGGGGAAAGCAAATTTATTATCGCCAACCCGGAGGTACTCTTAAGTCCTCAAATAAGGAAACATCTTCCGGATCTGGGGATAGTACATACGGTAATCGATGAAGCACATTGTGTCAGCGAGTGGGGAGAAAGTTTTAGACCCTCCTATTTGAAGATTCACGCCATTCTGGAAGCGGTTGGTTCACCCCTGGTAACGGCTTTTACTGCCACCGCCTCCGCCCCGGTGCTGAAAAAAATAGAACGTTATATTTTCGGCGGCGAAGGTGCCCGGCGGATTATCGGCAATCCTGACCGGTCCAATATTGAATACCGGGCGGTTGGCTGCATACTGAGAAATTTGACGGTTAGGGATTTGCTTCTGGCAAATAAACGGCCTGCTATTGTGTTTTGTTCTTCCCGTTCCGGTACGGAACGCCTTGCCCGGTATTTGCAGAACCATTTTGCGGAAGCGGGTATTGACTGGGCGGAAGAAATACGGTTTTATCATGCGGGCTTAAACCGGGATGAAAAAAAAGAACTGGAAATATGGTACCTCCATAATACCGGAGCGGTATTGGTCTCGACCTGCGCTTTTGGTCTTGGCGTTGATAAAGCCGATATTCGTACGGTGATACACCGGGACTGTCCGCCGTCAGTGGAAGCATACCTTCAGGAATCGGGCCGGGCAGGGCGGGACGGAAAACAGTCCCGGGCTTTTCTCCTTTGGGGCCCCGAAGACAGGGCCCGGCTTGCGCAGATTAAAACAGCAGAGGAGAAAACGAGGATGGGACAACTTTTTGCCTATGCGCAAAATTTTTTCCAATGCCGCCGGGAAACGCTGCTTCAACTTTTAAACTACGAAGGAAACAGCGGAAAGCCGGAAAAATACTGCTGTGATGTATGTGCCGGAGATGGCAGCACAGAACTTCGGGAAGAACGGAACATGGCAGATTTTTTCCGAAGGAACCGCCGTTCCTATACAGCGGACGAAGCGGCCAGGGTTCTGGCGGATTTGGGAGACTGGTCAGAGGAAGAGGCAGGAGAAGCGGTAAGGGCGCTTGTAAAAAAAGAAACCCTCGTAAAATGCGGGGGGCCCTTTTGGAAAAACAAGATTACGATAAACTTTAAAACGCATAACCTGCGGTAATGCTCAATGCCATCTTCATGAGCTTCTCTTTATCGTAGTGCCGGGTATCATGCATGTTAAAGAAGTTGTATTGGAATGCAACACCCGCAAAGAGGCCGGGTATTTTGGCGGCAGTTGCTTTAAGCCCTGCCTGTCCCATGATGGTGATAGGAAAGCCGATTTGGGTATCATTCCCTATCCAGTCTAAATATTTCTGATCATGCTGGTAATCAAAACCAATCCTTCCATAGGGCATTAGACCCAGGCTTCCCATGGCAAAGGCGCAGCGGATCCCGCCGAATAGGCCCAGGCTGTAAAAATCGGATCCCGCATAGTATACTTTGGCGCCGAAGCCCATCCAGTCAGCTGAAGCGTAGACGGCGGCGGGAGCTCTTTTAAAAAGATAGGCATAGCCGGCTTCAACCTGAAGATTATATCTGTCGATACGAAGGTTCTCTGCCGTTTTTTTATCTCTTTCTTTCTTCGCAAGCAGTTCCTTGTCTCCGGCGGCAATGACGCCAAAACTTCTGATCCGCCAGTTGCCGTATTCCCGAATCCATCTGGAACTGTGGTCTTTGTTGTTGATGGAAAAGACCACAGTATATTCTTCTCCGGTACCGGTAACTTCTTTTATGGAAGCCCTAATCGAACCTTGTCCTCGAATGGTATTTTCGATGGTCCAGGCCACTGCATAACCCATGGCACCCACAATGCTTTCTTCGCATTTTTCAATAAAAGCCTGTTTTACCGCAGAGTTACCCTTATCATATATTTCTGTCATGGCGTATTCAGCATTTTCTCCAATACAGACGGAAGAAAGATACTCCGCAATATGGGGATATACTGCCCTGTTGACCCCCAGACCTTCTGCAAATTTAGCAAGCCGTGTATCTAGGGCAGTCCTGTCAGTTTCCGGCATTGGGTTCAGGGCATCGTGAATAAAAGTTTCGACGGTTCTGGCCGGAACGGCATAATTGGCCGCCTGTCTTCTGGCGGCTTTTAAAGTATTAATTCCCGCCACGGCGTATCCCGCCGCCGCGTTCTGTTCAATAATTAAGAGGGGGCCGCCGGAATTACCGGGATCGACCTCTGCGGTATGTTGGATAAAGGGTCCCATGAGGGTTTCGTCGGTAATACTCTTGGGGAACCGGGCGGTGGCATTGGATACCATGCCCCGGCCAAACTGCCAGAGGGGAGTTGTCCCCAGCGCGGGAAATCCGGCAGAATACACATCTTCTCCTTCTTCTACCGGGCGGTTTAAAAAACTTAGGCCCTGTACTGCCGGCCTGTCTCCGGCGTCAAAAGACAACAATGCAAGATCCGTTTCTTCATCGGCGGCGATGATACTTAAATGGTCGAATTTTTTTTTAAAACCGTCCTGATGTTCAAAGCTGATGGAAAGGGAATAAGCCTGGGCGACGACATGGTTGTTGGTGATCACATAGAGGTTTCCCCGTTCATCGCTGTAAACAAAACCCGAACCGGTGTCTCCTCTCAGGAAGATATCGATAACCTTAATCGCCGTTTCGTTTCCGCCTTTCTGGGCAAGATCAGCTTTTAATTTTTCAAAAAAGGCCACAATACCGGGATGGTAGCTTTGCTTGATCAATCCCACATAGTCCCGAAGATTGCTGGCGGAAGGAATTTGCTGGGCAAAAACACCGAGGGGCAAAATAAGCAATAAAACCAGAAAGGCAAAAATTGAACGGTGTTTCATGGTGTCTCCTTATAAAGCAGCTCAAAAGTAACTCTGCATTACATTGCATAAAAAAACAAGGAGGGATTGGATTAGACCTCACCAGCCCAATTTTATTTCATCAAATTCCCAGTATCTAAGGGCAGTTTCTTTTTCGTTCACTGCACCAATAGCATCGTCCCAAATACCTACGCCTATCTTTACGGTGGTCCACCCCAAGATACCCGTTCTGTCATATATGGCAGCGACTCTATAATTTTTTCCTGCTTCAAAATTAAAACGCAGTTCGATATCTTTTATGGAAACAATCGTTTTATAAAGCCTGGCAAAACAATTGATACTAAATGTTGCAGGACCTGCAGGAAGGGTAACGGTATTTTTTCGCAGATAACCAGTTGGGTACCACAATTTAGTAACATTGACGCCGTTATATTCTACAATCTCTATGGTGGATTCGAATATCACGATGGTGTTTTTTTCAGACGGGATATCCGGATCAACCAAGACCTTGCCCGGAAAGGCACAGCCGCTGAGGATATACACTGTAAAAACAGCAATGATATAGAATAAACACTTTTTTTGTACCACTTTGATACTCCTACTCCAAAATAATTTTTTCTCGTTCAGGAAATTGGTAAATGACTTTTTGCTCAGAAGGGAACTCATCATAGGGATTAGCTATCTCGATTATCGGCTTCTTGTCTTTTACCCATGGTCTAAGGTATCGAACTTCTCCTGCATTATAGGTACATTCAAAGGGAAGATTAGTTCCTTTAATAGATAAATAGCTGTTATACCCATAGGGGACTTTATAATCCAGGTCAATCGTAAGGATAATCTTTCCAGGAGGAAGATAAAACGGTGTCCAGTTGTCCCAATTAACTGGAACCCCGTTATAACTTGTCACGGTTATACCGCCAACGGCACGTAATCCGACACATTCTTCTTTTGATAAAGTTTCATCCCAAAAGACGATTTTACTTTTATTGCACCCCACTTCAATGTTTTTTGGATAGATTATGGAATCGCAGGATGCCAGAATCATGACGGCCGCAAAAATTAAAAATGTTTTTTTCATTAGTTTTCCTCACAAGGGCCGAATTATATTCCCAGAGATGCAGGTTAAGGTTTTCAAAAAATAACAGGTTTAGAAAAAACTGAAATTGTCATAAATGAAAGATAACTAATTTTACTATGTCAGTCAATTTTTTTTTAAAACTATGGGTATATATAAATTCTATTGCCTGGCAAGATTATTCAGCCCTTAATATCTACCATGACGGCACTTTCCTGGGAATAGAGAGAACGGTGTATGGCATAGGGATTGCTCCGCAGGGTTTTCATTTCCTGCCGCAGTTCTTCCATGCGTTTTGTCAGAAGATTACGGTTCCGTTCGGATCGGATCACCGCTTCGGAACGAAGTTCCTCCAGCGCCGCCCGGAGGCTGGGTACTTCCTGGACTTCGCCGGGGAGTACACCAGGATTGCCGCTGGTGTCCGTTTTTTCGTTTGTGGAAAAACTTGCCTGGTACATCGCCTCCAGCGGATCGATCACCTTTTGGATGACAAAAATATCGCTGACAATTTGTTCTTCCAGTTCAACATGGACGACAAGATCGTCGGCACTGCCTTTTTCGATAACTTCCTTTTGTTTATCCAGAACGTTCAGGTACTGCCGGAAGCGATCCCTCTGCTGGGAAAGAAGTTCCCGAAAGCGTTTAAGGATAGCAATTCTCCGATCTACTTCCGTGGAACTAAGATCTGTTTTTACGCCAAGTTTTTCCAAATTGAGTACGCCGCCCATTATTATCCTGCTATGTTAACGCCTTCCACCGCCCGGCCTTCCGAGTTGGTTTTGGCGGCGATTTCGATCCAGGCGCTCCGGAGATCATCAATCTGGTTTTTTACCGTTCCAATTCTGGTTACGTCCATGCTGATATGGGCTTCCATCAATTCTTTGTTAAACCAAGTGTAGAGGGCAAAGAGGTTTTGGGCTATTTCGCCCCCCTGGTCAAAATCCAGAGATACCATAAGTTCGGTTATGATGTCCCGGGCCTTGATAATGGCCTTTCCGATAACTTCAATCCTCGAAGGATCCTGCTTGCCGGATTTGTTCAGATCCAGCAATTCCAGGCCCTTATTCAACTGTTTTACCGCCTCGTCATAGAGCATAATGATAAGCTGCCCCTGACTGGCGGTCCGTATCCGGGTTTCTTTATAGGCTGATAAAGCGTTGGTATATGCCATTTTGTCCCTCCCCAAAAAAAAGATTTGTACCGATCTAATATCGGCAGGGGATATTAAAACTTAAACGTTTTTTCAATTAAATTCCAGACTGATTCCAGCCCTTCCCGGTTTTTGGCGGAAATTCCTGCCCCTTCGTTTCCGGAAAAGACTCCTTTCAGGGACGCTAATTCTTCCGGTTTGAGCAAATCCGTCTTGTTCAGGACGGTGATGAGGGGAATTTCCCCTGCTCCCAGCTCTCTGAGGACACCTAAAACCACTTCATTATGGTCTTTCCATTCAGGATCGGCGGCATCCAGTACATAGATCAATAGATTCGCCTGGGCGGCCTCTTCCAGGGTTGATCTAAAAGCATCCACCAGATTATGAGGGAGCCGCCGGATAAAGCCAACGGTATCGACAAAGACGATGCTTTTTCGCTCCCCCGAAGGGCCAAGCCGGTTTACCCGGCGGGCGGTGGGGTCCAGGGTGGCAAAAAGCTTGTCCTCCACCAGCACATCCGATCCTGTCAGGGCCCGGTGGAGGGAAGACTTTCCCGCATTGGTGTAACCCACCAGGGCGCAGATCAAAGCTCCTTGCTTTTCCCGCTGTTTGTGTTGCAGTTTACGACTGCGGCGGACCATCTCAATTTCTCCCCTTAAAAAACCGATTCGCTGCCGGATTCGACGCCGGTCCGTTTCCAGCCGGGTTTCCCCCGCCCCACGGGTACCATAGCGGCCTCCCCGTTGGCGGGATAGATCAATATACTTGTGGGAAAGCCTGGGCAATGCGTAGAGCAGTTCCGCCAATTCCGCCTGAAGTTCAGCCTCTCTGGTTTTGGCCCTGCTGGCAAAGATACGGATGATCAATTCCTGCCGGTCCAGGACTGCTAAGCCAGAGAGTTCTTCCCAGTTTCGCTGTTGAGAGGGGCTTAACTCCCTGTCAAAGATCATGCATTCCGCTTCCGCGGCCAAGGCTTTTTCCGCCAATTCCCGGGCTTTTCCGCTGCCCATGCCGTACCGGGGGGCCTTTTCACGGACCACCGCCGTTTCTGTTCCCACGACGTTCAGGCCCAGAGTATCCGCCAGTCCCGCCAATTCAGTTATCTCGTCAATTAAGGGTATCGCGGCAGTTTGTGTTTTCCTGGAACCGTTGGTTTTGGCGGTAGTTCTGATTCCTGCGAGGAATACTTTTGGCGGACCGGGATTAACGGGATAAAGAACTTTCACCCCTTCAGTGTGGTATAAAAAGAACCTTTTTGGTATACTTTTATTTGTATTCTTTAATATAGGGGAATTTTATTCCGATAATCGAAGGAACTAATCGTGCAGGGTAGGAACCGGTGACAGTTTCACAAAAGGCTGCGTTTAGCCTTCTTATTTCGGTAGTATTGGCCGCGGGTTTTTCTATCCTGGCCTTTACCGGATTCTTCGATTTAATCGAAACCCGCTTTTACAATCCTTCGATTACCCATTCTCTGGACCAGGAAATCCATCGGGATGCGGAAACCATTCAATATTTTCTGGATGAACTAAGAGACCGCTTTTCAGCTTCCCTGGAATCCGATGCGGTAAAACGGAGTTTTCTTCCCAACCAGGCGGCCCAGGATATTTTTGAGCGAACCCGGGCCTACGGTATCCTTTTGGAATCCCAGAGAGGGCTCCAGTCGGTACGTTTTGTCGATGCCGGGGGGCTGCGCATTCACTTTTCCACCAGCGCTGTGGATATTGTTACCCAAACCAACGAGACTATTTTATACAGAAACTATGATGAGACAGCCCCCTATGTTCCCTATGCGGACTTGGCGGTTCCCTCTGGGGGGAACCCCAAACTTACCCTGGATCAAAGGAATGAACGGATAGTCTTTTCCTTTCCCTTTTATGATTCCATGGAAGTATACCGGGGGACGGTGTTTTTTTCACTTTCCATCCGGGCGGTGACGGACCGGCTGATTGGCGAGGGTCGCATCAAGATAGGAGAAAATTTTTCGATCGTGTCTGATCCTCCCGGCATGGTGTCGGGTCTTCCCGCCGCCTTTAATGAAGCCCAGTCGATTATTCCGGTTATTTCTTCGATCTGGAAGGAAAATCTTTTTAACCTTACCTCCATTGATTCCATGACTTCCGGTTCCGCCCTGGCGCTGACTTCCGCCAGAACCAGCCAGGGCCTTATGGTGGGCCGGATAATAGACGAATCACTTTTTTCCTTCCCCCAGTCCATGAAAGTGATCCTTCTGACGGCGATCTTCCTGACCGTCTTCCTTTCCATTTTCCTGGCCTTTAACCTTCAGCCCGATACCATGACGATAGTTCAGAACCGTTTGAAGACACTTCAGCTTTCTCTGATCCGGGAATATTATGAACGCAAAGGCGAAATGGACTGGGATCACTGGTACCGGGAACTGGAACAGCGCCGGGAAGATGTGCGGGCCGAATTGAAGAGGGGAGTCAAGGAAACCCCTGCTCTGCTGGAAGATATAGACAGTCTTATCGACAAATCCTGGGATGAGATCCTTACCGCCATCGGCGGCAAGCGTGAAACCCGGTTGGCAATAGACGAGGATAAACTCCAAAACATCCTGAACCGGATGCTTCTGGCGGCGGGGACTTCTCCGGTGCTGCCCGGCGGAGCTCCGGCTGTAGTTAATGCGGCGGCAATGATGCCCCTGATTAAGCCGGCTTCCGGAGCTCCGGCAGCCGCATCATCCTCAGCAACAGATGAAGAAGGGATACTGGAAGAGCTGGTTGATGAAGAAGATGAAAAACAGATCGGCGATACGGAAGTAGAAGAGTTAACCGAAGTGGAAGAAGTGACTGATGATGTAGAAGAACCGGAGGAAATAGAAGAACTGGACGATGCGGAAGAATTGTCTGAAACAGAAGAAACCAACGAAAGGCTGGGTTATGCGGGAGATTCAGCAGAAATAGAAGAGATCGATGAAAAACCTGGCGACATGGAAGAATTGGCGGAAACAGAAGAATTGCCCGAAGCGGAAGAAGCGGCAGGTGCAGTGGAAATACCTATTATTTTAGGCGCCTCCGAAAATGACCTGGTTGATGATGCAGTTCAAATCGAAGAACTAGAAGAATTGGACGATGGACTGGAAGATTTGGAGGAGTTGCCGGAAGAACCGGAAACGAAAACTCCCTCCGCCGGTGTTTCCCAGGCGGAAATGTTAAGCAAAATTGAATTCGACGATACCGGAAAACCGGAAGAGGAAGCAGCCCTGGATGATGATGATGATGATTTTGTTGTTGTCTCTCCTTTTGCCGGCATACTTTCAGAATTTGATGATCAAGATAGTTTTTATGCCGATGACGATGACAGTAAAAATATAAAAACCTCCGGGCGTCTGGAAGAATTAACCGCCGGCTATTCCATGTCCGTGGTGTATAAGCCTTTCCAAAACGAAGATCGGAGCGAACCTCAGGAATTGCAGGCAGTTTCCGGAGTTATAAAACAAAAAAACGGCGTCAGTTATGTTGATAAAAAAGCAAAAACTCCGGATTCCGAGACCGCCAAATCTCTGGACCCGGGATTAAAAAATCTTGTCGATTCGGTGATTGGGAAAAAATAGTTCTTTCCAGACAAATTATCTGGTTCCGGTATTGCTCATGTATTTTGCGCGGATCTAAGATCGACCACAGATGGGATCTGCGTTCGGCCTATTGGGCAGCCATTCTCCGGGCACAGTGAATTTTCCTATTGGTTTCCGGATTGTACGCCATAACACATATTATTCAGGGTAATGTAAATTTTCCCTGCCGGGATTTTTAAGTACCGCCCCATACCGAGCTGCTTCCCATTTTGCCATGTCCAGGTTTTGTTCCTGCCAGTTGCCGCATTCAGCCGGATCCGATCCGGGAATAGCGCCGTTAAAATTTCCTATCCAATCCAGCATTTCCCGAATCAAGGGAAGGATAGAAGGGGAATCCAGGTCTCCCTCTAGAATAAGATAGCAGCCTGTTCTGCAGCCCATGGGCCCGAAGTACACCACCCGTTCTCCCCATTGGGGATGGTTCCGTAAAAAGGTTGCCCCCAGGTGTTCGATGGCATGCAGAGCCGGCATATCGATCACCGGCTCTTTGTTAGGTTCTTTTAAGCGGATATCAAAAGTAGTAAGTGCCATGCCGCCAAATTTGTCTTTTCGGGAAACATACAACCCCGGTTTTAGCCGCAGATGATCAATCTGAAAACTGGCGATCTTTTCCATGCTTACTCCTTTTATGGTACTGTATACAGTTTGGCGATTCGCCTGACAATCTCGCAGGAATTTTTGGAAGCGACGGGAAGAAATTCTTCGGAAGTTATGCTGGATTCTGTTCCGGCAATATCCGACAGGGCCCGGATTACCAGACAAGGTACGCCGAAGAGCCAACAGGTTTGGGCTACGGCAGCGCTTTCCATTTCTACCGCTCGTATATGGGGGAACTGTTTTGATACGGCGGCGATCCGGATCGGATCATGCATAAACACATCGCCGGAACCGATAATACCCCGCAGATGATTAAATTCCCGTGGTAAAACTCCTTCCCGTTTTAGTTCGTCCACCGCCTGTTCCGCCAATTTAATCAATTCTTCAGGGACAGGAAAAACGGCGGGCATCCCCGGAAGCTGTCCCGGTTCATAGTTAAATGCCGTTACATCCGCATCATGATGGACCAGGCCCTGGGAAATTACTGCATCGCCAATGTGCAGGCTTTCTCCAATTCCTCCGGCTGAACCGGTATTGATGATCACTTCCGGATAGTACCGTTCAACAAGGAGGGCGCAGCCCACGGCGGCCATTACCTTGCCTATTCCGCATTGAAGAAGCGCCACATCTTTGCCGTCCAAATTACCCCGGGAAAACTCAAATCCCCCGGTGCTTTGGGTTGTTACATTTTTGAGCAGGTTTCGAAGCATGATCACTTCAGGTTCCATGGCGCCGATGATGCCTATCATTCTTAGAGGGTAGTCAAAAACAGCAAAGAATGCAATGGTTATGCAGAGTGGCTGTTATCGTTCTCTGTACCATCAACGCAAAATGGATACATCCCTCTTTTGCCCTGCGGCTTTTGGCGGCAAACCTTTCCCCGGAATTTCATTCTGTCCGCATCCTTGAGTTTGCCCTGCGCCAGCCCCCGGAAGAAAAAACCGCCGCTCTCATGGCCGAAGAACCGAAGATACTTGCCCTGTCTGTTTCTGTCTGGAATCACGGCGCTACACTGGAACTGCTCAGGATTCTGGAAAAAAAATGGAGCGGCGGCTCCAGGCCGGTAATTGTTCTGGGAGGGCCGGAAATAACCGGTCTCGCCGGTCCACCGGATCCGGTTGATTCGCCGGAGGAACAGAGCGAAGGGCTGGCTATTTTCTTTTATGCGGATTTTGTAGTTACCGGCGAGGGCGAGGCGGTTTTTGCAGAACTGTGCCGGACCGTTCTGAATGATCCGGCTGATGCAAAAAAACGGTACGGTAAGTTTATTCATGCCGGCAGGGTAAATCTTTCTGTTATAAAAAACGGTTACAATTTTTATACATCTGAAGATCTGCGGCAAAAACTGATCTATGTGGAATCTTCCAGGGGCTGTCCCTATGCATGTGCGTTCTGTCAAAGTTCCCGAAAACCGGGAACGGGGGAATCTCCGGTTCGGGAATTCCCCCTGAAACCATTTCTTGCCGACCTGAAAAATATTTTACAGCGCGCCGCAGGATCGGAAAAAACAAGGACCCTTAAGTTTCTCGATCGTAGTTTTAATGTAAATCTTCCCCGGGCCATGGCAATTCTTGATTTTTGTCTTTTGAATTCCATCGGAGAAGCTAATGTACCCAACTATAAAAATGGGCTTCAATTTCATTTTGAGATGGTTCCTTCCCTTTTTCCTGTGGAATTACGGAACATGCTGGCCCGGTTTCCTCCAGAGAGCATCAGGCTAGAAATCGGCATACAAAGCCTTAACCCCCAAACGTGTTCTCAAATAAAAAGAGATTCTAATCCTGAAGAAGAACTAGAGGTGCTGCGATTCCTACGGAAGAATACCAATGCAATACTGCATGTGGACCTTATTGCGGGCCTTCCCGGTGAAGACCTTGATTCTTTCGGCAGGGGGTTTGACCGTCTATGGATGGCCCTTAGCGGCGGCGGAAACAATGCCGGAAAAAACAAAATGCCATTTGAGATACAGCCGGGGATATTAAAAATACTGCCGGGGACGCCCATGTATGTCATGCTGAAGGATGGCAGTTTTCCCGCAATCTGCAGCAAAACAGCTCCCTACGAAGTAATCGAAACCAGATGCCTTCCTGTCTCAGATATGGAAAAAATAAAAAACTTTGCCCGGTTCTGGGAAATAATCGTTAACCGCCGGGCTTTTCCGGTTTTGCTTTCCCGGATTGTCCCTTCGGGAACGCCGGTGTTTCACCGTTTTATGAAATTATCAAAAAAATTTTTTGATCGTTTTGGAAAAAACTGGGGTATTCCAAAAGAAGAACTGGAAGCGTTTCTAAAAGAAGGGGTCATCCAAATCTAATGTGTTCTTATGGCGTTTCCGGCGGCGGCACATCACTGCCGTCATAGGGTGCCAGTACTGCGTCTATATCCTTTATAATACCCCGGTCTATTTCCCCCTTATCTGTCATTTCAAAGAGTATTTTCATGGTTTCCCCATGATTTCTCCCGGCGTGGTAGGGTCGTTCCTCGCTTACCGCCTGGTAAATATCAAGGCAGGTCATAAGGAGGGAATTAAAATCAAGGTCATGATTTTTTTTACCAAAGGGATAACCGCTGCCGGTCAGTTTTTCATGGTGATTGGAAGCCCAGGAACAGATGGAACTGAATCCTTCAATGTCTTTAAGCATTTCCCAGGTCAGGAGGACATGTTCTTTGATAATTGAAAATTCAGCATCGTTTAGCTTGTCCGGCTTTTCCAGAATTGATAAGGGAACCGCCAATTTGCCGATATCGTGGAGAGCCGCCGCCAGGTACAGCTCTGCTTTTTCGGCATAAGTATAACGGTAGTAATCTCCCATGAGCCATGCTTTGTTGGCAATCTGGATGGAATGCCGCTGTGTAAAAACCGATTTGTAGTCGATGATACGGGCTATAAAACCGGCCAGTCCGAAAATGGTATCTGTTTCAATATCGATAATCCAGGGATTGAAAGCCGCCGCCGCTGTTTGCTGAATTACATTGTCCTTAAGGGAAAGGATCGTGGGCCAGTCGAGGATTTCCAGCATCGCTTCCGCAGATGTTTTACTGAAACGTTTTCCGGCATCCTCGGCAATAATGCTCCGGATGGGAGTAAGCCCTTCTGGTTCCAGCCGCTGCAGATGGTGGACCGCATCTATTGAGTCGGCAATGGTGATAATTTCCGCCTCCAGGGGGCCTTCTCCTTCCCGTATTCCAAAGGGCCCGCTGCCGTCGGCCCGTTCATGGTGGTAAAGGATAAAATCCTTTATGTTTGTTTTAAAATGAAGGGCATCCACATTTCGCTGGCCGTATTCACAGTGCTTCTTCATGGCCGGATCGTGGTGTCCTTCTTTTCGTTCGGAGAGAATATATTCGGTCAACGCGTTGTCGTGGAGCAGAGCGCAGATACCTATGTTCGTGATTTCTTCCGGGGTTTTCCCCAGAACCTCCCCCATTTTTGCAGAAAGGACGGCAATCCTTTTGCCATGGTTGGTACTGGCCCCCAAGAGTTCGTTTTCCACAATGTCCAGGGCTGTGGCTATTGCTTTAATAAGAGAATCCATTCGTACGGTCATATATCCAGTATAACCATAATAGGTTCATCCTGCAATTCATAGGGGTTATTTTTTTTGTATATATACAGAAAATTCCCCTTCCGCTATACTGGATAAATGGAAAAACTGTACCGTCATCCATGGATCATCGTACTGGTCATCACCATGGTGACGATATTCTTTGCTTTTCAGATGCCCCGTCTTGAGCTGGATAACAACAATTTTCGCTTTATTTCAGAAGATGATCCCGCCAGGCTGACGGCCCAATACATAGACGACATCTTTGGCAGTTCTATTTTTATTTTGGTGGCCCTGCATCGGGAAACGGGAGATGTCTTTGATCCGGCCTTTCTTACCCTTATTCGGGACTATGTGGAAAAGGTCGAGGCCATAGAAATCATCGATCCGTCAATCTCCATTGTCAATGCCGATTATATCACCGGAGACAGCGAATCCGTGATAGTGGAAAAACTCCTCCCAGCGGATTTTACCGGTACGCCGGAAGAAATTGTCCGGCTTAAGGAAAAAATTCTTTCCTGGGATATGTATAAACGCTCCCTTGTATCCGATGATTTTTCTTCCACCCAGATTCTTGTACCTTTGAATATCCCCGCCGACGAAGCAGGGAGCCCCGAAGTGGTGGATAGTTTTATCCAGGTCAGGGATATAGCCCGGGAAATGTTTGCCGGCGCTGCGGCGGTTTATGTTACAGGGATCCCCGTGATCAGCGCCACCATTAACGAGGCGGTCCGTGCCGACCTTTCTCTCTTGGTGCCGTTGGTGATCATTGTGGTACTCCTCATCCTGTTTTTTTCTTTCCGCCGCCTGTCAGGCGTGGTCCTTCCTCTCTTAACGGTGATAATCGCCGCCGTTTGGTCCATGGGAGCCATGCCTCTCTTTAACATAAAACTTTCGATCATTTCTACGATACTGCCGGTAATCTTGGTGGCGGTGGGAAGTGCCTACGGCATCCATGTGGTTACCCATTTTTTTGAAGGTTTATTTGATGATGATAAAGAAAATCACCGGAATCATGTAATAGGGACGGTAAAAAAAATTGCCAAACCTGTGTTTCTTGCGGCCCTGACAACACTGGCGGGCTTTCTTTCCTTTTGTTTTACCACAGTCCTGCCCATCAGGGAATTTGGGTTTTTTGCCGGCTTTGGTGTTCTCATTTCCTTTGCTGTGGCGCTTACCCTTATCCCCGCCCTGCTTATTATCAGGAAAACCGCCGGAAAGGGGAAGGGCGAATCAACTCCCAATAAACCGGCAGACATGGATCGCTTTAGCGGTGCCGTAAGGCGTTTCTTTTCCGCCATCGCCATTCGCCAGAGGACGGTGCTGCTTGCCGCCGCCCTGATAATCGTATTTGCAGCGCTGGGCACTTCCCGACTTATCATCGACAATGTGTTTATTGAATACTTTAAACCCGGTACTGACATCGCCAAATCGGATCGTTTTATCCGGGAAGAATTCGGCGGCTCAAAGATTGTCAGTGTGGTGGCGGAAGCCAAAGAAAGTGAAATACTGCTCAGCCCCGCCTGCCTTTTGGCCATGGATAACCTAAGCCGGCACCTGGAAACCCATGTTCCCGAAACGGGCAAGACCATGGGTTTTACCGATTTGATTAAACGGATCAACCAGGTTTTTAACGCCGATGAAAGTCCGGAAGGGATCCGTTCTGTAACTTTTGGATCGAACCTAGGTTTGAAAGAAGAAGAAGACTGGATCGGGTTTGGTTTTGATGAGGAGGAGATGGACTTTGGGTTTGGTAATTTCGGTATTGACGATGCTCAGGAATTCGGCTTTGGCCTTTTTGAAAAAGATCAAGCTCCTCTGCCGGAATCGGCCCCCTATACACTGGAAGGGTTTGTCGCCCTTTTAAGCAGAGCCGCCCACTCGGGGAACAGTTCAGAGCTTAGTGCTATGGAGCTTGTAAAAGAACTAAAAAAACTTGTTAACTTTGAAGGCGCCGCCTATTACGAGATCCCCGCCAACCCGGCCAAGTACGGAAAGACCAGGCCGGAGGAGCTTGCCGCCCTGATGGCGAATTACCTCATCCTCCTTTCCGGTAATATTGATGCCTACTCCAACGATCCGCTGGAACCGACGGCCATCAAAACGACAATACAACTTCGTACCCTAGGAGAAACCGACACCATGCGGGCCGTTAATGCCATATACCGCTTTGTGGAAGCAAATTTTCCCGAAGGAATTGACGTTACTGTGGGGGGAAGCGCCTTGGTAGAAACATCCCTGAACCAGCAGGTGGTTCGTTCCCAGCTTATTTCGCTCATTATTTCCCTGGCCCTGGTCTTTCTTACCATTGCCTTTTCATACCGATCCGCGGCGGCAGGATTTATCGGTATCGCTCCCCTTTCCATTTCGATTTTGATCAACTTTGCGGTCATGGGGTTTTTAGGAATCAAATTGAATTTGGGGACATCGATGATCGCCAGTCTTGCCGTCGGCATAGGGATTGATTATACGATTCATTATATAGAATCCTTTAAGCGGGAACTGTATCCTGCTTTCGTTATCCCTTCCGCCGCAGATGAACTGCGGATATTTTTGTCGCGGACCTTTGCCGTTTCCGGCAAAGCAATTATCATTAACGCCCTGTCGGTGGGGGCGGGCTTTGCGGTGCTGATCTTTTCCCGGTTTAATATGCTGGGACACTTCGGCTTCCTTATTGCTCTGACCATGGGGGTGAGCGCCATGGTCAGCCTTTTGGTGATCCCCGCTCTTTTGCTGACCCTTAAACCGGCCTTTGTCTTAAAAGCCGGGGAAACAAAAAAAGGAGATTAAAATGAAGCGATTATGCACTGCCTTGTTTATCCTGATGTTTGCGGCTCAGTTTGTTTTGGCACAGGATGCCGCCGATATTGTCCGGCAGTCCAGAAACCGGATCAGTGCTGCAACAATCCAAAGCCGTTCCAGATGGGTAACCGCCGCAAAAAACGGCGGTGTTACGGAACGTCTTATTGATCAATATGCCAAAGACGACGCCGCCGGGTTATCCCGAATAATGATCGAATTCCGCCAGCCCGTCAGCGTAGCGGGGATCCGTTTTCTTTCCATAGATACCGGCAGGGGGGCCAGCAATCAATGGATATTTCTGCCGTCGCTGGGAAAATCAAGGCGCATTGCATCATCGGAGGGATCGGGGAGTTTTCAGGGGACCGATTTTTCCTATGATGATATTGCTTCTGCGGATAGGGATGCGGATTTAGATATCCACACCCTTCTTCGTGAGGAAAACTATAACGGCAAGGCTTGTTATGTGATCGAATCCCGGCCCAAAGACAATTCATACCAGTATTCCAAAATGGTTCAGTGGATTGATAAATCAAATAAGGTGATCCATAAGATCGATCTCTATGATAAAAGGGGATCCCATGTTAAAACTTTGGAAATTTTGGAACTAAAAGAAGTACAGGGAAAGCTCAGTCCCATGAAAACAAGGATGACCACCGTCGGAGGAGGAAATACCATCATCACTGTGGAGATCCTCAGATATGACGAGCCTATTCCCGAATCGGTTTTTTCCACTTCGTACCTTGAAACTGGGAAGGCGCGGTGAACCGCTCGATGCATGGATCGATAAAGCGGCTTATAATATTTCTTTTCCTGATTCCTATATCGCTTTATGCTCAAGAAACAGATAATTTTGAGAACAGCCCGGAAAGTGGAAGTTTTAGTTTTAGCGAAGACAGTTTTGGTTTTTTTACGGAGGAAGACACTATAGAAAAACCCATAAAGATTGGCGGCGAAGTTTCGGCACAGGTTATTTTTTTTACCGATGGTTTTGGATCATCCGAAAAACTAAGGAAGATGGAACTTGGTGATATTTTTATGGGAAAACTCAATTTTTCAGCATCCGGAAAAATTGCTGATGGAATCATTAATATAAAAATCACGCCTGATTTTTACGACGGATCTCCTTTTGCCATTGACGAAGCCTTTCTCCGTTTTTATCTGGGCCCTGTAGATATTGAAGGAGGTTTACGGAAGCTCACCTGGGGCCGGGCCGACAGTTTTGGCCCCCTGGATGTGATAAACCCTATAGACTACAGAGACCCTTCCGCCATGGCGGACCCCCGGAGTATCAAAATCGCCCGGCCCATGCTTCATGTTTCCTGGAACATGGGCTCATTTTCTAAACTGGAAGGAGTTTTTGTTCCCTGGTTTTCCGGGGACGAATTTGCATTTACCGGCAGATGGATACCGTCCCAGGTTTCCGGATTAAGGAATGCTGCGGATTTTGTTATAAATTTTGCTGCTGCCGGGCTGCCGCCGGAAGTCATCCATGGTATTCAAAAATATTTTGATGATTTACTTAAATCCTACAATCCAAAAAAGCTTTTCCCAAAAACTGATGCTTTTGAATATGCCCAGACAGGGCTGCGTTTTACAACCACTGTCGGCGAAACTGATTTTGGTGTCCAATATTACTATGGAAGATTTTTCCGCCCTGCCTATGTTGTTGACCTCGAAGGTTTTATCACATCAATTATATTGGGGACGCCTGATCCGGAAAGAATAAACATAGTTTTTTATTACAACTATTATCACCAGATTGGCGTAGATTTTGCCCGGGTGATCGCCGGTTTTAATTTTCGTGCCGAAGCGGGGATGAATATAACAAGCGATATCAAGGGTGATGATGGTACAGTGAATAACCCGCAGATTGTATGGTCTCTTGGCTTTGACCGGGATATAATCTGGGGAGTTAACCTGAACCTTCAGGGGAACGGGCTGGTTCGTCTGATGTACAACAAGATAGGCAGCGATCCTCAGATGACCGATACGGAGGCCGGAATGAACCGCAGTTCCACCCGGATCACCGCCGTGCTTTTTAAAAAAATCTTTAGGGATGAACTGGAAGTAAGAATCGTCGGTCTCTGGGGCATCGAGGATAAAGATTTCCTTGTTATTCCGGCAATCGTATGGTCCAAGCATGATATCAGGGCGGAATTTTCCGCGGGCTTTTTCGGCGGAGACAGATCTAGAGAACTGGGACAGTACCGGGATAATGGGTATTTAAAAACCTTGCTTACCTGGAGTTTTTAGTTTCTGGAATAAGCCGCTTTAATTACAGTTTCAGTCCTGCGATATAGTCGTCCAGTTCCTTTTTGGTACTGCGGACAAGCTCAGAGGCATTCACCCCTTCTTTAAAAACACTGTCGATTTCGTTGTCAAGGTCTGTCATCCGCTTCATGTATTCTTTTCCCAGGTCGCTGCCTGTCCCAACGGCGGTAAGGTTTTGCCGTACCCGATCCTGTTCAGAAACAAGCCTTGTGTGCCGGGTTTGCAGTTCACTTTGCGCCTGCACTGCCGCTTCATTTTTTCGTTTTAATTCAACTGCCCTTGCCAGCGCCGTCCTTACATTGGCAGGGATTTCCTGGGTAGTGCTGTATGAAGCAAGGCTATCCGTTCTGAGTGTACCCAGGGTAATGCTTTCCCTTATGGGTATCTCTTCTTTTACTGTAAATACAAGCTCGCCGTTGGCTTTTAATGTCTGTTCAAAGCGGTACAGGGAATCGGTTTTTTCCAGGTACTTAGCCGGTTCAATCAGGGTTGAGTTCCCTGTAATGGGGTGTTCAATGATCAGCCGTTTTGATTCGGAAGAGGTGTTCTTAACTGTATAGGTTCTTTCGTTAACCTGGCGGCGGTTAATCACCATAACTCCGTTTGATACAGTAACGGAGCTGATAACCCTTGTCCCGGAATTAAGGGTGGCTGTCCCGATTACGGAAAGATCCTCGCCGTATTTAATAAGCCGCTTGTCATTTTCCCCGAAGAATTCAATCAGGGCATCCCCGGCATAACTGCCGCCGTCGAAAACCGTAATAGGCCCTGCTGGGAGTTTCATTCCCGTTGTGTTGGTTAATTCAACCGCCAGGTCCGGGTTAATGCTGCTTGAAAGGGCCCTGTTCCCCTGAAGGACGAGGGTTTTTACCGCCCCCATGTTTCCATTTACCATGGGGATCATGGCGCTTTGCCTGCGGTTTAGTGTTACAGGGTTTTTTACCGTAAAGGCAAACTGATCCCCCGCAGCGCTTCCCGTGGCGGCGGCCTGAACCGAAGCTACATTAGCGGTTCCCTGGCTGCGCGCCGACTGGGCAGGCGCAGCCATTTTTTCTGTGTCTGCAAACATTGGCCTGTCGGCGAGTTCTTCATATATCATACTATACGCTGCATCTTCACTTACAATATCTTGTTGCCGGTCATAGCCGCCGGCATAGGTGCCTGCCTGGGCGCTTCCTGCAATGGCCAGGGGCAGGGTAGGCCGGGAAAAATAGTATGGCGGATACAGCTGCTGAATAAACGAGACGGGACGGCCGGAAACCAAAGACAGTTCCACATTGTTCCAGTCCGTGTCGCTGTTGTTGTCGATTATCGCCCAGCCCTGGAAGAGCGGCCGCTGCTGGCCCATATCCAGGCGGTAGGAAACCTTCCACACGGGGACGGCAATAACATAGCTTAATGCAACCGTTCGGCTGCCGCTGCCGGGTAGCCGTACCAGGAGGCTCCGGTTTCTGGATGTCCTGTTGGAAGCGATAAGATCCAGCGCCCGCTTTAGGTCGGCATTCAGGGCCGGGTCCTTAAAGGTAAAGGAAGCGATGTCCCTTAAAGCGATAATTCGTATACCATCGTTGGTAGAGAGTGAAAGAAAGGCTTCCTGCACAGGCGCAGCGCCTGCGGCGCTTGCCGGGATGGCGCGCCGCTCAACACCGACAATTCGTCCGCTTATGGGATTGGGGGCGGACACTTCTATTTCGGCGCCCCTTTGGCTTGCAAATATTTCTGCCGTTCCGGGATTGCTGGAAAGATCAATCCCAAGGCTTTGCAGGGTGCGTATTAAAGTATCCTCCGATGGATAGCTAACCGAAGGGGAAGCCCCTTGGCCGGGATCGTTTACCACCAGGGATTTAAGGGCATCGTTTATGGTGCTAACCTCAAAGGTCAGGGTCAGTTCAGCGGAACCGGAAGCGGTTCCTGAATGCTCAAAGTACCCCACGCCGGAAGAAAAAAGGGCAATCCTTTTTACCGGCAGTTCTGTGTTTCCTGACGAAACGGCGTTTTGTGCATGCATCGTGCCAGCATATAATAAAAGGCCGGCAAAAACAATAATTTGTTTCATGATTAATCCCCCATACAATTATGAATGTTCCAGTACAAGTGTCTTTGTAGGCTGATCGCAGACTTCCGGGGGGCCGTAGTACTGAATGGCACCGGGAAAGTGATAACAAGTTTCCACCGACCATTTTTCCCGTTCGCCAGCAAAGGTCTTAAAGGGTTTTCCATCCAGTTCCACCAGGGCTTTTTTAATCACCGGTTTGGAAGAACCGTGGCGGCGTTCCATATTCATCATCATTGTCAAAGGTATGCCGCCGGGGATCCACTTGTCTGCGGAAGCGGTGAGGTTTCTGACGCTGGAAATATAACCGGTTAGACCCGAAGCGATTAGCACAAAGGCGGTAAAGCCAAGACTGTAGCAGTAGTCTGCGTCGAAGTTACTGGGAAAGGCGCAGCGTCCCTCGTATCCAAAGAAATGTGCCAGGGGGCTGAACTTGCCGTTGTAGTCTCCGGCGTTTTTAAGTTCCTTTAGTTTTTTTTCCACCATCCCAATTAAAAGTCTTTCCGTTTCGATCCGGGAAACCTGGACATTGCCGTGGGGATCCCGGTCTGCCAAAAGCTGCCGCGCAATTTCCGGCGGCAGGGTTTTGAAAAGTGTGGATGATTCAATGGAAAGATGGCGATCCATCCAGTAGACCTGGTCGATAAAGTTTGTGATTTTTGATATCTCATCGCTATGGTCTGCCATAAGATCGTTTAATTCCTTGATTAGTTTTTTCATTTCCGGCACAAATTCAATAAGCCCTTCGGGAACAAGCACTACGCCAAAATTGTTCTTGTTGGCGGCTCGTCTAACGATGGAAGAACATATCTGTTCTACAATCTGATCCATGGAAAGCTTTTTTGTTTCCACTTCTTCCGAGACGAGGCATACATTGGGCCGGCACTGGAGGGCGCATTCAAGGGTTATGTGGCTCGCCGACCGGCCCATAAGTTTGATAAAGTGCCAATATTTTCGGGCACTGGCGGCGTCCCGTTCGATGTTGCCGATAAGTTCGCTGTAGGTTTTTGCCGCCGTATCAAAACCAAAGGACGCTTCGATGTATTCGTTTTTTAAATCTCCGTCTATGGTCTTGGGACAGCCTATTACCTGGACTGAAGATCCCTGGGCGGTAAAGTATTCGGCCAGCAGCGCCGCATTGGTATTGGAGTCATCCCCGCCTATGATCACAACCGCATCCAGGTTTCGTTTCTTTGCCGTTTCCAAAGATGCGGCAAACTGCTCGGGAGTTTCGATCTTGGTCCGCCCCGATCCGATAATGTCAAAACCGCCGGTATTCCGGTAATCATCAATGATCGCATCGGTGAATTCCAGACACTTATCTTCCACAAGGCCGCTGGGACCTCCAAGAAACCCCAGCAGTTTGGATGCGCTGTTTCCTTTTTTTAAGCCGTCATAAAGTCCGGCAATCACATTATGTCCCCCCGGAGCTTGTCCGCCGGAAAGGATAACTCCTGCCGTCAGGGGCCGGGAAATTTTGTTGTTCTTCCCTTTCACAAAACTGGCAATGGGTTTTCCATAGGTATGCTTAAACAGATCCGCCAGGGCAGTGTCGTCCGCAATGGATTTGGCAGCTTCTCCAAGGGAGAGTGCGATTTCTTCTATTTTTCCCGATAGTATGCCGGGAAGTTTCGGCTGATATTGATACCGGGCCTTTTGTAGTGCGGAAATTTCCATTTGAGACTCCTGAGAAGTAATACTAACTATAGTTTAATGTATAACACAAGGAAGCTCAACTATACTGATGAGACTTCCTATTTTTACTCCCGCAAAGGATGGTCTGCTGCATGAAAACCGCCCATGCTTTTTGTGAGGATTATTTTATAGAAAGCTTTAGGTCCTGTGTTTTGCGTTTGGTATTACAGGAAAATTCAGCCGATGAGAGTTCCGATAAAAGGTTTCCCTTCAAGGATACTCGAAAGGTTTGGAAGATCATTTCCCGCTGCACAGATGACCTTAAGGCCCAGCGTTGCCGCATGGCGGCTTGCTATGGGATCAAAGGGGACGTTTTTTCCCGGCGTCCATGTTTCCCCAACCATGGCCCTGAAATCTTTCCAGGATATGGCGTTCAGGGGTTTTGCATCGGGGTTTTTCCTGGGATCATCGGTGTAAACTTGTTTAATGTTGGAAAGATTCAGCACCATGGCGGCCTGAAACCGTTCCGCCAAAAGAACAGCGTCGTAGTCCGAAGAAAAACCCGGCTTCCAGCCCGCTGCCACCAGGATCCGGCCCGTAAAAGGGCCCGCTTCGGAAGGATTGGTAATTACCGGCTGGGTACACCAGTCTCCCATAATTGCTTTGACAAGCTGGGCGTTAAGCCGGGTGGCCATAACGCCGATCCAGTCCGCTTCTTCGTCTTTTGTGGAAGCAGCAATTTCCCGGTAAGCGTTTTGCCAGGTCCTGGCGGGGCCGCCGCCGCCCACCACCAGGATAAAACGCTGCTCTTTATCCCGGTTTAAAAAATCACCGGTTAGGGAGAGAAATTCTTTAAGGAATGGAACATCAACCCCATCGGGGGCGACTATGGAACCTCCCAGTGAAATAACGGTAACCATTATCTTGGCCGCCGGTGTCCGGTTCTGCCTTCCGGGAGCACTGCGGATTCCATTTCCAGATTTGTGTCTCCAAGGGGAGTTTCTTCCGGTTCTTCTCCATAGCGGTACATGGTAAGGTATAGTTCTATCAGGGGAGTATCGGAAGCGGGATCCGAACCCAAAGGGAAGTAGAGAATAGGCTCCCCAACTTCCAGGGGGATTGAATAGGTATTGGTTTTATAACTCATTCCTTTGTCAGGAATATTTATCCAGATCTGGCTTTGGGCAACCAGGGTGAATCTTCCGTCCCGCAGATAGGGGGTAAGTTGTACCGCTATAATAAGGTTTTCTCCCACCAGTTTTATGCCTACCGGCCGCCCGGGGATGGTAATTTTGGAATTGTATGAGTTCCACACTTCCTGACTGTTTTCCGCAACCTTAGTTGTGATCCGCAGTACCAGGGCCCTGTCCCGAATTTCTTCCGGCAGATCAGCCAAGAGCCGTTCCTGGGCCTGGGCTTGAAGGCCTATGAACAAGCACCAAAAAGAAAGTCCCAAAGCACAGCGGAATTTTATCATTGAGAACCGCCGCCTCTGTAGTCCGCCGCCCGAAGTATCTGGGGTTCACCGGCATTCTTAAAGGTGGTGTCGGGCAGGCGGATAATCACCATATCGGAGGAATTATCGTTTCCCAGGTATTGGAAAAAACTGGCCATATCCGAGACGGGAATAATTTCCTGCATTTCAAGTCCCGCCAGCTGGGGCTCATTTATCTTTATCGGCTGTCTTAAGGCGAGAAGGGCGGCCATTGCTACGACCATGGCAAGCCCTGCGGCGGCCGCTATGGGGATGGGGATGGTAATTGAGCTGGCCCAGAACCGGCGTCTTGGCTTTTCCATAAAGCCAATCTTTTCCCAAACCCGGTTCATCGATTGTTCGAGGGATTGTTCGGACTGTGAAGTTTCGGCGAACTTGTGCCGGGTAAGCCGGTAAGAGGCCAGATGGTCCCTGCAGGGAGAACACGTTTCCAGGTGTTTTTCCAATTTTTCTTTCCAGGGAGAATTCAATTCACCGTCGAAATAAACCGAAAGAATTTGACGTTCAGGACACATAGTACCCATCCTTAATCCGCGCCTGCTGATCCTTCTGAAGCGCCAATCTCATCTGGTACTCCAGAATCCGGAGCGCCCAGCAGGACTGCCAGGCGTTCCCTTGCCCTAAAAACCCTTACCTTAACATTCCCCTCGCTGATGCCCAGGGCCCGTCCTATTTCTTTATAATTCAATTCGCTGTATTCCTTTAATATTAACACTATCCGGAGGTTTTCGGGAAGCTGTTCCAGGGCTTCCGTTACTTCCTGCCTGGTTTCCTTCCGTATTAATTCTCCTTCTCCGCTTTCTCCGGTTCTCTGGTCTTCCCGAAAAGCCCGCATATAGGCCCGCCGCTCCCGTTCTTTCCTTTTGGCATAATTTAAGGAGGCATTCTTTACCACCCGGATAAGCCAGTATTTGGCTTCGTCGGGGTTGGGAAAGGACATTTCCTTTTCGTGGTACCTGAAAAACGCCTCCTGACATAGATCCTCCGCCGCTTCCTCGCTTCCCGTGATACGGCAGGCGACCCGGAATAATATGGGAAAAACTGCCGTATACAAACGGCGGAAATTTTCCTGCGGCAATGTATCTGCCCTCACCTCTGAAAACAAACTTCTTCCTTATATGTTACATTATCACAGGGAATTTTCTGTTCCCCTATGGCTGCACCGCCATACCGTACCGGTCTTAGTGTCTTCGATAACGACTCCCCGCCGGTTTAGCTCATCCCTGATTTCATCGGCCAGGGTAAAGTCCCGTTTTGCTTTGGCTGCGGCCCGCCGATCTATAAGTTCCTCGATTTCCGCCGCAAATTTAGGGTCTCCTTCTTCTTGTTCTTCGGTCAAGGCATTTCTCAGCTTTAATCCCAGCACTCGGTCCATGTACAGGACTCCCTGTAGAATCATCGGCGGAGAAATATCGTTGTTCCGGAGGAGACCCCACAGTTCCGCCAGCGCCCTGGGGGTGGAAAGATCATCGTCCATGGCTTCGTCAAAGGCTAAAAGCCTGGCATTTTGCCGCTTTTGGTCAGCTTCTCCGGGCCCGCCGGATATGCCTGGTACCCCAAGCGGCATGGTCTCCGAAACAGAAGCGGCCAGAGATCGAATCCGGCTCAGCAGGGATTTTCTGGAATTCCGGGCACTTTCCAGGCTCTCCCAGGAAAACTGAAGCTGGTTCCGGTAATGACCGCCGATGAGAAAATACCGGTAATCTAAAGGATCGTAACCTCGTTCCATCAAACTTTGCAAGGTAAGGAATTTTCCCTCGCTTTTGGACATTTTTTCCCTGTCCAGGACCAAAAATTCATTATGAACCCAGTACCGGACCCAGGGATGTTTTCCCGTGGCTCCTTCGCTCTGAGCTATTTCGTTGGTGTGGTGAATGGGGATATGATCAATTCCTCCTGCATGGATATCAAACTGTTCTCCCAGATACTTAATGCTCATGGCGGAACATTCAATGTGCCAGCCCGGATAACCTCGTCCCCAGGGGCTGTCCCAGACCAGAGCCTGGTTTTCGAATTTGCCTCTGGTAAACCACAGTACAAAATCGCCGGGGTTTCGTTTATTTTCGTCCACTCCGGTTCTGGCTCCGGCCCTGAGTTCCTTCATCCGGAGCATGGCCAAATCCCCGTAACGTTCAAAGCGGCTTATGTCAAAGTACAGGTTTCCCCCCGCGTTGTAGGTGTAACCGTTTTCCTCGATGCGCCGGATCAAGGCTATCATCTCTGGGATGTGTTCGGTGGCCTTGCAGACAACAGAAGGCCGGAGGATGTTCATTTGATCCATATCATCAAAAAAGGACTGGGTATAAAAATCGGCAATTTCCAGGACGGTTTTTCCCCGTTCGGCGGCGCTCTTTACCATCTTGTCTTCGCCCGAATCGTTGTCTCCCGATAAATGGCCCACATCGGTAATATTCATCACATGGTTCACTTTTATGCCTCGTTCCCGAAGGACCCGGGTGAGGATATCGTGGGTAACATAGGCCCGGAGATTTCCGATATGGGCGTAGTTGTATACGGTGGGACCGCAGCCGTAAAAACCAGCTTCTCCCGGTTTTGTGGGGATAAACTCTTCTCGTTTACGGCTCAATGTATTGTATAGGTAAAGGGGCATGGTATAGTTAACTCTGTGTACAACCTACCAAAATTCCTGGAACATTTCAATTCCCGTTCCGTTCCTTTCGAGGGAGTATTCCGTTTCGAGGAGCCCATGGCTGAACACACTACGTTTAAGGTAGGGGGGCCTGCGGAATTGTGGATCCGTCCCGAAGGAGACGGTTTTCCCGAATATACAGCCCTACTTCTGAAATCCGCCCGGGACGAGGAAATTCCAGTCTTTATTCTGGGGGGCGGAGCAAATATCGTGGTGTCCGACCGGGGAATCCGGGGTATTGTACTGGACACTTCGGGTTATGGAGGGGCCACATCCATGCCGTGCGGCGGCTCCATTGCCGCCGAACATGGGCCGGATACGTTATGGTTTCGCTCCGGTACTGCGGTGGATGATGCCGTTAACTATGCCGCCGCCGCCGGGCTTTCGGGACTGGAGTTTCTGGCGGGTATGCCCGGATCCGTGGGAGGCGCCCTTTGGATGAACGCCCGCTGTTATAACCGGGAAATGGCCGATGTGGTAAATGCTGTACAGTTTCTGGAAGGAGGGCGGATGATAACAACTGTTCCTCAAAAAAAAGAATTTGCCTATAAAAAAAGCCCTTTCCAGGGCAGGGATTCCCTTATCCTGGCCGTATCCTTTTCGCTGCAGAAAAAGGATACGGAGCTGATCCGGAACGAAATAGAAGATCACCGGAAGGACCGGGAAGCAAAGGGGCACTACCGTTTTCCCAGCGCTGGGTCGGTTTTTAAAAACAACCGGGTCATTGGCAAACCAACGGGCAGGATCATTGATGAATTGGGCCTCAGGGGGCTGACGATAGGAGATGCCCAGGTTGCTCCCTGGCATGGAAACATCATTATCAACCGGGGAAAAGCCCGTTCTTCGGATATTTTAGCCCTGGTAGAGACCATAGAGGAACGGGTCATGACGGTTTTTGGCCTGGAACTTGACAGGGAAATACTTTTTGTTTAAAAATAGTGTATTGAAAAATGGAAAATACGGTTTTTTTTATAAAAATGTGCTATCTTATTAAAAACTAAGAACTTTAAAAATAGGCCTTTTGGACAAGAAATTCTTGACCAATATTTATGGCGATGCCATAATATACAGTGATTTTTTTGAGGTGTAATTAATGTCCGATTTTGAAACCGTACTCGTTGATGTTGATAAAGTAAATCAGGCAATCAAGATGGAGGTGCCCTTGATTATGACCACCTACACTCTACCCCGAAAAGTAGAACAGTACATAGAGCAGGTGGTTTCAATTTTTCTGGACTATGTCAAACAGGGCCGCCTTAAGGATAATATGATCTACTGCATCCAGGAATTGGTAGTTAATGCCAAAAAAGCCAATACCAAACGGGTTTATTTTATCGACCAGGGACTGGATTTAAATAATCAGAAAGATTACAAGCAGGGGATGATAACATTTAAGGACGATACCCTTAACAATATCAATTATTATTTGGAGCTCCAGCGCCAGCAGGGGCTGTACATCAAGCTGGTTCTTCACTTAAAAGATAACAGTATTTTTATTGAAGTAAGAAACAACGCCACCATTACCGTAACGGAACTGGATAGGATTCGAAAGCGGCTAATTAAAGCCAGAGAATACGAAGATATGGAAGAAGCCATAATCAATATGCTTGATGATTCGGAAGGAGCAGGGCTGGGACTGGTAATGCTGGTTATCATGCTGAAAAAACTGGGTCTGGGTCCCGATTCCTTCGACATCCTTAAGGCTGGTAATGAAACCGTAGCCCGGATCGTCATACCCAAGAACCTAAAAAAAGCCAGCTAGGATCCCCCAGCCGCTGCCCTTGCCAAGCAGATTTTGCGATAGTATACTTAAGAAGCCGATACATTAGGTGGAGATCTATGGCAGGGCCGCTGCAGCTGACGTTTGTAAACTATAAAAAAGACTCGTATATCGTGGTTGAGGGCAAATCAAACGCGGACCGGTTTTATATTATCCGTCAGGGCAAAGTGAGGCTCTTTAAGGATGTGGAGGTGGTGGAAGAAGAGGGAGGCAGTGTTCTGGGCCCTGGCGATTTCTTCGGGGTTGTTTCTACCATGTCCAGCCACAGTCAGATTGAAACTGCCCAGGCCATAACCGAAGTTACCCTTATTTCGGTCATCAAAGAACAGTACGGACAGCTTATCCAAAACAATACCCCGGTGGCGATGAAGATTATCCTCCAGTTCTCCAAGCGCATGCGCTACCTGGACGAAGCCCTGACCCGGCTCACGCTAAAAAGCAATGCCGATGAAAATGTAACCCACCTTTACAAGGTAGCCGAATACTATACCCGCCAGAGCCAATATAACCAGGCTTTTTATGCCTATCATCAGTATATCAAACACTGTCCTGATGGAGGCAATGTCAGCAAAGCCCGGGAGATCATGATGAAGATAGGGCCCTATGCCAAAGCGGTCAAGCTGGATTTTAAAAGCGAAGAGTTTAACCGGGTGTATCCCAAAGACTGTATGATCTTTTCTGAAGGCGAGCCAGGAGAGGAATTATTTATCATCCAGAAGGGTTCGGTGAAGATCGCAAAAATCGTCGACAATAACGAAGTGCTCCTGGCGGTGCTGAAAATCGGGGATATCTTTGGCGAAATGGCCCTGCTGGAATCCAAACCCCGGGCGGCCTGTGCTGTGGCTTACGAAGAATGTCATGTGATGGCGGTAAACCGGGCTAACTTTGAACGGATGGTCAGTACCCAGCCCCAGATTGTAGCCCGCCTTACAACTCTGCTGGCAGAGCGGATCTGGTTTATCTATAAACAGCTGGCCAACACTCTGATCAACGATCCCATGGGGCGGATGTACGATGCCCTCATGATGCAGTTGGAAAAAAACCGGATAGATATTAACTCTTTTGCCCATACCTTCGATTTCGGCCCCAAAGAACTGGTAAATATGGTAGGTATTCCCCAGGGCGAAGGAACGATGATTCTTCGGAAACTTATGGAAAATAAAAAAATACAGATCATCAAGGACAAGGATAAAGACAAGATACATTCCCTGGATGTATCGGACATAGCAAAACAGTCCGCAATGTACAAAAAGCTCCAAAAAATAGGCAGGACTCCCACATAACGGTATTTCCAAACGGGCCGGATTTTGCCGATAATAAACCATGATGAAGCGGATATTTTTTTTCCTCGCCATACTCTTTTTGCCGGTTTGGGCTTTTTCCCAGGCAGCAAATTCCCAGGAACGTTTCCCAGGGGAAAGCTTTGATGTTTTTATCCCTTCCCGGACGGGACCGTCCGTCATCCCCGGATCTGATCCCCTTCCCCGTTCCTTCAGGGAACTCCAACTCGGCATGGGTCTGGATGAGTTGAAAGATGCCCTGACCGATGACGGGCTCTTTGAATTTCGGGGGGATCCGGATGTTTCTTTCCTCCCCGCCAAGGAAGAGAACCTGGTGGAA
The DNA here is from genome assembly GCA_009782555.1 of Treponema sp. Classification (GTDB taxonomy): domain Bacteria; phylum Spirochaetota; class Spirochaetia; order Treponematales; family Breznakiellaceae; genus WRIV01. Next base: position 4,243 of record WRIV01000009.1, on the reverse strand, counting down.
ACCACGGGTCTTTCTTTTATCCGCCGGGCCTTTTTTCAGTTAAAGGAAGGAAAGGTCTTTATTATGGCCTTTAGTCTGGACAGCCGCCGGATCGATCATTATTCGGTTTTTGTCAGTCTGATTAAAAAATACGGCGAGCCGGTCCGGCTGAATCCCCAGGAAGCGGTGTGGGAAAACGAAGAAACCAGGGTTTCCCTGGAGCGGCCCCTGACGGTAAAATACATAGACATGACTGTTTTTAAGGCTATTATGGGGGAGTCAAAGGCAGAAGAAACTGCCGAAGTGTTCCGCCGTCAGGGTTTTTTAAATGAATTCTAAAAACGAATACCGCAAATCACGCCGAAGTATCACGAAGCACTCGTTTTGTTTGCTCGTGTTATTTGTTGTTTCTTCCATTGGAGCCTGTACAGCTAAGTCCGCCAAGCCGGGTAATGGCGGCGAACCCCTTTATCACGGCAAGCCTCAAACAGGACTTGAAACTGCCGTAATTACCATCACCGGTCAAAATAAGGTTTTTCTTGAAGTTGAACTGGCCCGGACCGAAACGGAGCATGCTGCAGGATTGATGTACCGGACCGAATTGGAAGACGGCAAGGGAATGCTCTTTATTTTTGAAAAAGATGAAGTACGATCCTTTTGGATGAAGAATACTCTCATTCCCCTTTCAATTGCCTACATCAGTTATGATGGAAAAATCATCGACATTCGGGATATGCATCCCCATGATACAAATCCTGTCCGTTCAAGCCGGTCCGTCCGGTATGCCCTGGAAGTTCCCCATGGCTGGTTCAGCCGGGCGGGAATAAAAACCGGCGATATGGTAGAGAACTTCTAAAAGCCTCAATTTTACGAACTGAATGTTTGTGAACTGAACACATCATATCAATTGATCCGTAAACTGTTACGGAGTCTACTGTCCTGCCTTTAATATATAACACTTAATTTGCATGCCATGCTCAAGACTAAATTGATGTTTGCCGCTTACCGCCCGTGACAGTGTTTGTATTTTTTTCCTGATCCGCAGGGACAGGGATCATTCCGGCCCACCTTGGGATGGGAGCGGACCACCGTTGCGGCGGGTGCGGCTTCGCCGCGGGATCCTTGCCGGCCCTGAGGGCGGCTATCAGGGCGGGGATTCGGGCCGGTACTCGGGTTATCTGCGCCGAAGGCGGTGACAACCCCGTGATTTGCGGAATGCACCTGTATGCGGCTTCTGGTTTCACGATCCCCAGCGGCATGGATCCGTACCAGATGTACCCGGGAGGCGATTTCCTGCCGGATTGTATCAATCATCGTATCAAAGATCTGGAATCCTTCGAGCTTGTATTCGGTCAGCGGGTTTTTCTGGGCATAACCCCGCAGGTAAACCGCTTCCCTCAAGGATTCCATATTTTCCAGATGATCCAGCCACTGGCGGTCAATAAATTGAAGGTACTGAGCCCTGGTAAAAGCGTTGATCACTTCCGGTCCCAGCAGAGTTTCCTTGCTGTTAATGTCCGCTTCCAGATCCAACAATAGCTGTTTTTCCAGCGTTTCGGAATTTTTTATGATTCCGTTGGAATCAATCGCCGAAGTATCGCCCATGGGCGGGATATAATTGAATTTTTCTTTTAAAAACCCCAGCAGGTTTTTCAGGGCTTCGGCGTTGTCCTGCCGGGCTTCTGCCTGATAGTCGTCAATGGCAGTTCCCACCATACTGGCGGTTGCATCGTTTACCCGTTTCTTTAAATCCTCGTCACTGAGAATGGCATCCCGTTGTTCATAGATATATTTACGCTGCTGGTTAAGCACATCGTCATATTCCAAAAGGTGTTTGCGAATTTCAAAGTTTCGCTCTTCTACTTTCTTTTGGGCTTTTTCAATATTTTTGCTTAGCCAGGGGTGGTAGATCGGTTCACCCTCTTCCATTCCCATCCTGGCCATCATTCCTTTGATGTTTTCCCCGCCAAAGAGCCGCATCAGATCGTCGTCCATGGATATAAAAAATTTGGAACGTCCCGGATCACCCTGGCGGCCAGATCGGCCCCGGAGCTGATTGTCGATACGGCGGCTTTCGTGCCGTTCCGTGCCGATCACATAAAGTCCGCCCAGGGATTTTACTTCCTCATAGTCGGCCTTCCATTTTTCGTATTCTGCCGTATAGGTCTGGGCGTACATTTCGGGATCTGCATCGGTGCCGGCCCTTTTGCGGGCCCTGTGTTCAGGACTCCCCCCAAGCTTGATGTCCGTACCCCGGCCTGCCATGTTGGTGGCGATAGTTACCGCTCCTTTGCTCCCTGCTTCGGCGATAATCGCCGCTTCCCGGGCATGGTTCTTGGCGTTGAGTACTTCGTGGCGCACACCCTTTCTGGTAAGAAGGGCGGAAATCTTTTCGGATTTTTCGATGGATACGGTTCCCACCAGCATAGGCTGGCCTTTTTTGTGGGCCCCTTCAATTTCATCGCAGAGGGCTTTGAACTTATCAGCCTCGTTAAGATACACCACATCGTCTTCGTCATTCCGGACCACAGGCAGGTTGGTGGGGATCACCACCACTTCTAGGTTGTAAATTTTATTGAATTCCAGCGCTTCCGTATCGGCGGTGCCGGTCATGCCGGAGATTTTTGAGTACATTCTAAAGTAATTCTGAAAGGTGATTGTCGCCAGTGTCCGGTTGCGTTGGGCTATTTTGATTCGTTCCTTTGCTTCGATGGCCTGGTGAAGTCCGTCGGAATAACGGCGTCCGTGGAGGATCCGTCCGGTAAACTCATCAACGATTTGAACCTGTCCGTCCTGAACCACATAGTCTACATCAATATGGAAAAGTTTATGGGCCCGCAGGGCCTGGGTAAAATAATGGATGAATTCAAAATTTTCTTCATCCACAATAGCGCTTTTTATAAGGCTCCGCTTTTGGAGGATCTCCTCTATTTTGGCAAGTCCCGCATTGGAAAAGGAAATGTTTTTGTTTTTTTCATTTAGTTTGTAGTCCCCGATTATTTCTTCTCCACGAGTTTCGTCGGGGTAGTCACCGTTTTCTTTTTTGCGGATCTCTTCCAGGCTGGAAATAAGTTTATCCACTTCGGCATATTTGAAGGTATCGTCTTCGGCGGCGCCGGAAATGATCAGCGGAGTCCGGGCTTCGTCGATAAGGATCGAGTCGATCTCGTCTACAATGCAGAAGGGGTGTCCCCGCTGTACCCGCCGGTCCAATTCCCAGAGCATATTGTCCCTGAGGTAATCAAAGCCCAGTTCGTTGTTGGTCCCATAGGTGATGTCGCAGGCGTAGTTGATCTTCCTCCGGTCGTTGTCCATATCAGAAAGAATCATTCCCACGCTTATACCCAGGGAATTAAAAACGGGCCGCATCCAGTCAGCGTCCCGGCCCGCCAGATAATCATTTACCGTAACGATGTGAACCCCTTTGCCGGCAATGGCGTTCAGATAGGCGGCGGCGACGCTCATCAGGGTTTTTCCTTCGCCGGTTTTCATCTCAACTATCTTTCCCTGATGGAGGACTATGGACCCCAGGACCTGTACATCGTAGGGCCGCTCCCCCAGCATACGCCGGCTTGCCTCCCGGGCCAGGGCAAAGGCTTCCGGCAGGAGGGCATCCAGGCTTTCACCGCCGGCATAACGCTGCCGGAATTGTCCGGTGATACCGGGGAATGTTTCGGCAGGAAGGGAGGCGGCCCAGGCTTCTTTTTCATTTACCCGGTGCAGTATGGGAAGCAGTTTCTTTAAATCCCTTTCATGCTGGGAACCGAAAAGGGCTTTGACAAATTTTTCGAGCATAGGTCTACTGTATCGTTTTAAGGCGGTTGCCGCAAGGTTTTACACCTGATACCCGTAATGTCAACTTTTTGAAAGAAAACAAAAAATAAGTAGTTCTTCAGGTAAAAAAGATTTTTTGATCCGAAAAAAACATTTTTAGAACACAATTTTCCTTAAAATATGGTAGGGTTGGCGGTAATGGCACACCGCACTATCTTCCTGGTTTTCAATTAAAGATATGGCAAATTAGCCATATCAAACATTCCGAAGCAGATTTTAACCCTCAAAAACACTCCCGCCGGGAGGTCGTATTTCCCGGCGGGGCACACGGTCATTTATGGCGCAGCATAGCAAATAACAAGCGTGTTTTCTTTCCCCGCAAGATAAAAGTTTGGAGGTTAACAAATATATAGTGTAATGAGAAAAAAACATTACAAAAGAATTAAATAATTATTATTTTTGTATTGACAGATAAATAGTTCTATCGTTT
>WRIV01000008.1 GCA_009782555.1 Treponema sp. | reverse complement strand
AAACGATAGAACTATTTATCTGTCAATACAAAAATAATAATTATTTAATTCTTTTGTAATGTTTTTTTCTCATTACACTATATATTTGTTAACCTCCAAACTTTTATCTTGCGGGGAAAGAAATTCACATACTTAAATGTTGCCACCCTGCCACCGATTGGCTAAATTGGATCCAGGGGTTATAATATTAATATCATGAAAAACCCAGCTTTCATTGCCGTTATGGCCCTTGCGTTTCTTCCGCCACTGGCGGAAGCCCAGGTTTCCCCCGAAGCGGAGCGAGCTTTTCTTGAGGCAAAAATACGCATCGTTAAGGATCGAAAAGAACCGGCCAATTTTACCTTGCCCCTGCTTAACGGAGGGAACGCCGCCCTTTCATCTTACAGAGGAAAGGTGGTTATCCTGAATTTTTGGGCCACCTGGTGTCCTCCCTGCCGGGCCGAAATGCCCTCCATGGAAACCTTGTACCAGCGTTTAAAAAACCAGGGCCTGGAAATCCTGGCCGTTGACATAGGCGAAGACGCCGCAGCGGTGCAGCAATTTACCCGGAACAACCATTATACTTTTCCGGTCCTGCTGGACAGGGAAAGAACGGCCAGTTCCCCCTATGGAATCACCGCAATTCCCACTTCCTTTATCATTGACCGGGAAGGAAAGATTATCGCCATGATCGTGGGGAGTATCCGCTGGGATGATCCCAAGGTTATTGCTGCCTTTGACGCTCTTTTGAAAAGCCGGTAACGTTAACGGCCCGGAATAAGATCCAAGGAGCTGTAACTGTTTTATGTTCAACACATTAAAAACGGCGGTCCGCATTGCCGCCGCCGATGTACTTAAATTACTGCCGGGCGAGCAGGTTCTTGTCATAACCAACCCCGGAGGAGAAACGGAAATCATAGCCCGTTCTCTCTACGAGGCCGCCCTGGACTGCGGCGCCTTCCCGGTACTGATACTGCAGCCTGTCAAAACCCAGTTTGATTTTGCCGAAGAAGCGATCATTGCCGCTTTTCAGGCCCGGCCCCAGGCGGTTATTTCTATAAGCACAGAAAAACTGGGCAAGGACAGGCAGGGCATTGCAAACCCTTATAAATACGGAAAAGACAAATACGATCATATTTTCCATTTATTGCTCTACGGTGAAAAAAGCTGCCGATCCTTCTGGTCCCCCAGTACTACCCTGGAATCCTTTACCCGGACCGTCCCCATCGACTATGCCGAATTGGACCTGCGGTGTAGCATCGTCAGCCGGATCCTCAGCGCGGCGGAATCCATTCATGTTACCGCTCCGGGAGGAACCGATATTACCGCAGGACTTAGAGGCAGGGAAGCAAGGGCCGACGACGGGAATTTTTCTACTCCCGGAAAGGGAGGAAACCTTCCGGCGGGAGAAAGTTTTATCAGCCCGGAAAACGGCACTGCCTATGGGACCATTGTTTTTGACGGCTCTATCAGCCTTTACAAGGGAGACATTATTATCAATGATCCCATCCGCTGCCGGGTAGAGGGCGGTTTTATTAAGGATATTTCCGGCGGCCCGGAGGCAAGAGCCCTGGAGGAAACAATAACCATGGCCGAACGGGATGCTTTGGATCATGAAAAGGCCGGGCGGCTGCCCCAGGATCAGGGAACGGTGTATGCGAAAAATGCCCGGAATCTGGGCGAACTGGGCATAGGTCTAAATCCAAAAGCCCGGATCACCGGGAACATGCTGGAAGACGAAAAAGCCTTCCATACCTGCCACTTTGCGGTGGGACACAACTACGATGATGACGCTCCTTCCCTTATCCATCTGGACGGACTGGTCAAGGATCCCACCATTACCGCCGTTATGACAGACGGAACCGTCGTAATAATCGAACAGGACGGTGAATTGCAGGTGTAGTATCAGGCATCTCCTTTCTACTTTAATCAAGGTAAAGTTCGAAAGATAAAAAAACCTCCCAGGAAAAGGAGGTGAAGAAACCTGGGAGGGCTGATAGTGCTCTAACAAAGAGCCATACGCTAAATCGCCTATCAGATACTATAACTATACAACGATTTCGAATCGCCGTCAAGAAAAAATTTACCGGCCCTTGACCAAGATATTGAATTCAACCACCCTATATTTATGTCCACCTTCGAGAAACCCGCTGCGCTTCCGGCGGAACAACGATTGGCCCTAATCCGCCATTCGGTAAGCCATATCATGGCCCAGGCGGTAACCAGGCTCTTTCCGGGAACCAAAGTTGCCATTGGCCCATCCATAGAAAATGGTTTTTATTATGATTTCCAACTGCCCAAACAGATAACCAACGAAGACCTTCCCCCAATCGAGGAAGAGATGAAAATAATCATCGATTCCAGGCAGGATTTTGTCCGGGTCGAGCTTTCCAGGGAAGAAGCCCTTAAACGTTTTGCCGATGAACCATTTAAGACTGAGCTGATCAACGAACTGCCCGGAGGAGAAATTATTTCTGTCTATGAAAACCGGGGAACCGGCGAGGACAACGAAACTGGCTCCTGGGTGGATCTGTGCCGAGGCCCCCATGTAAGCAATACCAGGGAAATTCACTCAGGGGCATTTAAGCTGCAAAGCATTGCCGGGGCCTACTGGCGGGGGGACGAAAAACGACCCATGCTTACCCGCATCTATGGAACCGCCTGGGAAAACCCCAAGGACCTAAAGGCGCATCTGGCATTTTTGGAAGAAGTGGAAAAACGGGACCATCGCCGGGTCGGCAGGGAATTGGATCTCTTTTCAACCCACGAAGAGGCCGGAGCGGGACTTATTTACTGGCACCCCAACGGGGGCCGCATGAGGGTGGCCATCGAAGATTTCTGGCGGACCGAACACTACCGCAGCGGCTATGAAATTCTCTACACCCCCCACATTGGAAAAAGCTGGCTTTGGGAAACATCGGGCCACCTGGGTTTTTACCGGGCCAATATGTACAGCCCCATGGAAATCGATAATCAGGACTACATCATAAAACCCATGAACTGTCCCTTCCATATTATGATCTATAAAAATAAACAACGCAGTTACCGGGATCTGCCCCTGCGGTGGGCTGAACTGGGTACGGTATACCGGTATGAACGAAGCGGCGTCCTCCACGGCCTGCTCCGGGTCCGGGGTTTTACCCAGGACGATGCCCATATCTTTTGTACCCCCGCACAGATGGAAGATGAAATTCTGGAAGTGCTGCGGTTCAGCCTGTGGATTTGGAAGGTTTTTGGTTTTAAGGAAATCAAAGCCTACCTGGCCACCAAGCCCGCCGAATCGGTGGGCGAACAGAGCCGCTGGGATGCCGCCCTGGAAAGTCTCCGTAAAGCCGTCAACGCCGAAGGGCTGGCCTACGAAATTGACGAAGGGGGCGGTGCTTTCTACGGCCCCAAGATTGACTTAAAAGTCAAGGACGCCCTGGGCAGGGAATGGCAGATGACTACCATTCAGTTTGACTTTAACGAACCGGAACGGTTTGGCATGACCTTTGTGGATACCGATGGCCAGCACAAACGGCCCTACATGATTCACCGGGCCCTGCTTGGTTCCCTGGAACGGTTTTTCGGTGTGCTTATAGAACACTTTGGCGGGGCCTTCCCTCCATGGATCGCCCCGGAACAGGCCGCGGTAATCCCCGTGGCAGAAGGCTTTAACGGCTATGCAAAAAAAGTACAGGAGGAACTGGTAAAGCGGGACCTGCGGGTAAGCGCAGAACTGGACGATGGCCGGCTTAATGCAAAGATACGGGAATGTCAAAACCGGAAAATTCCTTATATGCTGGTGGCAGGCCAGCGGGAAGCCGATGAAGGAACCGTATCGATCCGCCTTAGGGACGGCAGGCAGCTTGATCCGATGAAGGTAGCAGATTTTGCCGCCTACCTGACAGAAAAAATCAGCACCCGCAGCCTGGAACTGTAGGCCCATTATACCGAAAAAGGAATTGACACAAATGCCGTAAATCAGTACGGTAATACCATTCTGGGGGTGTAGCTCAGTTGGCTAGAGCGTTTGAATGGCATTCAAGAGGTCAGGGGTTCAATTCCCCTCACCTCCAGAAAATAGTAAAGCCGGGTTGCAAAACCCGGCTTTTTTGTGTATTATAAGGGATTATGGCAAATATGTTTCAAGGGGAGATGGACCCGGAAATTGCCGCCCTTCTTGGGGCAGGTACTTCCACCGCTTCTGCACCGCCGCCGGACTATTCCACTCTGTTTAACGAGCCCCTTGAACTGGATGACAAAAAATCCGCGGAATCGGAAGTTGATCTTAATGCGGAAGGTTTTCCGGAAATTACTAAACGTTTTGAGACTGCCCCTAATCCAACACTGGCGGATCCTAATTTTTACAAAGCGGCTCTTTCCGGTGAAGGAGACGGCGCTCAGCGGGTTCACAATATTCTGCAGAAATATGTGGGAACCAAGGATCCCAAGGACCGGGGCGTATACCGGCAGCAGGCAACCACCGCCTTTTGGGATTTTATGGGCCATATAGCCCGCAAAGCGCCAGGAACCCTGCCGGACACAAAGAAGCTCCTATTACGGTTTTTTATTCTTCATCCTACCTTTCTTACCCCCGAGCACCGGGATTTTTTTGCCAAACTGGTACTGGAAAATGAACTCAATCAGCCGGTTTACTATCTTGATGAATGGTTTAAAGCGGTAGGAACCGGGAAGATCAGAAATTCCGCCACCGACGAGGTGCGGGTTTCCAGGACTAGTGCCTCCTCCAAACTTCAGTCTCTTCTTGATAAGGCTAACGGCAAGCGGGACGGCGCCCGGAGCCTCCTAAAGGCCAAGGATGAGGAACGGATCAACATGGAAAGGGCCCTTAGGGAGCGGATTAAGAATTTGACAGAACATTATCCCCTGGACGGACTGCCGGATGTCAATGCCTGTTATTCGGATACCCAAAAGAAGATGTTTAACGAAATTCATGAAATGCTCAAAAACCTCCTTAGGAACGATCACGACCTGGACATGTACCTTAGGGATTTCTACCAGGCGGAAGCCGATGTAAGAACCCTGGAAGGAAAAATTGCCGAAGAGGGGGGCGGCGTCCAGGTTGATATGGGGGCGGTGGATACGGAGTTTAATACGGTCCGGCAGATGGCCAAGATGACCATAGGCCGTCAGGGAAACCACTTCCCCATATTAAGCGGCGAGTATTTCCGCTGCGGCCCCAACGATGTAGGTTACCGGGAAAATGTAATAAGCATCCTGGCAAAAATCGAAAGCATCGACCCCGAAGCATTTTGCCGTTCCTACAAAAACCGGCTTAACCGTATTGTCCCCTATATTGTCCTTGTCCCCAGTTACGGAGATTATGGAGTTTGCTGGGAACCTTTTGATCGTTTTAACCGGGCCACCAGCCGGGGCCGTATTGCTCTGCCCCTATATCCAAAAAATCTTTTTATTGCAATCCTCGCGGCTGTGGCGGATCTGCGATGGCAGGTTGCCAAGGAAAAGGCATCCTATTACTGGATGGAAGAAGGTTTAACGGGAAACTACTACCAGTGGTTTCAGAAAATGAAGCTCAAAGGTGATCTAAAAGAAACCTTTATCGACGACTATATTACATGGATGACCAAGGAAAGCGAAGCTATCCAAAAACTTGATAAAGAAGTCCGCGGCATTTTCTGGCGTCACGTTCCCTTTGCTCAGCCCATAAAAGACAAACTCCGTGGCCGCAGTTATACCTACCAGGACCTCTACCAGCGGGATCTGAACCGCGCCATGTCCGACGGCTATTGATCCATATGATATATTCCAAAACTTCAGATTTTGGAAAAGGTTCTATTAACTGAATTTTGTAAAAGGCTCAACTGCTAATATCCGGCAGTAGCGTTTTTTTCCTGCCCTTAGAATAAGCTCCCCCGCCGCATCAAGAGAATCCGCTTTTATTGCCGCCCTTACATCGGTGATCGGAAGAAGCCCAGCCGGATCATCTGCCGCTGCGCTTGCTGCAGCGGACGCTGAACCAACAAAGGCTCCGCCCTGTTCCACCAGACGGCGGGCTTCGCTTTTGGTAACAGCAAGTTTTGTATCGGTAAAAAGATCCACGATGCTATAGCCTGAATTAAACTTAGCCCTGCTTAACGTAATCGTGGGCATGGCACCCCGGTCGCCTCCCCCGCCAAAGGCAGCCTTCGCCCCTGCCAGTGCCTTGTCAGCTTCTTCCCTGCCGTGGATTAAGGCGGTTACTTCCCAGGCTAACCTTTCTTTTGCTTCATTTGGGTTCTTCCCGGCAAGATTTTCACATTCCTCCGCAGAAAGAAAGGTGAACATCAAAAGAAATCGCCTAACATCGGCATCCTGAACATTGCGCCAGTACTGGAAAAAATCATAGGGACTGGTCATTGACGGGTCAAGAAAGAGAGCTCCCCTCTCGGTCTTGCCCATTTTTTTGCCGTCCGATGTGCTTATCAGGGGAAAGGTCAGCCCAAAGGCTTCCACTCCTTCGATACGGCGGATCAGATCCGCACCGGCGACGATATTTCCCCATTGATCGTCTCCGCCAATCTGAAGCATATTTCCGTAACGGCGGTACAGTTCAAGAAAATCATAACTTTGCAAAAGCTGGTAGTTGAATTCAAGAAAGGAAAGACCTGTTTCCAGTCTGAGTTTGTAGGCTTCGAAACTCAGCATGCGGTTAACCGAAAAGTGGCTCCCTATTTCCCGGAGAAAGTCGATGTAATTGAGATCCGCAAGCCAGTCCTTGTTATTGGCAAATGTAAATGAGCCGGCGGCGGCACCAAAAAAACGGCTTAACTGGGCAGAGATGGCAGCGGCGTTGGCATCCAGGGATTCATAACTTAAAATTTTCCGCATCTCGGTTTTTCCCGAAGGATCGCCGATCCTTGCAGTTCCGGCGCCAATCAGGGCAATGCCTTTGTGCCCCGCTGTTATCAAATGGCGAAACGCAAAAAAAGGAACCATGTGGCCGATGTGGAGGCTGGGCCCGGTAGGATCACAGCCCACATAAAAGGTAACCGGCCCTGAATCCATGGCCGCAGAAAGATTTGCCGTATTCGTACACTGGGAAAGAAAACCCCGTTCTTTTAGATTTGAAAGGGTGCTGTTCACAAAAAAAAACTACACTAAAACCGTTGTTTATTCAATCGTTACAGGTGCGCTCCGTCCAGGATAACAATATCCACCCGGCGGTTGTTCATCCGTCCCTCGGCCGTATCGTCCCGGCTGATGGGCATGGTGGCGGCAAAGGCCGCGGCCTGAAAACGGCTTTCTTCGACCCCGATGTCAGCTAGATAGTGCAGTACCGCCAGGGACCGGGCAGAAGAAAGTTCCCAGTTGGAAGGCCACATCGCGGGATCTGTGTCGGAACTGTCGGTATGGCCTTCTATACGGAAACGCCTGCCCGCCACTTCCTGGGAATTAAGAAGGGTGGCAAGTCGGAGCAGAATATCCCGGCTGTCTTCGTAATTGATCTCCGCACTGGCGGGGGCAAAGAAAATATCCGATGCCAGGCTGATAATTACCCCCCGTTCATCGTGGGTAATCCGGACTTTGTTGGATTTTACTTCTACCTGAAAGAGGCTCATGGCCCGCCTGACGGCGGTACCCAGATTACGGCCCCGGTCCAGGGACGGCAGTTCCATTATGGTATTGCCCAGATCGGCGCTTTTTCCCGTGGTGATGGTATTGCCGCCGGTGGAAGCCCCCATGCCAATGGCGTTAAATGCGGAGATCATTTGTTGGAGCACTGTAGGATCCGCATCGTCAGGGTTAAAGAGGGCCACAAAGAAGCAAAGCATAAGGGTAACCATGTCTGAATAGGTTACAATCCAGTCACCTGATGCTTTTTTAGCTTCTTTTTTTGCCTTTTTTGCCATTCCTCTACCTAGTCTTTTAAGACTTCCGCTTCTACAGCTTTACGCCCCTCCGGTTCCAGATAGGAAAGAAGTTTCATCGCCAGAATCCGGGGATTATCTCCGGCCTGAATGGAAAGAACCCCTTCTATCTGCATTTCCTTGACCAGAGTTTCATCAGCATCCTTGGTCGAAAGCTTTCCCGATATGGGGATTAAAATTAAGTTGGCCATCATTGAGCCGTATAAAGTGGTGATAAGGGCCACAGCCATGTTGGGTCCCAGGGCACTTTTGTCTTCCAGGTTTTTTAACATACCAATAAGACCGATAACGGTACCCAACATTCCAAGACCGGGCGCCAGAGTGGCCCACATATTAACGGCGCCAATTTTTGCTGCATGACGGCCCTGCAGCTGGCTTAGTTCGTTTTCCATAAGGGTACGGATAACTTCCGCATCCGTACCGTCTACCACGAGCCTGAGGCCCTTTTTCATAAATTCATCTTCCAGGTCTTCCAATTCTTCTTCCAGAGCCAGAAGCCCTTCGCGGCGGGCCTTTTCAGACATACCCATCAGCTTGGTAATGATCCCCTTTTCATCATAGGTGGTTACTTTCAGGGCCAAACCCAGAATATTGAAAATTCCAAGAGCGCCACTCATGCCGCTAAAGGTAAAGAGGGCAAACCATGAACCCAGCACTACGATCAATACCGAAGGAATATCCACAAAGGTAAGAAGACCGGAACCGCCGGTAATAATACCGAGTCCAATCATGGCAAAACAACCGGCCAGGCCGATTATGGTTCCTAGTTCCATAGTACCTACTCCTCGTTTTTAAAGGCGCCAATCTGCCGGCGGTATTCCACAATCCGGTTAATCAATTCATCCACGCTTTCCCGAACCACTACATGCTTTCCAGACAGCATCAGCAAAGTTGTATCGGGATGCACTTCAATGGATTCAATCTGATGAGGATTGATGTAGTATTCTTTTTCGTTCAATCTGGTTACTTTAATCATCGTTTTGAACAAGTGTGTTGTGAAGCGGAAGGATAAAGAGCTTTTAACCCCTTATCCTTCCCTGTCTTCACTCCTTCACTCTCCCTTTACTAGCGTTTCAGCGTTAATAGTTCCTGCAGCATCTGATCTGCGGTCTGTATAGTCCGGGAATTGGCCTGGAAACCACGCTGGGTTACGATCATGTCCACAAATTGATCGGCTAAATCAACATTAGACATTTCCAGGGTACCGGCAATAATTTTTCCCTTGCCGGCAACCCGGGCTGGACCTATGTTGGCAATACCTGAGTTGGTAGACTGGACAAACATATTTTCCCCTGCTTTTTCCAATCCTCCCTGGTTGGGGAAACTTGCCAGGGCTACCTGGCCCAGGACCCTGTTGGTGCCGTTGCTGAATACTCCGGTGATAATTCCGTTCTGGTCAATTTTGAAATTGTCCAAATATCCCATGGTATAGCCGTCCTGTTCCACCATCTTGGTTGAACTTTCCTTGGCATACTGAGTTATGTTTCGATCATAGCCGCCCACGGTTCCCAAGTCCAGGGCAAAAACCTGCCGGACAGGAGCGCCGTCATCGCCGGGGGTGGTACTCAGTACATCAAAGGCAACATTCATCACCACCTGTCCTGTACCGCCGGATTCATTTCCCGCTCCATCCTGGGCGGAAAGGAGAAGTCCGTTGTTGTCAAAGTTGACGGTAAATACGTTGGGGCCGCCCACTGCGGGGGCATCTTCTCCCAGCCCAATGGCCGCATTAGTGGGCGGGTCGCTTTCGGGATCCACCACTACCGTGGCATTCCAGGTGTTGTTGGTCCCCGGCACCCGGACAAAATCAACCTGGAGGGTATGGGTGTCGCCAAAGCTATCAAAGACCTTTATGGAAGATCTCCAGGTGCTGGCTATGACCTGGGCGGGGGTTGGGTTTTCCGGAAGTTCGGGAATCCGTTTATCAATGTTACAGGCAAAATTTACAAAAGTAGTGGCCCTGGCGGGATCCTTGGAACCCACGGGGATTACCAGGTCCTCCACATCCCGGGAAACATCCAAGAGTTGATCCCGGGCCATCCAGCCTTGAACCCTCATGCCGTTGCCGGGATTAACCAGGGTTCCATCTTTATCCAGGCCGAAATTTCCCGCCCGGGTATAGAAAGTCTGGTCTCCGCTTTGCATTACAAAGAAGCCCGTCCCCACCAGGGCCAGATCTGTCTCAACTCCGGTGCTTTGAAGAGCCCCTTGAATGTGGATCGTGTCTATAGAAGCAATGGACATTCCAAGACCCACTTCTTTTGGGTTAATACCGCCCAAGTCTTCGGTAGGACGGGCCGCTCCGGCTATCTGCTGGTAGAGCATATCCTGAAAATTTACCCGGCCCTTTTTAAAGCCCGTGGTATTAACATTGGCGATATTGTTTCCCACCACATCCATGCGGGTCTGGTGGTTTTGAAGTCCCGAAACGCCGGCAAACAATGAACGCATCATAATTGGTACCTCCTATTCCTCAAACACTTCTACTACCTGATTCCAGTTGTAGTAGAAACCGTTGACCATAATCCTAGGATCGCCTCCCTTGGTTACCGAACGAACCACGCCCTCTACTGTCCTATCGTCCCCCACGGACAATACTACCTGTTTGCCCAGAGCGGAAGCAGCTTCTGTTCCGGAGATCAGTTCAGCTATCCGGGAAAAATCACGGCTTAAACTGCTCGAAAGGCTGGCAAAACTTTGTGACATGGCGGTCATTTGCTCCAGACTGGAAAATTGGGCCATCTGTGCGATAAATTCCGTGTTTTCCATGGGGGATAGCGGATCCTGATAAGCAAGCTGTTTCAACAGGAGCTGAAGAAAATCGTCTTTTCCCAGGGATTGTTTAGGTACCCTGCCGTTTTCTTTGTCCTTTTCAAAGATTTCATAATTAATTTTATTGACTTCCATGTCCACCAGAGCTTTTTCCTGCGGATCCATCCGCCATGGGCTTTCTACTGATGACATTACACTACTCCTCTATTAGGTTATGCAAACACATTAACGGCGAATTCAAAACCGGAACCATTGCCGGAAAATTCCGCCGTACTTGATTCTTCGTACGAAGCAGCCAGACGTTCCGAAAAGAAGGGTTGTACTTCTTTTTCTTTCCATCGCTGCCCATCGTTCTTGTAATCAAGGGCCGCATTTAATGATGCCTCAAAGCCGGAATCCCTGAAGGACTGCTCCAGGGTATGAATTTCCCGTTCAAAGGCCCGCAGGGCTTCCTCGCTTTCCACGAAAATATGCCCCGATATCCTGTTTTCGGCCATTTCCAGGTGTATCTTTACCTTCCCCAGGGTTTCTGGTTTAAGGGAAAGCCTGATTGTACCCTCTCCGCCGTCCCGGAGTATTACCGCCGCCTGTTTGACGATGTCTGCTGAAAGATCCCCTTGAAGTTCCCGGGCCAAAAGCTGTTCAAAACTTTGCCCAGCGGAGGTGGTTTTTTGTCCCTCGCTCCGTTCTCCCTGCCGGGATTCAGGCCTGAGATCCAGGGTAATTTCTTCCACCGGGCCATTTCTGATTTCTTCGGCGCCTTTAAGGCCCCGTTCGGTGAGAGTTCCGGTCTCCGCCCCGGATGAGGAACGCAGATCATGGATTTCCAGAGCCGCCAAATTTCGTTTCCGGCCGGTTTTTTTTGTTTCGCCCCTGTTGTCCGGACCATCCAGGTTCAGGGGTTTTGCTTCTCCTCTAAATTGCAAAACCGCATTCCGGGCTTCTCCCTGAACGAAATCTTCCGTTGTTTCCCCTTTTTTAAAAGGAACCTTGCGTTCCGAAGTCTCTTTTACCGGTACGGAATACTCGTTTTTAAGGGATACCGTTTCTGGGATAAAGGATTGACTTTTTTTTAGCGGATCTTCGGCCCCAGATTGTTGGAAGAATCCAAAGTTCAAAAACTCAAATTCGCCCCGGTTTTGGTCCAGGATCGTTTCTTTGGGCCTTTCCTTCTTTAAAAAAAGGGTTTCCTTGAAGTTTTTCGGCCCCTTTCCTTCCGCCGGCGGAAAAGCCGCTTTTAAACCAGCTTTTTTCCCGCCTCCGGCGGTTTCCATGGAAATTCCGGTTTCTGTTGAATCCAGGATTCCCAAAGCAACCCCCGGCTGCCTTAGTGTTTTTTTGTTGACCAGCCCTGCGAGCAGCTTGGCAAAGACCCCGGCACCGCTGTTTTTGCGGCCCTTTTTTCGGGTTACTCCGTCAAGCCGGAACTCTCCCCCAAAGGGTTCCTTTTCAGGATGAGGCGTTTCAACATGGGTGGGATTGATTGCTGTTAACATCGCCGCCCAGACCTCCTTTTTGGGAAACATTGTTTCCCGGAATTCCGGAACGGCCGTGTCTTAGGGGGAGTCCAACATCATTTTACGCTGGATCTCCGCCGCCCGCTGGGGTTCCAGCAGGGACATCCAATAAGGAACGATATTGGTGGTACCGTCCCGCCGGGCTATCTCTTCGGTCTTCCGGAGTACGCTGATGGCAACTTGGTCGGTCATCTCCGCAATAATCGCCACCGCTCGCTCCGGCGGCATATTGGTAAGCTGTCGGGAAATACCTTCAACGTTTCTGTCTAAAATTTCGGCGTTTTCCAGGTATTGATTGATTGAATTCTGCATTTCTTCCAGCGCTTTCCGGTCCTGGTCAAGCTGTTCTGACAACTGTTCCAGTTCGGCCAATTTAACCAGTATTTCCGCTTCCCGCCGGTCCAGATCGAGGTCTTTCAGGGCATACGTTTCTATAATAACCGCCAGCCGTTCTGCATCAAGGTTAATAAAATCATCGGGCCCTACGGGTAATCCGGTCTGGGGCTCCCTGCCGATAAAGCGGTACAGAGGGGCCAGCACGGCCTTGGCGTCGATTACGTTAAGATAGTCGAACCAAACAATGCCTCCGCCGGCAAGGACGAGGATCAATATCAGTAGTACAATTATTCTGCCCCACATGGCTTTCTTTTTTTATGATACCACCGTGCCGGCGGCCTGTCAACGAAACGCTGCCAAGGGTAAATTGGGGTGTCATTCAACTTTAAACCGCGAAACTTCCTCTACCAAAATATCAATATTTTCACGGTTCTTGCCGCACAGATCATTTACCTGGTGTACCGCAGAATTGATCTGATCCGCCCCTGATGCCATTTCATTTATGCCCCCAGAAATTTCCTGGGTTGCCTTTTCAAGATTTTTGCTTTCCCGAATAACTTCGTTGGAACCCTGGAGCATTTCCGTAGATCCGTCTTTTACCTCCTGGGTAATCCCGTTTACCTCGCCTATGGCTTCCAGTATCTGCTTGCTCCCCGTTCCCTGCTCTTCCATGGCATTACGGATGTTTTCCTCCTGTTCTGCCACAGTTTTAACTCTAGTATCAATGGCTTCAAATTTTTGGAGTACATTATCCGTGGATTTGATGATTTTGTCGATGGATTCTTTTATCTTTACCAGCACCGTACTGATCGTCTTGGATTGTTCGCTGGACCCCTCCGCCAGCTTGCGGATCTCATCGGCTACTACGGCAAAACCTTTCCCTGCTTCCCCCGCATGAGCCGCTTCTATGGCGGCGTTCATCGAAAGAAGATTTGTCTGACTGGCGATATTTTCCATTACTGCATTGATTTCCAAAAGTCCCTCCGATTCCCGGGCAATTTCCTGGATGTCCTCCGCCACTTCCTGTAGTCCCGTCCGGCCCACCTCGGATGCCCCGGTAAGCTCCTTTACGTTTTGGCTGTTTTTGTAGAGGGTTTGTGTTACCGATTGAATATTGGCCAGCATCTCCTCTATGGCCGAAGATGAACGGGCCACACTCTCACCCTGGATATCAACATGCTCGTTAAGTTTGTCAATGTTGATGGTTATCTGCTCCATGGTGGCGTTTGTTTCGGTAACGCTGGCGCTCTGGTTAATAATACGGCCCTTGATGCTCTGGATATTAGCGGTGATCTCATTGATCGCCGCTGCTGTTTCTGTCATGTGACTGGCAAGATCACTGCCGATGTCGGACAATGTTCCCGTCTGCTTTTTGATAGCAATGACAAGGTTTTTTATTTTTTTCAGGGTCTGGTTAAAATAATGGGCCAGATCGCCTGTTTCGTCTTTTGCACTGACATTGATGGTCCGGGTAAGATCCCCTTCGCCCTGGGCAATATCCTTTAAGGTTTCGGTTACATTAACGATTGGCTTTGTAACACTGCTTAAAACAAGGTAAACGATTAATGCCCCTCCCAGGACAGCTCCCACAGCCAGAGAAATGGTAAACCGGGTTATTCTTTTTACCTCGGTTAATACATATTCATCCGTTAGTAAAACTGTTACCGTCCAGGATTGATCAGAATTGCCTATTTGAAAAGGCTGTAAAAAAACCCTTACACTTGTATCAAGCACCGGGGAATAGGTACTGCACAGATACTCCTTTCCATTTTGTACAGCATGGTTTGCTTCCTCTATGTGAGATTCATAAAATGTATCGACATCCAGCAAAAATTTTCCTATCCGGTCCGGAACTGCCCCATGTGCCAGTATCATTCCGTTCCTGGAATAAAGCACCATCCCAGCAATTTCTTCGTACCTGCCTATTGCTTCTTCTACAATGGGCTGTAATGCATTAAGCATTAAAAGGCAGCCGATGCCGCCTACTATTTCGTCGGTGTGGGGGTTAATAATGGGGACCATCATAATGATAGAATGTGTATTCTCTCCGTTTATTATCCGGGGAATGGGGTTGGTTACGCGGTCTTTTCGTGCGTCAGGACCGGCCCACCAGGCCATAGTGTCCGGAATGTCTGCGCTGGCCCGGAGTACAATCTCGCCCGTTGCCCGTGAAAAAGTCGCCGCATACTGCCCGGTAGGGGTGGATCCCGGGCGGCCGATGTATTGGGCGTCCATGCCGTCAAGGGCATTGGGTTTCCAAATTGAATATATCAGTTCCCAGCTGGGGTTGGAGGCCAGTACACTTTGTAATATATGGTCATACTGATCCCGCCTTATTTCCGCAGGTAAATATTCATAATCCTCCATTACTTCCGACAAGGTACGCAGAGCCCTGATGTGGCCGTCTTCCCGGCCCTGCAAATACACGGCCTGTTCACCAGCCAGGTTTTCGATGCTCCGGAGGCTCAAGTCCATGCTTATTTTTGAAGCTTCGCGCAGAAGCAGCATGGCGAGTCCCGCTGCAATGACCGCTACAACGGCGATCATCAAAAGGCTCAGCTTGAACTTGATCTTCATATATAGCCTCCGTTTCTTTTCCTACAGATATACCCACTTTATGTTTTTCCGGTCAAGGTCGAAAGCTTGTCAATAATTTGTTCATAATTCAAATGATCCACATTCTCCCGCAGCCAGGCCGCCAGCCCATCATCAGATTCATATTCAAAGCTTTCGATCTCCGCCATAACTGCATTTAATTTTTCTATATCATAATTTTTGCAGGCCCCAAGAAGCCTGGATAACAACTCCAAGCCGGGCTTGTCTTTTTTTTGCCTGCCTTCCATTGCAGCATCATCACTGAGCGCTTCCGTAATGTCCGCCACAAGTTTCCGGAGAGCCTCCAGGAAGGCAGGATTATTGGCGTTCACAAAATCAAAGTCCCCTGCCTTGGCTGCTTTTTCCAGAGCCTCCGCCATGGCTCCTATGGCATCCGCATATATACCATGGCTGGAACCTTTTATTCCGTGAACAGTTATGGCATAATCGGCCAAATTGTCTTGATTTACCCCTTTTATCGTCTCGAGAAGGGGCAGGGTATTTACCGCATAGGATCGCAAAATATTAAAGAATAATTCCTCGTTGCCATCGAAGCGGTTAATTCCCTTTTGTATGTCCAGTTCTACGATTTCCCATTTCTTTGTTCGCCGATCGATTCCTTCCCGCCTGTCCGAAGCGTCGCGCCGTTCCTGTCCGCTGCGGATATCCGGAAACGCCTGCCCTCCTATGCTGATCTTTGTGAGTGTATTTTCCCTGTTCTTGTCCCGCACCCATTCCCAAACAACATCGTCAAGGCGGGATGTTTCAATGGGTTTGGATACAAATGATTGAAATCCCTTGCTTAAAAACATTTCTTCGTTCCCTATAATGGCATTGGCTGTCAGGGCAATGATTGGAACATTTTTAGCATACTCCGTACCTATGTTCCGTATAATTCCGGCGGCTTCTATACCATCCATTTCCGGCATCATGTGATCCATGAAAACCGCATTATACCGCTGTTTTTCCAAACGGATTGCATCAATGGCATCCTGCCCGCTGGTCACACAGTCGACTTTCATTCCGTAGAGCTTTAACAGTCCTTTTGCCACATCAAGGTTAGTAATATTGTCATCCACCACCAATACCCGGGCATAGGGCAGACTGATACGTTTCAGCCGGGAATTCTGTTCATGTTTATTGCCGGAAAACCGAAATTTCTGCAGACTGTCCGCCACATCCGGACCAATTATCTCGCCGGTAACCATTTCCTGGCGGAGCTTTACCGAAAAAACGCTTCCCTTTCCACATTCACTTTCCACAGTTATCGAACCACCCATCAACTCGGCCAATCTTTTGGTAATGGAAAGGCCAAGGCCGGTTCCTTCTATCATGCGGTGGGATTCCACGTTCATCTGGGAATAATCCATAAATAAATTGTCCAGATCCTCCTGACAGATACCTATGCCGGTGTCCCGAACGCTGATGTACATCCAAACTATTTTGTCCGCCCGTTTACAGTGCATGTCCAACTCTACTGTTCCTTCCCTGGTATATTTAAAAGCGTTGGATAAAAGGTTATTAAGAATCTGCTTAACCCGGAGTTCGTCGCCGTAAAGAGACAAGGGAAGGTTCTCTTCGATGTTCAAAACAAATTGAATGGGCTTTTCCCCTATACGCAGGATGTTTTGAGTAACGGTATCGTTTATCAGGCCGGGGACACCGTACTCAACAAGCACAAGTTCGAGTTTGCCCGCTTCTATTTTGGAAATATCCAAAATGTCGTTGACTGTGGAGAGGAGGGTAGTTCCGGCATTGTATATCTTTTCAAGGTTTTCATTTGCCGCCTTATTCATTCCGCCGGTCCTAAGGGTCAGTTCGGAAAAACCAAGAATAGCGTTAAGAGGAGTACGCATTTCGTGGCTCATGTTGGCCAGAAATTCGCTTTTGGCGCGATTAGCGTCCCCGGCCCTTTCGAGGGCCGATTTCAGCTGGCCTGCGGTTGTTTGAAGGTTCATCGTGATTTCCCGGCGTTGTATAGCGCTGGTGATTATTGCCCCGCCCGAGCGCAGAATGGCTTGTTCGTTTTCCGAAAATACCCGTTTGTTGTGACAATCGTCATAACCGATTAACCCCCAGAATTCTTCCCGTACAAATACGGGCATAACAAAAATGGATAATATTTTCTGAGGAAGTAAATGTGCCTGCTCTTCGGAGGGCATATCATGGACAATACTGCTGATGCAATCCCCCTGGGACAGTATTTCTTCCCACCTTGGGAATGTATCGCTGTACGATGTATCAATCGTAAAATCCTTGTCCTGCTGGAGCTCAACTCTGCCGGGCCATTCGCAAATCTGCCTGTACCGGAGCTTGCTGTCAACGAAAAAATTTTTCCAAATATATACACGGTCAACGGCGGCAGTTTCGGCAATCATCCCCATACAGTGCCACAGGTCATTTTCAAATTCGTCAATTTCTGATCGCTGCAGGATGGCAGCGATGCGGTTCACCGTATTCAAAAGACCGTCGCGGTGCTTCAGTTCTTCCGTGGCCCTGCTCAAATCCGATATATAGTCTCTAAGAGAATTTCGCGTTTTTTGTATTGTCCGGGCAAGATCGCCGATCTCATCATCCCGTCCGCTGCCATAAATAACAATATCGCATGCTTCGGAATCCGATACGCTTTGGATCAGCCTGGAGAGCGGTACATAAATAAGCTGCCTCATCAGGAGATTTCTGCCCGCTACATAAAACAATAACGCCAGCACCGTAGCTGCCAGAAGCGGCAGGAGGTTAACAATATCAGTACCACCGTTCAACAATTTATTCTTGTAAAAAATAACAACTGACCAATCCGAGTGAGTTATTGGTGCAATAGCAGCGTGTTCATACACGCCCCGTACCAATTGAACAGCTTTTGCCCTCTTGCCGCCTTCAAAATGACCTTCAAAATGGCCGTCAATATCCTTAAGATGTTCTTCCATAGCTGCACCCAGCACGGGGTCATTATCTACATCATGGATATGTATCCTGTCTTCCCCGCTGTAAAGGCCAGTATACGCGCTGTCCATCAGAATATGTCCGTTTTTGTCAACAACATATCCTATAAGGTCTTTGCCATAATAGCGGGAGAACATTTCGTCAATAATGCTTTGAACCGGCAGTCCCGAACCAAATACCCCTGCCATGCCTTGTTCTGACATAACCTTATGGTGTATCCACAGCTGCCATTTGTCCTTGGTGTCTTTATCGGTACCAATTTTCAGGATATAATCACTGGGAGCGTTGACGCAGTCAAAATACCAGGAATCGTCAGGATTCAAAGGGTTGATCTGATCAAAGGAAGCAAATTCCTCAAAAGTCATTCCGGTTCCGTCGTTGATGGAGTATTCGTTCAGACTGTTATTGATGCCGAAATACAGATGTGCATGATCGAATACTTTTGCATAGTCCTTTACCTCATGGTAAGCTGCTGTTCTTTTCGCCTCATCTCCCTCATCAATAAACCAGCTGACCAGGGCATTTGAGCGGGCTGTTTTTTGCACAAGAACAAGCTCCCGGACTATAAACAAATGAAATTTTTCTGCCGCTTCTATCGAATAGGAAAGGGCAAGATCCATGGAAGCATTGCCGCTGATTTTTACGACAAACAAAGTTGCGGCTGCTAATATAAAAACAAGAACCATGCCAAGCAGGATTATGTTCAGGTTACGTTCCCGGACGGCAATTTTTTTAATTTGAAAGGGTTTTGCCCCTAGTTTAATACCAGCCATATTCAGATAATATATTAGATCATGAATGTACAGGAATCAAGTATTCCAACTATTCAGGAACGTTGCCGGCTGGCTTTCTCCCGGAAAAACCGGCGTATTCTTCGGTGGAGGGCAAAACAAATTATGCAGTACCGTATTGACAAAAAATCAGGCCAAAAACTTTCCGTTCTGGGTCTGGGGTGCATGCGTTTTCCCCGCAGCCTGGGTGCCATTGATATGAAAAAGGCCGAATCAATCATCATGACCTCTATTGAACAGGGTATCAATTACTTTGACACTGCCTGGATGTATCCGGGAAGTGAAGAAGCCCTGGGAACGGTGCTGGAAAAAAACCGGAGCCGGAACAAAATTTATATTGCCACTAAACTTCCTTCCATGATGGTTAAAAAAACTGAAGACCTTGATCGTTTTTTTAGCGAAGAATTAAACCATCTGCGGACGGATCATGTTGATTATTATTTGATTCACAACCTGCCAGACTTTATTTCCTGGGAATACTTGGTCAAATTAGGAATTGAACCATGGATTGCCGCAAAAAAGAAAAACGGCCAAATAAAACAGATTGGTTTTTCGTTCCACGGCACCGCCGGGGAATTTTTAAAAATCCTCGCCGCCTATCCCTGGGAATTTACCCAGATCCAGTACAACTACAGCGATGAGAATTATCAGGCCGGAGTGAGGGGCCTTAAAAAGGCCGCGGAAACCATGCCGGTAATTATTATGGAACCTCTGCTGGGAGGAAAACTTGCCGGGAATCTGCCGCCGGAGGCCCAGAACATCTTCCGTACTGCGGACCGTCATGACGATAGTCCCGCAGCCTGGGGACTGCGCTGGGTCTGGAATCAAAGTGAAGCGGCGGTGGTGCTTTCGGGGATGACAACTCCCGCCCAGGTTATCGAAAACGCCGCCCTGGCCGATGCCTGTCCCGCCGGTTCCCTGACAGCGGAAGAACTGGAAATCTACGGCAGGGTGCGGGAAGTTTTTAACAAAGCCTATAAAATTCACTGTACCGGCTGTGCATACTGTATGCCCTGTCCCAGGGAGATAAACATCGCCGGCTGCTTTGCCGCCTATAATACTTCATACAGCATGGGCTGGTCTGCGGGAATCAAACAGTACATTATGAATACCGGTATTGTTTCGGTAAAACGATCCGGCCCAGTCAACTGTACCAGCTGCGGTTCATGCCAAAGCCGGTGTCCTCAGAATATTCCAATCATCGAAAACCTTAAACAGGTCCGGCGGCGGATGGAGCCCCTTCCTGTCCGGGCCATCATCAAGGCAGCCCGGGCCATCATGGGCCGCAAGATGCCCAGACTTGACTAGCCCCGGCCTGCTGGGCGATACTACAAACATAGCCAGTTATCGGGCGATTAACTCAGTGGCGAGAGTGCTACCTTCACACGGTAGAAGTCACTGGTTCAAATCCAGTATCGCCCAGTAACCGGCTTTTCTTTATTGAGTTGTTCGGAAACCTCAGTTTCCGGACAAGTACCGCTAAAAAACGCATTTTTCCGGCTAAGAGATTGTCATGGCAATCCCTTAGCCGGAAAAATGCAGGGCTTGTAAGACAGCTAACCGGGTTGTCGAACAATTCCATTTAAAGATGGCAAAAAAAAACTTTGACACTGGAGCCATAAGGGCTGCCGTATTTGATCTGGATGGTACCCTGCTCCGGCCCGATAAAACTTTGAGCGGGAAAACTCTTCGAGTGCTTCACTCCTGTATGGAAAAAGGGATGAGGCTAATCATTGCTACGGGGCGTTCTCTTGTTTCCGGCGAAAGATACCGGGAACAAATGGGCATAAGGGGGCCCCAGATTTATTTTAACGGCGCAAAAGTGGCGGACATGAGCGCAGGAAGGATCATCCACACTCAATTTATTGATCCGCCGCCGATACTGTTTTGCGTACACCTGGCAAGGCAAATGGGCCTTTATTATCAAGTGTATTTTTCCACCGGTACTGCCGGTGAAATCCTAATGGCGGATCGTATCACCGAAGAAGCCCACTTCTACCGAAAGTCCACCAGCATCGAAGTTTTTGCCGGAGATTTGGAGGAACAGCTTGTCAGGACTCCGGCGGTAATAAAGGGGATGTTTATCACCCTTGAGGAAAATACAAAAAAAATCCGTCCCATACTGCAGGAACAATTCGGAGATTCCGTTTGCGTGGTACAGTCTTCTCCGGTTTTTTTGGAGACCCTGGCTGCCGGGGTTTCTAAGGGTTCCGGCCTTGCCCATGTCCTGGAATACGTAAACCTAAAGCCGGAAGAAACCATAGCCTTTGGGGATGAAGAAAACGACCTTTCCCTGTTTAAAACAGCTGGCTTTTCCGCCGCTCCGGCCAACGCAGCAGAAACCGTCCTAAACGCAGCGATGTTTCAAATTCCGTCCAATAGTGAAGACGGGGTTGCCGTTTTTCTGGAAAAATGGTTTGCCAGATAGGGCTCCGGTATATTTACATTATTTTTCTTTTTCAGTATATTGAAGTTCAGAATGTTCTTGTTGATTAAGGAAGGATCTTATGTCACGGACCTGCGATATTTGCGGAAAACATACCATCACCGGTAATTCTGTAAGCCATGCCAAAAACCGTACCCGGCGGGTCTGGAAGCCAAATTTAAAGAAGCTAAAGGCCGAAATAGACGGTACCACGGTTACCCTTAAAATCTGCGCCCGGTGCCTAAAAACCGACTATATCACCAAAAAAGTGTAATTTCCGGCATAGGAACCTATAGTTCCAGTTCCAATCCATCCCAGGCAGGCCCTGCCGAAATGGGCAGGTTTTGTTTGTTCACAAAATTCCTGCAGTAGTCCTCAATTTCCCGATGCGAATGATCATGACAGATGTGGGTCAGGAAAACCCTTTCCGCATTCATTTGGACACCGGCCATAATGGCTTCTTCAAAAGAAAAGTGCGTTTCATGGCTCCGGGCCCGGAGTCCCCCGATAATTGCACATGCCGGCGAACCGCCTTCTGTAATTAGACGATATGATTCCTCATCAATATGGCTGCCATCAGTAAGATAGACTGCACCCGAGATGATCCTGCCTGATCTGTCATACGCCGCTGTTTCGATAATCTTCCAGCCCAAAATATCAAGGGTGCCGTGTTTTACCGGGATAGGGATAAAAATAAGGCCGCCAAGTTGTACCGGTCCGGTGACAATTATGGGGTTAACGTGAGGTTTTCCCCCTCCGGTCTGGGTTTTCCTAAAAATATAGGAAAAGCGTTCCAAAAATTCATCCATGGTAGGGTTATTTCCATAAATTGGTATTGCTTTTTTCCAGGAGAGGGGCCGCAAATCGTCCAATCCATGAATATGATCTGCATGGGCATGGGTAAGGAAAACCGCATCCAGGTTTTTTATCCCTGCTTGCAAAGCTTGCAGCCGGAATTCCGGCCCGGTATCGATTACTGCCCGTTCCCCGTTAGAACCTTCAACATACAGGGAACACCTCAGACGTTTGTCCTTGCCTTCGGAAGCCGTACAGACCGGACAGAAACAGCCAATTACAGGGATCCCGTGAGAAGTCCCGGAACCCAGAATGGTGAGCTTCATTTTAATTAGTATGAGCGAGAACTAACAATATTCAAGTAAAAAAACCTGACTTGAAGCATTTGATGTATGGCATTACCATTACTGTGAAATATTTCACAGTAATGGTAATGCCATTTGGAGGTAACGGTGCTTGGCGCCCCAGCAAAAGAGCGGCTTCTTCAAATTTTACGAATCCTCGAAGGAGAAGAAAGGGAATTTACCTCCGCTGAATTGGAAACATTGACCGGTTGGCCCAGCCATACCATCAGAAAGGACATATCCTTCCTGCCAAAAACCGAAGACGACGAAACTGTTGATACCGGGCGGTTTTCAGCGGGAACCTCCTCCGGATATGCCCCCCGGACCCTCGTTCCCCTGATCAGAGAAGCCCTGTGTCTGGACCGGCGCCGTAAATTCTGCGTCGCGGGCCTGGGCCGGCTGGGCTCAGCGTACCTGAACCTTGATTCTGCCGCCCTGGGTGAATTTATACTGGCAGCGGGATTTGACACCAATGTGAACCGGGTGGAAATTCTAAAATCCCAGGCTCCCCTGTATCCGGCTCATAAGATGGGAGAAGTGATCCGCCGTTTGGATATCGAGATGGCCCTGCTTTGTGTTCCCGCCGAAACTGCCCAGGGGGCAGCGGAAAAACTCGCCGCCGCAGGTATCCGGGGTATATTGAATTTTGCTCCAGCGATAATAACCGTTCCTCCGGAAATAACAGTTCGAAATGTCTATGTAAGGGATGAGCTTTTGGCTCTTTCTATAAAAATGACTTAGGAGACAATAATGCGCGTGTACAACTTTTCTCCGGGACCTTCCATGCTGCCCCTGCCGGTACTGGAAAGGGCGGCAGCCGAGATGACCGATGCCAACGGAACAGGCCAGTCGGTGATGGAGATGAGTCACCGGTCCGGGGATTATAAGCCCATCATCGAAAAAACCGAAACCCTGCTCCGGGAATTGATGAGCATCCCCTCCAATTACCAGGTGCTTTTTCTTCAAGGGGGAGCGTCCCTCCAGTTTGCCATGGTCCCCCTTAATCTGGCAGCCCCAGAACTGCCGGGGCAAAGAAGGCGAATCACTCTTATTGACACGGGCATTTGGGCAAAGAAGGCTGCCGATGAGGCTTCCAAATATACGGAAGTAAATATTGCCGCTTCTTCCAAGGACAGGGCCTACACCTACATACCCGCAGCCCCGGCCCCCGGCACGGATGATGCATATTATCACATCACCTGGAATAACACCATCGTAGGAACAAAATGGCCCGCCATTCCCGATACCGGATCGATTCCTCTGGTAACGGATCTTTCCAGCGCCATCCTTTCCGAGCCCCTGGATGTATCCCGTTTTGCGCTGCTTTATGCGGGGGCTCAGAAAAACCTGGGACCCGCGGGGGTTACGGTGGTTATCATTCGGGACGATTTGTTAAACCGATCCATCCCTGAGAGGATTCCGGCGATGCTCCGCTACGATATCCACAACAAGGAATCGTCGATGTACAACACTCCCCCCTGTTATGGGATTTACATCATCGGTCTTGTGCTGGAATGGTTAAAAGGCCTGGGCGGAATGGAAGCCCTGGGCAAAATCAACTGTAACAAGGCGGCGCTGCTCTACAATTACCTGGAAGCAAACAAAACTTTTTATTCGCCGGTAGAAAAAAATTGCCGAAGCCTGATGAATATTCCCTTTGTACCCCGGGAAACCGATCCTGACCGAAAGGCTGCCATTGAAAAACGATTTGTAGCTGAAGCGGCGGCAGCGGGGCTGGTAAATCTGGCGGGCCACCGGCTGGTGGGAGGTATGCGGGCCAGTATCTACAACGCTATGCCCATAGAAGGAGTAAAGGCTCTCCTTGCCTTTATGGAAAAATTTGAAAAAGAAGCAAAGTAAGGAGCCGTTATGTTTCGCATACAGACGATGAACAAAATTTCCCCCCTGGGGCTGGAACTCTTTCCCCGGGACAGATACGAAGTGGCCAGTGAAATCCCCCACCCCCATGCCATTCTGGTTCGCAGTGCTGATCTTCATTCGGCCGCAATCCCCGATTCGGTACTGGCGGTGGCCAGGGCCGGAGCGGGGGTTAACAACATCCCCATCCCCAAATGCAGCGACCGGGGAGTGGTGGTGTTCAACACCCCCGGCGGCAACGCCAATGCCGTCAAGGAACTGGCCCTGGCGGCGCTGCTGCTGGCTTCCCGAAACATCCTAGGGGGCTGGTCATGGGGTGCCGGCCTTGCGGACCGCTCCGATGAAGTGCCGGAACTGGTGGAAAAAGGAAAAACCCGTTTTGAGGGGCCGGAACTGCGGGGCAAAACCCTGGGTGTAATGGGCCTGGGGGCCATTGGGGTAATGGTGGCCAACAGCGCTCTGTCTTTGGGAATGAGGGTCATAGGCTTTGATCCCTACATTTCTGTGGATGCCGCCTGGAACCTTTCCCATTCGGTGGAACGGGCCGATACCCTGGAAGGGCTCTTGGCAAAAGCTGACTACATATCGCTCCATCTCCCCTTAAATGACGCCACCCGGGGATTACTGGACGCGGAAAAATTTAGGATCATGAAGAAAGGTGCCCGGATCATTAACCTGGCCCGGGGGGGGCTGGTAAACGAGGCGGATATTATAAGCGCCCTGAAAAGCGAAAAGCTTGCCGCCTATGTGACGGATTTTCCCACCGCAGAACTCCTTTCCTGTCAATGTCCGGGGGCAATCTGCATCCCCCACCTGGGGGCTTCTACCCCGGAGGCGGAGGATAACTGCGCAATTATGGCGGCAAAGCAGTTAATGAATTTCCTTGAATACGGGACCATAAAAAATTCGGTAAACTATCCCCGATGCAAACTGGAATTCCAGTCCTCCCACCGGCTCCTGGTGGCAAACAGGAATATTCCCAACATGGTGGGACAGATCACCACGATTCTAGCGGAGGCGGCGATCAACATTACGGACCTGATTAACCATCACCAGAACGACTATGCCTACAATATCATCGATACGGATCAGCCCATCCCCCAGGAACAACTGGAAAGGCTAATCGCCATTGACGGGGTGGTCCGGGTAAGAGTACTGGAACGGTGAATACCATTAAACCCCTGGGGATCGCCGCCTGCGCTATCCTCCTTCTTGCTCACTGCACCGTCCCATCCTCCCCAAATGACTGGTTTGCCGGAAATACGGAAGAACTGCAAAAGCGAAAAATCGCCCAGATGCTCCTTTTGGGATTCCGGGGTACGGAACTGACCGAGGATTCTTCTATTTACCGGGATATAACAGAACTGGGCATCGGCGGAGTACTGCTCTTTGATTACGACGTACCTTCCCAGATCCGTCCCCGGAATATCCTGTCTCAGGAACAGTTGGGCCGTCTTGCGGGGGATCTGCAAAAGGCCGCTCCTGTTAAACTGTTTATTGCCATTGATCAAGAAGGGGGCCGGGTTAACCGGCTCCGCAGCGAATACGGTTTTCCTCCCAGCCTGGGCGCAAAGGAAATGGCCGCCGGCAAGGATCTTACCAGAGCCCAGGCAGAAGAAACGGCGGCCCTCCTGTCCGCCATGGGGATTAATCTGAATTTTGCCCCCTGCGTGGATCTTGACCTGAATCCCGAAAATCCCGTCATCGGCGCCTGGGGACGCAGTTTTTCCGCAGACCCGGCAGCGGTGGTACAACACGCTTCCATTTGGATCGATGCTCACCGCCGGCGGGGCATCATTTCTTGCATCAAGCATTTCCCCGGCCATGGTAGTTCTTCCGGCGATACCCACCAGGGCTGGGTAGATGTTACCGGCCAATGGCAGAAAACGGAACTAATCCCATACCGCCGGTTAATTGGCTCCCAAAAGGATGCCCTAATGGTAATGACCAGCCATGTGTTTAATGCGGACCTGGACCCCCGGAATCCCGCAACCCTATCCGAAGCGATCCTTACGGGGATACTGCGGAATCAGCTTGGATTTAAAGGAGTGATTGTTTCCGACGACCTGGACATGGAGGCTATCAGGGCAAATTATGGTTTTGAAGAAATCCTGGAAAAAACGATCAATGCCGGGGTCGATTTGCTTTGCCTTTCCAATAACGGCGGCCAGTACGATCCTGCCCTGGCCCAAAGGACGCTGAATGCTATCTACACCCTTGTCAAAGAAGGCAAAATATCCCCGGCCCGGATTGAAGAAAGCTGGAACCGGATCATGGCGTTGAAACGGGCTAAAAAATAGGGTTGTAACTTTCTTATATAATGGCGTATTATCATAGTATGAAAAGAATAATAACACTCATAACGGTTTTTGCGGTTATTTCGGGAGTTCTTATCGCTCAGGATCAACAGGAGCCGGATTTTTTTACCGGGCAATTTAACGCCCAGGAAACCATGACAGGCAGGCTTAGGGTTGTACAAAATGCCGCCGCCGATGGAGTCGGCACCGATTTTTTTGCCCATGCCCTGGATACTGTTTTAACATACTTTCCCAATGTACAGAGTGCCAACGAGACCAAGGCTGCGGATGATCTAGCCCTGTTCCTTTCGGCAAAACTGGGAGAAGCCCAGCATACCGCCTCGGGCCGCAATTTGTGGAGGGTCGTAGACACCTTTACCAACCCCCTGGTTCGAGCCGAAGCTCTTGCTTCCATGGGCAAAGTCCAGGCTGTTGATTTTTTCCCCCAGGTAATCCAGCTTCTTTCTGACCTGAACCTTGAACCGGGGCAAGACCCCATAAGCCGGGAACAAGTTGCCTACGGGGCGGTTATCGGCCTGGAGGAATATAAAGACAGCGACGGCTATCTTCCGGTTTTTCTGGCATCCGTAGGATGGTATTCGGATCGTGTTAAAAACAAAGCCAGAGAAGCGCTGCCCAATATTATGGACAATCCTACCGAACCATTGCTTTCGGTGATCAGGAGCAGTTCCTACAATTACGCTACAAAATACGGCGCCCTTCAGACCTTGGAAGCATCGGAAGTAACTACCCAACAGAAATCACAAGGCGCGGTGGCGTCCCTCTCCGAAGCCTGGAGGAGCAGTACCAATGTGGTTACCCAAAGGACCATTCTGGTTAACACCCGCAAACTTTCCTTAAATATGATCCGCCGCTATGGCACCGAAGATGCCAATGTGTATCCCCTGATGGAAAGGTCCTACCGTGAAGGATCGGATGAAGATGAACAAATTGCCGTTATCCAGGCCCTTTCTGCATTGGCCACAGATGATTCCGCCCGTCTCCTTTCTGTATTTCTTAACGACATCAATACCCGTCAGGCCCGGGGAACCCTTACCAGGGAAGATGAACGTCTGGTCCGGGTTATTATCCCCGCCTTAGGCAATACCGGACGGCCCCTGGCGCGGAATGCCCTCCGAAGGGTGCTTCAGGAGGACTGGACTAGCACCGTCCAAAAACTGGCCCAGGATGCCCTGAAGAAAATACCGTAAAAGATACAGCTTAAAGAAGCCCAATTTGCGGCAGTCTCCCCAGCCAAAAAAACCGTCAAAAGGCGGTTTTTTTGCGGGTTGACATTATCCAATAAAAATCCCATTGTACGCTAGGACGAAATTTAATCCGCTGTTTACCGACAGGAGGTCGAAGGGCAAAATTGAAAGGAAGCGATGTTGCCATCGAAGGAGTTTCTAAATCCTTCGGTGACTTTAGGGTTTTGAACAAAGTAAGCCTTGCCATAAAAAAAGGTGAATTCTTTTCCCTTCTGGGACCATCGGGGTGCGGAAAAACGACTCTGCTGCGGATCATCGCTGGTTTTGAAAACCCCGACAGCGGCGCTGTTACTTTTGACGGAGCCGATGTCCTCGGCCTTCCCCCCAACCGGAGACCGGCCAATACGGTCTTTCAAAACTATGCTCTGTTTCCCCATCTGACGGTTTTTGAAAATGTGGCCTTTTCTCTCCGGCTCCAAAAAAAATCCAAAACCCAAATCAATTCCCAGGTCAAGGATTATCTAAAACTGGTTCAGTTGGAAACCCATGCCAACAAAAAACCCAACCAGCTCTCCGGGGGCCAGAAACAGCGGGTTGCCATCGCCAGGGCACTGATCAACGAACCGCGGGTACTCCTGCTGGATGAACCTCTTTCCGCCCTGGACGCCAAACTCCGCCAGCATATGCTGATTGAACTGGATGATATCCACGACAAAATTGGCATTACCTTTATCTATGTAACCCACGACCAGCAGGAAGCTCTGTCAGTTTCAGATCACATCGCCGTCATGGATCAGGGAAATGTTCTTCAGGTAGGAACCCCCAATGAAATTTACGAAAGCCCCGCCACAAGCTTTGTGGCCCGCTTTATCGGAGAAACAAACCTCTATGACGGTACGGTACTGAGCAAAAAACTGATGGAGAGGCCTGAAACTGAATACATGGTAGAACTGGACATTGCCGAACTGGGCAGGGTAAAGGTAACCACAGTGGACGAAATCGAAATTGGCCAAAGGGTAAGTTTTACCGTCCGCCCGGAAAAGATCATGATTAGCACTGACAAACCCGCAAGCAAGCGGGAAGACATTAATCATTTCCAGGGCATTGTAGATGAGCCGATTTATTCCGGGTTTCAGACCAAATTTTATGTCAAGGTAAACGACAATACCCTAATCCGGGTGATTAAACAGCACTCGAATTATTCTGACGAAGGCCCCGATATTGTATGGAAGGATTCGGTATACCTATCTTGGAGCGCCGACGACGGCTATATCCTGGGAATCCAAGAGATTTCTGGAGAACGGAAATGACCAACCCGGAATATGGGGAGACCGCAGAAACCTCGGTAAAAAAACGCAATTACGGTCCCATCTATTCCTTCCCCATGACGGCGTGGTTTACGATTTTCTTCCTTGCCCCTCTTATCATCATTGTGGTGTACAGCTTTCTTAAAAAAGGACTGTATGGCGGAGTGTTGCCGGAATTTTCCTTCTCAGCCTATCAAAGCCTGGCCAATCCCAACTTCCTCATCATCACCTTGAGGACGCTGGTTACCTCGGGAATTGCTACGCTGATTACAATCCTTATTGCCCTGCCCTGCGGTTATTACATGGCCCGCAGTAAGTATCAGACTTTTTTGCTTCTCCTTATCATTGTCCCATTCTGGACAAATTTTCTTATCCGGGTATTTGCATGGATGAACATCCTAGGGAATAATGGCTTTCTTAACGATATATTAATGCGGCTCGGCCTTATCAATAATCACATCTCTTTTCTTTACGATCAAAAATCGGTAATCCTGGTGCTGGTATATATGTACCTGCCCTATGCCATATTGCCTCTCTTTTCTACCATCGACAAATTTGATTTTTCCCTTCTGGAAGCGGCCAGGGATTTGGGGGCCACGAAGCTTGGAGCCATAAACAAGGTGCTGCTTCCCAGCATTAAAAGCGGCATCTACACGGCGGTGCTTTTTACCTTTATTCCGATCTTCGGAGCATATGCTGTACCCCTTTTGGTGGGAGGCAAGGATTCCTATATGCTGGGGAATGTTATAGCCGACCAGCTTACCAAGGCCAGAAACTGGCCCCTCTCTTCTGCCTTTTCCCTGGCGCTGACGGTAATCACCACCGCCGGGGTGATTATGATGATGTACCTCCAGCGGCGGGAAGCAAAAAACAAGATCGATATGCCGGGGATATACGAAACAGAAAACGCCGAAACAAGAATTTCCACAGCAGACGCGGTAAACAGGGGAATAACGTGAACGTCAAAAGCGTGATCATTAACGCCGTGACTTCTCTTAAATCTCCCCCGACGGGAGAAGCGGCCCGCCACGCCCGCCGGGCATACCGAAGACAGTTATCTTTTTCCCAGACTGTGTTCATCGCCGTTATCGTTTTTTTGTTTCTTCCCCTCTTTGTCCTTATCCTCTATTCTTTTAACGCTTCCAAGGGAATGGCATGGACAGGCTTTTCCCTGGTTTGGTATGAACAGCTTTTTTTCCGGTCCAGGGATCTTTGGCGGGCCTTCTGGCACAGTATTTTTATCGCCCTTGCATCGGCGGCAAGTGCCACGGTTATCGGCACCATGGGAGCCATTGGGATCAACTGGTATCGTTTTAAGCTGCGCAATTATGTGCAGACCATTTCATTCCTCCCCATGATCCTACCGGAGATTATTATTGGAGTTTCCCTTTCCATTTTTTTTGCGGGAATCGGGCTACATCTGGGACTTATCACGATCCTGATTGCCCACATCAGCTTTAATCTCCCCTTCGTGTTTCTTATGGTCATGGCCCGGCTGGATGAGTTTGATTTTTCGATTATCGAAGCGGCCCACGATTTGGGAGCCAGTGAAATTCAAACCCTCCTTAAAATAACAATTCCGGTCTGTATGCCCGGCATTGTTTCAGGTTTTTTAACCGCCGTTACTATCTCGCTGGAAGACTTTGTAATCACCTACTTTGTTACCGGCCCCGGATCTTCCACCCTGCCTATATATATTTATTCCGCCATCCGTTTTGGAGTCTCTCCGGTGATCAATGCACTGTCGGTAGTGATGATTCTGGGCACGGTGCTATTGACCTTTTTGCTCAGAAACTTTCTAAAATATATTGCCGCAAAATAACCGTACGTTGTGCGGGTTTTATCAAAGGACAAGGAGATTAACATGAAAAAACAAAAAAAAATACCTGCGTTGGGAGCAGCCGTTATTATCTGCCTTATAACTGGCATTGCAGTCAGTCTTACAAGCGGCTGCGCGGGGAAACCTAAGCTGTATGTTTACAACTGGACCTACTACACTCCCCCTTCAGTGATTGAAAAATTCGAAGCGGAATACGGAGTAAAGGTTATCTACGATGAATTTGCTTCCAATGAAGAAATGTTCACCAAACTTCAGGCCGGAGCTTCCGGTTATGACATTATTTTTCCTTCCGGAGATTATGTGTCGATCATGATTGAGCTGGGCCTGCTGGAACAAATCGACAAATCTCTTATACCTAACCTTGGCAACATATCCCCCGAGGTGCTGGAGAAAACCACCTTTGATCCCGATATGAATTATTCTGTGCCCTATTATTGGGGCGCCGCCGGGATTTTAGTAAACACCGCCAAAGTTCCGGTTTATGAAAAGAGCTGGTCCATCTTTGCCCGGACCGATCTAAAGGGCCGTATGACCATGCTGGACGATATGCGGGAAATTCTGGGAAACGCCCTGGCCTATCTGGGATATTCAGTTAATACAAAAGACCCCGTCCAGCTTGCGGAAGCCCGGGACCTGGTAAACAATTCCTGGAAACCGAACCTGGTTAAATTTGATGCCGAAGCCTTTGGCAAGGGTTATGCCCAGGGGGACTTCTGGGTGGTCCACGGTTATCCGGAAGTGGTTTATGATGAAATCGAAGGCGACGAAGAGCTTCGAAGAAATACCGTGTTCTTTATCCCCCCCGAGGGAGGATCCGCCTATATCGACTATATGTGTATCCTTAAGGGAGCAAAAAATATAGACTTGGCCCACAAGTTTATTGACTTTATCCACCGTCCGGAAATATATGCGGAGTTTGCCGACTACTTTGATTTCCCTGCCTCCGCCAATTCTAAAGCCGGTGTTCATAAAAATAAACCGCCAATGTATACGGTGGAAGAAATCTTAAACACCGAGTTAAAGAACGACTTGGGGGAAGAACTGGAAATGTACAATGCTGCCTGGGAAACGATCAAGATGGGTTTTTAGCCTCCTGAAATTCCCAAGACGGGTTACTCTTCAAACGAAAGGGCGGCCGCTATTTTTGAGCGGAACGCCTTTTCGTTTATTTCGCCATTTAAATAATCTTTGATAATAAGCTTGATCACTTCGGGAAAGGCTTTCCAATACCGCTGCGGCCAGGCTCCCATTTCATTTCTGATTTTTTTTTCATCGGCATCGTTCATGCCGCCTGTAGAAAAACTTACAAACTGATCAATCATTTCCAGAAGCATATCAGGGGGAAGATCCGGGCCATTCCCGGCGGAATGGCCTCTCTCCGGAATCCAAGCGGCGGTCAGATCGGCAATCTGTGCATCGGTCAGTTCCGGCGCTTCCTGCCGAATGATCCGGGCCGCCATGTTCCGTATCGTTTCCCGCATGCCTTCGATACTGGCCCCTGTGTTAATTTGGCCGGAAAGCTCACGGGCCAGTTTTTTTGGATCCGGCAGATTGGATCCAAACATGGACAGTTCCCGGCGGCGGCGCACCACTGCGGCTGCCACCGCATCAATAGATTTTTCATCACACCGGTTTAGAATATAATCCATAATCCGTACCAATTCAGAATTTGCCATCCTATTCTCCGGTTTTTTTCAGCACTCTTTTAAATTCATCTGCAACAGTCCTGAACACTTCTACCAAAGCAGGGTCAAAATGAGTTCCCATCCCATCCTCGATAATTTTACACGCCTCTTCGTGGGTAAACGCTCTCTTGTACGGACGGACGGTAATCAGCGCATCGTATACGTCTGCAATCGCCATGAGGCGTCCTTCCAGGGGGATATTATCGCCCTTGAGTCCCGAGGGGTAGCCTGACCCGTCCCATTTTTCATGATGGGCTCCCGCTATTAAGAGGGCATGGCGCAAAAAAGCATGCTCCTCGGCATTTGCCATTATTTTTTCAATGGCATCAACCCCCACCGATACATGTGTTTTCATAATATCAAATTCCTCCGGGGTGAGTTTTCCGGGTTTGTTCAAAATAAGATCACTGATTGCTATTTTTCCTACATCATGCAGCTGCGCCGAAGGCAGAAAAAAATCCATGTCCCATTTCGCTATTTCACCGGCGTATATTTTTTCACGGATAAGTTCACTGATCAGGGCTTTCAGGTAAAGCTGGGTACGGCTGATATGGCCGCCGGTGAGTTTGTCCCGGAATTCTACCAAATCAGCAACGGTGGCAAGCACGGCATTTTGCAGGTTGATCACTTCTCTAGTCTTTTCGCGGACCTTGATTTCCAAATTGTCAGCATAATCCGCCAGTGCCGCCTGACTGGCCAGGAGTTCTTTTTTTTGCTGCACGATCAAAAGCTGGTTCTCGATGCGTTTGAGAAGCAAGGGCCCGGAAAAAGGCTTGGATATGTAGTCCGCCGCACCCAGGTCAAAGCCTTCGAGTTCACTCGATTCATCATTTCTTGCCGTAAGGAAGATAACAGGAGTATTCATAAACCTTGAATCGGTTCTCATCTTTTTTATGGCCTCGTAACCGTTCATCTCCGGCATTTCAACATCCAAAAGAACCAGGTCGGGAATGATCTTTTCAAGAATTTCAAAAAGCTTTGCGGCGGAAGGGGCTGGATAAACTTCGTAAAATGTTTTAAGCAGGTTTCGGCCCATTGTCAGATTTGTCAAATTATCGTCAACCAAAATAATTTTATGACGGTTGTTCTCCATTCATGCCCTCCTAGTTAATATCCATAACGGAAAGTTTTTCTGTTATTTGCAAAAAATTCATTTGATCTACGTTCTCCCGGAGCCATGCTGCAAGCCCTTTATCGGACTCGTATTCGAAGCTCTCCAGTTCCATCATAGCAGCATTCACTCCTTCCATATTGTAAACTTCGCTGGCGGCAAGAAGTTTTGACAATATCCTGCGGTCTGGCTTTTTTTTTCTGGGTTTTGGGCTGTCAGAAACAGTCTGCCTGAATATGGCATTCAAAGCGCCAACAAGTTTCCCTGCATTTTCAATAAAATCACTGTTATGAGAAATTACAAAATCATAATTCCCTTCTTTTGCCGCTTTTTCCAAAGCTTCCGCATGGGCCCCCGCCAGATTAGCGCCAATGCCCCGGCTGGAGCTTTTTAACCCGTGAATGATAATAGCATAATCTGCCAATTTTTCTTTGGTAACCCCTTTGATCGCTTCGATCAAAGGCGGAGTGTTGATAGCGTATGAATGCAGGACTTGCAGGTATAATGCCTCATCGCCGCCAAACCGTTCCAGCCCCTTATCCACATCCAGTCCGTTTATTTTTCTGTCAAAGGGCCGCTTCTTATTTCTGCGCCGAACGCCTTGAAACTTCTGTCCATCCAGGGACCCAATTTTTTCTTCCATATCCTTATCCCGCACCCATTCCCGAATTACGGCATCAAGGCGGGCTATTTCAATGGGTTTGGATATAAAAGCCTGAAATCCATTGTTTAAAAACATTTCCTCGTTCCCTACAATGGCATTGGCTGTAAAGGCGATTATCGGTACGGTTTTTGCATATTCGGTTCCAATTTCCCCGCGGATAATTTTAGCGGCTTCGATCCCATCCATCCCGGGCATCATATGATCCATGAACACGGCATTGTAACGGACTTTTTCAGCACGAATCGCGTCTATGGCCTCAGGTCCGCTGGTTACACAGTCAATTTGTATGCCGTAAGGCTTCATCATGCCCTTTGCAACATCAAGGTTAGTTACCACATCATCCACCACCAGTACCCGGGCGTAGGGCAGGCTGATATGAATCAGCCGGGAGTTCTGGCGGCGTTTGTGGTCGGAATACTGGAAGTTTTTCAAGCTATTTACTATTTTCACCCCGATAACATCACCGGTTACAAATTGCTGCCGGAGTCTTACTGTAAAAACACTGCCTTTTCCATATTCACTTTCCACGGTGATTGAACCGTCCATCATCTCGGCCATTTTTTTGGTAATAGACAGACCAAGACCCGTTCCCTCTATTTTACGGTGGGATTTTGTATCCACCTGAACAAAATTTTCAAACAAGTTATCCATGTCTCCGCTGCGGATCCCCATACCGGTGTCCCGGACACTGGCATTTAGCCAGATCTCATCGCCCGCGGTCAGATGGCGGCCTGAGTATTCACAGTTCACCATCAATTCCACCGACCCCTCCTTGGTATATTTAAAAGCATTGGACAGAAGGTTGTTAAGAATTTGCTTAATCCGGAGATCATCACCGTAAAGGCGAACCGGCAGATTTTCATCGATGTTTAAAATAAATTGAATGGGCTTTTCTCCGATCCTCATGATGTTTTGGGTAATGGTATCGTTTAAGAGGCTCGGGGTGTCGTAATCAACTGGAATAAGTTCAAATTTTCCTGACTCAATTTTGGAAATATCCAGAATATCATTGACCGTGTTGAGCAGAGTTATGCCTGCATTGCTTATCTTCTCCAAATTTGAGAAACTTTCATCATCCAGATCTCTTGAGCCCAAAGTCAGTTCGGACAGGCCAATAACGGCATTAAGGGGAGTGCGCATTTCATGACTCATTCTGGCAAGAAAACTGGACTTCGCCTCGGAAGCGGCTATAACTTTTCCGTTAAGATCCGACAAACTTCGGTTTTGTTCTGCAATTTTATAAAAGGGCCGGGAGACAAATCCAGAGACAATGATTGAAATGAGCACCCCTGCAGCCAAAAAACAAATGGCAGAATAAAGCAAATCATTCTGCAGCGTTAACAGGGGGCTTTCACTCAGGGGAGCCGCCACAGCAACGCGCCAGCCCGCTCTTGAACCGGTAATATGCCTGTATATACAAAGGCGTTCTATCCCTCCGTAATAATATGTCCCCATGCCTTCTTCCGTTAAAATCATGTTTTGTATAAAATCACTCAGTCCCGCATTTTCTCTGCCCGTTCCGGATTCCCCTGGTTCTTTGATAAAATTGCGCCGTCCTTCCACCAGTTCACGCTGGTGATCGGCAATAGAGGAGCCTGTTCCGTCGATTATGAAAATATTGCCGGTCTGCCACAGTCTGTATTCCGTAACAAGGTCTGTAAAAAGCAATCCCGGAAAGGTCGCTGACAACACTCGGTCCTGTCCCATGGGCACGAATACATGCATGACAAAAGATCCGGAAATGTTGTTATAATGTGCGCTGGAAATAATACGGTCCCCGTTAAACGCCACTTGTATATAACTATTCTCGGTCTGGAAAACGTCATGAGAGACGGGCTCGCCGCAGTTGATAACAATGGAATGCCGGTCATAAACAGTGAGCGATATAAACTCCGGAAATTCTTCTATTTGAAATTCCATGAGCTCCGTCATTTCTCCGGCTGATCCGGCCTTAAGAAGCCGTTCCGCCACCGTGTTGGCGTCAGATTTTAAGAGAGCGATTTTCGTTGCGACCAAATCATTGGCTATATCTATAGACAGGGACAAATCCTGTTCTATGGTTTTGACAAGATTTTGTCTGGTAAAGGACAGGCTTAAAAAAAAGTATGCCACTGTGATGATAAAGACAATCGACATGATAACCATGGCGGTTTTTACACGTATCGGCATATCCATCCCCGCTTAACTTACCAGTACCGAAAGTTTTTCGGAAATTTGCTTGAGATTCATCTGATTCACATTTTCTCTCAGCCAAATCGCAAGTTCTTCACCGGATTCGTATTCAAAACTTTCAATTTCTTCCATGGCATCATCCACGCCGTCCATATCATAAGCTTCGCAGGCTGTTAGCAGCCTGCGAAGCGCTTCATTTTCCGGCTTGTCCCTTACGGGTTTTGTATTACCGGAGGCCAACTGCCTGAGCATATCATCCAAATCACCAATAAGCAGTTCAACGGATTCAATAAAAGTTTTATTGTTGGCCATTACAAAATCATAATTCCCTTCCTTGGCCGCTTCCTCAAGAGCTTCCGCCCTGTTTCCTGCCATTTCTGCACAAATACCCTGGCTGGAACTTTTTATACCGTGAACGATAATGGCATAATCCGCCAAATTCTCTTCGGTAACACCTCGGGCTTTTTCAAGCAGCGGCGGGGTATTAATGACGTAAGAGTGCAACACTTGCAGAAAAGAATCCTCATCGCCGCCAAACCGTTCAAGTCCTCTGTCCAGATCTACTCCGATCACTCCTTTGTCAAAGGTCCGCCGGTCGATTCCAATTCTCCTGTCAGTCCAGCGCCTGTCATTGCCGCTTCGAACATCCAGAAATATTTCTCCCTTCACGTTTATTTGCCCCAGGCTCTTTTCCATCTTCTTATCCCGAACCCATTCCCGAATAACCGCATCAAGCCGGGCAACTTCAATTGGTTTGGCAATAAAAGCCTGAAACCCCTTTGTCAAAAACATTTCCTCGGTACCCACGATGGCATTGGCCGTCAGGGCAATTATCGGTATGTTTTTTGCATAGTCGGTCCCGATTTCCTCCCGAATAATCCTGGCGGCTTCGATGCCATTCATTCCGGGCATCATATGATCCATAAATACGGCATTGTAACGGACTTTTTCAGAGCGAATCGCGTCTATGGCCTCAGGTCCGCTTGTTACGCAGTCAATCTGCATCCCATAAGGCTTCATCATGCCTCTGGCCACATCAAGATTGGTCGCCACATCGTCTACCACCAGTACCTTTGCATAGGGAAGTCTTGTCCTCGTCAATTGAATGCCCTTTCTGCGCATCTTGTCGGAATAATTGAAACCCTTGAGGCTTTTCACCATTTCCGCCCCGATAACGCCGCCAGTTACGAATTGCTGCCGAAATCTTACCGTAAAAACACTGCCCTTTCCATATTCACTTTCCACCGAAATCGTGCCGTCCATCATCTCGATCAGTTTTTTTGTTATGGAAAGGCCAAGCCCTGTTCCTTCTATGGATCGGTTGGATTTTGTATCCATTTGGGTATAATTGGTAAACAACTTACCTAAGTCTTCGTCCCGTATACCCCTGCCGGTATCCCGGACGCTGGCAACCAGCCAGACAGCGTCGCCTGTGTCCATCTGGCGGACGGTGCGCTCGCAGCTCAAACTCAGTTCCACCGTTCCCTCATCGGTATATTTAAAAGCATTGGACAGAAGGTTATTCAGGACTTGTTTAATCCGGAGATCATCACCGTAAAGGTTTAGAGGGATGTCTTCGTTAATGTTTAATAAAAACTGAATTGGCTTTTCCCCTTTACGTATGACACTTTGGGTAATGGTATCGTTTAAGAGGCTCGGAGTGTCATATTCTACAGGGATAAGCTCAAATTTCCCCGATTCTATTTTGGAAATGTCCAAAATATCGTTGACCGTACTTAGGAGGATCATGCCGGCATTGCTTATTTTTTCGAGGTATGCATTATTTCTTCCTTCTGATTCACCAAGGGCCAGTTCGGAGAAGCCGATAATGGCATTAAGGGGGGTGCGTATTTCATGGCTCATATTGGCTAGAAAATTGGATTTGGCTTCCGAAGCGGAGAGAACTTTCTTGTTAAGTTCCGCCAGATTCCGGTTTTGCTCTTCAATTCTATAAAAGGGCCGTGCTACAACAGATGAGAAAAAGATTGCGGTTATTAGGCCCGCAGCCAAAAAACAAAGAGCTGAAAACAGCAGCCCCATTTGCAAATTGGCCAGAG
Organism: Treponema sp.; assembly: GCA_009782555.1. GTDB lineage: Bacteria > Spirochaetota > Spirochaetia > Treponematales > Breznakiellaceae > WRIV01. Next base: position 84,809 of record WRIV01000008.1, on the reverse strand, counting down.
GACTTTCACTTAATGCAATCGACACAACGATGTGCCAGCCCGCTATTGATCCGGAAACACGTTTATAGGAACAAAAACGTTCTTTCCCTTCGAAAAAATAAGTTCCCACACCTGTGTCGTCAGCAATTATGTTTTTAAAAAAAGTACCTAATTTCGCCAATTCTTTGTTTGTTACCATATCCATAACGTAATTGTGCCGTTCCAGAACCAGTTCGGGGCGGTAATGGGCAATTATGGCCCCCGTCTCATCAAGCATGAAAATGTTCCCGGTCTGCAAGAGCCGGTAATCCGAAAGAAGATCCGCAAAAAGCATTCCCGAAAAGGTCGCAGATAAAACCAAGTCCTCTCCCATGGGAACAAACACATGCATGATGAACGATCCTATGCCGTTATAATGCGTAGTGGATATGATGGTTCCTCTGGCAAAGGCTATCTGTAAATAGTTGTGGTGCATAACGTCATGATAGACAGATTCGCCGCCATTGACGACAATACCGTCCCGGCTATAAACCGTTAATGATGTAAACCTTGGGAATTCTTCCATCTGCGAATCCATGATTTCCATCATTTCTTCATTTGATCCAGCCTTAAGAAGCCTCTCGGCCACAGTGGCGGTATCTGATTTTAAAAGGCGGATTGTCGTACTGACCAAATCATCCGCTATGTCTCTGGCCAGGGATAAATTCAGTTCCAGGGTTTTGATAAGGTTTTCATAGGTAAAGGATAAACTTAAAAAAAAGTAAGCCGCCGTTATAACAAAAACAATCGACATGATTATAAATGCGGCCTTTACACGCAACGACATAAATTCTCCTTTAATCCGCCATGTCCGAAAGCTTTTTTTTAACCTGCTCGAAATTCATTTGCTCCACATTTTCCCGAAGCCATACCGCAAGCCCGTCATCGGATTCGTATTCAAAGCCTCCAAGCTCCAGCATAGCAGCATCAACACTATCCATATCATAATCCTTGCAGGCGGCAAGAAGTTTTAAAAGCACCCCATTGTCCGGTTTGTCTTTTTTTGGCCTGGGCTTGTCAGAAGCCATTTGCCGGATCATATTATCCAAAACGCTGATAAGTTTTTCGGCGGCTTCTATAAAACCATCATTATGAGAAAGCACAAAGTCATAATCACCTTCTCTGGCCGCCTTTTCCAGGGCTTCCGCCCTTGCTCCCAACAGGTCAGCGCAAATACCCTGGCTTGAGCTTTTTAATCCGTGAACGAGAATACCATAGTCCGCCAGGCTTTCTTTAGCAACCTCCTTGACTTTTTCAAGCAGGGGCGGAGTGTTGATAACAAAAGAATACAAGACTTGTAAATATGACTCTTCGTCGCCGCCAAACCGTTCTATTCCCTTGCCTATATCTATCCCGTTTATTTTTTTTCCCAAGGTTCGCCGGTCAATTCCAATTCTTCTGTCTTCTCCGCTTCGGGCATCTGGAATCGTTTCTCCGTCCACGCTGATCTGATCCAGATTCTTTTCCATTTCCTTGTCGCGCACCCATTCTCGAATTACAGCGTCCAGTCGGGCTATTTCTATGGGCTTGGGCAAAAAAGCCTGGAAACCCTTGCTTAAAAACATCGCCTCGTTCCCCACGATGGCATTGGCCGTCAGGGCGATAATAGGTACCGTCCTGGCATATTCGGTACCTATTTCCTCCCGGATAATTTTGGTTGTTTCGATCCCATCCATATCCGGCATCATGTGATCCATAAATACGGCATTGTAGCGGACTTTTTCATCGCGAATAATTCCAACGGCTTCCTGGCCGCTGGTTACGCAGTCGATTTGCAGGCCATAGGGCTTCATCATTCCCTTGGCCACATCAAGGTTGGTCACCACGTCGTCTACTATCAGCACCCGTGCGTAAGGCAGTTTGATACGGGTTAACCGTAAATTTTGGCTGCGCTTGTTGTCTGAATATTGTAGGTTTTTCAGACTCCTTACCGCTTCCGCTCCGATTACGGTACTGGTAACAAATTGCTGCCGAACCTTTACGGTAAAAACGCTGCCTTTTCCATATTCACTTTTCACGCCGATAGAACCGCCCATCAATTCAGCAACTTTTTTGGTAATGGAAAGCCCCAGACCGGTTCCCTCTATTTTGCGGTTGGATACAGCGTCAACCTGAGAATAATCATTAAACAGATTTTCTAAGTCGCCGCTCCGTATGCCCATACCGGTATCGCTGACCCGGGCGATCAGCCAGACCATTTCTCCTTCCTGTTCGCAGCTTACATCCAGTTTTACTGTCCCGTCCTTGGTATATTTGAATGCGTTGGACAGAAGATTATTTAAAATTTGCTTGATTCGCAGATCATCGCCATAAAGTCGAGTGGGCAGGTTTTCATCGACATCCAGGACGAATTTGACGGGCTTTTCCCCAATACGCATAATGCTCTGGGTAATTGCATCGTTTATTAAACTGGGGACATCGTATTCAACCGGCACAAGCTCAAGTCTGCCCGCTTCTATCTTGGAAATATCTAGGATGTCGTTGACCGTGGAAAGGAGTGTCGATCCGGCATTATATATTTTTTCCAAATTTATGCCGGCTTCCTCGGATAATTTGGCGGTTTCCAGTGTCAGTTCGGAGAGGCCGATAACGGCATTAAGGGGCGTGCGCATTTCATGGCTCATGTTGGCCAAAAAACTGGATTTGGCGCGGCTGGCTTTCTGAGCCTCACTCAGTGCTGCCTTGAGTTGCTTCTGAAGACGGGTTCTTTCCGTAATATCATCGAAGCTGCCCACCACGTTAATAACGCTGCCGTTATTGTCATAGATGGGTGTTGTACGCGTTCTGTACATCTTGTCTTCGACTTCTGCGCTCAAATCCTGGGGGCCATCGGTAAAAGTCTTTTGTACCCCCAAAGGAATTCCTAAAAACCTCTTGTCCTGCAAGGCATCATTAAGTTTTTTTCCCTCAAAAAATTCAGGGGAGCTGCCAAGCTCGTTGAGATATAAGCCATTGAACAGTGTAATTACATTATTTTGATCTACTGACCAAATAATACCCGCATAGTTGGCTATCACAGCCTCCAGCTTGGCCGCTGTGGTTTGAAGATTCAACATTATTTCGTTGCGCAGCAAGGCGGCGGCTATTAAAAGGCTTCCGGAATGCAAAGTAGACTCTTCGTTTTCAGAAAACAATGTTTCGCTGTGGCAATCATCAAAACTAACAAAACCCCAAAATGTATCATGCACAAATACCGGCGCCACAAAAATCGACAATATGCCCCGCCTTGATAACTGCGTCTGTTCCGCCGGGGGCATATCGCATATTACCTTGTTGATGCATTTCCCCTGCGACAAAATTTCTTCCCAGCCGAACATGCTTTCTCCGCAGGACATATCAATGGTTATTTCGCTGTTTATCTGCGATTCCGCATTGCCCACCCACTCATAAATTTGGGTGCAGCATAACTTTTCGTTCCTGGTGTGATTTTTCCATATAGTTACGCGATCAACATTTACTGCCCCGGCTATCATGCCCATACAACGATGTAAATCGCTTTTAAACTCATCGATCCCCGACTGAAGAAGAATAGTAGCCGCCTGATTCACTGTATTTAGAAGATTGGCGCCCTGTTCAATTTCATTCATCATTTGTTTATACTCACGCAGATCCCGGGCGTAGCCGGCGACAATAAACTCGTCTCCGATTTTGACGCGGACCAGCGTTACTTCCATGGGCAGTAACATACCATCCAGTGACTGGTGCAGCCATTCAAAGACATCCTTGCCTTCGTCAAATGCTTTATTGATATGCATTCTAGCTTTTTCAAATGACTTTTGGCCGCCGATCTGATATTCCGGACTAAGATCCCAAAACCTGTCAAGATATTCTTGTTTGTTCTTTGTATTAAACACCGATACTGCTTTTTCATTACAGTCAAAAATTTTGGCATCATTATGAAAAAGATTACAAGCGAGCGGCATTGTGTCCAGCAAAACCTGCGTATATTGATGTGCCTGACGAAGATGTGCCGCCTGTGTATTGCGGATCAGTGCATTGATCATCATCAGCCCAGCGGAACGCATGATGTTGACTTCATCTTCGGTAAAGGTACGCTCCTCATAGAAGTCATCGAAGCTGAAAAAACCATAGAGCTCTTTGTTCCAAAACAATGGAATTGCCAAAATGGTTTTTACGCCCTGAGGTCCCATTATAAACTGTTCCTGCTGAGTTCGTCCGGAAACCGGACCGTTTATGTATTCATTCAGGAGGAATTTTCTTTCCCATTCGGGGTTTTCGCTGTAAGGGCGCATTGCAACCGCAGGTTTTCCCTTTCGGACGGCATCGTTCCTTAACCACTGAAACTGATTGACATAGCAAAAGACCCCGTCAATTGTTTCGTTCCGCCAAATGTTGATCCGATCAACATCCATGTTTTGACCTATGTGCTCCATGCCATCCAGGATCAGGGCTTCAAAATTTGAATCGTCCATGGGGGCAAGCAGTACCGTTGCCGTGCTATTTACCGCATGCAGAAGCTGCTCCTGGCGCTGCCGTTCATCCCGCATCTCCTGTATTGTCCGCGCCAGTTCTCCGATTTCGTCATCGCGTCCGCTGCCGAAAAAATCTATTTCTCCTTTCGACACGCTTTGGGTCAGATGATTAAGGGGTGAAAAAATAAGGTAATTCATTATGGCGTTTCTGCTCACCACATAAACAAGCATCGCAGACAGCATGACGATCAAGAGCGGGAGAAGATTAATAACGCCAGCCAGTGAATAATTGTTAAAGAAAACAACGATAGACCAATCCGTTTTGCGGATCGGCTCAATGGCAGCATATCCGAAGGGGCCTTTGGTAAGCCTAACAATTTCCGGCAGTGAATCAAAGCCGAAAAACCCGTTAATACGATTTTCATACGCAGAGAGGGCAGCGGCAAATGCGGGATCAGTGCTTTCTTCCCGAATGTGGTTTTCGCTGCCCTCTATATAAATGCCGATAGCGGTGCTGGCCGATTGGACTATGCCATGCCTATCGATGATATATCCTCTGACCTTTTTTTCATCATAGTTGACAAATACTTCATGAAATATATCAGGAATACGTATTCCGGAACAGAATACTCCCACAAAATTTCCGCCTTCCATGACCTTGTGATTGATCCACAGCCACCATGTATTGGTTAGTTTTTCTTCGTCAATTTTCAGAACATAATCATTTTCGGAGAAGGCACATTCAAAATACCATTCATCACTGGGATTCGTCTGACTGAGTTGGTCAAAGGGAACAATATCCGCAATGGCTGTTGTTCCATCGACTGTGTATTCATTTAAAGTAGCGTTGATGCCCAAATACATATGGACACCCTGCAGTACGCCGGCATAGTCCATCATCTCGTAAAAGGCTTCGGCCTTTTTTTCCTCGTCTTTTTCGGCGGCAAACCAGCTGGTTACCGCCTTTGACCGGGCCGCCTTTTGCACCAGGGCAAGATCCTGGCTGATATATGCATAAAACTTTTCCGCCGCTTCAATCGAATGAGCGCGGACAAGATTAGCGGCGGCATCGCTGTTAATGCCATCGACAAATACCCCTGCGGTGACCATCATCAAAAGAAGAATCAGAACAAGCAGAATCGTGTTCATATTGCGGGAGCGAGCTGCTATTCTGCTCTTGTGTTTCTGTTCATTCATTCAATAATAATATACCATAATTTTACTGAAACCACAACGTTACTTTTTTCTTTTACCCAGCACGGCGTACAAAAGCGCAGCGGCAGCGGCGGCGATGGCATAAACCAAAAAGAGCGGCTGGTACCCTGCGGCTTCCGCAATGGCTCCCCCCGCCATATTACCGGCCAGTGTCGGCAGCCCTGAGCCCAGAGCCATGTACAACGACATCCCTATCCCCCGTTTTTCCGGCGGAAAAACGGCGGCGATAAAATTCACTGCCGAAGGATGGAAGATGCCGAAACACAGGGAATGAAGCAGCTGAGCAGAGATGATGCTGAGTTTAAAGGGAAAGACCGCCAAGATGAGGAGCCTTACGGCGATTGCTGTGGCGGAAAGGGCCAGCAGGGGGAGGGGGCCAAAACGGCGAATTAGCACGCTGGAAAAAACCATGGTGGGTACCTCCGTTGCCGTCGCTATGGCAAACATCATCCCCACCGCATCCCATTGCATTACCTCGGTCAGATATAGGGGGAAATAAGTATAGATCGCCGTCATGGCAAAACGGCCAAGAAAGATAATCGTAAAACCACAGATTAAATAGCCGGCCCTGTCCCTTGCCGGAGCAGCCTGGCTTTCGGCAGTGTTTGCAGGTTTTATTCTGCCCTCCCCGAAATCCTCCGTATCAGCCCCGGGCAGCATAAGTATTGGCACAATTGTAACTATGGAAACCAGGGTAATCCACAGGGCAATGTTTCCGGCGCTATTGGGCTTCAGTATGGGTGTCCATTGGAGGAACAGGGTAACCACAACAAAACTGATCGATCCCCATACCCGGATTTTTCCGTAATTGCCGGTTTCGCCAATTTGGATTGTGGTAGCCGCATCCAGAAGGGAGGTATTGGAACGGAAACCAAAGGCCAGCAGGGCCAATAGCATGGCGCTTAGTACGGGATGAACCAGCAGCGCCAGGGGTAAAGAAGCCAGAGCAGAAAGAATGCAGGAAACGGCCAGTAAAAGACGGTAATTGCCTTTTCTATCTGCCCATCGGCCGAACAGAAAAGGCCCGGCAATACCCGCCGCTTCAAAGATAACAAGCAGAATTCCCACCTGAAAAATGCTGTACCCCAGATCCCGAAGAAGAATAGAAAGAAAGGGGGTAATCACCGCATAAATTGCAGATGAAAATATAAAAGAAAGGATAAAGCTATTTTCTCTGCCGGAAGTCATGCCGTTCTATCTTTTCGCAGCGAAAGGCAGTATAACCCTACCGCCAGCCAGATACAGCCAAAGGCCCACAGCATTTTTGGAAAAAAATCTTCACCAAAGGCAAAGACTCCCAAGAAAAAGAGAATTGTGGGGGTAATAAACTGCAAAAAACCTATCAGAGACAGGGGAAGGAGTTTTGCGCCCTTGGCAAAGGTATACAGGGGCAGGGCCGTAAAAACACCGGCGGCCATGAGTAGCAGCCATTGCAGGGGAGTATTAACCGCCAGGAGACCCTTGGGGGGAAAAATCAGAAGAACCAGACCCAGGGGCAGGACGGCCAAGGTTTCTGCCCCCAGGGCTTCCAGGGAACCAGCTTTGTTTTTCTTTTTTATAAGGCCGTAAAACCCAAAGGTGACGGCCAGGGTCAGAGAAATCCAGGGAAAGACACCGGAAAAAATCGCCGCCAGCAAAACACCCAGGGCTGAAAAACCAAAGGCCACCCATTGCAGAATGCCAAGCCGTTCCTGGAGAAAAATCATGGCCAACAGAATCGAGACCAGGGGATTAATATAGTACCCCAAAGAAGCTTCTATGGTGTGACCCCTGTTTACTGCCCAAATGTAGATACCCCAATTAAGGGATATCATTAGGCCCGAAAGAATCGTAGTCCACCGCTTACCGGAGCTGGAAAACAGTGCGAGCCATGTTCTGTTCCCCCGGACAAACAGGACCAGGACGGTAAAGACCAGTGCAAAACAAATCCTGCTTCCCAGAATGCGCAGAGGATCGGCAAAATCAAGAAAATGCCAGAAAAGGGGCATAATACCCCAAAAAGTGTAGGAAAAAACTGCGTAGAAAATGCCTTTTTTAATTGAATTCATCGTAACCCATCCTATTGTTTACTTGACAAAATTCCAAGGTATGGAGAGTATTAACCATGGCCTTTACCTTGAACTGTTACCCAATAAGCTACCGGGCACAATATTCGGAAAGCGGAAAATGGACGGAAGAATTTCTTGAAAAACTCCACAAAACCCCTGAAGAAGAAAACCAGCTTCTTCCGGCGGACGCAGCGGATCTAGCGAATTCCCGCAACTTCTATAGTGATATGCCCTTGGTTAACTATACCACCCAGTACGGTCTGGGATGTTTTGAAGGGCTTAAAGCCCTGCCCCAAAAAAACGGCGGTTATGCTATGTTCCGGCCCAACGACAATGGCCGGCGGTTCCACGATTCCATGAAGGGTCTTTATATGCCTCCCTTCCCTCCGGAAACCTTTTTAAAGGCATTAACAGAGATGGTTCGCCGCAATGTTGAACTGGGTTTTTGCCCTGTCTATAAAACTGAGTGGGAAAAGAATTCTTTTGTAAGTGCCGATTCCATCTACCTGCGGCCCTTTACCTATGCCGAAGGAGGAATCGGGGTAAATCTTTCCCGGAAACCCTGGGTGATGATGATCGCCACACCAGTTAGCTCCTACTTTGCCGAGGGTAAATCCGATGCGCTGGTCACAGATCGGATCCGGGCCAACCCCAAGGGAACCGGCTGGATTAAGGCAAATTCTAACTATGTGATCGCCGCCCTGGCCAAACACGAAGCGATGGAACAGGGTTACATGGAGTGTATATTCCTTGATGCGGAAAACCACAAATACATTGAAGAAGGATCGTCCTGCAATATTTTCTTTTACCTCAAGTCCGGTGAGCTGATAACCCCTGAGTTGGGAGATACCATACTCCCTGGGATCACCCGCTTAAGCCTGATTGAACTTGCCAGGGACATGGGAATAAAAGTGACGGAGCGAAAAATTCCTATCGAAGAAATTTTTTCGGAAGCAAAGGAATGTTTTGTCAGCGGAACCGCCGCCGGGGCTACCCCCCTTTCTTCAATAACCTGGAAAGACAAAAAAGTTTCCTTTGATAATCCCGGTGAACTAGGATCGGAACTGCAAAAAACCCTAAAGGGTATCCAATACGGCCTCCTGCCGGATACCAAGGACTGGCTGTGGCCCGTAGCTTGATTTTTGAGCTTTTCCTTATTGCGGAAATGTAGTATAATATACTATATGAAACTGTATCCCCTGTTCATAGCCCTGTTTTTTCCGATTTTTTCCTGTACGACCGCTCCGGCAGATATTCCTGAAGATACGCCTCCGACAAAGATTATCCAGAGAGCTCAGGAAGCAATGGATACAAATAAATACCCATTAGCGGTTGAGTATTACCAGATTCTGCAGGAACGGTACGGCGACATTGGCGAATACTATTGTACCGCTGAATATGAAATTTCTTTTATCCGCTACAAGCAGAAACGATATGCCGAGGCCCGCCGGGGGTTTGAAAATTTATTGGCTTTGTACAGCGAAGAACGAGGGCAGTATCTGCCGCCTCGTTTTAAGGTACTGGCGGAAAAAGTCTTGCTCCGTATAGACGAAAAAGAGCGTTAGTTTTAGGATGAGAAAACCCATAGTCCCCCGGTTTTTGCTGCTGTTGATCCTATATGCGGCAATATTTATTCTCCTGGTTCAGTTTCAGTTTTCCAAAAACACCCTCTTAACCATGCGGACCGGAAACCTGGTAATCCAGGGAAATTACGGCGCTCCGTCCAAGCAAACGCCCAACATATACCCCCTTTCCGGCACGACCAGCGTTTTCTTTGGAGGGATAGAATTCATCCTAGGAGACGGACTTTTGATCACTAGCCTGCAAAACCGCTCCATAAATAACCCCTGCCGGCCCGAGCGGATGACGGTCGCGGATGACGAAGTATTTTTTCACCTTGACCAGGGCACAGCACTGATCTTCACCACCCAGTACACGGGAGGAGCCATAGAACTGGTAATCCGCGCAGATTTTTCCGGTTTTAATACCAATGAGTTGGACGCCGGCGTATCCGCCGGTATAGAACCGAAATACAATTCCCTGACAATTCCTTTTAAACCCATCCGTACCAGTGCGGTTATAGAAAGGGACCAGAGAAATTTGATCAGCACAGAAGGAATAAATTATACCTTTAGCCGGAACACCGGAACGGACAGCGTCGTGCTGGAAGACCATAATCCGGCTATCAGTTATCGGATTCTGCCGGACAAAGAAACAATAGGTCCCGGCGAATTTATAATCCCCGCCGCTTTGGACAGCGGTGCATACGAAGCAGCCCTGGGCCTGTGGCTGGATCAATCCTATCTATTGTGGAACCGTTCCGCTGCCGGTTCCGGAACGGCGATAAATGGGGAATTGATCTGTTCCTATATGAACGAGGCCCTAAAACGAGGAACCTACAGGGCCGCCGCCGCCGCTGTTTCCGCTTCCTGGAATCCTGATAATGTTTTTTATGAGGCCTCTGCCTATGTGGGCCGGATCGATGCGGCCCTGCGTTCCCTTTCTGCAGCAGAAAGGGAACGATCCACCCGGCTGTCCCGGCTCTTTAATGAAAAATCAACGGACTTTCTTAAGGAATTCCACGTCATTGAATTCCTGGCTGTCCGGGGTTACGATAATCTAATAGATGATGCGGTGGGAATCCTGCGAACCTTTGATCCCGCTGGCATGACCGCCGAACAGGCTGCGGGACTTCTGGAATGCCGCCTGGACTGGGTCCGTTATCGTCCAGACAGGCACAATCCCTTTGATCGCTTTGTTGATCAGGCCCTGTTTGTTATCACCGGAAGCCTGCAAAAAAGCCGCCGGAACGACAGTGCGCTGGTGTTTACCAAAACCGGTTCAGCCGAAGAAGCAGATGCTGAACTTAACCTAAGGCTGGGAAGCGCCCTGATGCAGTACGAGGATGAAACAAGAATTGCCCTGGGAAGAACGCTGATCCTTTCTGTTCTTTCCCTGGCAAACAACGCAGGCGACGTCCCCCGTAAAATTCAAAGAAACTTTGCCGGCGGCAGTGAACGGCTGAAATCGCAGCGAATTTATCGGATCTGTTTTATGGGGGAAAACTATGCCAGGGCCCAGGCCGCAGGTCCCGGTCTTTGGGCATGGACGGCGGCATCTTCCATTATCGGAAGCGCCTCCGCAAACGGGCTGGATATTTTGGTAAACTTCAGCGCCGGAGAAACCCACTACATGATCCTCCGGGGTATAAAGCCCATTACAAGCCTGCAAATCAGCGGATACACCTATAACCAGGACAACCAGTTTGAAAGGTACGATAGTTCAGGCTGGGCCTATTCGACGGCTGAACAAACCCTGCTCGTCAAGATCCGCCACCGTTTGCCTGTGGAACGGATTACCATTACTTACTAGTGTATCTTTTTTTTACTTATTTTGTTTGACTTTTCGGGATCGATAGAGTACATTCGTTGCAGGAGATTGCGTGATCAAGAGGGATTTCCCCAAAATTCACTTTTATGACCAGGACTTTGTGGATATTTACGACAAAACATGGGCATGGATACAGGATTATTGGAATAATGGGAGCGAATCGGAAGCAATTGATGGAAAATTTTTCACTTATCCGGATTCCACGGCCATAAAACAGCTTGATACCGTTCTTTCCTCTTTTTTTCTTGTCTATTCCAACCGAATTTTTCAGGCTTCGCCCACTTTAGACCTGTTTTACAGCCGCCAGGAGCCTTCCGGAGCGATCCGATCCGCCTATTCGGTAAAATCCGGCCTGCCCTTGGTAGAAAAAAACAACCCCGAGGGATTAAGCCTTCCCATTTTTGCCTGGGCTGAATTCAACCTATACCATAAATCGGCCAACAAAAAACGGATCAAAGATGTGATTCCCATACTCCGCCGCTACACCGAATGGATCGATTCGGTGTACAAAAGGGAAAACGGCCTTTACGGAGTTCCGCTGGCGGCCACCGAAATGGGCAATTCTCCGCGGGAAAATACCGCGTACCCTGTGGATTTTAACACCTGCATGGCGATTAATGCCTTGTATATGTCGGCCCTAGCGGACATACTGAATGACAAGGAAACAAGTTTTCAGTACAAGCGCCGTTATTTTTCCCTTAAGACCAGGATCAACTCCTTGATGTGGGACAATGAAGACGGTTTTTATTACGACATCGACAAAACCGAAAAACAAATCAAGGTAAAAACCCTGGCAGGCTACTGGCCTTTACTGGCGGAGATTCCCAGCGATGAAAAAGCCGAACGGATTATCAGTAAACTCCAGGACCCAAAAATGTTCGGCGCACCCCACCCTTTTCCTTCGCTGGCTGTCAACGAGAAAGCCTTCGATGAAAACGGCGGCGGTTTCCGGGGTTCGGTTTTTCCCCACCTGACTTTTATGGTGATCAAGGGCCTGGAAAAATACCAACGCTGGGACCTTGCACGGGAATGCGCCATCCGGCATCTGTATTTTGTACTGGATTCCATGAACCCCGACGGGAATCACCACAAGGGAAAACTCTGGGAAGCTTACCTCCCCCTTAAAGAAGGCCCCGCCCAATGGCAGAAAAATCCTGAATTTCCCCGGTCCCAGTATCTGGCCTTCGATGCCCTTTCCACCATTTGCCTTACCATCGAAAATATCGTGGGGCTTTTTATTTCCCTTCCCCGGAAGACAGTGGACTGGATCATCCCCAACCTGGAAATAATGGGCATAGAAAACCTTTCCCTTAAAAAGAACATGATCACCATCCTTTCCAACAAGAGCGGCAGGGGCTGGGAAATCCACATGGAAAGCGAAAAACTTTATTACTTTACAATCAACATCCTGGGAAAGAAAAAGAAGACCCTTCCCATTCCTTCGGGAAAATGCTCCATGTTAATAGACAAACTTTGAATGAAAGAACGGGGAGCTGTTTTTTTGGGGGTTTGTTTTGCAGCGGAAAGTAACCGGTATCAGATGGCAGAAATCTATCGTTTCATTTACCGCCGCAGAAATCCGTTCTGCCAATGATAAGGCTGACGTTGCAGCCCCCGAAGGCAAAAGAATTACTCATACAGAAAAGAATTTTTTCTGTTTGTAAACCTGCGGCAGACCCGCCGGATCCTGTTTTGGGACAATTAACCAAATTCAAAAACGGCAGTTCTTCATCCAGAATGCCGTCCCAGCAGTGAACCGGAACAGCGCCGGTTTCCAACACGCCCCAGCACAGAGCCAGTTCCAGCGCTCCCGCCGCTCCAAGGGTATGGCCGGTAATGGGTTTGGTGGAACTCGCCGGCGGCTGATTGCCGCCAAAGACAGCATGCATCGCTGCCGCTTCCGCCTTGTCGTTCAGGACAGTTCCGGTCCCATGGAGGTTGACATAACCGATACTGCCGGGTTTTATCCCCGCATCGTTAAGGGCAGCATTCATCGCCGCCGCCGCTCCTTTTCCCTCAGGATGGGGAGCAGTCATGTGGTGAGCATCGGAACTTTCACCGCAGCCGGCCAATATCACCGCCTGCTCATCAATCATTTCCCGGGACAGGACAAAAAAAGCCGCCCCTTCTCCCAGGTTGATTCCCCTGCGGTTTTTGCTGAAGGGATTACTCAATTCTGGGGATATTGCTTCCAGGGCGGAAAAACCCAGGATTGCCGTATCGGAAGCAATATCCGCCCCGCCGGCAATGACCGCATCACAGATGCCGGAACGAATTAATTCAGCCCCTCGGACAATGGCAGTGGCGCCGGAAGCGCAGGCCGTGGCCAAAGCGAGGATCGGCCCTTTGATGCCGAAAAATTGAGCAGAATATTCGGCGGGAGCGGCAGCGCTTTGAAAAACAAGATCATAATCATGAGGAAAAGTATGGTCTTTAAAAAAAAACCCGTGGGCTGGAATGGATAATTCGGTTCCGTTGTCGCAGGAACCAAGGCAAAGGCCTATCCGATCCGGCCCACAGCGGCTTAGGGCCTTTTCCATCAGGGACCGAAGCTGATCCAGGGCAGCAGCACAGATATCCAGCAGCCGGGTTGTGCCGGGCCGTCCAGACAAGCTGGAGAAGCCAGATTCCGGGCCAGAACGGTTCGTTCCAGCGATCCGCCCTGCCAAAAATTTCTGCGCCATATTGCCTACTTCGACCGGAACTATACCAGTTCTGTCGCCGCTGAGGGCCGCTGAAAAGAAATTCGCAAAAGACGATCCGGCACAGCATACTAGGCCGGGTTTCGAAAGATAAACCGGGATCACAAAAAAATTCCCTGGAGAGTGCGGGCAGAGAGGATCGCTTCGGCATGATAAAAGCAGAATTGAAAATCCTCCGCCCCATATTCGGTCCTTAAATTTCGGGGAATATAGGATGAAATAAATTTTAAATTCTTACCGGTAAAAATCAATGTTCCCAAACTGGTTCCCATGCCGTTAAACAATTTCATGGGGATTTCTGTTTTATCCGCATTAACCCATGCGTTTGCCGTAAAGTGATTTTTTTCATAGCCGCCGCTGATCCGCTGAAACACATCAATATTTTTTTCGATGTATTCAGGGGCCAGAAGCACAAACGATACTGTATTGGAAACAGAAACAGGAATATGATTTTCCGGCGGGTTTTTTGCACAAGCAAAAAAGAATACCGGTAAAAACAAAAGCAAAAAATTAACGCATGGCTTCAAGGGGTTGTTCATTTTATATTTTTATCTTTCCATATAACGCAAGATAATACAAGCAAGGGTACGCTTTTATCCTGCTCAATGATGACTGGATCTGCGGCCATGTTAATTCTTTACCAGCATAGCCCAGGCAAAGGCGGCGCTTAGCCCGGGGAAAACCGACAGGGCCAGCAGATGGACCGGCATAAAGGAACTGAAGATAAGGGCACCAAAGGAAATGGCGGTGGTGACATAGGAAAGGATAACCGCCAAATTGACATCGTCTCTTTGCGGGACGGCGGAGTTTTCGCCTAGGTAGAACATATAGTCCAGCCCCAGTCCCAGAACCATGATAAATCCCGATACGCTAAAAAACGAAAGGGAAAGACCGGACTGGGCATAAACGGCCAGGTTTGCCAGGGCTGCAAAAATTGGAATGGCGGCAACCTTCAGGGTTCGCGAAATATTCCGGTAGTAACACAATATTCCCAGTACAATGATACCGTAAGCGATACCAAATAGCCGTATCATGGCTGCGGTAAGCCTATCCAATTCCGCAGAAACCATTTCCGCCTTGTTCAGAGCGGCGGCCCATTCGTACTGATCCGCTATAAAAATTAAATTGTTTTTTACCTCTGGGTCCGTAACTGTACCCAGGGGCATGATTGCAGAATACCACTGTCCGCCGGGTTTTTCCATTCCGGTACTCTGCCCTATGAGCAGATTGGAAAGAATCGCTTCCATAAATGGAGGAGCGAAGGACGGCAGAACATAATCATCCGCCCGGGCAGCATAATCGTCCCAAAACATCTGGGCATATTCCGGCGGAAATCCCAATGCTTCGTACTGGGCTTCCGCCAGGGGAAGCAGCGCCGCCGCAGAATGGTATCGCAGTTTTTGCGTTTTTATCGGCGGAATAAAACTGGAAATCCCAAAAAAATTACCTTTTTCGTTTAACTGATCAAGCAGGATCTCTTCGTGTTCCAACAGTTCCTGCAGGGTGTCGCCGGAAACGAGAAACCATTCCCCTGAATTGTAGCCAAGTATCGATGAGGCTATCTGTTCCGATTCAAAAAGATCCGGCGAAACAGAGTAAAGGTTTCGAATATCGTTTTTTATCCTTAATCTATTTTTCCCTTCCGGGGTAACCTGGCTTACTAGGATCAAAACCAGAAAAATAATTCCTAGGCCGGCAAGCAGTGCTTTTCTTGCATTTTGCGAAAGATCCCGCTTTTGATTAGGATTCGATCCCAAATCCTGATTTGCCGTTTTTATATAGATCGCCGGCAGGATGCAGGGGTAAAGACAAAGCACCGTCACATAGGAGCTTAAAAGCCCCGCTGCGGAAAAGAGGGCGAATTGCCGCAGGATGCCGAAGGGCGCAAAAAGAAAAATCAAAAAACAAATAAACGAAGAAACAAAACTAAGGGATACCCCCCTGAAAAGAGAACGCCTGACAGCAGAACCTTCCATGCCGTTTTTCCTGCGAATAAAAAAGTGAATCGAATAATCCACACTGAGTCCGATAAGGGAAGCTCCCAAATTAAAGGTAAGGATATGGATTGATCTGAATACCAGAAGAACCGCACAAAGGCCTGTGAAGATCGAAACGGCGGCGGTAAGGACAATTGCCAGCGCCGGCAGGGGGGAACGGAAAACCCGCAGAAACAGCACCAGAAGGAACAGCATGGTAATTGCGCCGATCAGGGTAATTTCCCGCTGAGCACTGGTGGAACTTTCGTAACTATGAAAAGGTACGCCGGAAAAAATAAACTTTATCTCATGCTGCGCTTCGTCAGCCAGTTCTCTGGTAATGCGGTAGATTTCCCGGACGCCGTTTCCCGTACTGATAGAAGCCCCTGCTTCGCTGAGCCTGCCCCGGAGTAACACATAATTTTTACCCTCAAATTCCCCGCTTAAAACACCGTCCCGCGGAGTTAAGCCCCTTGTTAAAAGGGAAGACCTCAAAAAGTACCGCAGGATCCGTTCGGTAAGAAGAAAGGGATCAGCATCCAAATGATCCATGCCGGCAAAACTAAAAGCACCGTAGGCCCAGGCCAGGGCTTCATCTGCTGCAGTTTTTGCTTCCCCCCTTTCCAGCAGGGCCGTACTTTGGGGATCCAGCAGGAAATAACGGTATTCAAAAAGATAGTCAGAAAAACCGGCCATGGAATTTTCGTCAATAAAAAAAGAAAGCTCTTCAAAAAGTGCCTGCCCTGGGTTGGCCTCCGCCAAATGCTGATCCAATCTCCGGTAAAGGATTTCCGCCCGTTCCCTAGCCCTGGAAAAATCTTCGTCCCCTAAGAGGATCACAAAGTCCCGATTGTGCCGCTGGGTTAAAAGGCGATCCGCCTCCGCCAGATTATGGTTTCCCGATGACGGGGGAAGCATACCCAGCAGATCCGTATCCACGGAGGGAGGGGAAAAACCTGCAAGAATTGAAAGGCCCAGGACCAAAACCAGCCCGGCATGGAGAATAATCCACAGGCTAATGGGCAAAGAGGGTTTTTTCATTGGAGCTTAATTCGACGGGATAGGAATGGCCGGACAATTCGTAACGGATCGTGCCGTTGTTTTGTTCATGGAAGGTGAACTCCCGCAAAACACTATCGCCCCGCATAATAATTGCCTTAACAAAGGTTTTTGTTGTACTGTCCCTGGGTAGGAGTCCGAGAGTCCAGGTTTCGCCTGTTTCGGAAAAATGCACTTCAAAAACATCGATAAGCGCCTTTGAATCCCCGGAAAAAACCGCGCTCATGGCTTGTGAAATGCGGATAAAAATTTCGTTTCCCGATGCATCCATCCGGGTGGTCCTGCCGCCGCTGCTCTGTAAGATATAACCCCGGCCCACCGCTGTTATCGAAGGAAAGGGGGACCGGGTATCCAAGATAACCCCCAGTCCGGCGTCCACCGTAAAATATCCCCTGGAAACCAGGGAACGGCCCAGCCGGTTTAAACTGTTGGTCTGAACAAACTCACCCTTTATTATTTTGTGCTGCGTCATGGTTTTACAGACCCGATCAAAACGGGGCCGGGTTTCAGCACTAAGAGGATGACGCCAAATGGGATCATCTGTCTGAGCGGCAAGTACAAGGGGCATAGCCAGAAAAATGGCGCAAAGGATCGGGTTTATAATAAACCGAAAATACTTATTATCCATAGTTCAATTAATTATATGCACCCCCTCTGCTGTTGACAAGAGTTTCCCGATCCCTTGCTTTTCTTTTTTAGATGATCTATATTATACATGATTATTTTTGCGGTTAAAAGGGTTACTTATGGACAATATAAAACAGCAAATCAAAGAACTAATAATCAGCGCCCTGGAACTGGAAGATATACGACCGGAAAATATTATTGATTCGGAACCCCTTTTTGGAGAAGGATTGGGCCTTGATTCCATTGATGCCCTGGAGCTGGGAGTGGCGCTGAAAAAGAAATTCGGCGTTAAATTCTCTGCGGAAAATGCGGACAACAAGAAGCATTTTGCATCTGTAGATGCCCTGGCGGCCTATATTGAGGTCGTGGGAGGAACAGTATGACCAGGGAAGAAATTCTACAGAGAATACAGGACATCTTAGCCGTAGAATTTGAAATTGAAAGGGAAGCCATTGCACCTAAAGCAAAGCTCTATGATGATCTGGAATTGGATTCTATTGATGCGGTGGATCTTATGGTAAAAATGAAAGAATTTATACCGGGAAAAATTGACCCAGAATTATTCAAAAAGGCTATTACTGTTCAGGATGTGGTAGATATCCTCTATCCCCTGGTTCAAAAAACATGATGCCCCTCAAGCTTAGGGGCATTGCCATAGTTCTCATTGTTACCGCCGCTGTATTTTATCCGGGGTTGATTTTTTATTTTCTGGTGATCCAAAAAATTGATCTTAGAATGTTTTCTCTTTTTGTCATGGCTTTTGCCCTCCTTGCCTTTATCGCCGGAACGTCAAAGAACAAGAAAAAACAGGGATTGTCCTTTTTTTGGAATTTTCTGCTACTGTTCGGCCTGGGAGCTTTATGCCTTATTGTTAACTCTGTTGTTATCTTAAAATTATATCCCCTGCTAATGAATGTTTTGTTTCTTGCGGCATTTAGCAGCACTCTTTTTTTTCCTCCCGCCATGGTCTTCCGTTTTGCCGTAATGCAGGATAAGTCCATTCAAGGTTCCTTGAACGAAAAAAAAATCAACGCCTACTGCCGCAAAATAACCCTGATATGGTGCATTTTTTTTGTCCTAAACGGAAGCATGGCCGCATATACCATTTTTTCCGGTTCTGATGTGCTATGGTCTGCTTATAACGGCGGGGTTTCCTATATACTAATGGGTGCCCTCTTTGCCGGGGAATATATTGCAAGGAAGATGATGCAGAAAAAGATGCCCAGGGCCGTTCCTCTGTCAGTATTTAAGCATAATTCCCGGCCTCTTTCCACAGTTCTCTGCTACGAAGGATACTGGGGCGCATCGGTCTACAAAACGTGGGGCGATTTTCTTGAAGGTACTGCCAGACTGCGGCGGCAGATAAACGCTGCAGGCGGCAGGAAATGGCTTCTCCACTGCGAGGACTGCTGGTATTTTCTCCTGGCCTTTACAGCTTTGCTTCAATGCAAAAAAGAGATACTCCTCAGCGCCAATATAAGTCCCTCCTATATTGCAGAAATCCGTAACGCCGCACCTTTCCTTACCGATCAGGATTATCCAAAAGAAGACTATCCGGCAAACACTTTCCACATCCCCTCCCTGTTTCAGAAAATAATAAAAACAGCTGCCCCGACAGAAGAAGGACCGGTGATAAACGCTGATGAAACATCCATCATCATGTATACATCGGGAAGTACCGGAAAACCCAAAGCGATAAAACAGCGGCTGACAGAATTCGAAAACGACAACCGCTTTGTCCTTTCCAAATGGGGAGAAGAATTCCTCAAACGCAAGGTATGTTCCACCGTAAGCCAGCACCATATTTACGGCCTTCTTTTTTCAATACTCCTCCCCTTTACTGCGGGAGTTCCTTTTAAAAGAAAAAGAATAGAGTTTCCCGAAGAACTGGAAAAACTCTCCGATACGAAATACATGATCATTACGGTTCCGGCCTTCCTCAAGCGCGCTGCGGAAATAGAGAAGCTCGCCGACCTTAGTCTTACATCGCCCTGGATTTTTACTTCCGGAGGAGTCCTGGATCCTGGGATTGCCGAAAAAACCTGCAAGATATTTGGTTTCTGGCCAGTGGAAGTCTACGGCAGTACGGAAACCTCAGGCGTTGCCTGGAGGCAGTCGGCTCAAGGTTTGGAGTGGACGGCCTTTAAAAATGCAAAGCTTGACCAAAACCAGGATGGCTGTCTTGTTATCCGCTCGCCCTATATAAAAGATCCGGCGGGCTTTGAAACCGCAGACCTGGTGGAAATACTGGAAGACGGCCGGTTTTTACTGAAGGGGCGGATTGATTCGGTGGTAAAAATCGAGGAAAAGCGAATCTCCCTTCCGGAAATAGAAAACCGCATTTTACAATCCGGCCTTGCCGCCGATGTATGCGTGATATTTCTGGAAGACAAACGCCAATACCTTGCCGCCGCAGTGGTTTTTAATAGCAAAGGGAAGGAGCGGTTTTCTGGACTTGAAAAACACCAAATAAACAAATTTTGGCGGGAATACCTTATTCAATATTTTGAAAATATCGTGATTCCAAAAAAATGGCGCTACCCCCAAGTCCTGCCCTCGGATATCCAGGGGAAAAAAAAGAAAGAAGAAATTGTACTTCTTTTTTCCAATCAAAAAAACCCGGCGGAAAGTATCGGTTTTGGCAGTCTGGACAAAGAAAAAATAATTGAAAAAACCGAAAATGCCATCAGCCTTGAATTTTCTATTCCTAATTCCAGCCCATATTTTGAGGGGCATTTTCCTGAATTCCCTATTCTTCCGGCAGTGGCTCAAGTGGAATTGATACTCCGCCTAGCGTCAAGATATCTGGGAACCGGCATTGGGATTTCGGAAATACGGAGGATAAAATTTTCAAACCTTATCCGGCCTTTTACGCCCCTCCACCTAAAACTGGAAAAAAAAGGAAAAATCATTTCCTTTAAGATGAGTTCTCCTGCATCTTCCGCCGGGGTGCAAAAGAACGCCGTTTCAGAAAAACCGGGTTCCCCTTTGGAAAAAGAAATTGTCTATTCGGCGGGTACATTAATGATTCTGGAAGAAGAGAACGGATTTCCAAGGAAACACTTGTGAAGCAAGGAGTCCTTATCCCTGTATACAGGCACGGCAAAACCGCGTGCCTCCTGGCGGAACGGTTCACCTCTTCGGGGCTGCCGGTAATTCTGGCGGATGACGGAAACGACGCTGAAACACGCTATTATCTTGCCGAATACGCCGCAAAAACGCAGGGGACTGCTTTAGTGCGCCTGGAAAAAAACATGGGCAAGGGAGGAGCTGTTATTCAGGGGCTAAAAAAAGCGGCGGAGTTAGGACTGACCCATGTACTCCAGATAGATGCCGATGGCCAGCATGATGCCGGAAAGGCCGTTTTTTTTCTGGAAAAGTCCGCCAAACATCCTGATATGATTATCTGCGGATACCCGGAATTTGATGAGACCGCTCCCAAAAGCAGGGTAACGGGACGAAAAATTTCCACCTTCTGGGCTGCTATCGTTACCCTTTCGCTGGAATTAAAGGATGTGCTTTGCGGTTTTAGAGTATACCCTGTGGAACCGTCGCTGCGGATAACAAAATTTTCTTTTGTAGACCGGCGCATGGGCTTTGATGCGGAAATACTTGTCCGTCTCTACTGGAAAAAAGTGTTCCCTGTGTTTTTCCCGGTAAAAATAAGTTATCCGGAAGACGGTATCTCCAACTTCCGCATGGTCAGAGATAATATCCGCATTAGCTGGACTTTTTGCCGGCTTTTTTTTGGCATGCTGTTTCGCCTGCCTCTGCTCATCACCCAAAAAATAAAACACGGAAAAGAAAAACGATGAAAAAATCAGAGCCCCTCCACTGGTCGCTGCACAGAGAACAGGCCGGAGGGTATTGGCATGTAAAACTAATGCTTATTTTATTCA
The DNA here is from genome assembly GCA_009782555.1 of Treponema sp. Lineage (GTDB taxonomy): Bacteria > Spirochaetota > Spirochaetia > Treponematales > Breznakiellaceae > WRIV01. The sequence continues at coordinate 63,442 of WRIV01000008.1, read as the reverse complement.
GATTTTTTCCGATGATTATCCTGCGCGTTTTTGCATTTCCCGTAGGGTTTTTCTATTTCCTTCTTTCAAAAAATGGCCGGATTGAATCAAGACGATTTCTGCAAAAAGCCGCCCCATTTGCCGAAAAACCCGGGACAGCGAAGAAATGCCGTTCCTGGCTGGGGCCCATGCGGCATATTATTTCTTTTTCCCTCGCGCTGGTGGAAAAACTCCAATCCTGGGGCGGAAAATTTCCCTTTAAGGATATTCATTTTCAGGATGATGACATAGAAGAGCTTATCCGGAATCTGGAAAAAGGTAAGGGCGCTTTTCTTATTTGTTCCCATCTGGGAAACACCGAACTGCTCAGGGGTCTTGCGAATTTTAACCAGACAGGAGTATCCAGGCGGGTACCGGTTACTACCATCGTTGATAGGCATGTTACTGCGAATTTTACCCGGATGCTTAAAGAACTAAACCCGCAGTCCGGACTGGATATTATTGACGCCAATGAAATTGGCCCTGGTACCGCCCTTCTTCTTGAAGAAAAAATTACCGCCGGGGAATTGGTGGTAATTGCCGGCGACAGGACATCCGCTGGATCCGCAGAAAAAAACTTCCTGATTCCTTTCCTTGGAGAAGATGCGCCTTTTTCACCGGGAGCTTTTTACTTAGCCTCTTTGTTAAAGGCGCCGGTTTATTTTGTTTTTGCCCTGCGCCGGGGTGATTTGTCGCTAAAACCGGAGTACGGCATGCATGTACATAAAAGTCCGCTTTCCTTTGATTGTACCAGAAAGGAACGGGCCTTGCGGAGTTCCGAGATGGCCCATTCTTTTGCAGCGTTTCTGGAAGGTTATTGCAAAAAATATCCTTTTCAATGGTATAATTTTTTTAATTTTTGGCAAAAAGGGGCATGACCATGGAATCCCGGGAGAATAACGGACCCTACGGTCTTTTTGCGGAAGCGGAAATTACCGTTGAATTTTTTGATCTCGATCCTATGCAAGTTGTATGGCACGGAAATTATATAAACTATTTTGAAATCGGCCGGCGGGCGCTTCTGGAAAAAATCGGCTACAATTATTCCGAAATGGAACAATCCGGCTATGCTTTTCCGGTAATTGAAATTTCCGCAAAATATCTGGGGTCCCTCCGGTACAGAGACCGGGCGCGGATAAAAGCCATTCTAATGGAGTACGAAAACCGCCTTAGGATAAAATACGAAATTCGCCATGCCCAAACCGGACTTCTTGCCACCAAAGGAGTAAGCACCCAAATGGCCTATGATATTAAAGCCGGGGATTCCTGCTTTGTTTGTCCAAAAATTTTGGCTGACAAAGTTGAAGCTCTTATCGGCGAAAAAGCCTCGGTTGATGCCTGAGAAAACCAGCGAATTTCAGGATCCAGTTCCATCCCTTCAATGACTGTTGCCAGCATATAACGTTCACCGGTTACAACCGATAGTTCGTAAAGTCTAAACAATAGCAAAGAAGGAACAGCAGTACAAAAAACAAAATTCCCCCTGCATGGATCTTCGCCGTCAATAAAGGACGGTACGCCGGGCATATCAAATACCTGCAGCCCCCGGAGTTTAAGATAGCATTCCTTCAAGGTCCATATCGAATAAAATTTTGTTTCGTCAAAACAGCCGGAGGAAAAAATGTAATCCCTTTCAGGGGCAGAAAAATTTTCTTCCGCTATTTCTTTTGCTCTTACCCGGGGTCTTACAAGCTCAACATCACAGCCGGTGCGCAGGTTTGCGCCCCGAACAAAAGAAACAGCGGCCAGCGTTCCGGAATGGGAAATGCTAAAATCCAGATCAGGCCCTAAAAAAAAGGGCCGTCCCTGTCTCTCTCTGGCTATATCATCTTCGGAAAAAGCTTTGTCTGCAAGCCGGGATACTATACACTTTGCTTCGGCGCTTAAAAATTTTTGGCGTTCCGCTCTTTTACACTGGCCTTCAGAGTTGTTTGACAGAATTGATAAACCTATGTAATATGACATCTATTCCGGAGCCTGAATGTATCATAGCCGGTTTACCCTGCTTCTACAATGGGAGGAAATACTGCTTGACTGAAAAAGAAAACCTTCTTTCCATTGTACCCCACAGGAACAAAATGTTGCTCCTCAGCAGAATCAAAGAGTATAATCTCGAAGAACGAACTATCGAGGCGGAATATCATATTACCGAAGACTGCCTCTTTTACGATCCCGCAGCGGCGGGTGTCCCCGCCTGGGCAGGCTTTGAATTTATAGCCCAGGCGATCTCCGCTTTTTCTGGCATCAGGGATCGTGAAAACGGCATCCCCCCAAAAATGGGATTCATTCTGAGTGTTTCGTCAATGCGGATAGGCCTTCCCTTCTTTAAGACCGGAAGTACCGTAGAGATAAAAACAAAGGAAATTGGACGCATGGATTTGGCCTGCACTTTTGAAGGTGAAATTTTACTTGAAGGTAGAAAAATTCTTGAAGGAAAACTAACGGTTATGGAAATAGAGCATGAACAAGCCCAGGCCATGAAAAAGGATTACCATGCTGTTGAGTGAAAAAAAAGTGCTCATTACCGGGGCAGGCAGGGGCATAGGCCGCTCTATTGCACTGGCTGTATCCGAAGCGGGGTACGAAGTAACGGCCCACTATAATAAGGGAAAAGAAGAGGCCGAATCCCTGGAAAAGGAAATCACTCAAAGGGGCGGAAAAATAGAGCTCCTTCAGTTTGATGTGAGTAACCGGGAAGAATGCCGGAAAAAACTTGAAAAATGGACGGAAGAAAATTGCAGCGCCTCCTGCGAAAGCGCCTTCTGGGGAATTATCTGCAATGCTGGAATCTCCGCCGATGACTCTTTCCCTGGCATGAGCGAAGAAGATTGGGATACTGTTCTTCGCACCGATCTTGACAGTTTTTACAATGTCCTTCACCCCCTTATGATGCCTATCTGCCGCAAAAAACGAGGCCGGATCATTACCCTTTCATCGGTATCGGGAATAGCAGGAAACCGCGGCCAGGTAAATTACAGTGCTGCCAAGGCAGGCATTATCGGAGCCACCAAAGCCCTCGCAGCGGAACTTGCCAGCCGTTCCATAACCGTAAACTGCATCGCCCCGGGGATCATAGATACAAAAATGATACGGGACGTGCCGATAGATAAAATACTTCCATCCATACCCATGGGCCGAATAGGTAAACCCGAAGAAGTGGCCGCTCTGGCGGTATTCCTTCTTTCCGAACAGGCATCGTATATCACGCGTCAGGTAATCTCGGTAAACGGAGGCATGATATGAAACTGTATTTTGTATCCGGTTGTAATGCCCGGCACATAGGGTGCAGCGCGGAACAGAGGTTATTATAGTGAGGAAACGTGTGGTCATCACAGGTGGAGCGGTAGTCAGCGCCCTGGGTAATGAATGGCTGGATATACTTAAGTCTCTGAGGGCAGGGAAAAATTGTGTCCGCTATATGAAAGACTGGGAAAAATATACCGGCATGAATACAATGCTTGCCGCACCCATAGATTTTACCCCGCCCGGCTACCCCCGGAAAAAAATCCGCAGCCTTGGCAAAGTTGCCCAGCTTGCCCTGGTTTCTGCAGAAAAAGCATTGGCAGATGCAGGCATAAACCCGGACGATCCTCAGCTAAAAAATGGCCGCGCAGGCGTTGCCTACGGTTCTTCTATGGGAAGTATAGAGCCTCTCCTTGACTTCTACAGCATGCTCGTTCTGGGTGATGTAAAAAAAATAAGCGCCACCACCTATATAAAAGCCATGCCCCAGACCTGCGCCGCAAATATTGGCGTATTTTTCGGCATTACCGGAAGGATAATTACGGCAAACACGGCATGCACGTCAAGTTCGCAGGCCATAGGCTTTGCCTATGAGACCATAGCAAGGGGCGCTCAGGATATTATGCTGGCGGGAGGCGCTGAAGAAATGAGCCCCGCCAATGCAGCGGTCTTTGATACCCTTTTTGCCGCCAGCTGCAAAAACGATACGCCTGAAAAAACTCCCGCCGCCTACGATAAAAACCGGGACGGCCTTGTTGTCGGTGAAGGATCGGGAACCTTGATTTTGGAAGAATATGAATATGCAAAAAAACGAGGAGCAAACATAATCGCCGAAATTGCCGGTTTTGGAACCAATGCCGACGGATCTCACATTACCCAGCCGAACCGTTATACCATGGGTATCGCCATGAAGCTGGCCCTGGAAGATTCGCGGCTGGATCCTGCCTCCATAGGTTATGTTAATACCCATGGGACTGCCACCGAAACAGGGGATGTGGCTGAAAGCTGGGCCACCGCGGATATTTTTCAAAGACCTGTCCCGGCAAGCACTTTAAAAAGCTACCTAGGCCACACCCTGGGGGCCTGCGGCACCATTGAAGCGTGGCTATCCATTAAAATGATGAAAGAAAAATGGTTCTGCCCCAACCTTAACCTTGATGAGCTTGATCCCCGCTGCGGGCCTCTGGATTATATCACCGGGAACGGACGGGAAATTGATACCGAATACATCATGTCCAACAACTTTGCCTTTGGAGGCATCAATTCTTCGCTTATTTTCAGGAATATGCAGTGAAACTGATTTGTCACCAATGGAGCAAAAGGTACTATGAACACTATTACAGCCATTGAAAACAGAAGAAGTACAAGAAAATTTTCCGGCAATGATATTGATCAAAATACCATTCGAAATATTTTAAAAGCTGGAATTAATGCGCCGTCTCCAAAAAATAACCAGCCCTGGAAATTTTTTGTTATAAAAGAAAGCAAACAGCAATTAATAAAGGTCATTGAAAAAGGAATTGAGGATATAAAATCCAGCTTCGGACTGCTGCTTGATGCAAAAAATTTTCTTTATTCTGCCGAAACTACTTTAAAAATTATGAAAGATGCACCCGTTATCATATTTGTTATAAATACGGAGAATAAACAGGATTATGGAAAAACCCTGGTAAAAAAATATGTAGAAATGGCAAACATACTATCAATTGGAGCTGCTGTAGAAAATATGTTATTGGCTTCTCATGAATATGGTATTGGCAGTTTATGGATTGGCGATATTTATTATACGGTTAGGGAAATAGGTGAATGGCTGCAAACCGACAGGCAGATTGCCGCAGCAATAGCACTGGGTTACCCTGACGAAGACCCGTCTCCAAAAAAAAGAAAAGAACTAAATGAATTGGTGGAATGGAAGTGATCCGGAGAGTGCTTTCATTTTTGCCGAAGGCTTAAGCAAAGCGGGAATTACGCAATTACCCCCAAACGGGGTGGATTAGGTCAACTAGATCCTGCACAGTACAGGCATTCTTAAACAGGGCAGGGTCGATCTTTTTATCAGTATGATTTTTTAAATTGAGTATCAGATCAACCATATCCAGCGAGTCCAGTTTTAGATCATCATACAATCGATTCTCAAGTCTGATTGAATCGGTTTCAATTTCAAATTCCGAGACCATGATTTCCTTTAATATTATGTAGACAGCATTCTTATCCAAGAAAAACTCCGTTTCCGATGCTAAAATAGACTGCTTCCCATGATACCTCAATCTGGCGGGTTTTATCAAGCGTCTGCTGGAAACAGGGATTCTGAAATATTCCTGGTCAGAACCCGCACCGCTTTGGGATTGGAGAAGACCCGGTATTTTGACGTGTCAATTTCAGGTTCCATGCTGATGTTATAGACATAGCGTTCCCGGGGATTAAAGCCCGTCCAGGGATCTTTCTTACCCAGGCCGAATTTATCGGTGCCTCCTATTCGTACCGGTACAATACTACAACCCAAAGTCAAAGCTATCCGTGCAGCTCCTTTTTTGATAGCTGCATAGCCCGATCTTGGAGTCCTGGTTCCTTCGGGAAAAATGATCAGGCAGTTCCCCTGCCTTAAAGACCCGGCGCAGGACTGGAGGAGGCCTTCAAAGTCAAGGGAATTGAGTATATAAAGCTGGCGTATCACTCCTCTTACAACATTGTGGTTCAGCGCTGAATTCACAATACAATCGGCGTTGGGAATGAGAGAAAGAAGCATCACCACATCAAGAAGGGACGGGTGATTGGCAACTATGATTTTTGACGAAAGGCGCCGGAACTGTTCCCGATTATCAGTCTCCAGGTCTACAACTCTAAGGAAATGCATAAAGGAAACAAAAAAACCCATGGACGAAGAAACAAAACGCCTTCCGTATTTTTTGAACCGTTCTTTGGGGTGAAAAACAAGCCTCATAAACGGAAAAATTATTATTCCCAAAATCAGCGTACTCAGGCCGAAGAAGAAGAATGAAAACCATTTTGCCAGAACCCGGTATACATAGAGCGGTTTGTTTGATACGGGAGACAGATCAGGAGGAAACATGGATTTCTCCGCAAAGAAGGAGATCCTTAAGAAAAACAAGCGGATCGCCTCTTTCCTTGAACAATGAAAGGGGAACAGAAAAAGACCGGGGAGCGCGGGACAGGATAAGTCCAAAGGCCAGAGGGGGAGGACACTCCCGAAAAAAGCACCTGTATTCCGGCGGCGGCTGCTCATCGGCATAAACAAAAGCAAGTTCTTCCGCCGTACCGGAAAAAAGAACCGCAGCAGCAGCAGCAGCAAGACCTGCGGCAAAAGAATTACTTCCCGGATAAAGCGCCGAGTATCCCCCCTTAAGTCCAAGGGCGATGGAGGCCAGCGCCACAGGGGCATTAAAAACTGAAAGAGAAAAAGCAGCCGGCATTATGGTGTCTTCTTTTATCAACATCTTGTTAATCTGATACTGCCTTGAAAGTTCCCCCCGGAAAGAAAGAAAGAAAAGTTTTGTATTCTCCTCCAGAGGCAGGAGATCATGAATAACCTGTATGGTCATTTTAGAAATTTGACTCAGCCGCCGGTGGAACAAGGGATCGGTAAAGGAAATATCAGGCCCCTTCGCGCAGGAGGATATGTTCCGCATATCCAAGGCCCATTCGTCCCATTCGCCGGAACTTCCTATTCCGGGAGCCCATGCGGAAAGCCGGGTGACGTATAGTTCTCCTCCGTTCATGACCTTGCCCTGCATCGAAGAAGAGAATAATCGGCAGAGCCCAAATTGTGCCAGGCATCAGCAATTTCAAAACCGGCATCTTCTACAGCAGCGGCAAGCTCTCGATAACGGTACATTTTGCTGTTTCCATTGGCCATGCAGGTAAAATAAAGGGAAGTAGCCTGAAGGGAGTAAGCGGCAGCTTCGAAACGCTGTTTATCCCAAAAGGGTTCAAGAATAAAGACATCAACCGAAGGTACCGCTGCGGTCCGCACTTTTTCCATGATACGGGTAACTTCCTCAAGGGAAAAACAATCCAGAAACTGGCTCATCCAAATAACATCCGCCCCGGAAGGAATAGCCGTTTCCCTATTCAATACATTGCAGGCAAAGGTTTTAATTCTGCCGGAAAAACCGGCATGGGCTATATTTTGTTCCGCCGCCGCACATTGCCCCGGCAGGTCTACAATAAGCACCTCCACATGGGGATCATGGCGACAGCAGCAAAGAGCCCACTTGGCGGTATTCCCGCCCAGGTCAATAATTTTTTTCGGACTCCCGGAAAAAACAATACGGAGGGCTTCTTCAAAAGCAATATCAGAATAATAATGATCAAAGGCGAACCAGCTTTTTTTTACCTGTTCCGGCAGGGACGACAGAACCTCATAAATAGTTGTTCCGCCCGGGGTTTTCCCTTCGGATCCAAAGACCTCAAGGCCCAGGGGTTTCCCAGACTTTACCGACTGGGCAAGTTCAAAGGCCCCCTTGTAACACACATCATTTACAAAACTAAAATTCACCCTGGTCATTTCGTCTTCCAAAAGGAACCAGCCTGTTTTCCCAAGGACAAAACGATCCTCTTTTGTTTCGGGAATCGTCTTAACAATGTTCACCCCCAGGGCGGCCTCCAGAAGAACCTTTATGCCATAAGGAGAAATGCCGGTCTTTTCCGCGGCATCGTCCAGACCAAGCCCTTTTTCACCGGAATCAGAAATTGCTTTTAAAAGGCCCAGTTCCAGCATAGCCCTTACAGCCTGAAAAACAAGGGGGGAAAAGGCGATTTTTTGAGCTTCGAATTTTGCATCGACGGCTCTAATTTTGTCTGCCGAAAAACTTTCGTTATTATACTCAGCCATGATCTTTTCATTTCAGCATGGCACCAATGAACTGGTTTGTCAAACAGGCGCAGTGTGCTTCCCCAAATGAGGTAAATTGTATTATTCTTTGAATCACCGGGTATTAAAATGCAAAGAGTTTATCATATCCTTTTTATACTTGTTTTCTTCCCTTTCTGCCTGAACTTTGGGGGCTGCAAAAGCATTAATGCAAACCCCCGCGATTTTCCCGGCGGCATTGTGGTTTTTAGCTTTGATGACGGCCCCAATGTATACGGCGATACCACCCTCAGGCTTTTGGAGGTCTTGGAAAAGTACGGAATCCGCGGCTGTTTTTCCCTTTTGGGAATAAACGCTGATCAGAACCCTGATCTGGTACGGCGTATCGCCGCCGGGGGCCACCGGATCATCAACCACGGCTATGGAGAAAAGTGGGCGCTCTTTTTAAATGATGAATCGTTCAGTGCCAATCTTCTTGCGGGGCAGGGAGCGATTGATGCTGCACTGGATGACCCGATACAATCAACTTTTGGGGTTCCGATTTACCGGCCCCACGGCGGCTATTACAAAAAAGGACAGCGGCAGTTTTGGGAACAGCAAGGTTTCTGCATGGCTCCCTGTACGATCCGTATCTATGATGCGGTTCTCTCCGGCAGTAACAGGGACAAGGCCGTGGCTCAGGTTATCGGAAAAATTGAGAAAAGAGGCGGCGGCATTATTCTACTCCATGACGGCAGAGGTGCATACACTACCATGGAAAAACAGCTTGCCCGAAATCCCGAAGGAAAATTTTACCGCAGTTGGATCCCTTCCGTAGTGGAAGAGATAATTTTAATTTTGCAGGAAAAAGGCTACCGCATGGATGGTTTTGATCCTGCCGAAGTACCAGGAGTGTTACTATGAATTTGCGACTTAGCTGGCAGGAACGCCTTGCCCTTACCGCCGACGAAGGGAGTTTTACCGAATTTGACGCGTCCCTTACTTCCTGCAATCCCATAAACTATCCGGGATATGAAGAAAAGATCGTCGCCCTTCAAAAAGAAACCGGTACGAAAGAAGCGGTAATCACCGGCCGCTGCACCATCGGCGGAGAAGCGGTCCTGATCGGTATCATGGACAGCCGTTTTATGATGGCCAGCATGGGCAGCGCCGTGGGAGAAAAAGTTACCCGCCTCCTTGAATACGGAGTGGAGCAAAAGCTCCCGGTGGTTATCTTTACCGCCTCCGGCGGGGCCCGTATGCAGGAAGGAACCTACTCGCTGATGCAGATGGCGAAAACTTCCGGAGCGGTAGCCCTTCTTAACAAGGCGGGGCTCCTCTATATCACCGTGATCTGCGATCCAACTACCGGCGGCGTCGATGCTTCGTTTGCCTCCCTGGGAGACATTATCCTCGCCGAACCCGGAGCAACGGTGGGTTTTGCCGGCAGAAGGGTAATCCAAGACAGCATAGGCCATTCCCTGCCGGATCATTTTCAAACATCGGAATTCATCCTTGAGCATGGCTTTGCGGATATGCTTTGTCCCCGGGAAACTATTAAATCCATTCTGGCAAGACTACTTCGCCATCACCGTCTTTCTGGAAGTCCCGCATTTTCCGGATCCGGCCTATCCGCATCATCCGGCGATGGATCAGGGACGTTAAAACTCAATGTCGTACAAAAGCTGGAGCGGCTCCGGGGTCTTAACCGTCCCAGTGCTTTTAACTTTATCTCCCTGCTTTTTGATGAATTTACCGAACTACACGGGGATCGGTATTTTGGAGATGATCCTGCCGTGGTTGGGGGCCTTGCCCTTTTCCAGGGAATGCCCGTAACGGTCATAGCCCAGCCCAAGGGAGCGGACATAGAAGAACTCAAGCGGACCAACTTTTCCATGCCCCATCCCGAAGGCTACCGCAAAGCCTTGCGCCTTGCCCGGCAAGCGGAAAAATTCCGACGGCCGGTGATCTGCTTTATTGATACCCCCGGTGCATTTTGCGGGGTGGAAGCGGAAGAACGGGGTCAAGGTGAAGCCATTGCCCGGAATTTGATGATCTTTATGGAACTGCAAACGCCGGTAATATCGGTGGTTTTGGGTGAAGGCGGATCCGGCGGCGCTCTGGCTCTGGGAGTTTGCGACAATTTAGCAATGCTGGAAAACACCCTGTATTCGGTGATCAATCCCCGGGGCTTTGCGTCCATACTCTGGAAAGATCCAAGCAGAGAAAAAGAAGCGGCAGAATTGATGAAGATCAGCGCGGAAGAACTGAAAGCCGCAGGTATATGCGATGCCGTCATTGCCGAAGACGCCGGTGTGGAAGGCACTGCGGCAAACCTGCGGCGTTATCTTGCTGAAACGCTTTCCCGGCTTTGTGCAGAAGATCCCGCCGCACTGCCCGCCAAACGGTACAGCCGGTTCCGTGTCATGGGAGAATTTACCGAACAGGTGCAGCAGTAAAAATTTTCCGGGAGGCGCCATGTTTCTTAAAAAAAAAGAAGAGGTCAATGCCAAAAAATTCTGGCAGGACTATGAAGCGTCTACGGGCGAAAAGGTGCTGGCCAAATCCCTGGGACAATATCTAAGGGGCTGGGCCGAATACAGTCAGCCCCTTTGGGGGCTGGCCATCGCTACTTCGGGGGGCTTCCGGTTTCATCATTTTCCCCATGAAGGATGGCTCATGGCCATGTCCAGAGCTACCGCCGGCGGCGATGCCCCCAGGGAAAAAACCTTTTTTATCCCCCGGGAATCCATAAGTGCCGTGGAATTAGTGCTGGAAAAACGCTGGTGGAAAAAACTTATAACTCCCTCACACCCGGTGCTGGTTATCCGTTGCTGTATCAATAATACAAAAACAGAAGTGGCGGTAGAGACCGACCGCAGCGCCGGCGCTGTCGCAGAAGCGCTGACACCCTCTGATTGTTAAAAGCCGGCGGATGGTATCCTATAGATCAAAGTACATTTCATATTCCACAGGATGGGGCAGTTGTTTGTAACGGGAACCATCCTTCCTTTTATTTTCGATCCAGATTTCAATCAATCGCTTCGGGAAAACTCCCCCCTGGGTTAAAAAGCCATGGTCCCCAGCCAGCGCGTCCAGGGCTTCGTCCAGGCTTTGGGGCAAAAATTGGATCCTGCCCTGCTCTTCTTTTGAAAGGGTGTAGAGGTTCATGTCGTATGGGCCGTACCCTTCTTTTTGAGGATCAATTTTGTTTTTGATGCCGTCAATGCCCGCCATCAAAATAGCGGAATAGGCATAATATGGATTGCAGGTTCCGTCCGGACTTCTAAGTTCAAACCGTTTTTTATCGGGGTCCTTTGCATAGGCCGGAATACGGATCACTGAACTGCGGTTTGAAGTAGCAAAGCCAATGGTAACCGGCGCTTCGTAACCGGGAACAAGCCTTTTGTAAGAGTTAGTGCTGGGGTTGGTAAAACCGCAGAGGGCCCGGACGTGTTTAAGGATTCCTCCCATAAAATAAAGCGCCGTCTGGCTGAGCTGTGAATAGCCGTTTGAATCGTAAAACAAGGGGCTGCCTTTTTTAAACAGGTGCATGTGTACATGCAGTCCGTTTCCGGCCTCTCCAAAAATCGGCTTGGGCATAAACGTAACGGTTTTTCCCTCGGCCATGGCGGCGTTTTTAAGAATATATTTTGTCATCATGGTTTTGTCGGCCATTTCCCGCATCCCGCCGAATTCCACTTCTATTTCAACCTGGCCCGGGCCCCCCACCTCGTGGTGATGATACTTTACCAGGATTCCCCGGCTTTCCATTAACATGGTTACTCTGCTTCTGAATCCGCTAAGCCTGTCAAAGGGCGGGGCCGCATGGTAACCTCCCTTATGGGGTACCTTGTAAGCCAAATTTTCGCCTTCCAGTCCGGAATTCCATTCCGCCTGGGCGGTATCAACCCTGAACTTGGAAGAATGCCCCTCGACAGAATAGTTTACATGGTCAAATACATGGAACTCAAACTCCGGGCCTATGCGCATCTCGTCTGCAATGCCTGTGGAACGCAGATATTCTTCCGCATGAATCGCCACATTGCGGGGGTCCTGGTCAAAACGCCGGTTGTCCGGCAGTTCTATGACATACACATCGCCAATCATGGAAAGGGTGGGAACCTCCGCAAAGGGATCCATATAGGCGCTGGCCAAATCGGGAATAAAAACCATATCGCTTTTTTCCACCGGTGCAAAGCCATAATTGGATCCGTCGAAACCAACGCCGTTTTTCAGAGTATCTTCTGTTAGTCTTTCGATAGGCATGGTAAGATGCCGCCAGCGTCCGTTCAAATCGATCATCATAAAATCAGCCATTTTTACCGCATTTTTTTTGCACAATGTTTTTATTCCGGACAATGATACAGCCATTTTTTCGCCCCCTAGGATTATCATATTTGACGATTGGGATATTTCATTTTATTCGAAATGAATAGTACTATCAATATGCAGCCGTTACAGCCGTATGATCCTGGAGGCGGTTAATGTTTCCCCGCCCTCTTCTGTTACCAGCACATCGTTTTCCAGCCGGCAGCCTCCCAGCCGGGGATCGTACAGCCCTGGTTCCAGGGTAATCACCATGCCCGGCTGGAGAATCCAGTTGTTATCCTCCCGGTTACGAAGAGCCGGCCCTTCGTGGGAATCCAGGCCAACACCGTGGCCCAGAGCATGGGGCATGGCCTTGCCTGATTTGGCAAAAAACGCATCCACCGCAGCGGCAATGTCCGCCGCCGCAGTCCACGGCCGGACCATCCCAAGGGCAAGCTTGTAGGCTTTTTCTGTCAATGCAATCAGCCGTTCCTGGGCTTTGACCGGCTCCATTACTGCTGTCAGGGTAACATCGGTGGTATAGCCCCGGTATTTAACGCCAAAATCCAAGATAGAAAGCCCAGGCGTTCCAAAGGGGGAAGCGGTGTAGGAAGGAAAAGAATGAATCATCATGCTCCGCACCGGACCCGCAGCCAGAGTTTCAAAACCTGTTCCTTCGCAGCCCCGCTTTCTGCATTCACCTTGAATAAGCTGGGCCGCATCATATTCGGTTTTTATCTTTCCTGCCCTAAGCTGTTTTTCCAGAAGATCAATAATCTCGTTGGTAATCTCTGCGGCCCGGCGGTATATTCGGATCTCCTCAACATCCTTAACTGCCCGCAGTTGTTCCAGAACGGTGCCGGCACCCCCCTCGTCCCGGCAGATGATATCAAAATCTGTCAGGGCTTCAATAAAGCGAAGAAACCGCGGATAAGATGTACCGCCGGGGATTTCTATCCGTGAACCATGGGGTATTTTTAGCAGCGCCGCCGCTTTGATACAGGCCTTGACGGGCAGACGGTCAAACTCGGCATAGGCGCGGATATGATCCACTTGACCGTAAAGTTTTGCCAGGTTTATATCCCAGGGAACAAGGAGTGTTTTCCGTTCCACCGAAAGAAAGAGCAGGGCATCCGCGGGCATCCCCGAAAGCCAGCGAAGATTTGAATCTCTACGGCCTTCCGTATCTTCAATCAAGAGGAGGCTGATCCCTTCCCGGGCCATCCAGTCATAAACCTGTCCCTGCCGGCTTTTGTAAATATTCTGCTTTTGGATCATAACTATTCCGCGGAACCAAAGATCGAGCGGGCCGCTTCTACAATTGCTCCCAGTTCTTTATCACCAATCCAGTGATGAGTAACAAAACGGAAATGTACAGCAGTACCGTTTTGTTGCCGGATCATTTCAGGGGGATTGATGATGATTCCCCGGCGGCGGAAGGTTCCGGTTATCGTTTGAGTCCAGGATTGATTGTCTTTTGCATCTTGAAGATTGCAATGAAAAAAGACCATGTTGATATCTCCCTGTTCCACGGTGATCCCTGGAATTTCCGCCAGGGCTTTTTCCAGTTCCCTGGCCCGCCAGTGATCTTCATCCAACAGGGAAGGATGTTCCGCCAAAGCCACAAGTCCCGCCGCAGCGAGGATTCCCGCCTGCCGCATACCGCCGCCCATGATCTTCCGTTTATGCCGAGCTTCTTCGATAAAATCCCTGGAACCTACCAGGAGGGAGCCGACGGGGGCGCAAAGCCCCTTGGAAAGGCAAAACATTACCGAATCACAACAGCGGGCTATACCGGCGGCGTTGCAACCCAGAGCTGCGGCGGCATTGAAAATCCGGGCACCGTCCAGATGAACGGGCAGTTTCCATTCATCGGCTATTTTCTTTGCTTCCTCCATAACCGGAAGAGGCACAGCCTTTCCCAGGGAGTGGGCATTTTCCATACAGATCAAAGAACTGGCTGGAGCATGGAGATCCCGTCGCCGCAGCCGCCTTTGCAGGGCCTCTGGAGTCAGGACTCCGTCCGGAGCAGAGATGGTCCGGGTTTGCACTCCCGCGATGATCGAAGCCGCCCCTGCTTCATGCTGGATAATGTGGCACTCTTCCCCCAAAAGAACTTCTGTGCCCCGGGGACACCAGGTAAAAAGAGCCAACTGATTCCCAAAGGTACCGGAGGGTACAAACAGGGCCGCCTCTTTGCCAAGAAGTTCCGCTCCGGTTTTTTCCAGTCTATTTATTGTGGTGTCATCACCGTAAACATCGTCCCCCATTTCCGCTTCTGCCATGGCCTTTCGCATGGCGGAGGTGGGAACTGTAACAGTGTCGCTGCGGATATCAATCATTTTGTCATCCTTTTTCATAAGGCTGCCCGGAAGCACGGGGGGCATAATCTTTGCCGCTAAAGAATACCAGGGTAATTAAAGTAATCGCATAGGGCAGCAGGTTAAAAAACTCCGGAGGCAGGAATTTAAGGGACTGAATATTGATGATGTACACCGCCAGGGCCGCAGAAGTTCCGAATAACAGGGACGAGCCCAAGACTCCCATGGGCAGCCAGCGTCCAAAGGAAACCGCCGCCAGGGCGATAAAGCCCTTTCCATTAATGGTAGTAACCGTGTACTGAATAGTCTGCGTCAAAACCAGGCAGCCCCCGGCAAGTCCGGCGAGAATTCCTGATATAAGGACAGCAGTATACCGTATGCGGATCACGTCAACCCCTGCAGAAGCCGCTGCCTGTGGGTGTTCACCACAAGCACGGAGCCTGAGTCCCCAGGGCCGTTTGTACAACACAAACCTGAAAACAAGGAGTACCGCCAAAGCTATCCAAACCGTGGGGTAAATCCCGCCCAGGGCGCGGATGGGCATCATCCCCAGCCTAAAGGGCTGTGTTCGCTCCTGCTGGAAGATGATCTGACAAAGAAATACTGTTACCCCCATAGAAAGGAGATTAATACCGGTACCGGAAATAATTTGATCTGCCTTGAGAGTGATAGAAGCAAACGCATGTATCAGGGAAATAATTCCGCCCATCAGAGCAGCCATAAGCAGGGCAAAAGAAACAGAAAAACCGCCGAGGGGTATTTCCAAAAGCCGGTGACTAGCAGCGGCAGTAAAGGCTCCAAAGGCCATAAGTCCTTCCAGAGCGATATTCACCACTCCGGCCCGTTCGCAGATCATTCCTCCTATTGCTGCAATAAGGATTGGTGCCACGATCATTAAAATGGAAGGAAGCATGCCAAAAAAGTCTATCATTTTGCTGCCTCGCCTTTTCTGGTCTTTTCTTTTAGCCGCCAGTTCAGAATAATCTGTACCCCCGCCCTAAGGGAGATAAAAACCACCACCAGTCCTATGATAATACTGGTAATTTCTTTTGGAATCTGCCGGGACTGCATCAGGGGCTGGGCGGATTTGAGCATGCCAAAGAGCAGTCCCGCCAGGGCTGTACCCCAGGCGGTACTGTTCCCCACCAGGGCTACAGCAATTCCCTCAAAGCCGTAACCGTCCTGACCGGGCAGCAAAACTCGCCCATAATTAAAAGAACCCAGGGCGACCACCGCTCCTGCCAAACCCGCAAAGGCACCGGCAATGGCCATGGACGCAGTGATATTCCTGTTTACATTGATCCCCCCATATCTGGCCGCATCCTTGTTTAACCCTGTAGCCCGCAGTGAATAACCGAACCGGGTTTTTCCCATCACAATCCAAAAAAAGATCACCGCCGCCAGGGTTAGCCAAAGACCGTGGTTAAGCCGGGAACCGTTGGTGATTCTTTCCAAAAGGGAACTATGGAGCAGGGCGGTTTTGGGGAAAACCGGGGTCCGGTAGGTATTGGCGCCAGGGATGTTGAGGATAATAAGCCGGGAACCATAAAGGGCTATGTAGTTCATCATAATGGTGGCCACCACTTCGGATACGCTGAACCGCGCCTTAAACCAGCCCACTACGCCGCCCCAGACCGCTCCGGCGGCCAGGGCGCCCAGTATTGCAATTAGCCAGTGTAGTACCGGAACTTGCGGGCCAAAAACGGCCAATACCTGGGCAGCGGTAACACCTGCAATGTACTGCCCTTCCGCACCTATGTTAAAAAGCCCCGTCCTTGCAGCAAAACCCATGGAAAGGCCACAGAGAATAAGGGGCATGGTTACGACAAGCCATTCTCCGATATAGCGGGCATTCCAGGTAAAGCGGCGAAGATCAAAACCGCTGACCACCTGGACAATGGCCGAGTACATACCTGCAGGGTTTCTCCCCACCGCCAGGATCAGAATTGTCGCCACTAGAAATCCCAGGATCACCACTGCCGCTGACACAAGGCCATTAGACTGAGTAAAGGCTCCCAGGATCCTGTTCCTAACATTCTGTCTCATATTATGCTTTTGATTCATGCCAATCCTGCCATCATGGCACCGATACGCCGCTCATCCACTTCTTCTGCGGAAACCACGCCAATCACCTGGCCTTTTGAAATAGCGGCTATTCGATCGCAGAGGGCCATAATTTCGTCCAACTCAAAGGAAACCAAAAGCACTGCCCTCCCCTTGTCCCGTTCTTCAACAATACGGCGGTGAATGTATTCGATGGCCCCCACATCTAGTCCCCGGGTTGGCTGGGACACAATAAGCAAATCCGGGGAAAGATCGATCTCCCGGGCTATTACCACCTTTTGCTGGTTGCCCCCGGACATACCCGAAACATAGGTAGCCGGCCCATTTCCCGCCCGGATGTCAAATTCGCTGATCAGGGTGTCCGCATATTTGGCGATGACGGGAAAACGAAGAAAACCAAGGGAACTTGAATAGGAATCGTTCCGGTAGCTTTTCAGGATAAGGTTTTCGTCCAGGCGGAAGGCAAGGATAAGTCCGTATTTTTGCCGGTCCTCCGGCACAAACCCAACACCGGATTCATTTCGCTGCCTGATGGTATCTTTGGAAATATCCCGGCCCTTTAGAAGTATCCGGCCCGACTTGACCGGCGTTAATCCTGAAATGGCCGCCGCCAGTTCAATTTGACCGTTGCCGTCCACTCCGGCAACTCCTACAATTTCACCGGAACGAACCTCCAGCGAAAGGTTGTTCACCGCTGTCGTTCCCTTGGAACCAACGACGAAAAGATTTTCTATTTTTAGGATCACTTCTCTGGAATTAGACGGTTTTTTGTCAATGGAAAAGATCACTTTCCGGCCTACCATCATTTCCGCCAGTTTTTGTTCGTCCGTGTCCTTGACATTCACCGTTCCTACATGCTTTCCTCGCCTCAACACTGTACAACGATCTGCGGCAGCCTTTATTTCCCGCAGTTTGTGGGTAATAAATACAATGGTTTTCCCTTCCGCCTTAAGACGGTAAAAGATCGCCAAGAGTTCATCAATTTCCTGGGGGGTAAGCACCGCCGTAGGCTCATCAAAAATAAGAATATCCGCATTACGGTAGAGTATCTTAAGGATCTCCACCCGTTGCTGCATAGCTACAGTAATAGTTTCGATTTTCGCCCCGGGATCCACAGCGAGACCATAGGCCGCTGAAAGTTTTGCCACCCTGTCTTCGGCGGCTTTTAAATCCAGATTTCCCCAAAAAGGAATACGAGGTTCCAGGCCTAGGACAATATTTTCTGTAACAGAAAAATTAGGGACCAGCTTAAAGTGCTGATGCACCATGCCTATCCCCAGGGCGGTTGCATCATTGGGACCTTTAATGCGGACCGTTTTATCCCGGATTTTTATGACACCCTCGTCTTTTTCATAAAACCCGAAGAGGATTGACACAAGTGTTGACTTACCTGCGCCGTTCTCTCCGAGAAGGGCGTGGATTTCGCCATCGAATACTTCAAGGTTCACCTTGTCATTGGCCACAACCCCGGGGAATACTTTAGTAACCCCAATCATCTGGATTGCGGGCGGCTTTAACACGGAAACTCCTTTATCAAAAGACAAAAGAAAACGCAAAATGAAGTGAAGAGAAAGGAGTAAATCCTAACTCTTCATTCACTCTCATTTTTTTAATCCTTCGCACTTAAATTTTGAGGGAATCCGGAAAGCCGTCTTGCGGCGGCATTGGTGGGAGCCACATTGATTTCACTGTTCACTATTTTCTGTGCCGTTTCGTTTACTTTTGCTTTAATATCGGCGGACATGGCGGGGTTGGTAACGGAAAAGCCTACCCCTTCGGCCTTGAGGTCGAAGGTAATTACCTCGCCGCGGAAATTGCCGTTCTTTACCGCCCTGAGCGCGTAGAAAGTAGCCGACTCTACCCGCTTGAGCATAGAGGTATAGACCGCCGATTCGTTGTCATTGTAAAGCCCTTCCTCAAATTGATCCGAATCAACCCCGATGGCCCAGACATTTCTGTTTTGGGCCCGGTATTCCTTGGCCTGGGCAATGGTACCATTGCCGGATGCCCCTGCGGCGGAATAAATAATGTACACCCCCGAATCATACCAGTTTTTTGCCTGGGACTTGGCAGAACCGGGATCATCCCAGCTGCCCACATAATAATCGATGATTTGAGCATTGGGGAGTACCGACAGAATACCTTGAACAAATCCCACTTCAAATTTAGTGATAGTAGGATCGGCAATACCGCCGATAAAACCAAACCGGGGATTGGGGATATTGTCTTCTATCGCTTTAAGGGCAGAAGCAACTCCCACCAGGTAGGAACCTTCATGTTCTGCAAAAGTAGCCTGGAGTACATTGGGATGATCCAGCCAACCCACATCGACGATCATGTATTTTTGACTGGGATTTCTTGATGCTACCTCGGTTAGAGCATCGGCAAAGGTAAATCCCGTGGTGATAATCAGGTCGTACTGTTCATCGGTAGCCAACTGTATATTGGGAATATACTGATCCTGGGTTTGGGCAGTAACCACATCGTACAGTCTGCCTCTTCCCGAAGCATGGTCCCAGGTATCACCGTAGTACTGGAGCATACCCCGCCATGCCGCCGCATTAAAGGATTTATCATCAATGCCGCTGGCGTCGGTAAGAAGCCGGCAGGTAACTTCACCTGATGCTGCCGCAAACCCGGCAGACTCGGCGTTACGATTACAGCCTGAGACCAGCAATACCGCCAGTATCATTAAACAAAACAAAAAAAACTTCTTCATGTTTTCCTCCATTATGATTGCAGGTTGAATGGCAAAAAATTTCCTTTTTTCTAGTTAAGTTTTGAAAGAAAAGGACTAATATTGACAGTATACCAGAATCTACCGTCAATGCAAAGCCCCGGCACAATTCATTCTGCGGACACTTTTTGTTTGATCCGGGTACGGATTTCGTTAAAAATACCCCGGGCAAAACCATAAAGGGCAAAACCCCAGAAACCCAGGACCAGGGCAAGCTGGATGTTCCACACCGCCAGGAAACCCGCAAGCAAAACCAGAAGTACAGTAAAAAAATTTTTCTTCCTCCTAAACAGCTTATTTGCCAGGTGGGAATACTGCACTCTGCTTACCATTAAAATTCCGCAAAAAAGAGCTGATAAAGGCAGAAGCCGGATGGTAATATCCATCAGGGCGGAAGAAAACTCAGGCAGGCGGTCTGCTATGATGGGAATAAAATCTTCCTGAAAGATTACAAGGCTTATCACTACCCCTGCTGCTGCCGGAGAAGGAAGACCGGCAAAACTTTGGTGGTGGGAAAGGTTTGTGTCGTTTTCCACATTAAACCGGGCAAGCCTGATAACCGTACAGAGTACATAAAAGAGCGCAACAAACAGGATCCACCGGCCCGCCATTTGAATCATCTGGGGATTTATCTGGGGAAAAACTTTCCAATGAGATATCGGGGGAAAAAAATTCTGAACGAAGGATTCAAGGACCAGGTTGGCTTCCATCACTTTAAACATTAGAAACGCCGGAGCGGCGCCAAAACTCAAAACGTCGGAAAGGCTGTCCAGCTGGCCTCCAAAACCGGAAGCAGTTCCGCTCCATCGGGCTACCTGACCGTCAAGTACATCAGCGATCATGGCAACGACAATCAGATAACCGGACATAGCAAAAAAGGAAATTCCTGTCTTGTGAAGCAGGAACGCATCCAAGAAGACCCCCGCCCCCCGGCTGGCGTAAATAATGGAAAGGAAGCCGCAAAGAGCGTTAATGAGGGTTACACCCGTGGGAAGCACGGCAATATATTTAAGCCGCCTCCGTTTCGATAAAGCAGCGACCGCCGGAGTTCTTTCTTTTTTCCGTTTTTGGCGGGAAGGGGAAGGTTTTTCCATTCCTTTAGTCACCGGTGTACCTTACAAGGGGGGTGATCCCGGCATGAACGGAATCACCTAATTTCACCGCTATTTCATATTTCCCGTCATTCCGGGCAGGAAGGTACAATTCCGTACGGGACCCGAATTTGATCATGCCGAAGAGCGCTCCCTGCGACAGTTCTTCTTTCTCCTTTGCCTTGCAAACTATACGCCGGGCGATGGCTCCGCTGATCTGCCGGACCAGCAGGCGATCCTTTGGTTCGGCAAGGCGGGTGAGCAGTAATTCATTAGATTCGTTTACCCGGCTGGAGTCCGGGTCCCGGGCATCCTTAAACATTCCCTTTTTATAGGTGATCCGTTCTATTCTGGCAGAACAGGGAGCGCGGTTTAGGTGGACGTTAAAAATACTAAGGAAAATACCAATCCGCAAAAGAGGTCCATGTTCTTCATCTTCCACTTCGGAAATATCTGTTACCTTGCCGTCCGCCGGAGCATAGAGAATCAATTCATCAGTCACAATTTTTCTGGGAGGATTCCGGAAAAAAGCCAGCATCCAGAAGAAAATCAAAAACAACGCTGTCTCGACAGGAACGATCCAAAAGTATTGACGACAGTATACAAAAAGGGCGGCCATTCCCGCTGCAATGAGGGCAGGGAAAACCGCCACCTGAGGAAGACCCCAGAGAGTCAGGGGATTTCGCATCAGAAAGCGGATTATCAGAAACAGAACGGTCAAAACCAACAGGATAAAAAGGATAATGCCCGCCACCTTGATGGGACTCCGTATTTCATCCCCGAAGTTGTACACCAGAAAGAACAAGGTGTTAGTACTGATCAGCGCGGCGGTAATGTCGTAGAGGGCAAAGCGGCGCAGGGGAAGGTTCAGAAAACCCGATGTCATAAAGAGGGTATTCCGGGCGCCGAAGGGAATGAAGCGGCAGATAATAAAGGTAAGAAAGCCATGTTCATTCAGGTGTCTGTTAAATCGATCCAGGTTTTTAGGCGTAAGCAGGGTATCGGCAAACTTTGCCCTAAAGGTTCCCTTTCGTACCAGGGTCCCCAGATAATAAGATATAAAATCGCTGGCAATAACTCCCATATAGATCGCAAGTAAACTTGGGATAAGCATCCCCCTGGCTCCTGCGACATGGTCCAGCACTCTTTCCTGATTTAGCAGGGCACCGGTTATGATCACCAGATCTTCCGATATAGGGATGTTCAGACCCGCCAGGAGAAGCCCCGCTAGAGCGGCCAGGGGATAAAATTGAACATAGTCGCTCAACCAAGAAAAAATATCCATAGATATACCTGGGTCATTATAAGGAAAGAAACACGATTGGGCAATGAGATTGCAATAACAATCAACAACCCATCAACACAAATAAGGACCAGCTACAGCACACTTTGAAGAAACTGGCGCGTCCGTTCATGAGAGGGGCTGGAAAATATCTTTTCCGGTTTGTCCATTTCCAGGATCGAGCCTCCGAACATTACCACCACCTTATCCGCCACTTCCCGGGCAAACCCCATTTCGTGGGTTACCACCAGCATGGTCATCCCCGCTTGAGCCAAACCCTTCATTACCGAGAGAACTTCCCCCACCAGTTCGGGATCCAAGGCGCTGGTGGGCTCGTCAAAGAGCATGATCTTGGGCTCCATGGCAAGGGCTCGGGCAATGGCCACCCGCTGCTGTTGACCGCCAGAAAGCTGGGCAGGATAGGCATCGAATTTATCTTCCAGGCCCACCCGTTCAAGAATTTTTTTTGACCGTTCCCGGGCTTCTTCCACAGAAAGCCTGCGGACATGGACCGGGGCGAGCATTACGTTTTCCATGGCCGTCTTGTGGGGGAAGATGTTAAAGTTCTGGAATACCATACCCACTTCAAGCAGGATTCTGTTACGTTCATCATGTTGCATCTTTACGTTGTTAATACCGTGATGGCAGTCAAAAAGCAGTTTGTCTTCTATGTAGATTTGGCCTTCGTCAATGGTTTCCAGCCTGTTCAGGGTACGCAAATACGTCGACTTACCCGCCCCCGAAGGTCCGATAATACAGAACACTTCTTTTTGCTCAACGGTAAGAGATACATTTTTCAGCACATCAAGGGGACCCCTGCCGTTGCCGCCCTGAAAAGTTTTGCATACCCCGGCTGTTTTTATCATGGCCATATCAATCTCACTCGTACACCGAATATTTTTTTTCCATCTTGTGAAAGAAAAAAGAAAAAACAGCGGTGATGATCAGGTAGAGGATCATCGCCGGGATATACACCAGCGCCGAACGGGTGGAGCCTTCGATATTCCGGGTAGCCTTGGTAATATCTACCAAAGCAATCATTGACACCAGTGAGGCGTCTTTTAGCATCATAATAAATTCGTTGCCAACCGGGGGGATAAGCCGCCTGATTGACTGAGGAATGATCACCAGCCGCATGGTCTGAGCGTAGGACAGGCCCAGAGCGCGGGAAGCTTCGAACTGGCCCTTGTCGATGCTCTGAATCGCCGCCCGGATGATCTCAGCGCAGTAAGCGGCGCAATTCAAACTGTAGGCAATAAAGGCATAGATAAAACGATCCACCTCGGCCTGCCCTGTCTGGATAAGAAAAACTTCGGAGATCATGGGCAGGGCGTAGTAGATAAAGTAAAGCTGCATCAACAGGGGTGTACCCCGAAAAAAGAAAACATATGCGCTGCAAGCCTTGTTGATGATAATATTTTTCGACATCTTCCCCAGGGCAATAAAGAGGCTCAGAATCAATCCCGCCGAAACGGCGAGGATCGTCAGGGATATGGTGATTCGTGCACCAGCCAGGAGGGTGGGAATCCATGAGATCATTTTGAGGATGGTAGCCTGGAAATCAGCCAAATGCTGCCGCCTATACTTTGCTATGAACCCCTTCGGGTTCATTCCCGGCTGTTATTGGCGTGCTGCCGATACAAGGTCCATGCCGAAAGTATCATTGGAAATCTTTAGCATGGTTCCTTCTTCAAAGAGCTCGTCCAGGGCATTATTAATCGCATTGGTCAGGGCGTCGTTCCCTTTTTTCAAACAGATGCCGAATCTTTCATCTTCGGTGCTTTTCCATACGATTTCAAAGGGGCCGTTCGGATCGGCGATATAGTCGATGGCGACTAAAAGATCGGTAACGATCACGTCTACTCTTTTCAGCTTGAGTTCGTCAAAACAGTACATTACCTTTTCATATCTGCGGGGGGTGTATTTTAGACCGCCGGCAGCAAGCTTTTCCATGTAAAAGTCAGAGGTGGTATCTGACTGAAACGCCACATCAAGACCGGTACATTCTATGGGAGTCCGGGCCGTAACCGTTGTGCCTTTAAGCACCACCATGGCAAGGGTATTAGAGACATAGGGTTTGCTAAAATTGTGAACAGCCTGCCGGGCCGGGTTGATCGTTACCGAAGACATGATACAATCGTATTTTTTCGTATCAACCCCGGAAAAAATTCCTTCCCAGGCGGTATCAATAAACTCCGGGTCAAGTCCCAGTTTATCTGCAATAGCCTTGCCCATCTCCACATCAAAACCAATGGGGGTTCCGCTTGCGTCAAAGTATTCCATGGGGGGATATCCGATTTCCATGCCAATCATCAGGACACCCTTTTTCATGGTGAGTTCTCCCGATTCGGCAGGCTTGCAGGAGGCCATTAAGGCCAGAACCAATGCCGCACACAGCAGGGCGGCTTTTTTTTGTTTCATCCTCTTTCTCCTTAAAAAGCGCAAAAATATACGGAAGTATACTTTTTTTTATGGGGGTGGTCAAGAAAAGGCAGGTTGTATTAAGGGGCTTCTATACCAAGCCGCGAAAGGCGGGACAGAAACGTTTTAGTGCGTTCCAGCCGGGGATTGTCGATAAGCTCTGCCGCGGAGCCTTCCTCGATAAACACGCCGCCGTCCATGAATAGGACCCGGTCCGCCACTTCCCGGGCAAAAGGAATTTCATGGGTAACAATTACCATGGTCATTTTTTCTGATGCAAGGTCTCGTATGACCTTTAGAATGTCTCCGGTTAATTCCGGGTCCAGGGCGCTGGTGGGTTCATCAAAAAAAAGAACATGAGGATCCAGGGCAAGGGCCCGGGCAATAGAAACCCGCTGCTGCTGTCCGCCGGAAAGCTCAAATGGATAGGACCGGGCTTTGCCGGAAAGCCCCATTTTTTCCAACAAAGCCGCAGTCCGCTCTGCGGCATCCGCCCTGGTTCTTCGCAGAACATGGACCTGAGCTTCGGTGATGTTTCGTTCCGCCGAAAAATGGGGAAAGAGATTAAAGTTTTGAAAGACCAGTCCCACCTTAAGGCAAATTTCCCGCAGCGCCTCAACGGGAGCGTACACTCCGTCCTTAATCATGTCCCTGCCGGTTAGGGTGATACTGCCGCCGTCCACATTCTCCAGGTGGGTAATACAGCGAAGCAGGGTGGACTTTCCTGATCCGGAGGGGCCGATGATCGCCACCACCTCGCCCTGGTTTACGGCAAAGGAAATGTTTTTTAGTACTTTCAGGGCGCCGAATGATTTTGAAAGGTCCTGGACCCTGATTATTTCCATCTTTTTGCTTTATCCCTATCTATAATACGAAAGGCTTTTTTCACAACGGCTCAAAACAATTGTGACCACCCAATTCATAACAAGGTAGAAAAGTCCGGCTATGAATATCGGCGTAGTGGAAAATTCTCTGGCCGAAGCAGTCTGGGCAGCATGAAATAATTCAGCCACGCCAATTACCTGCGCCAAAGCAGAATCCTTAACCAGGGTGATCACTTCGTTCCCTGTGGCGGGAAGGATCCGTTTAACCACTTGAGGCAGGATGATTCTGCTGAAGGTTTGGGAGCCGGTAAAACCCAAAACTTTCGCCGCTTCGTATTGTCCCCTGGAGATGGATTCAATGCCGCCCCGGTAAATTTCCGCAAAATAGGCGGCATAGTTCAGCACAAAGGCGATGATCACCGCAGCAAACCGATTGTAGGAAAGGATAAACCGCAGACTATTCCAGAAACCAGGCGACATGATCGCTGACGAAAGAGTGCGGTGCAAAAATGCGTAGAGATGCTTGGGCCCAAAATAGATAAAAATAATCTGCAAAATAAGGGGCGTCCCGCGCATAATCAAAATATAAAGCTTGAAAACGCCGCGGACCATCCAATTTTGCGACATCCGTCCGAAGGCGACAAACAGCGCCAGGGGCAGAGAGAAAAGCAGGGTAAGAAAAAAAATTTCAAGAGAAACCCCTGCCCCTTTGAGCATGATGCCCAATAATTGCTGCATTATTTACAGATACCTTCGGTCCTTGGCTCCATTGGCGTCTACGGCTCTTCGGACGTCGTCTGCGGCGCCTTGGTTACTTTCCGATTATGGAAAAATCTCCGCCCAGCCATTGAGTCGCTATTCCGGCGACCGTACCGTCCGCAGCCATTTCCAAGAGGGTATCCCAAACCTTGTCCGCCAGAGCTTTGTCGTTCAAACGGAAGCCGATGCCAAATTCTTCATCGCCAAGCGTTTCCGTAATCATCCGGAAGGGTTTGCCGGAACGGTCGATGTTATCCTTGGCAACCACCAAGTCGATAACAACCGCATCGATCCCGTCAGCATCCAAATCCATCAGCGCCATCAGAAAGTCTTTATATTGGATAATGTCTTTCAAATTTGTTTTGAACTGGGGGACCTTGTCAATCGCTTTAATCGAAGCGGAACTTGCCTGGGTTCCAACGGTTTTACCTGTCAAGTCCGCCAGGGTTCGTACCTGCGAATTTTCTTTTACCACAATAACCTGGGCGTTTCGAAGATAGGGGGGTGTAAAGAGTACATTTTGTTTCCGCTCATCGGTGATTGTAAAACCGTTCCAGATGCAGTCAATCTGATTGGTATTGAGTTCCTGCTCCTTGGCGGTCCATTCAATGGGCTGCAACACAAGCTCTACACCCATTCGTTTTGCCACTTCTTTGGCCAGATCCACATCGTAGCCTACGATCTCGTTACTTTCGCTGCGGAAACCCATGGGCGGGAAGGAATCGTCAAGGCCCATGACGAGTTTTTGTCCTTCCATTATTTTTGCAAGAGAATTATCCGGTCCGCCTGAGGCGCCCTGCCCTCCGCATGCAAAAAAGATTGCAGCAAACAGTACACACATTAACACAATTACAATTCTTTTCAATTTTTCCTCCAGTATTTTTGGTGTCCCAAGGATTTTATCATATTTTCCGCTGCGAATAAAGCTGGCGGACGGACGGTGCAATTATTTTTTTCCCAGATCGTTGATCCGCTGGATTTCGTCCCGGATGGCGGCGGCTTCTTCAAATTCCAGGTTTTTTGCGTGTTCCAACATTTCGTGTTCCAGCGCCTTAAGGAGTTGTTTGCGCTGGGCTGGGATAAGCATATTAAAGGAATTTTTTAGCACCTCGATAGAGGCGGCAGCAGCGACCGCTGCTTCCTCGGCATGCCGTTCCAGGATGGCGGCCACCGCTTTTTTTACCGTGGCCGGGGTTATGCCGTGTTTTTTATTGTAATCGTGCTGAATTTCCCGGCGCCTCCTGGTTTCAGCGATGGCCGCTTCCATGGCACTGCTCATTCTGTCGGCATACATGATCACCTTTCCCGATGCATTCCGGGCGGCTCTGCCTATGATCTGAACCAGACTGGTAAGGGATCGGAGAAAACCAATCTTGTCAGCATCGAGGATGGCGATGAACGAAACTTCCGGCAGATCTATCCCTTCCCTGAGCAGATTGATCCCCACCAGAATATCAAAATCCCCGGAACGAAGAGCGGTGAGGATCTCCACCCGTTCAATGGTTTCCACTTCGCTGTGGATGTACCGCACCCGCAGACCCAGGCCGGAAAGGTAATCGGTTAAGTCTTCGGCCATTTTTTTTGTAAGGGTCAGGATCAGGGATCGTCCCCCGGCCTTGATCTGTTTTTGAACCTCTCCATAGATGTCTTCCATCTGGCCTTCGCTGGGGCGGACCTCGATCTCCGGGTCCAGAAGACCCGTGGGCCGGATCATCTGTTCCACCACCCGTTTTGATTTTTTTGTTTCCTCCTCTCCTGGGGTGGCGGAAACATAGATCGTCGCTCCAAGCCGTTTTTCAAATTCATCAAAACGCAGCGGTCTGTTGTCCAGGGCACAAGGCAGGCGGAAACCAAAATCCACCAGATTCTGTTTTCGGGAACGATCCCCGGCGTACATACCCCCAACCTGCGGCAAAGTTACATGGCTTTCGTCGATAAAGGTCAGATGGGCCGGGGTACCATCGGAATTTTTTGGAAGGTAGTCGATTAGGGTATCAGGCGGTTCCCCCGGCTTCCGTCCCGCCAGGGGGGCCGAATAGTTTTCGATCCCCGGACAGTAGCCCATTTCGTTGAGCATTTCCAGATCGTACTCCACCCTGGTCTTAAGCCGTTCCGCTTCTA
Organism: Treponema sp.; assembly: GCA_009782555.1. GTDB lineage: Bacteria > Spirochaetota > Spirochaetia > Treponematales > Breznakiellaceae > WRIV01. The sequence continues at coordinate 35,440 of WRIV01000008.1, read as the reverse complement.
TATTTTTTCCGGTTTTCTTCAGCACCTTATAACGATCCGCCAGTTCTTCCCTGATGGAAGAAAGGGCGGAATGTACCATTTCTTCGGGGAGGACAAATTGTTTGGCGGGATAGATAACTGCCCGGTCCAAGTCTTCCAAAACCATGCCAGAAAGGGGATCAAAACGGCGGATCCGTGTTACTTTGTCCCAATCCAGATCCACGCGGTAAGCTTCTTCGAGGTAGGCGGGATAAACTTCCAGCGTATCCCCCCGGCGGCGAAACCGGCCCCGTTCCAGCACCGCATCGTTCCTCTCGTACTGAAGCTCCACAAAGCGCCGCATCAAGGTGTCGGGATCCAGTGTATCTCCCAGATCGAACTGAACCGTCATCTTCCGGTATATTTCCGGGGTGGCCAGGCCGTAAATACAGGAGACCGTTGCTACAATGATCACATCTTCCCGTTCCATAAGACTCCTGGTAGCGCTGAGCCGGAGCCGTTCAATCTCGTCGTTTATGGAAGCGTCTTTTTCTATGTAAAGATCCCGGCTGGCCACATAGGCTTCAGGCTGGTAGTAATCGTAATAAGAAACAAAATATTCCACCGCGTTGCGGGGAAAAAATCCCCTGAATTCCCTGAAAAGCTGGGCCGCCAGAGTTTTGTTGTGACTTATCACCAAGGTTGGTTTCTGCACCGCCTCGATGATCTTGGCCATGGTAAATGTCTTCCCCGAACCGGTAACGCCCCTAAGGGTCTGGAATCGGTCCCCGGCCCTGATCCCCGCGGCCAGAGCGGAAATCGCCTCTTCCTGATCGCCGGCGGGACTAAAGGGAGCAGTCACTGCAAAAGGATGCACAAAAACACCTCCGCATTATCATAGTATGATATAATGAAACGAGGGGGAAGTATGAGAAATTTTTATACCAAACTGTTTCTGCTGCTGCCGGTAATACATGCTTTTCCTATTCACCCTGGTGTAAATGTTCTATAATAATATTAATATTCCAGTTCCGGAATATTCCAATTCCGGCTTGAACCTTGGATTCGGTGCAGGGGCTGCTGAAAGAAGAGGCCTTTCGCAATGGCGGGAAAATCGCTTTTTGATAATGAAGGGGCGGGAATATTTAATACAAAAAAGGCTGCCGGATTCGGGCAGCCTTTTTTGTAAATCCAATCACTTACTGGGCATTAATCTCGATCAGCCGCCGTGCGTTTTCGGTCCTTTTTTTTATTTCCAGCAAAAGGACCCCGTTCTTAAAAACCGCTGATACCGTTTCAGTGTCTGCATTTTCCGGCAGAGTAAAGGACCGGCAAAAGGAAACATTCCGGCGCTCCCGGATAAGAAAATTCTTTTCTTCCTTTTTTTCCTCATCCCTGGCGGATTCGATGGTAAGTTTGCCTCCTTCCATCTGTACTTTGATCTGTTTTTCATCAAAACCTGGCAGTTCCGCTTCCACAAGATAGGCATCGGCGGTTTCCTGAACATCCACCAGGGGGAGTTTGCTCAGAACCGGATTGCCCCGAAAGGGAACCAGGGAAGAATCAAAGAACGATTCCAGCAGGTGATCCATCACATCCATGGGCCGGTAAAGGGATACAGTTTTCATAATAAACCTCCAAACATTATTACTTGTTTTTGGATCTTCATACGAAGTTTCCTGCTTATAATCAAGCAAGAATTATGCCAAGTTCACCGGGAAGACAAAGGATCTGTATATTTTTCAGGAAAAACGATTGTTTTTCCTGAAAATAATTCCCCATATTCTCACCGGGGCATAAAAACACAGAAAATAGCTCAAAATTTACAAAAAAATCTTAAACCTACGGACCTCCGGGCCTTTGTATAAAATAAAAAAATCAAATTTTGCGCAAAAAACAACCTTGAAAGTCAAAATTCCCCAAAATGGACGATTTTGGCCTTATAAGTGTATCAAAATGATGCGATTCAACAAGCGTGACGTTAGCCGGTGGATTTTGAGCAAATTTATCGTTTCCAGGACTTTCGAAATAATTTAATGTATGGTACATTTAGGAAAGACAATTTCCGGAGGTATATCCTATGAAGCAAATGATATTCATTGTTCTGTTTTGCCTGAGTGCGGCGGGGCTTTTTGCTCAAAAGGCGGGGGATACCCTTTATGTAAGCGTCCAGTCCGCCGAACTAAAATCGTCCACCGGGTTTTTTGCCTCCACCACCGGTACGGTAAAGTACACCGACGAGGTCAAAGTCCTAGCGGTAAATGGAAAATGGGTCCAGGTACGTACCACGGCGGGCAATAAAACCGGCTGGATTGCATCCGCCAGTTTAACCAGCAAACGGATGGCTGCTCAGGGAAGCGCCAATGCCTCGGCCAGGGAAATTGCCCTGGCAGGAAAAGGGTTTTCCCCCTCAGTGGAATCGGAGTACAAGAAAGACGGGGGAAAGATTAATTATGCTGCGGTGGACGCCATGGAAAGGGTATCCATTGCCCAAAGAGAACTGCTTGCCTTTATAGAAGAAGGGCGTCTGGCAAAAGGGGAATAGCCAGAGAAGGAACAGAATGAAAAAAATCATTCTTTTGCTGGGAGTCCCTGTATTTTTATTCAGTCTCCTTACCTGTGAATCACTGGGCAAAATCACCGAAGGACCGGCCAGGATCGCAGGAGCAGCTAAAACAGGCTGGGTAACCGCCTCCGATGCCATTAAGGCGGCAAATTCTCTGACTCCAGCAGATGAATACTATCTGGGCCGGGCCGTGGCCGCCAATATCGCAGGTACATACCCCCTCTACAATAACGCGGCCCTTCAAAATTACTTAAACAAAATTTGCAGTACCATCACGATTAACTCACCCAAGCCGAATATCTACAATGGCTACCATGTGGCGATCCTTAATACCAATGAGATCAATGCCTTTGCCACCCCCGGCGGGCATATTTTTGTTACCCGGGGGCTTATCGCCTGTGCTTCCAGCGAAGACGCTCTGGCGTCGGTAATTGCCCACGAAGTCGCCCACATCCAGCTTCGCCATGCTCTGACTTCTATCCGAAACGCCCGGTATGTCAATGCGGCTATTTCTGGAATTTTGACAGGGGTCGGCGAAAGTATCGGAGGGACTACCAAAGAGAAAACCAGCATCATGAAGGATTCGGTAAATGAGATGATTACCACAATGGTGGTAAACGGTTTTTCTTCAAATCAGGAATTGGAGGCCGATATTACCGCCCTGGAATTGCTGGCTTCTGCGGGATATCAGCCATCGGGGCTTGTGGAAATGCTCGATGTTTTAAAAGAGAAACAGCAGGGCGGGCAAGGTTTCGGTAAAACCCACCCCACTCCGGACGTCCGGATCGCCAATGTGAGAAGGTATCTTGGAAAGTACAAAGTGGCAGACACCCGCTCCTACCGGGATAAACGATACAAAGCTATTCTCCGCTAACAGGGGATATATTAAGGAGAAGAAAAATGAAAAGAATTTTAGTCATTATGATTTTGTTGTTTACCGGGTTTTCATCCGCTTATTCACAATTTGGAAGACTGGGAGACGCCGCCAGATCTGCAGCGGGCGCCCTTGGCATTGACGGTGACAAAGTCGATCGTGCCATAGCCGTGGCATCTGCCGCCGATGCCGCCCGGGCGGCGAATAACCTGACTCCGGAAAACGAATACTATTTGGGCCGGGCAGTGGCGGCCAATATCGCAGGAACGTACAAAATATACAATAATGCGGCCCTTCAAAACTACCTGAACAAAATTTGCTATACCATTGTAATCAATTCGCCAAAACCGGATCTATACAATGGCTACCATGTAGCTATCCTGGATACCGATGAGATCAACGCGTTTGCCACCCCCGGAGGACATATTTTTGTTACCCGGGGACTTATCGCCTGCGCTTCCAGCGAAGACGCTCTGGCAGCGGTAATTGCCCATGAAATTGCCCACATTCAGCTTCGCCACGCTCTGACATCCATCCGTAACGCCCGGTATGTCAATGCGGCAATATCGGGAGCTTTGGCCGGGATCGGTGACAGCGGAAATACCAAGGAACTGGCCGGTATTATGGGAGACTCGGTAAACGAAGTGATCACCACGCTGGTGGTAAATGGCTTTTCTTCAAGCCAGGAACTGGAGGCCGATACTGCCGCCCTGTCACTGCTGGCTTCTGCGGGATACCAGCCATCGGGGCTTGTGGAAATGCTCCAGGTTTTAAAAGAGAAACAGCAGGGCGGGCAAGGTTTCGGTAAAACCCACCCCACTCCGGACGCCCGGATCGCCAATGTAAACAAAAATCTTGGCAAATACAAAGTAGAAGACACCCGTTCTTTCCGAACCAAACGGTATACCGATATTCGCCGCTAGGAGACGGGTATAATTCGCCGCCAGGGGACGGCGTATGCATGAAAAAAAATAAAAAGAACAAAACCGCCGCCCTGATGATTGTCATTTTGTTTGCCGGTCTTGGGACGCTGCATTTCTTTCACATCTTCGATTACCTTGAATTTAAAGCCTATGATTTCCGGGTTAAACTCTTTGCCGGCAATTATAAACCCTCCGATGACATCGTGGTGATCCTGCTGGATCAGGACAGCATAGACTGGGCCAACCAGGAGCGGGACTGGGGCTGGCCATGGCCCCGCAAGGCCTACGCGGATATTGTGGATTATATGAATCTAGCAGAAGCAAAATCGACGGCCTTCGACGTGTTGTTCTCCGAACCTTCCGTTTATCTCAGCGCCGATGACGATGTCTTTGCCCAGGCGGAAAAAAACTACGGACGGGTGGTGCAGACCGTATTTTTCAGCACCCAAACGGGAAATACTGACACCTGGCCCTATGATTTACAAAAACCCCTCTTTAATCCCGAAGGCTTTGAGGCAATCATCTCCAGCTATACATTAACCGATGGACGCCTGGGGGCCCAATTCCCCATACCGGATCTGAAGACCGCCGCTGGTGCCCTGGGAAATGTAACCAACGCAGAAGATTCTGACGGCATTAACCGCCGGGCAAGGCTTTTTATTAACTTCGACGGCAGGGCTGTACCGGGTCTTTCCGCCGCATCCCTCCTTGTTTCAGGCTCCGGCAATACTATTTTTTACAACGAAAAAAAACGGCAGATTGAATGGGATGACTACGTCATTCCGTTAGACAGAGAGGGAAAGAGCATACTCCGTTTTAGAGGAGACCTTAACCGCTATATGCCTTACAAGGCTTCGGCTGTTTTACAAAGCGCTGAAGCTCTGGAAAAAGGGGATGAACCGTTATTATTCCCCGAAGATTTCAAAGACAAATATGTATTCTTTGGTTTTTACGCGCCGGGACTATTTGATATTTGCAGCAATCCCCTGGAATCGGTCTACCCCGGCATGGGAATTCACATCACCATGCTGGACAACATTCTTAGCGGCGACTTTGTCAGGGAAACGTCCATCTGGGCGGACTTGGCAATCCTTTTTGTAATTGTCCTCTTAACCACGGCACTGACCCTTTTTAGCAGCAAGCTGCAATTTACCATCGGCGGCACTTTGTTAATTGCCGCGGCCATTGTGGCCGGGGCTTTAACCGCCTACGACAAATTTTGTCTGTGGTTCCCCATGGTTATGCCCCTGGCAGCTCTCCTGATTTCTTTCCTTACCTGTACCATTTACAACTATGCCACCGAAGGCAGCCAAAGACGGTTTATCAAATCCGCCTTTAGCCAGTACTTAAGCCCCGCTGTTATTGATCAAATTATTGCCGATCCTTCAAACCTTGAACTGGGAGGCAAGAGTCTGGATATGTCTGCCATCTTTACCGACATACAGCGTTTTTCTTCCATCTCCGAAGGATTGCAAAAAACCTATGGAAAAGACGGCCCCAGGGAACTGGTTAATTTACTCAACCTCTACCTGACAGAAATGAGCAATATCGTTCTGGCTAATCAAGGTACCATAGACAAATTTGAAGGCGATGCCATTATCGCCTTCTTCGGCGCCCCCATCCCCACGGAACGCCACGCAGCTCTGGCATGCCGTTCGGCGGTACAAATGAAGAAAGCGGAGGACGCTATGACCAGCCGGATTATGGATAAACAGGGCCGCTTTTACCCTGTGTTGAACGAGTTGATAGAAAAAAAAGCGATTCGGGGGGATCACCCCCTTTACACCCGGATAGGAATTAACTCCGGAGAAATGGTGGTAGGTAACATGGGTACTCCCAGCAAGATGAACTATACCATTATGGGAAATGCGGTTAATCTGGCCGCCCGCCTTGAGGGGGTAAACAAACAATACGATACCGGAGGAATACTTTTTAGTGAATACACGAAAGAAAAAATTGGAGATGATGAATTTGTATCAAGACCCCTTAGCCGGGTCCGGGTAGTAGGTATTAGCACCCCGGTACGGCTTTATGAGCTTTTGGATTTAAGGGAAAGCGCATCCGCGGAAGTGCTGGAAATGATCAAAAACTGGGGATCGGTATTCCCCGCTTACGAAGGCCGGGATTTTTCTAAAGCCCTGGAGGGCTTTAAGACAATTTACCTGAAAAACAACAATGACCTGACAGCCCGGCTGTACATGGAACGCTGTGAACAATACCTTAAAACTCCTCCATCCGATAAGGAATGGGACGGTGGAGTGGATAACCTGACTTTCAAATAACTATCGGCGTTTGCATAAGACCTTTTCTTCGTACTTATTTACTTCATCCATCCAGGCGGTACTTACCGGCGCTCCCGCATTCAGGCACAGTTTGTCCCACACAGCAGAAAAGGGAAGTGTCTTGCATTCTTCCAGCAGGGCAAGCCGCTCATGGTTTTTCCCTTTCTTTTCTGCTTCCACCAGAAGCCTGGCCGGCTCCAGATGCGCTTCCAGCAGGCCCTTGCGGAGACTCCGGGCGCCGATAGTCCAGGCGGCGATACGGTTTATCGAAGCGTCAAAATAATCCAGGGCAAAATCAATCCTGTTGATTGCACCGGTCCGCTTGATCTCCTGGCAGGCGGACCGCATCTCATCGGAGAAAGTTGCCACATGATCCGAATCCCAGCGGAGACCCCGGCTAAAGTGAATTAAAAGCCCCGGTATAAAAAGCAACATGGCGCTGATCTTGTCGGCGATGGTTTCGGTGGGGTGAAAATGTCCCGTATCAAGACAGACATTGATCTTTTTTTGCGCTGCATAACCCATGTAAAATTCATGGGAGCCCACCACATACGCTTCGCTGCCTATGCCGAATAGCTTGGACTCCACCGTGTCGGTGATTGTTCCAGGGGAAAGTTTTACCGAAAGAGCCTCGTCCAGGGCATCCCGGAGACGCTCCCTGGGAGAAAGTCTGTCGGCAGGGTAATCCTTGGAACCGTCGGCAAGCCAGATATTGTTTACGGCAGGACTCCCCTGGTTTTCACCAAAGGCACTGGCGATACGGCGGCATGCCTTGATATGATCAAGCCAAAATTTCCGTATCTTTGGATCGGCGCTGGCAAGGGTGTAACCCGAATCGGCCATGGGATGGGCAAAAAAAGAGGGGTTAAAATCCAGGGGGATTTTTTTCTTTTTGGACCAGTTCATCCAGCCGGCAAAATGTTCCGGCTCAATTTTGTCGCGGCCCGTTTTTTTGCCGTTTACTTCGGCATAAAATGAGTGAATGCTAAAACGCTTTTTCCCCGGTATCAGGGAAAAAGCAAATTCCGCATCGGTCCGGAGTTCATTGCCATTTCGGGCCCGGCCAGGATAATTCCCCGTGGTAAGGATACCTCCTCCCGACAAGGCTCCGGCTCCTTCAAAACCCACCACATCGTCTCCCTGCCAGCAGTGGATCGAAAGGGGTATGGCCAAAGTGTCCCTGATCGCCCTGTCAGAAGAAACTCCCAGGGCGGCATAGGCTTCCTTGGCAGCGGCATACATGTTTTCAATTTTGTCATTGGTAAGGGTTGTTTTCATGGTTTCTTCCCTCTGGTTATGTACTAACCAAGTTTTTTTAACCGGTACTGTTCCGCTTCCCAGTTATTGATAAAGGTAATTTTTTCTTCCGTCATAAAACGGTGACCTCCAAAACTTTCCGCATAGACCGCCACCTTTACAGCGTCGTTAAACAGTTCCAGTGCCAGAGCGGCGGCTTTTTCTGATTGACCCAGGCCGAAAATTCCTGTCCCCTGCAGGGCGGCAATTTTCGGAGGTCTGCCGATTTTTTTTTCATGAGCAACCCAGGCCTCTTTGATGTCTTCTCCCTTTTCAATAAAGAGGGGATCGCTTCCTGCATACACAATATGATCCGGCGTAAAGGCCGATGCCGCCGGGATAAAGGCGGCTCGGTTTTTTACAAGGCCGGCAATCTCGTTGTTTCTGGAAAAGCACACCATTCCGCCGGATAGTTCCTTAAAAAGGGCCTCCGCTTCTTCCGGTCCATTAGAAGATTCTCCGCCCAAATCGGGCTGCCGTTTAATCTGGCCTGCTATGGAGGAAATGACCTGCCGGTAAATGGATTTTATTTCTTCCGTTGTATCGGCGCCCACAAAGACACCATGGTTCTGTAAAAAGAAAAAAGACGGCGGCCTCCGCCCGGCAATGGTTTTTTTCACCGCATCAGCAAGGGAAAAACCCGGATCAGAAATGGGGATCCATATCACATCATCGCCAAAAAGGGAGCGGGCCGCCGTATCCGCTTCCCGGGAACAGGTAAGTCCGTTAATCAAAGCAGGATGGGTGTGGACAACAAAGGCAAAGGGCAAAAGATCGTGGAGTAGGGTTTCCACACTGGGCCGTTTTTCTTCTTCTCCGGGACGACGGGCGGCCATCAATCCTTCCAGGACGGCTTTCTCCCGTTCCGCCGTATCATGGGCAGTTCCGGAATGATTCCAAAGAACGGCAAGTTTTGCACGGTCCATGGCGACAAAATCGGCGGGTTCTATCTTTCCTAGTGAAACACCTGAACCTTTAATCCAGAGTGTCTCCTTATCCTTAAACGAAGTATTGCCGCCCCCGGCGATTACATAGTCCGGGTCGGATCCGAAAAATTGTGAAACAGCCGCCAACTGTTCCAGCGAAACACTGTTATCTTGTCCGGTCATTGCATTCATAATTTTGTTAATCCATGTGAAAAACTTCTTTTAGTTCATCGCAAAGCGGAGATTCATCCGGATTGGTATCCATGATGTCCTTCATCATGTGCCACCATTTTTTTACAATTTCCTTGTCCGCCAGTTCTCCGTCCGCAGCATCGTCAGCCAAATGCTGAAAGGCAAAAAGATAATTTGTTTTGGGTTCCAGGTAAATGGTATAATCCAAAACACCGGCTTTACGGAGTTCTGCCTTTAGCTCGGGCCATATTTCGTCGTGTCGTTTTTTGTATTCCGCTTCGCAGCCCGGATAGAGATGCATGACAAAGGCATTCCGTTTCATAATTGCTCCTTGCTTCAAAAAAAACAAAAAATGACTCCCGTCCATACAACGGGAGTCACCAGAATTGTTCAATAAAGGTTTTGCTTAATACACATCTTTCCAGTCGTTGATGTTGGAAGGTTCAAACTTAAACGGGGGGCCCAGGAGTACTTCGGTTCCGTTGTCGGGAGCCTCGGTAATGGTATATAATCCCAGCCGTCCAGCATTGAAGCTTTCGCCAGCGGCGCCGGTGATCTTGCCGGAAGTAAGGGCGGTGGCAGTATAGGCACCCAGGTAACCCACATCAATGGGATTCCACAAAAACATGTAGGGGCAGGCACCATTATCAATATATTCCGCCATTTCCGAGGGAAGGCCCAAACCGGTTACTTTTACCTGTCCAATCAAACCCTTGTCGGTAATTACTTTGGATGCCGCAGCGATACCCACGGTGGTGGGAGCAATAATTACCTTAAGGTTAGGATAACTTAAAAGCAGTGCCTCGGTTTCGGAAGTAGACTTATCCCGAAGATCATCGCCATAGGCGATCTTTACCAGGTCAAGGTCGGCATACTTGGGCTGCTTCAGCGTTTCCTGCATCACCGCAATCCAGGCATTTTGGTTCGATGCCTGACTAGTGGCAGAAAGGATCGCAATTTGTCCGCCGCCTCCGGCTTGATCAAAGGCCGCTTCTACCAGGGTTTCCCCGATTGCAATGGTATCGGCCTGATTCACATGGGTTGCCCGGCTGACAGGATTAACCGACGAATCCAGAGAGTATACTTTGATCCCCGCATCCATGGCTTTGGTAAGGACGGGCTGAAGGGCATCGTAGTCGTTGCCCACGATACAAATCGAAGCAACTTTTTGGGCAATGAGCTGTTCGATCATCTGTATCTGGGCTTCTGCGGTGGGTTGATCCGGCGCCCGGAGTATGGCAGTATAGCCCTGTTCCTTGATGCCGTTTTCAAAGCCTCCCATCTGCCGTTCCCCATAGGGATTGCCGGTGTTTTTGAACACTATGGCGTGGGCATTGGCTCCTCCGCCTCCACCGCCGCAGGACACCATAGCCGCGGCCAGAACCAGCGAAAGCAGTAACACTTTCTTTACCAGTTTCATCTTTTCCTCCTAAAATGCAATTATAATTAAACCCGCCCCATGCGGGTTTTTTTACCCCGTTTGTCTGTCCTCAAATTCATAACCAATACTGAAAGAACCAGAAGAAGTCCTAAAATAATAAGCAATACCTGAGCAGAAACATTGATAAGACCCAGGCCATAGTTAAGAAAGCCGATGATAAAAACCGCTAGAATGGGGCCGGCGATACGGCCCGTACCGCCGGATGTGCTAACCCCGCCCAGGACTACCATGGCAATCACATCCAGTTCATACCCCAGGGCTACATTGGGCCGGGTACTACCCATTCGAGAAGTAAGAAATATGGCGCACACCGCCGACATAAGCCCCGTCAAGAGTCCCACGATAACAAGGACTCGCCCGGTTTTTACCCCTGAATAGATACAGGCCGTGCGGTTACTTCCCATGCCATAAACGATCCGGCCAAATCCTGTTTTGTGGAGCAATATCCCAAAAACCGCCGCCGCCGCCGCAAAAACAATCATGATAAAGGGAAAGGGCCCCACATGACCCCAGGAAAAAAAGGAAAACCAGGGAGGAAAACCTCCGGCAGCCCGGTCTTCCAGGATCACATAGGCCGCGCCCCGGTAGATTGTCATGGTGGCCAGCGTTACGATCATGGCGGGAAGTTCCCTGAATTTTACAAGCAATAGCCCGTTAATTCCTCCCAGGATCGTCCCAATGAAAAGAGCCGAAACAAGGGCCAGGGGCATGGGAATGCCGGCATTGAAGATCACCGCCATCAGTACCGAAGTAAGGGCCACCATGGATGCCACGGAAATATCGATATTGCCCAGGATGATCACCATCATCATGGGAAGGACGATAAAGGCCTTGTCCAAAAAGCTCATGGGAGCGGAAAGAAAGGTATTCATATTAAAATACCAGGGGGAAATTAAACTATTGATCAGATGGATCAGCAAAAAGATCACCGCCAAAAGCCATTCCCACTGGAAGAAAAATTTTCTGGCATTCCAGGATGCCGTAGCGCTGATGATCTTGCTCACATCCGCTCCTAAATGGCCCGCTTCCGCAGAGTAAGCCTGTCGTTATTCCGTTTTATCAAAACATTGGTGATTATCGCCGTTAAAATTACAAAGCCCTGGATTGCCTGCTGCCAGAAGGGAGATACCTTTATCAGGGGCAAAGCATTGGCCAGGATGCCGAAGAGGATCACCCCCAGGAAAAGGCCCAACACTTTGCCCCGGCCCCCCGAAACACTTACGCCGCCCAGAACGCAGGCGGCGATTACATTCAATTCGTAACCAACGGCGGTATCTCCCTGGGCAGAGGCAAACTTGCTGACCCAGAGAACGCCTGCCAAACCCGACAGGGCGCCCATAAATACATAAACCAGGGTGATGATCCGTTTCCGGGGAAGGCCGATCACTTCCGCCGCTTCGGGGTTGGAACCCACCGCATAGATCCGCCGTCCGGTTCTGCTAAAGTTTATAAAATAATAAAAAGCAACATAGATCACCAGGGCAAAAATAATGAGGTTGTTAAGCACCAGGACTTTACCGGTACCCAGGGCCTTAAATTCCGGACTCATCTGGTAGGCGCTGACCCAGGCTCCCTTGCTGACAATGTAGGTAAGCCCCCGGATCACATTCATCATCCCCAGACTGGCAATGATAGGCAGTATAGAAAACCGGGCAATAAGGGTTCCGGTGATAAGTCCCAAAAGGGCGCCTACGGTAATGCTTTCAGCAATAAGCAGGGGTACAGGAAGGGGGATTTTTTCCCGCACCGTCAGGGCTGTTACCATGCCGGAAAAGGCGATAACAGCCCCGATGGAAAGATCGATGCCGCCGGTTAAGAGGACCATCATCATCCCCGCCGCAAGGATGCTGAGAATCGCCGTATTGGTAAGTATATTGTTGATGTTGGCGATGGTAAGGAATTCCCGGTTGCGGAATTGTATGATGATGCATATCAGGATGATAAAAAAGACCAGTCCCAGTTCCCTGAATTTTTCGCCGTACGATGTTTTCTTTAGCTGCATTCCTACTCCCGCATCGCCGCATGAAGAATCTGTTCCTGGGTAGTCCCCCTGGTTTCCAGGGAAGCCGATACCCTGCCGTCCCGCATTACCACAATGCGGTCGCTCATCCCCAGCACTTCGGGCATTTCTGATGATACCATAACAATGCCGTATCCGGCAGCCACGAGATCATTCATGATGGAATAAATCGCCCCCTTAGCTCCCACGTCTACGCCCTTGGTCGGTTCATCCAGGATGATTACCTTCATATCCGCTGTAAGGAGTTTGGCCACAATCACTTTTTGCTGGTTTCCTCCAGAAAGGATAGAAACCTTGTCGTGAACGCTTTGCGCCTTGATGTCAAGTTTTTGAGAAAGTTCCCGGGCGGTTTCATTTTCCTTTTTCCGGTCAACCCAGTAAAACTTAAGAAAGCGGTTTAATGCCGGCAGGGTAATATTTTTGGCAATCTCCCAGCGGAGAACCAGGCCCTGCTTAAGGCGGTCTTCCGGCAGATAACCGATACCCTTTTTCAGGGCTGCCGCCGGCGTGGGATGATCCAGCGTTTCTCCTTCCAGTGTGATAGTTCCCGAATCGTAGGAGGTAATGCCAAAGATCGCCTCGCATACTTCGGTCCGGCCAGCCCCCACCAGCCCCGTCAGGGCCAGGATTTCTCCTTTCCTTAGGGAAAAGCCCACATCCCGAAAGTAACCCGTCCGGGAAAAGCTTCCTACCCGGAAAATTTCTTCCCCGGGCACGGTGGTCCGCCTGGGGAAAAACTGAGTTATTTCCCGGCCCACCATGGCGACAACCATTTTATGATCATCCACTTCGGAAACATTCCAGGTGTTCACATAATTGCCGTCCCGGAATACCGTTACCCTGTCCGCCAGGTTATACATATCCTCAAAACGGTGGGAAATAAAAATAACTGAATTCCCATTTGCCTTTAGTCTTCGGGTAATACGGTAAAGGTCCTCGCATTCCCTGCTGGAAAGAGCCGCCGTGGGCTCATCCATGATAATGATCCGGGCATTAACGGAAAGAGCCTTGGCTATTTCTACAATTTGCTGCTGGGCCACCGACAGGGAATCCATAATTGATCGGGCATCAAAATTGACACCCAGCTGATCCAGCAATTCCTGGGCCTTCCTGTTCATGGTTTTCCAATCCATCCGCCTAAAGGATGAGGTGGTTTTTTCATGACCCATAAAAATATTTTCCGCCACTGAAAGATCGGGGAAGCAGGTAACATGCTGATAAATGGCGGCAATTCCCATTGCCTGGGCATCCAGGGGAGTCTTTATGCCCGCCGCCCTGCCATCCATCAGTATCTCTCCTCCATCGGGAATGTGTACCCCGGTGATGATCTTTATAAAGGTTGATTTGCCTGCGCCATTTTCGCCCATCAAGGCGTGAATTTCACTTCTCCTTAATTCAAAGTGAACATCGTTCAGGGCAATGACACCGGGAAAAGTCTTTGAAATATGCTTTAGCTCCAGAACACACTCCACGATTTACCTCTTTATCAGCAAATCCGGATCAGGGGAATTTTCAACAGTTTTGCCAGTTTTTCCAATTTTTCCGCCAGGGACCCAATACCGATGGCACAGTGATGAGCCGGGCCCGCCTTGGACCAGCGGTTAACAAATTCCTTTGCCCTAATGCTGAAGCGATACCGGCTGTTGGTATTTCCAATCTGCAGTACCGGTCCCGGTACCGATTGGCCCTCGGCGCAAAGGAAGAAGGTTCCGCCCCCGGGACCCTGTACCACCGCCAACAAAGTTACTGGTCCATGCTTTACGCTCATCTGTATCGAAAGCCCCTTGCCCGGCTTGCCATGATAAACCGGCAGGGGCACGAGGGCTGCTTTTCCTTCGGCAATAACCGCATGGGCCGGACCGTCATGGCCCCAGAGAACCACGTCGTCGTTAAAGTCCATGCAATAAAATTCAGAAAAGGACCCTCCGGCGCCCATGATGTCCAAAATCTTCATGGCCACCACATTTTTTATTTCACATTCCCCGGCCACAGGCACCTGATGGGCGGTAAGAAGGGTGTTGCCCGCTATCATCGAGGTAACGATATTTTCATGATCGTTTCCCGCCCAGCCCTCATAATAATAGGCCATAGCCCCTAGCTGTTTTTTTTCGACAAGAGAATCCAGGGCACAGGAAGTATGGGCCGCCCTGCTAAGCTCTTCTTCTTCACATCCAGGAGACACTTCAAATTCCCGTTCAAACTGATTTCGCTTTTCTGTGATTTGCTGCCCGCTTATCCCGTCCCGCAGTGCTTTTAGTTCATCAATTTCCAATAGTTCAAAGTGACTTCCAAATTCCGCCGCAAGACGGGTAACATCGGTATATACATCCAGCATACCGCAGTAGTAGTGTCCCAAAATTCCGATCCGGGTATCCCTAAGTTCCGCTCTTGTCCGGATGGCGGTACACCAGTCTTCAATTTCATTCCAGGCTTCTTTATCATCGATCCAGCCGGTTACAATATCGTATTGTAGTCCGGCGTTATTAAAAACATTGGCTATTTCCGGCACCGAGCAGGCCTGACAATGGGCAAGCCATTCACCGGTCATCTTTCCCCGGCCTTCCATTTTGTTAAAAGCATCGTAATCAATGGCCGCCGCCGGCTGAAGGTTCAGAACAATCACCGGTACTTTTAGGTTTTGCGCTACTGGAAGAACGGTGTGGGAAAGGGCATATGTGGAGATGTACAAAAAGACAGCCTCTACCCGTTGTTCGCCAAAAAAAGCCGCCGCCGCCCGGGCCTTGCCGGGATTGTCCACCATCCCCGCATCGATCACCTGAAGCCCCGTTGTGCCAAGCCGTCCGGCAATGGTTTTTTGATATCCCTTAAGCCGGCCCAAAAGGCCTTCAAACTGATCCCAGTATGTGTCCAGCCCTATACCAAATAAACCAACTCTCTGCTGCGGCATAGGATTGATTTTCTACCGAAAATCAAAAATCGTCAATGGACACTTTCTCAATCAAAAGAAGAGGTATTGCCCCTTGTGGCTGGAAAAAATATAGTTATAGACAGTGAACGATTTGACAAAGGTGATCAATGATCCCTTCCTTGAAAGCGGGGAACGTCTTGATGCTTTGAATAAATGGTACGTTCAAAACAGCGGCGGCAAAAATGGCGGCGATCCCAAAAAAAATATTTCCCGCAGCGGAGAGATCAACAACCACATCCACACCATCTACAGCTTTAGTCCCTACACGCCGGCCATGGCGGCCCTTATGGCATGGGAAGCGGGGCTGGAAGCGGCAGGTTCGGTGGATCACGATTCCGAAGCGGCCTCTCAGGAAATGATCGCTGCCTGCGCCGTGCTGGGCATGGGAGGATGCAGCGGTATTGAATTACGGGTCGATTTTACCCGCGGGCCGGAGGGCGCTTTTTTTGCAGAACGGAAACTAAATAATCCCGACTCCTTTGGGTCCGCCTACATTACCATCCAGGGAATTCCCTCCACTGCACTGGAAAAAACAGCGTCCTTCCTTAAACCAATCCGTGCAGCGCGGTTTGATCGAAACCAGAAGATGATCGAAAAAACAAATGAAATTCTTTTGGACGCAGGGCTGGAAAGCATTGACTTTGAAACCGGGGTGATCCAAAAATCCCAGTACCGGCGGGGCGGAGAAATTACCGAACGGCACCTTATGGCGGCGGCGGCGGAAAGGATCGTGGGCCGCTTTGGCCGGGGACCGGAACTGGCGGGGGGTCTGAAAAAAAACTTCAATATTGACCCCGGACCAAAACTAGAAAAACTTTTGGCCGATCAAAACAACCCTCACTACCTTTACGATCTTTTGGGAATTCTTAAAACAGGACTGCTGCCCCGTTGTTTTATTCAGCCCAATGAAAACGAATGTATTGATGCCTCTCTGGCGGTAGACTTTGCTCTTTCCATAAACGCCGTTCCCGCCTATTCTTATCTGGGGGATGTGGAGGAATCGCCCACGGGAGATAAAAAAGCGGAAAAATTCGAAGATGATTTTCTTCCCGAACTTTTTGAAGAGATAAAACGCCTGGGATTTCTGGCGGCGGCATATATGCCTCCCCGGAATACCCGTCCGCAAATTGAGCGGATTCAACGGTTTTGCGCCGAAGGGAATTTAATGGAAATATCCGGGGTAGACATCAACTCCAGCCGTCAATCCTTTAACTGTCCGGAGGTTCTTGACCCCCGTTGCCGCCATCTTCTGGACACCACCTGGGCTCTTATCGCCCATGAACGGCTTGCATCGATTAACAGCACATGGGGACTTTTTTCCCCCCGTAATCCGCTACATTCGCTTTCTCTGCAAAAAAGAATTATACTTTATGCAAAGGCTGGAAAAACTCTGGATTTGCATCACCCTGAAGCATCGGCTCATAGTCTTTTGGAAGGGCTAAAGAGGTTTGCATAGCCAAAAAACATGAATGGAGTTGCACAGATGATTTCTGTTTTAGCCCCCCTGGTCCGAGGCCTTTGCATTAACGCCGCCGCCGCCCCCCGTATCGTCATTGCCGGAAACGGTATTGCCTCAAAAAACGCTCTTTCCATTGATCTGGAATCAGCCTACAAAACAGATGATGCCGGCGGTGAAACATTCAACGAGGAAGCGGCGGCAAAAGCATTAAGCGAAGCATACGCCGCCTGGGAATTCGAAACTGTTCCCGCCGGATCGGGCCGCAGTGAAACAGTAAAAAAACATCCCGCGTCCATCGTTCTCAAACGAGGAGAAAATACTCTGGGGGGGTTTTGGATTGACCAGGACATTGACGCTGTCCGCCGCCGGAGGGAAAAAGGAGACGATTCATTTATCGAAGAATTTGTTTCTCCCGAGTCCTCCGCCGAAGTCAGTCACGATCAGTGTTCCCCCCTGAATACAGCCTTACCGGGCCTTACTTCTGCGGCCCGTTCCAATGTGGTAAAAAACCGGGTAGCCGTAGTTACCGGAGGTGCCCAGGGGTTCGGCGAACAGATCAGCCTGGGGCTTGCCGCATCGGGAGCCCTGGTGTTCATCGCAGACATTAACCTTGTCGGCGCAAAGGAACTTGCAAAAAAAATCAACGGCGCCCAGGGAAAAACCGCCGCCATAGCCCTAAAGGCGGATGTAACCAATGAAGAATCGGCGAAAACTCTTTTTGATACCATTGCAAAAGAAGCGGGAGGTCTGGATCTTTGTATAAGCAACGCCGGAGTACTCCAGGCAGGAAGCGTGATGGACCAGGAATTAGAATCATTCAAGTTCACCACCGATGTCAACTATGTGGGATATTTTGTCATTGCAAAATATGCAAGCCGCCTGCTGCGCCTCCAATACCTTGGGGCTCCCCGGTGGAAAACCGATATCATCCAGATCAATTCAAAATCGGGCCTGGAAGGATCCGATAAAAACGGCGCCTATGCGGGAAGCAAATTCGGCGGCGTGGGGTTAACCGCCAGCTTTGCCCTGGAATTGGTAAAATACAACATCAAGGTTAATTCAATCTGCCCGGGAAATTTTTTCGATGGCCCCCTTTGGTCGGATCCGGAAAAGGGACTCTTTGTACAGTACCTGAAGACAGGCAAAGTTGCCGGCGCCCGGACCATAGCGGATGTAAGAGCCTATTATGAAGCAAAGGTTCCCATGAAACGGGGCTGCGAAGGTCCCGATGTAATGCGGGCAATCTACTATATCGTCGAACAGGAATACGAGACCGGTCAGGCCGTACCGGTTACCGGCGGCCAGGTGATGCTGCATTGATTTGGCTTCCGCCGCCGAACGCCCCGGCGCACTTTCAGCTTGAGTGTTTTACAGACCCCGAACCTTTTCCAGTTCCGCCGCCTTTGCTTCCCACTCAGCGGCTTTTGTTTCTAGTTCCCCGGTAATGGCATCGATTTTTTGCTTCACGGTTTTTGATTTTTCCCCGTTGGAATATATCTCCGGTTTTGCCAGCTCTGTTTCCAGGACGGTTTTTTCTTTTTCCAGTTTTTCCAGCACCGCAAGAATTTCCCCTTCTTCCCGCTCCAGCCGGCGCAGAAGAGTCTGCCGTTGTTTTGTCCGCTCCCGCTGTTCTCCCGCACTGAGGGGACGGCTTTGACCGGCCTTTATCAAAATTATCGGTTCCAGGGTGGAGGCCTTTTCCGGCAAATCCTGATCAGAGACATTGGGGGACATGGAGTCCGGGCCAGAATTAGAAAAAACCGCCGTCGTGGATGCAGGAGCAGTAAAATTTGCGGCGGCAGGACTTCCCGCAGCGGATACATCCTTTTCCGCATTTAGACGATCTAAATAGTAGGCATAATTTCCGTAAAAAAGCCGCGCCGCCGAAGGGCCATAGGAACCGGCTGATCCACATTCCGGCACCCGGAGTTCCAGAGTTTTGGTGGAAAGGGCATCCATAAAGGCCCGGTCGTGAGATACAAAGATAATTGTCCCTGTAAAGGCTCGGAGAGCATCGAGCAGCACATCTTTGGAGTGAATATCCAGGTGATTGGTGGGTTCATCCAGAACAAGAAGGTTGACGGGCCTTAGAAGAAGTCTGAGCAGGGTAAGGCGGCTCTTTTCACCGCCCGAAAGAACCGGAAGAGATTTGTATACATCATCTCCCCGGAACAAAAAGGCCCCCAGCATATCCCGCACTTTAGGAATAAGGGCGGTGGGGGCGGAGTTTTCTATGCAGGCAAGGATCGATTCGCCGTCGTTCAGATCTTTTTCCGAATCGATCCCGAAGGAATCCTGGGAAAAATACCCCGTCGTAACACCGTTCCCATAACTGACCAATCCCTGGTAGCTGTGATCCGCTCCGGCAATGATCCGCAAAAGGGTAGTTTTGCCCGATCCGTTTTTTCCCGCCACGATGAGCCGCTCCCCCGATTCGATGGTTAGGTCCAGACCGGAAAGAATCGTTCTGTCTCCATAGTGCTTTCCGATTTGTTTCAGGTTAAGGGCGATGCGGCCCGAACGGGGCGGCGGCGGAAAGGTGATGCGGATTTTTTTAAGCGATTCGGGAACAACTATACGATCCATCTTTTCCAGTTTTTTGATCCGATCCTGAACCATGGCGGCCTTGCTTGCCTTATAACGGAAGCGATGAATCAGCGCCTCGGATTTGGCTATTTCTTCCTGCTGTTCCGCATAGCGTTTTATAAGGTTTTCCAGCTCCGCTTCCCGGATTTTTTCGCAGGTGCTGTAATTTCCCGCATACCGTTTCAGGCGGCCCTGAAAAATTTCGTATACCTCGCTGACAGTAGTATCCAGAAAATACCGGTCGTGGGACACCAAAAGATAACCGCCGGAAAAACGTTTAAGGTAAGCCAAGAGCCAGGTCCTGGCTTCGATGTCCAGGTAGTTGGTGGGCTCGTCGAGCAGCATGATATCAGGATTTTCTAGCAGCACTTTTGCCAGAGCGATCCGCATCTGCCAGCCGCCGGAAAATTCACTGCATTCCCTGTCCAGATCGGAACGGGAAAAACCCAGACCGGAAAGAACCTGTTCCGCCGTTTCTTCCCTCCGGTAGAAGCCCGAATCTTCCACTAACTGGGCAAGGCGGTGGTGTTCTTCTACCAGAGCTCTGGTGGTTTTATCATCCTTTGATTTTTGCTCCAGCCGCCTCCCTAGTTCTTCCATGGAGGCAAGCAGGGCGGCTATGTTCTGCCAGGCAGTTTCCGCCTCCTGCCGCAGGGTACGCCCCGCAAAGACCAAACCCGACTGGGGAAGATAGGAAACCCTGCAGTCTGGATCGGCGGATACCTCCCCCGAGTCGGGCCGTTTAAGGCCGGCGATGATCTGCATCAGGGTGGATTTACCCGAACCATTAATCCCCGTCAGGGCCGCCCGGGAAGGGGGAACCTTTATCCCCGAAGCGGAATTCCCGCCGGAGCTAAGGAGTATGTTTACCTTGTCAAGAACGTCCCTGTCTCCAAAGGCGGCGGAGATTTTGCTGCACTGTACCCGCATATCCGGCCTTTAACCGGTTAATTTGCCGGGCTGAAATAGATCACAAAGGGCGAAGATGAACGGCGGTTTATGGAACGATCCGGTGCATAAATTGAAGGTATATATTCCATCCTCAGCCCCTGATTGTCCAGCGTATAGGCAAAGACCAGGGCGGTACGGCTTCCGCTTACCGTGTTGGGCCTCAGGGCCAAGGCTCCTGTGTACCGCTCCGCCATTTCGCCGGAAAGGCCATAATCCATGTCGATGCTTCCGTTCCCCAGTACAGTATCAGAAAGGATTTCTTCGGGAAGGGAATTGATCTCGTCCCAGTTAAAATTACCAGCGGCGGTGACGGAAAATGTTCCGTAGTTGGCGCTGACATACCGCGGTCCTTGGTTGTAGAGGGCCTGTATTTTATTTTGCCGCCGTTCTTTTTCCTGGCTTACGATATTTTCTACCGATGCCGGCAAGGTAACAAAAACCGCTGTCTGTTTGGCTTTGTTATCATTTTCCCATTCAATTTCCAGCGCCGATTCTGACTGGAGCCTTACATTCAGCGTTGTACCATCGAAGTTCCAGGAACGGTTCCCGGTTTTATTTATCTTCCGGTAAAGAAATACCGCATCTTTTTCCAGATGAATTATTGCCCTGCCGGTGGCAATTCCCGCGGTAAAGTAGTGGTTCCTGGACAGGGCATCCAAATCCAACCGGCCTGAACTGATCATCTTCCCATAGGATTCTGGATACCATGTGCGGCTCAAGACCAGCTCCAGTTCCCGGTCATCGCTTGTATCTGCCTGAACCGGCGCATCCCCCAGAGGCCCTGTGGTGTGTTCAAAGATTCGCAGGCGGTAGGAAAAACAATAGCCCGTACTGCCGCCATGGGTCAGCACCTTGAACCAGTTTCCTTCCAGGGGAACTCCTGTGGTGCTGACCGCCGCCACTCCTTCTGTCTTGGCGAGGATTTTAATGATCTCCCCTTCTTTAAGACGGTAGGTGCGTTTTGCACTGTTTTCCGGCTTGTCCCGGATGGGAAGCCCGTCCTGTATGGTTTCCGCATAGGAGACGGCATATTCGGCAAAGGCGGATGCAAACCTTTCCGCCCCTCCCTTGGAACTGAAAAATTCCAAATGAGGCAGGGGAACCATGACAAGGTCCCGATCTCCGGTTTTGTAAGCATCCGGTATACCCGTAATCCATGCCTGCTCAATATTGGAACGGACCTGAACGGGAAGTACGGTCCCCGATGGAATTGCCGGATCGCCAATAGCCCACAACAGGACTCCCCAGCCAATGACCTTTTTCTGGCAGGAGGCAAAGAGAACAAGAAATACAAATAACAAAAATGAGTAATGTTTTATTGGCCGCATATGCATATTTTAGTTCGAAACCATACCCCGCGCAAGATGGAAAATCAGCCGGTCCAGGAGTATCTCTTCCCAGGCGGCGCCGGAAGAACGGAGAAGATATTCGTATTCGCCCAACAGGGCCAGGGCACCATCGGACCTTGGCCAGCGCCGGGCCGCTTCGGCATAGTCGGAACGAGATCTGGATGTTGATATGCCGATTTTTTTTAGTTCCAGGTCGTTTTCAGTGTCCAGGGCAAGATAATTCCTGAGCTTGCGGAAACACCAAACAAGACTTGCGGTGATGGCCTGGAAACTTTGTTTGGAAGCAGTCAGGGAACGGAGAATCTCCAGGCTTAAAAGAAGATTCCCCCGGGCAATGGCGGCAAATAAGGTAAAGGCCGATTCTTCCCGGGTATGGGAAAGACAGTGATCCACATCCGCTCCGGTAATGGTTTTGCCTTTCCCCCAAAAAAGGATAAGCCGGGAACATTCCCTGCTTAGCGCATCGGTGTTGTTTTCCACCATTTCCAGGATCGTCCTGATTCCGCTTTCGTCGATACGGCACTCGCTGCGCCGGAAAAAAGCCGTCAGCCATTCACTTTTTTTGTTTTCAAATAATTCCCAAAAAACGGTTTTGTTTGCCCGTGGAACTGCTTCTTCAATCTGTTTATCCAGCCGGGTTTCTTCGGAAATAAAAACCAAGGTCGTGTTGCCCTCAAGTTTTTTTATGCAAGAGACAAGAAGTGCTACTTCATCTTTTTTTTTAATGAGATTGGCGTTTTTAATAATGATAAGCCGCGCTTCGGCAAAAAGGCTGCCGTTTTTAAGGAACGAAACAATATCCTGTAATGGAGTTTCTCCAGCGTAAAAACTGGTTTCTTCTATGCCGGCTTCTGCCTGAAGTCCCGCTTCTCTGCAAATCTTTGCCCGAAGGGCATTTAGGGAGTCGAGTTTTTCTCCCACTTCGGGGCCCAGAAAAAGAAAGCTGTTTCCGCTCATCTAACAGGTGCGGATAATGTAGGCCAGTTTTCCCAGTACCCGCACATCCTGGCTGTAGATGGGATGATGGCTGGGATTTTCCGGCTGAAGCCGGACGCGGTTGGTTTCTTTAAAGAAGCGCTTAATGGTTACTTTGTCGTCCACCACGGCCACCACAATATCACCATTTTTTGCGGTATTCTGTTTTTGAATCACCGCCATATCCTTCTCTAAGATCCCGGCATCCTTCATGGAGTCGCCCCGAACTGACAGGGCAAAGTACTGGCGGTTCTTCTTAAGGAACGAAGTATGAATCGGTAAGACACCGTCCCAATTTTCTTCTGCCAGAATGGGGCGGCCCGCTGCCACCACTCCCAGGATGGGGACATTTTCCAAATTGCTGTATCTCCTTTCATTACTGATCCCGATCACTTCTATGGTTCTGGACTGCCTGTCCTTATAGTTAATCTTGCCTTTTCGTTTAAGGGCCGTTAGATGGTCGAAAGCACCCTTGACCGAAATGGAAAAATAATCCGCCACTTCCCGTACTGAAGGAGGATATGCGTGGGAATGTATAAAGTCGATGATAAAAGTCAGCACTTCCCTTTGACGCTTGGTGGGCTCTTTCATCGGTATGTCCTTTCCTTGCCAGATTCCGGTATTTCGTACAGTATATAATGGAGTTGCCGTTTGTGCAAGCCCCATTCTGGAGTCTCTACTCTTCTTCAAATTTGGTTTCAAAAAGCCGGACCAGGGCTTCTACGGCCTTTTCTTCATCCCTGCCATTGGCGATGATGTTGATCTCCGAACCATAGGCCGCCCCCAGGGTGATGATACCCATAATCGATTTTCCATTAATCCGGTCGTCGCCCCGTTCTAATAAAATTTCGCAGGGAAAATCCTTGGCGGTCTGAACCAGCAGGGCGGCAGGCCGGGCATGGATTCCCGCCCTGTTTATCACCATTACCGTTTTTTCGTACATTCCTAGATCACATCCTCCGATCCGTAATAGACCGACCGGGCCTGATTGCTTTCGATCCATTTTAAAATATTTTGATTAAATTCCTGAGATGAGTTATACCCCATCTTTTTTAGCCTCTCATTCATTGCCGCAACTTCAATAATGCTGGGGATGTTCCGTCCGGGCTTTACCGGGACTTCCAGTTTGGGGATACTAACACCCAAGAATTCCATGTACTTTTCTTCGCTGCCCAGCCGGTCGTAATTTTTTGCGGCATCCCATTCTTCCAGCATCACCACCAGCTGTATTGCCTTACGATCCCGGATTGCCCTTACCCCAAAAAGATGGGTAATGTTGATGATCCCCAGACCCCGGATTTCCATGTGGTGGCCGATTATTTTATTGGCCCCCTCCCCCATTAAAACATTACCATTTACACAATGAATTTCTACCACATCGTCCGCTACCAGCCGGTGGCCCCGTTCGATTAATTCCATGGCGGTTTCGCTCTTTCCTACCCCTGAGCTGCCCAAAATAAGAATACCTAAACCATACACTTCCACCAATACCCCGTGAATGCTTTTCTTGGGCGCAAAGATGTTTGCCATGATCCGGGTAAGGCGGACGACAAATTCTGATGTTTCCAGATCGGTCTGGAGCAGGGGACATTCGGCTTTTTCCGCTTCGTCAAAAAAATCCCGTTCCGGGCTAAGATTGTGGGTAAAAATACAACAGGGAATCTCATAAGAAAAAAGCTGCACTATAGAATCAAATTGTTTTTCGCCGGCAAGTTTTTTAACAGCCGCAGCTTCCCCGCGGCCAAAGATCTGGATCCTTTCATAGGCAAAAGAATCATAAAAACCCATTATCGCCAGTCCGGGCCGGTTCAGATTAGGTACGGTGATAACCCTGCCCAGTCCCTTCCTGCCGCCGATACAGCGGAGATTCAGGGAATTGTGTTCCTTTAGGTCAATGTCGATTAAATCCAGAACGGTAAATATTTTTTGGTTGTTCATACTATATGCAGAATAACGTCAAAATCCAATTATTTCAACTCTATGGAAGGCTGTATTGCTTCACAAATCGCAGGGATTTTTCTTGAATCGCTGAAAATGAATATATAATGCATATATTAAGGATAAGTCTTTTCCAAAAACTGAATTTCCGGAAAAGACCTGGATGATAAAAAAGGTGTCAGTTATTTAACTGACACCGGAATTTACTTTTCTTCCCTGAGCAGGACTTCCTTAAAACCTGCAAGGCCAAGCCGATCCGACACCGATTTAAGCTCTTCCTGCTTTAGGCCTCCCAGAACCACCCGGTAGTACTCGCCATATCTTTCATAGGCAGGATTCAGCCCCGCATTTTTTAGTTTTTCAAAGGTTTCGATCGCATACTGGGGCTCCCTATAGGCTCCTACCTGAACCCGGTATTGTTTTCCCGTGGGGAGTAGAGGTATCGAAGGCTGAAACCGGACCCCTAGGGTCTGTTCCCAGGGCTGTACAACCTGCGGCTGTCCCTGATTCCAATTTTGGGCTTGACCGGAAATGCCTCCACTGGGGGATGGTTCCACCGATGCGGGTTTTACTTGGACCGCATCGCCCGGTACGCCAGTGTAGGAATAGGTTTCCGGCGCAGAAATTGGCTGCACCGGGGCCGCTGCCTGGACTGGAGCAGGATAGGCTGCCACTGGAGAGGCCGCAGCAACCGGGGTATTTTGGAAAGGCCGTGCTGGAAGACTTACCTCGTGCAGGCTTTCTACGATCACCGGAGCGGTACCGGTACTGATCATGTCCAACTGCTGAGCTGCCGCCCGGGACAGATCGATGATCCGGGCCGCCACAAAGGGCCCCCGGTCATTAACCCGCACTGTCACGGTTTTGTTATTATGCCGGCTGGTCACCTTCAGCATGGTTCCGAAGGGGAGTATGGGATGAGCCGCAGTAAACAGGGAATCGTTGAATATTTCTCCCGACGCGGTGGGCTTGCCGTTAAAATCCGCGCCGTACCAGGAAGCTATTCCCTCCTGGAGAAAAATCCCCCGTTCGATTTCTCCGGTCCGGACTTGAGTAAAACACAAGCTGCTCAGAACAAAGCCGCTAACAATGACAAATATTATCCTTTTCATACCCATTATATCGGCCTTTTTTAACGTATTTTTAACGGAGATTTCATGTTCCCCTGACACAAACCGTTTACAAGATACCGTAAATACTAGTGAGGAGGACAGAATGAGAATGGCGATTCATCACAGAATTGGCAAAAAAGTCTGGGCCGAATTAAAGGAACTGGGCTGCCATATCCACGAAAAATTATTTTTGCTGGGAAACCTCTTTCCTGACTTGATCCAATCATATATCTGGCGCCGTCATGAGTACCCGCATTCCCGCGAGTATGTCCGGAAAAAACTGATTTCGTTGGAAAAAAAGCCTCTGTTTTTCTCTTTTCACCTGGGCGTTTTAACCCACTATATCTGCGATTATTTTTGCTATCCCCACAGTTCGGGTTACAATAAGGGGCTGATTCAGCATATCCTGTATGAAATACGGCAAAAAGTCCCGGAAAAGCTCTACAACACCAACCTGAATATCAATGCCTTTACCATCGAAGAACTGGATAAACTGGTCAACTGGTACGAAAATGTCAGGGCTTCCTTTAACGATGATGAGCCGGACTTTCACATTGCCGCCACGGTGGCCTCCAATTTTTTGCGGACCCTTGAGTATGCACCGGCATAGGATTATTAAAACTAAAGTTAAACGGGGAGAATTATTCATCCAGAGTCCAATAACGGCTTCTTTCTACAGCCCTGTGCCAGCCCGAGATAAGCTTCTCCCGCCGGGAAGGATCCATCCCGGGTTTGAACAGCACATCCTGTTTCCAGCTTTTTTTTATTTCCCCCAAATCCTTCCAAAAACCAACGGCAAGCCCCGCAAGACAGGCTGCGCCCAGGGCAGTGGTTTCCCGCACCACGGGCCGGACAATGTTGACGCCGCACATATCAGCCTGAAACTGCATAAGAAATTTGTCCCTGCTGGCACCGCCGTCAGCCCGCAGTTCGGCCATGCTAAGACATGAGTCTTTTTCCATGGCCCGCAGAAGATCCGTCACTTGATACGCTATTGATTCCTGAGCGGCCCTGATTATGTGATATCGTTTGGTGCCCCTGGTGATACCCACAATGCAGCCCCGGGCGTGCATATCCCAGTAGGGAGCGCCCAAGCCGGTAAATGCCGGGACCAGGTAGACTCCGCCGGTATCGGCAGCTTTTCCGGCATAATATTCCGAATCTGCACTTTCGGTGATAAACCGCATCTCGTCCCGCAGCCACTGGATCACCGATCCGCCGGTAAAGACTGATCCTTCCAGGGCGTACTGTATGTTATTCGAAGGCCCCGCTGCGATAGTGGTTAGGAGGCCGTTTTTGCTTTCCGGAGCCTTGTTCCCTGAATTCATCAGTAAAAAACACCCTGTACCGTAGGTACACTTGGCCTGGCCTTTTTCAAAACAGCATTGGCCAAAAAGAGCAGCCTGCTGATCTCCGGCGCTGGCCGCAACGGGAATTTTTTCACCCTGGATGGCGGCAGCGGCATATACAGCGCTGGAAGGCATTACTTCCGGCAGCATCGAACGGGGAATGTCCAGCGCTTCCAGGAGCCGGTCATCCCAATCAAGTTTATGAATGTCGAAGATCATGGTGCGGCTAGCGTTGGTGTAATCGGTAACATGGGCAGCGCCGTCCGAAAGTTTCCAGATAAGCCAAGTGTCCACGGTACCGAAAAGAATTTCCCCTTTTTTTGCCCGTTCTCTTGCTCCTTCCACCTGGTCCAGTATCCACTTAATCTTGGTCCCGGAAAAATACGCGTCCGGTACCAGGCCCGTAGTTTTTTTTATGTACTCTTCCAGGCCCTGATTTTTTAGGGAATCAACAATGGAAGAACTGCGCCGGCATTGCCATACGATAGCGTTGTAAATGGGCTGTCCTGTTTTTTTATCCCAGAGGATCGTAGTTTCCCGCTGGTTGGTTACGCCGATGGCGGCGATATCACCCGGGCGGATATTATTGCGGACCATTAATTGCATCATCACGGTATACTGAGAGGAGTAGATTTCCATGGGGTCATGTTCAACCCAGCCTTCTTTTGGATAAAGCTGAGTAAACTCTTTTTGCTCCACTGCTATTATATTCTGTTCCTTGTCGAACAAAATGGCCCGGGAACTTGTGGTTCCCTGATCCAAAGAAAGTATATATTTCGGCATAATCATACCCTAACGGCTTTTTATGAAAGGATCAACGAATTAGTTTTTTTCTACCTTAAACCGCCAGAGCTTGTTTTTGTCCTGTTCCGAGGCATAGTCAATCCCGATTCGTTTTGCCGCCAAAATATCAGGCCGCTTTCTGTCGTCTTCGATCCACAACCGCTTTGATTCTACCAGGTTTTCCTTGTTAAGAGATTTATCTATTTGTAATTGCTTGGTAAGTTTTCCGGGGCCGCTGAATTCTTCGGCACCCCGGATCAATACCGCTTCGGGAAACCCCGCCTTGCCGCTGACCACATTTAAGAGCCAATGTACGCCGTAACAAAGGTAGACATAGGCATGACCGCCATTTTCGTACATGATGGCGGTGCGCTCTGTTTTTCCCCTGTGAGCATGGCAGGCGGTATCTTCTTCGCCGTAATAGGCTTCCGTCTCGGTAATTCGCAGTTTTATGATTTGTTTTCCAACTTTTCTACAAAGCAGTTTTCCCAGCAGCCAGGGGGCCAGGGTAACGGCATCTTTCTGATAATCTCTGGCGGAAAGTCTCCGGGGGGCCTTCATGATTTTATGCAGTATGCAATTCTTGCACTTCAATTTTTCTGCCCTTGTGTTTCAGACAGAAAAAGCGGGCGGAAAGAGGACCCTTTTTGGGGCATTCCAGAACGGCGAAGGTAGGGCCCGCATCGCTGCGGGACCGGCCTATGCTTCCGGGATTAAGGAGGAATATCCCATTCTCCATGGACTGGAAAGGAATATGGGTGTGGCCGAAAAAGGCCGCTTCCGCTCCGACAGCTCCGGCAGCGGCGGCGATGTTTCCCCCTCTCGCTCCCACTCCAAAACGATTGCCGTGGGCCAGAAATATTTTACGCGAAGAAGGATTCACAACCGCCGTAGTCAGCCTATTGCCGGGCCCGCAGACAACTTCTCCCGGGCCGGAAATTTCCAGTACCAGAGAATCGGAGATGGAAAAATTAAAGTCCCCATTGCCTCTGACTTTGTACCAGGGGATCGCAAAGCCCGCCTGAGCGGAAGCGGCGGCCAGGTCATCTGCACCGTCTCCCAAAAAAACTGCGGCGGTAAGGGTAAGGTCCCGGGCCCAGACAAGGGCCGCCGTTAATGCCGCCATATTACCATGGGAATCGGAAATGACCAAAAGTAAAGAATTGCCGGATGCCACCCTTCCATCTTAATAAAAAAAGAAAAATAGTTTAATATGGAAGAAACCGCCGGGAGGACAGCATATTTATGTCATACCTTGGTACCACTTTTGCATTAGCCGGAAGCCTGGGCCTCTTTCTCTATGGGATGAAAGTATTGAGCGACGGCCTCCAGCAGGCCGCAGGCCAGCGAATGCAAAAGGTACTTGCCTTTATGACCGGCCGCAGATTAAGTGCTATCCTTACCGGGTTTGGCATAACTGCGATAATCCAGTCTTCTTCGGCCACCACCGTCATGGTAGTGTCCTTTGTAAATGCCGGCCTCCTTACTCTTAAACAGGCAATTGGGGTAAGCATGGGCGCTGCCATCGGCACCACCGTTACCGCCTGGATTGTGTCCATCATTGGGTTTTCACTTAAAATAAGCGCCATGGCTATACCCGCAATAGGCATAGGTTTTCTTTTCTCGCTGCTGAAATGGGAAAAACTTAAACACTGGGGCACTGCGGTTCTGGGATTTGGCCTGCTTTTTTTGGGATTGGATTTCCTTACCAAATCCATGCCTAATCTTTCGGCGGAAACCCTGGCCTTTATTGGTTCTTTTTCCGGCAAAGGCTATGTATCGATATTTGTTGGAGCAGGCGTAGGAACTGCGATCACCATGATCATACATTCATCTTCTGCTTCAGCTGCGATAGTTTTGACCCTGGCACATGGAAATATGATCAACTATGAAATGGCGGCAGCGATGATTCTGGGAGCCAATATCGGCACCACAATTGATGCGGTCCTGGCTTCCATTAGGGGAAAGCCTACAGCCAAACAGACAGCGTTAGCTTTTGTACTTTTTAAAATGATTGGAACAACGTGGGCCCTAATCTTATTCTACCCTTTACTATCACTGGTAAATTTTATTACCCCAGGAACAGATATTACCAACCGTCTGGCAATGTTTCACACGATATTCAACACATTTAATACAATTTTATTCTTTCCCTTCGTAAATCAATATGCTTTCCTGCTGGGAAAAATAATCAAAGACTCCGGTTCTGTGAAAGAACTAAATCATTATACGCTCGTTTATTCGTCGGGCACTTTCCAAAATGCACCGGAAATGAACATACTCCGGGCCGAAAAAGAAATCCGGGACATGGCCGGCATCGTTTCTGATATGTACGACAGGATCAGCGAAGTATTGTCCACACTCAAAGATAACCCGGAAAAACACAATGCGGTAACAAAATTAACTGAGGAACTGCAGAATAAGGAACAATACGCTGACGAGATGAGGGAAGAACTGACACACTTCCTGATGGAATGTACCCGGCAGCAGTTAAACGAAAAATCAAAACGCCGCATATCCCGGCTCCTCAGGATAATTGCGGATCTGGAAAATATGACCGACGACTGTTTAACCGTAGGTCTTGTACTGGAACGGAGCGTGCTAAAAGACCGCCTTTTTACCGGCGCATCGATGAAGACCCTGGCTCCCTATGCACGTTTAGTCGGGGAATTCCTGGACTTTGTACAAACCCGCCTGGGCAGGGCATTAACACCGGAAGAAACAGAACAGGCCAAACTAATCGAAGACCGAATCAACAAGGTCCGGAATAAACTACGCAAATACGGACAGAAACGGATTGAAGCGGGAGAAAATGTTAAAACTGAGCTGCTTTTTATTGATTTTATCCGACGCCTGGAAAATCTTGGCGATTACTGTTATCACATATCCAACGCTCTGGCGCATTTAGATGATTAGAAAACTACCAATGGAGTTGGGGAAATATCCAAAATGTAATATTTTTAATCAATTCATACAACGGCTTTCATTTTGGAGGAAAATATATGAAACCAAATGTAATTTGGTTAACGATCATTATTTGTTTGGTTCTTGTATCATGTGTATCTCTGGGGATCAATCTGGGGGTTATATTTTCCCCTTCAAAATCAAAAACTTCCGGCAGTTCCCAAAACGAACCGCCAAATAGTTCCAGTCAGCAAACACAAAATAATTCAAACAGAGGGATCGGCAGCGATGCCGAAAACTGGGATATTGCAGCTCTTGATACGGCGGCAAATGCAAATTATTTAACAGATCTTGAAAAAGATATTATTCTGGAAATGAATAAAGCCAGAACAAATCCAAAAAAATATGCGGAATTGTATGTACAGCCGCTTTTGAAATATTTCAGCGGCAAAAATTATTCTGTCCCAGGACGAATTACCATAGTTACTCAGGAAGGATCGGCAGCTGTTAATGATTGCATTGCCGCATTGAGCAGGGCAAGCAATGCCGGCGTTTTGAGGCCTGAAAAGGGACTGTCCCTTGCAGCAAAAGATCATGTGGCGGATCAGGGCGGAACTGGACAAGTTGGACACAACGGCAGTGACAAGAGTAATCCTGAAGCTCGCATGAGGAGATATGGTACCTTTCGCGGTTCATGGATCTTGGGGGAAAATATTGCCTATGGAAATATAGCCGCCAGGGAAATAGTTTGCAGTTTGCTTATTGATGATGGTACTCCGGATAGAGGCCATAGGGCAAATATAATGAATAGGACTTATTCACAAACCGGTGTTGCATATGGGATCCACCCACAATATAAAACAATATGCACGATTACTTATGCGAATAATTACAAAAGTAATTGATACGTTTCAGCAGCACCTCAGCTATTTCTGTAAAACCTTCCCCGTTTTCCTTTTGTGAAACAAAGGCGGGCAAATGCTGTATCAGTTCTTTGCAGTGAGTGATATTCGCCACGCCGCAGGTCAAAGGAAAGCGGGCAAACATCGGTTCGTCATTGGGGGAATCACCTGTAAAAAAAACGGATCGATCATCATTTCCAGACCAGCTGAAATTTTTTTGTAAAAACCGTTCCGCCATGGACAGCTTATCGTACTTCCCCATCCAGACATTAACGTGAATTGATGAGATTTTTGCCTGGGCCCCTTCTTCCAAGGCAATGGCCTTAACCCGTTCCGCCGCTTCCAGGCCCAAAACCGGCGCTTCTTCTGCAAAGTCCAGGGCAATATCAAAGAGCCGGAAAGGTTGATCTTTTGCCGTGCGGAGTCCCGGCACTTCCGCCAGGGCCCGTTCCTTGATCCGTTGCAGTGCAGGATGATTGTTTTGCACAGCGCCGGGATGGAATTCCTGATTCAAAAATCCTGTCCTGGGTTTTTCACCAGCCTTCGTATCGCCCGGCGTTTCCCAAAACACCAAAGCGCCGTTTTCGCCGACAACACCATCCACCGGCCATTCCCGGGCGATCAAATCGCACCAGCCAGCGGATCGGCCTGTAACGGGGATCAGCTTCAATCCCGTTTCGTGAAGCCGCCACAGGGCGGCGTAGGCCGCGGCAGAAAGTTTTCCGGCGGTGGTAAGGGTATCGTCAATATCCATCAGAACATAGCGGATACCGGCGGCTTCGGCGCTGGTTATTTCTGCAATCGGTTTCACGGTTTTTTCATCAACAGGGCTGCCAACTCGTCTGCCACTTCAGCGATAGTTTTACCTTCCGCAAAAATACTGTGTGCTGCCATTTTTTTATAATCCCTGGCCCGCCTTTCGTGGAGCAGCCGGTGTTTTTCTTTAGCTGCTTCCGGTGTTTCTGCCTTAAGGAATAGAGGAAGTTCCCCCTGGCTTTCTATGCGCTGCCAGGCAGTTTTGGCTGAGATCTCCAAGTAAAAGGTACTATGTCCTTTGGATTCTCCCATTTCTTTTTGCAAGACAGTCATGGCTTCGGGATTATCAATAATG
Organism: Treponema sp.; assembly: GCA_009782555.1. GTDB lineage: Bacteria > Spirochaetota > Spirochaetia > Treponematales > Breznakiellaceae > WRIV01. Next base: position 2,614 of record WRIV01000008.1, on the reverse strand, counting down.
CCGCCGCCCAAAGCAAGCACAGTTCCTGGCTCATATCCCTGCCCCCCTGGCAGACAAAAACCATTTTGCAGTACTGCTGTCAATGCCGTAGTTTCTTCCCGGCGGAAAATATCCGGCCCGGCGTAGTACAGTTCTCTGATGCCTTTGCCGGTTCGATCTTCCATACACTGGTCCAGGTCAAAAAAAGAAACCGAAATCCGCCTGGCCAGTTCCCGGCCAACACTGGTTTTGCCGGAATGCTTTGGCCCCATCAAAATAAACAATGCCATATCACAAAAAGAGTTTATTCTACCGGTGAAAATTTGTATACTATTGATATAGCGGAGGTTTTGTTGATTCTCTACGATCCTGCTTTAAACATGAATTTCCATGATTACGGTATCATGCTGCCTATTGCCCCTGACAGAGGAAGGCAAATTCTGGAATTCATGATCAAAAGTTACCATTCCGGAGCTAAGGGAGAACCCATGCCCTATCCCGGTCCGGTTCTTAATATTGCCGGGGCCCTTGCATTTCTGGGAACCAGAAGCCCGGATCAAAAAATGATCGCTTCCTGGGAGGTAATAACTAAAGAAGATTTGGAACGGGTTCACAACAAGCAATTTGTGGATTCATTGTACAATAAACAAAAAAAAGGACTTGAGCCGGCACTGCTTACCGCCTTCGAATTAATAGACGCTCAGGGCAACCCCAACCGCTATGAACCACAACAGGCAAAAAAACCTCTAAATGATTTATTCCGCACGATTCTGGCCCAGGCGGGCGGAACCTACCTGGCCTGCCGTCTTGCCCTGGCAGCGGATCCGGGGTTCTGCTTTTTTATGGGCGGCGGTATGCATCATGCCCGTTACGACTCTGGTTCCGGTTTTTGCCTGATAAACGATTCCGTTATTGCCATAGCAAAAATACTTTCAGAATCGGCTCTGCCCCTCATCTGGATTATCGACATTGATGCCCATAAAGGGGATGGTACTGCTGAACTCATCCATTTTGCCCGTGAGCGCGGTAATCTGCAGAAACTGCCAAAAGCATCTGCAAAAAAATCATCTTTAGAAACACAGGCCAGCAATGGAAAACCTTGTATTCTTACTTTGTCGATGCACATGGCCAGGGGCTGGCCTCTTGATTCGGAAAGTTTAACCGCCGCCAAAGAAGGCCGGGCGCCACTTGTATGTTCCGACATAGACATTGAGATCGGACAGGGCGAAGAAACAGCGTACATTCCCCGGCTTGAGGCAGGCATCAAGGAACTGGAGCGGTTCAGCGCAGCCATTTTTCCAGCCGGGCAAAAACCAGATCTGGTACTGGTGGTAGACGGCGCCGACACCTACGAACACGATGAGCTTCCTTCCAGCAGCCTGCTTAAACTGAGCCTGGAACAATGCCTGCAGCGGGACAACTATGTGTACCGATATGTGACGGATCGATCCATTCCTTCGGCATGGATTCAAGCCGGAGGCTACGGCAGCCGTGCGTGGGAACCCCCGGCGCATTTTTTACTAAACCTAAAACAAAAAGGCTTGCTATAATGAATATCAGTATTTAAACCGTCTTGTTTTCAAATATTTTTTTATATTCTTCCTTATGCAACACGGTATCCCAGCCGCCGATTTTTTCTCCTTCGTGCTTGTTAATGCCTGTGTAAACAAGGCTTGCGTCTTCGTATCGTTTGAAGTTGTATACAGCCCCGTTCATGTGGGCCGAGTTGAATAGGCCGAGGCTGACTAAAAGATCAAAATCCTTCACGCTGAGTCCGGTTACCTTTTTGAATAATTGAGGTTCAAGTTTAGTGATAACATCAGTCAATGTCATTTCCCGGAAATCAGTGAGGTACATAAAAACTGGTATTCTGGTGGCGAATTTAATGAGTTTCTCCTGAATTTCCTTCTGTTTGCTTTTGTACTCTTTTTCGGCATCGGTCAGCTCTTTTTTGTCTTTAGCTGAAAATTCTTTCTCATTGGCTTCCTGTTTCGCCTTTTTTACCAGACCTGATTTGTTGATGATGGTTTCAATGTCCTGATTTAAATTTCTAAATCCTTCAATTGACATGAGGGCTTGCATGGCTTTTTCATTTGCCATGAGGCGGGCAAGCGTATCATTGTCAACATTAACCAGCAGCGCGCTTTCCCATTTTTTGGCAAGAAGGGTTGCGGCGGTTCCGGTCATTGCCATTTCGAGTATGGCGGCGGCATCCATCTGCTTCATTGAGAATCCGTCATAAGAAAGAATGGGAAGGAATTTTATAAATTCACCGACTTTCTTTTCGGGATTCTGTTCTTCAATGTTTAATTGGCAGGCATAATCGGCTATTTGCCGTAAAGCCCTGTCTGGTGCAAAATCAAATATATAACATTCATTTTTTAGAATAACTTCTTTATTTGAAGATTGAGCATCAGGATTTTTTATCGTCCAGGGGGTTTGTATCCTGAAAGCAGCCTGAAAATATGTTTCAGGACTTTTTTAGTTGCGGAGCATAAATATCCCTGTCCATGGTTTTATTGATACGCCGGTGGTCAACTTCCCACATGACAAGGTAATAGTCTTTGTTCTTAATGGGTTATCGGTCATTGCTTCCAGTACCGGAGGTAACGCTTTTACCCCTATGCCGGCACCT
>WRIV01000007.1 GCA_009782555.1 Treponema sp. | reverse complement strand
TTCTGCAGTTCTTCTATGTTTGCCGACAAGGGGACCCGGACATGGACCCCTTTCTTTTCAATGGTTATCTCGTTCTTGTGTTCTGTAATGCTTTTTAAAGGGATTTCTACAAATCCCTTTTCCTTCTTTTCCTTTGTCCAGATATAAAACATTGTCGGTATTATCCCCGCCGATTTGGCGTATGCCGTCTGCGACAGGGTCCCCTTTTTCCAATTTTTGATATGCTCAAGACGTTCTTGTTCACCCTTTCCTCCATTGTATTTATTTCCTTAATGTTACAATGGCTGTCTAGATGCGGTTAATTTGACAGATACGAACCACGGTCCACACATACGGATTGCTGGGAGAAACGATTTGAGGCATGACTTGTTTTCGGTAACATTTTTCATGAGGCAACGTGCCCCCTTTATTAAATTGTCGTTTTTTTGTATACTTTATGAGTAATGAGCAGAGGTGCAAAGGGTTTCCAGGTTGATCAGAAAGTGGTGTACCCCAGCCAGGGGGTGGGCGTTATTAAGGCCCTGGAAAAAAAGGTCTTTAAGAGCGAAAAAATTCCCTATTACCGTATTTACCTGGAAGTATCGGATATGACAATTATGGTTCCCGTAGATAAGGCGGAGGAGTTGGGCATACGACCAATAGTTCCCAAAGACGAAGCCCTACGGGCCCTGGAACTGATTAGCGAGGATTACGAACCGATTCCTTCGGACTGGAAACTCCGGTATCAAATGAATCTGGACCTCTTAAAGAAAGGCAGCGTTTCTGACATTGCCTCCATTGTACGCTCTCTTTACCACCGGAGCAAGGTCAAAGAATTGCCCATTCTGGAGCGCAAACTCTACGATTCGGCCCTAAAACTACTGGAAGACGAAGTTGCTTATTCCCTTAAAAAATCCCGGGACGAAGTAGAAACGATGATCTTCAACCGCCTGGAAGCTGAATAACCCTTTTATGAATCCTTCCATAGCTGCCATTATTACCGCCGCCGGTTCTTCCAGCCGTATCGGCGTAAAAAAAGAATACCGCCTTGTGGGGGACAAAACCGATATGGAGGGGAAACCCCTGACGGTGCTGGGCAAAACTGCCCTGGCTTTTGCGGCCTGCTCCCGAATCGATACGGTGGTGATCACGGTACCTCGGGATTCAAACCTGGGGGAAATTGCCGCCCGGGACAGCCTGCCCGCCCGGCTCTTGCGCCACCGGGCCAGGCCCCGCTTTCTTTTTGTTTCCGGAGGGCCCACCCGGCGCAGTTCCGTCCACCATGCCCTTTCCCTGCTGGAAAACACTCACCATCGCTATGTACTGATCCACGACGGTGCCCGGCCATGGGTGGAGCCTGTCCTAATCGATCGGGTTATCGACGCCATGCTAAAGCACGAGGCGGCCATACCCCTCCTGCCGTTGACGGACACACCAAAAGAAATAGATGAAGACGGCTTTGTAAAACGCCACCTCCGCCGGGTCCAGGTGGGAAACGCCCAGACACCGCAAGGTTTTGCCTTTTCCGGAATTCTGCGGGCCCACGAAAAGGCCGCTGAAAAGGAAAAGGCAGGCCGGGTTTATACCGACGATGCCGAAGTCTGGGGTGAATTTGTGGGAGATGTTTTTGTGGTTCCAGGTTCTCCGTTGAACAAAAAAATTACCTTCCCCGAAGATCTGGAAATGCTGGTTAAAAGCGAAAGCGATGATGCGGATAGGCCTGGGCCGTGATCTTCACCGCCTTGTAGAAGGCCGACCCTTCCTCCTGGCCGGGGTCCGTCTTCCTTCGCCAAGGGGAGAGGAGGGCCATTCCGACGGGGATGTGCTAGCCCATGCGGTGATAGACGCCCTCCTTGGAGCTGCCGCCCTGGGGGACATTGGAGAATTTTTTCCCCCCGGCGATCCCGTCTGGAAAGACGCGGACTCCATGGAACTCCTCCGGCAATCCTGGGCTAAGGTAAGGGCCTCAGGCTGGCGTTTGGTTAACTTGGATTGCTGTGTTATCTGCGAAGTGCCGAAGGTTCTTCCCTGGCGGGAAAAGATCCGTTCTTCCCTGGCCGCCGTTCTGGAAGCGGATACCGAAGCGGTGTTTGTCAAGGCAAAAACCGGCGAAGGGCTGGGCCCTATTGGCGAAGGGCTTGCGGTAGAGGCGGAAGCGGTGTGTCTCTTGAGAATGCAGTGAAAGGCAGTACTCCCGAATGGGACGGCATTGTGGCGGCCCTAAAGCAATGGCGGAAGGATCTGCAAAAAACAGGGGCCGATGATCCATCGGTAACCACCGTGGCCGAACGGTACAAAAAAGATCCCTGGGCAGTGCTGGTTTCTACCATTTTGAGTCTCCGCACCAAGGACGAAGTAACCCTAAAATGTTCCCAGTCTCTTTTGGCAAGAGCCCCCGGTCCGGAAAAACTTCTTGCATTAGAAGAAGAAGCCGTAGCAAAGCTGGCCTATCCTGCGGGGTTCTACCGGACCAAAGCGGCAAACCTAAAAAAGATTGCCACCCTGTTGTTGGAACACCACGGGGGAAAAGTTCCCGCGGATTTAGACACCCTGTTGGGTTTTCCCGGAGTGGGAAGAAAAACAGCCAACTTGGTGATCATCGAAGCCTATGGCAAGGACGGAATTTGTGTGGATGTTCATGTTCACCGGATTTCTAACAGAACAGGCTGGTTAAGCAGCAAGGGCCCGGAAGAAACGGAGATGATCCTCCGGCAAATCCTGCCCCGAAAGTACTGGAAGCCCCTTAACCCCCTCCTGGTTTTGTATGGGCAGAACATCTGCCGCCCCGTAAGCCCCTTTTGTTCCCGCTGCGTTATCGCTAAACACTGCGGGCGGAATGGAGTGGGAAAATCGCGGTAATACTTTTTATATAACTTTTTTGTCCCGCCACTTTCCGCTCTTCCAGCGCCAAAGGTAACAGTTGCTTCTGACAATAAAATCAAGGCCCATGGCAATCCAGACCCCCAAGGGGCCTGTGCCCAGGGTAAAGGTGATAAAGTAAGCGGCGCTTACCCTTACAGCAAACATGGTAATCGTGGAGACAAATACCACAAACCGGATATCCCCGGCGGCCCGGAGGGCGTTGGGCAGGACAAAGCTAAAGGTCCAGCCTAGGGCCATGGAAATACAGTGAACCTGTAAAAAAGCTTTTGCCATGGCGTAGGCCTCTGGACCAAGATTAAAAATGCCGATCAGGGGGTCCAAAAAGACTAAAATAAACCCGCTTAAAATAAAAAGAGTCAGCCAGCTGATCTTAATTATCAGGCTTGTATTTCTCCTGGCTCCCTCGACATCCCCCGATCCTAGGCATTGACCCGCCACGGTAAGGATCCCCATGGAAAAAGCAAGGCCGGGCATATAAGAAAAGGAATTAATCACCGAAGCGATGGCATTTCCTGCCATGGCGGCGGTGCCAAAGCTGGTAAAGATCCGCTGGGTCAGAAGACGGCCAATATAAAACATGGAACTTTCAAGACCGCTGGGGACCCCCACATTGAGGATCCGGGCGGTCATGAAACGGTTCAGCGAAAAACGATGAATACCTTCAAGCCCTATGGGAGAACGGTTATGAACCAGCATAAAGGTGAGGACCGAGGCGGCAATGATTCTGCTCGTCAGAGTAGCGATAGCGGCTCCTGTGGAGCCCAGGCGGAAGCCGAAGATCAGGATACCGTTTCCAATGATGTTGGTGCAGTTAACCATAAAGGCGATTCGCATAGGGATTTTACTGTTTCCCGCAGAACGGAACAGTGCCGAGCAGGCATTGTAAATACCCAAAAACGGATAGGAACCGGCGGTAACAAGAAAGTAAATTGAGGCCGCATTCATCACATCCTTTTCCACCGCGCCGTACAATATGCGGATGATCTCTTTCCGCCAGATCATGGCAGGGATCATCACCATGATCGCTGCCATGATCACCGCATAGTAAAGCTGCCGGGAAGCGGAACGGGCGTTTGCTCCATCGCCGCGGCCAATGTACTGGCTTACCACCACGGTTCCGCCGGTACAGAGGGCGGTAAAAGCAATAATAAAGAGGTTGTTGATATTGTCAATGATGTTAACTCCGGATACCGCCGCTTCTCCTACGAAGCCCACCATGATTGTATCTGCCGCCCCCATGGTAACGGCCAGAAGTTGCTCCACCACCAGGGGCCAGAGAAGACGAATTAAACGGCGGCTGTCCCAAACCATATCATGGCGTTACCCGTTTTCTGTCCCGGGGAAAGAGGCTTGCTTCTTTTACATTGGCAATTCCCAGAATACGGGAGGTAAGCCGCTCGCAGCCAATGGCGAAGCCGCCGTGGGGAGGACAGCCGTAACGGAGCAGTGCGGCATAGTTCTGTAGATCCTCGAGTTTTAGGCCGAACCGTGGAAGGGTTTCCACAAAGGCTTCGTAACGGTGCTGGCGCCGTCCTCCGGTGGTTATTTCAAGGCCCCGGAACAATGTGTCAAAACTCATGGTTCGGTTTGCATCGGAGGGATAGGTATAAAAGGGCCGGTAACGGCGGGGAAATTCATTAATAAAAACCAGATCGGTATTGAATTCTTTCATCGCCCATTCGCAGAGAAACCGTTCCGCCTCGGGGTTAATGTCAAAGATCCGCGTCCCCTTTGACCAATCGTTGGCCGTTTTTACCGCATCTTCGTAGCCAATGACGGGGGCCCTGGAAACCGCCTCCGTATCGGGTACAGCGGCATTCCACAAAGCTAAGTCAGAAGAATTTTTCCGGGACACTTCTTCAAAGATATAGGCTAATAACTGCCGTTCCAGATCGATCAGATCCTTCTCCGATTCAATAAAGGCCATCTCTATATCCAGAGAAACATACTCATTCAGATGCCGGGGGGTGTCGTGCTTTTCCGCCCGGTAAGCGGGGGCAACTTCAAAGACCCGCTCCATGCCGCTGGACACCATTGTTTCTTTATAAAACTGCGGCGACTGGGCAAGGCAGACTTTGCGATCAAAGTACTCTACCTCAAAAAGTTCTGTCCCTCCTTCGGTTCCGCCCCAGACCAGTTTACTGGTTTTTATTTCCGTAAAATCCAGTGAACGAAGGCAGGCGGAAAAAGCCTCGATGATCGTAGCCTGCACATTAAAGATTGCGCGGATCTTGGGATTGCGGATACTGAGGATACGGTTGTCCAGGATCGTTTCCAAACCTTGCCTCGTTGTATCCCCGTTTACCTGAAAAGGCAAATCCGCCTGGGCGCGGTTAATTATTTCCAGGGAGCGAATCTGCAGTTCTGCACCGCCGGGAGCTTTTTCGTTTAGCGCCGGAATACCTCTAGCGTGTACTACCGATTCCAAAGTAAGGCCGGTTTCTGTGCCGCTGCCGGAAAGTCCATCCTCTTTAATAGCGGTGGATTCGGACAGCACGAGCTGTACCATGCCCGAACGATCCCGAAGTACTACAAAGCGGATGCCCCCCATATCCCGGATCCTGTGTATCCAGCCGGATACCTGCACTTCTTCCGTTGAATTATTCCGGGCCGCAGCGGGAATATCTTTTGCCAGTACGCGCATTTACAGCATCTCCTCTACCTGAATGCCGGCGATCTTCGGATCCGCCCTGCCCCCGGTGGCGGCAAGTACCTTGCCCACCAGATACGCCGTTAATGTTTTCTTTCGTTTTTCACTGCCCGGGACGCCGCTGGCAGCAGCGATAATGGCCCGCAGTTCCGCCGCTGTTTTTTTCTCCGCTGCAAAAACCGTTCTGACCACTTCGGCAATTTTTGCCGGATCGGCAAGCTGTTCCCAATTGTTGGCCCGGACTATTTCTTCCGGGTCCCGATCCTCGGCAGCAATGATCTCCATACACTGTTTGGCAAGTTTTCCTGTGATCCGTCCGGCGCCGAGCATTACCGCCAGGGCTGCCAGGCGGCGGGGATTAAGCGCAAAGGAACCGATGTCTTTAAGGGCCATTCCCTTCTGGTTAAGGATGTGCTTGATATCTGACAGAAACCAGTTGGCGATTCTAACCGCCTGGCCGGAAATTTCTCCCTTTGCCTCCATCTGTTTTTTAATTTCCGCTGCGGCGGCTTCAAAATAATCGGCCCCTGTTTTTTCGTCGCAGATAAGTTCTGCCTGCTCTGCGGAAAGGCCGTATTCTTTTATCATCCTCACCGTCCGATCCCGGGGCAGTTCCACCAGGGCATTTTCTACGGATTTAAGAAAAGGTTCATCGGGACAAAAAACGGGCAAATCCGGCTCTGGAAAGTAACGGTAATCCTGGGCGTTTTCCTTTTGCCGCATGGGGAAAGTTTCGTCCCGGTTTTCGTTCCACAACCGGGTTTCCTGAACCACCGTCTTTCCCGCATCGAGCATTTCCTCCTGGCGGCGGATTTCATAATTAAGACCCAGCCGTACAAACCGGGAAGAGTTAAGGTTTTTTATTTCGACTTTTTTTCCCAGTCCTTTTCCGGGAAGGTTGATCGACACATTGGCGTCCGCCCGGAGAGATCCTTCTTCCATATTGCCGTCGCAAACTCCCAGGTAGCGGACCATGCGGCGCAGGGTTTGAATAAACAATTCCGCTTCCTCGCCGGATTCCATATCCGGTTCAGTTACGATTTCTAAAAGCGAAACCCCCGCCCGGTTATAATCCAGGAGGGATACGGTGCCGGTGTGGATCATCTTTCCCGCATCTTCTTCCAGATGACATTCCTTGATCCGCACCTTTTTTGTGATCTGTTTTCCATCGGTGCCGCGCCCTTCCAATACCAGGCAGCCCTGTTGCCCCAGTGGAGAGGCAAACTGGGAAATCTGATAATTCTTGGTCATGTCGGGATAAAAGTACTGTTTTCGCTCAAACCAGGTCTGCGGAGGAATGGTACAATTCAGTGACCGGGCCACCATACAACCCATTCGCATGGCTTCGATGTTAAGGGTAGGAAGCACCCCCGGATATCCCAGACAAACGGGACAGACATTGGTGTTTGGTTCATCTCCAAAGGCAGAACGGCAACGGCAAAAAACTTTGGTTCTAGTTAAAAGGTGGATATGAACTTCAAGTCCGATAAAACTCTGGTACATCCGGTTCTCCTTTACAAAGCAGGGCACCAGAACGCCTTGAATCCTGGAGGATGAGGAAAAGGATGAATTTTTTCATAGGCTTCTGCCATATCCAAAAGAATGGGTTCGGAAAAAGCCCGGCCCAGCAATTGCATACCTACAGGAAGATTATCTTCTACCGACGCTGGAAACGACACCGCAGGAAGGCCCGCCAGGTTGGCGCAGCAGGTAAAAAGGTCCGCCGCTTTTTGTGAAAAAGGCGAAAGTGAATTAGGTCCGCGGCCAAAGGCTCTGGTTGGAAAAACCGGAAGGAGAATGGCGTCCATTTGCGGGGCATTCTGCGCCGTATCACCATAAGAGCCTCCAAGGAGGGCTTCGAAACCGGAGCGAATCCCTGCCCGGATCTTCTGCGCCCGGAGGTAGTAACGATCCTGAAAACCGGAACGCAGCACAAAAGTTCCCAAAAGGATCCGTAGTTTTACCTCATCACCAAAACCGGCGTCCCGGGCCTTGTCGATGAGGTTATCGGGATTTTCCGACCAATCGGGCCGTTTGCCGTAGCGGATTCCGTCAAATCGGGCCAGATTTGCACTTGCCTCGGCGGTAGCTATGGTATAGTAGGCGGGAACTCCGTACTTTAGAGCGGGTATTTCCACATCGGTCAGCTTATAACCTAGGGCGGTAAAACGTTCCTTGGTCAATTCAAAACTCCGCCGGACTTCCGGTTCCAGAGCCTCCGCCTCTGCAGAGAGTACTCCGATTATACCGGTTGTGTTTTTTGCTGTTGATTTTCCCGTTTCATTTAACGATGGATACAGAGGCGGAGCGCAGACCGGAAAATTCCTGGAAGTATCGTCCATGGGATCCTTTCCCCGGATAACGGCAAAGACCGCCCTGGTCCTGGCTGCGCTGTCCGCAATGATCCCGATCCCTTCCAGACTTGATGCATAGGCCACCAGGCCGAACCGGGAAACCGTTCCGTAGGTTGGTTTAAGCCCCACTACTCCGCAGAATGCCGCAGGTTGACGCACCGAACCGCCGGTGTCGCTCCCCAGGGCAAAGGGTACCATGCCGGCGGCCACTGCGGCGGCGGAACCGCCTGAAGAACCGCCCGGGACCCGGCTGTAATCCCAGGGGTTATTGGTTTTCTGTATCCCCGAGTTATCGGTGGAAGAACCCATGCCGAATTCATCCAGGTTGGTTTTACCGATTACCCTTGCTCCCAGGGCCTGAAGTTTAACCACCGCTGTAGCGCTGTAGGGAGAACGCAATGAGGCCAGGAGTTTTGATCCGCAGCTTAGAGAAAAATTTTTGACGGCGATGTTATCCTTTACCGCAAAGGGAAGATCCGTTATCAGAGCCCTTGCTTCGGCGGGAAATTCCGGCGGGATATCAACCGGCGGGTTTTCCGGTTCCGCAGATTCCGCTAGTTCAATAAAGGCGCCGATTTTTGCTTCCCATTCTTTGCAGTACGTTATCAATTCGCCGGACGGTTTATAGGACATTGTTTTTTCCTTGCTCACTTTCGTTACAACACATTGGGAATGACGATAAACCGGCCGTCCCGTTCTCCGGCATTGTTAAGTATTCTTTCGTTAAGGCTGCAATCTGCATTTGAAGCAGCGTCCGATTCGGTACGGAAGTGTTCGGCCCCAGCTAGGAGAGCGCTTTCCGGCGGTGATGATTTATTATCACTTCCCTGGGTTTGGGAATCGTAGTCTCTCATGGCGGCAAAAAAACCGATCATCTGCTCAAACGCAGGGAGGGCGGCGGCAAGTTCGTCTGGGCTCAAATTAAGGTGAGCAAGTTGAGCTGTTGTTTCCAATTCCTGAATATCCATGTATGCAGTATTTTTGCATAAAGGCGTATTTTATTCAATCCTTGGGAATTATGCGGCCTTGTACTCAAACGTTTTTTGATATACAGTTTCTGCATCGATTCTATCAGGATGAGGCATGAGTTTTACCATTACCGAAGAAGAAAAAGCGGCCTTGCTGGCGGATGCCCGGGAAACCATTGCGGCACGTCTTGAAAAACGGCTTCCCCAATACCGCCGCGGAAAGGAACTGGCCGCCGCCATGGCAGCGGGCCGTTCCTCTCTTTGTATGTCCTGCGGGGTTTTTGTTACCCTGCACAGCGGGGTGGAAAAAAATGCAGACGGCGGACGGCGGCTCCGGGGCTGTATAGGCCGGATGGCAGCTGCGGAGGCACTGGAAAAAACCGTGCAAACCATGGCCATAGAGGCGGCATTCGGCGATCCGCGGTTTCCGCCCCTGGCAAAAGAAGAATTATCTCATTGTGAAATTGAAATTTCAGTTCTTTCTCCCATGGAAAAATGCCCCGATCCCCGGTTGGTCAAGGTTGGAGTTCACGGATTGTATTTGATCTATCACGGCCGTTCCGGGGTGCTTCTTCCCCAAGTGCCGGTAGAACAGGGCTGGGACCTGGACGAATACCTGGATTATATCTGCGTCAAGGCGGGGGTCCCTCCCAAATCATACGAAGCGCCCGGTGCGGAACTCCTTACCTTTACCGCCGTAGTTTTTGGTGATGAATGATCTTATACGGCGCAGTCTCTTTCGTACCGTGCCATGCTTCCGTGCGTTTCAAAAACATCCACGGCGCTAAGGAGTCCGGCAATTTCGGGAGTAAGGAGCCTGAAAACTTCATCAAAGATATGGCGGGCGATCCTTTCCGCGCTGGGATCACCGGCAAAAACAGCATTGTCGTTCAGATTGGTATGATCCAGAGTTTTACAAATCTTGCGGAGTGCGTCTTTTAACAAGGCAAAATCAACAAGCATGCCCCCTTCGTTAAGAACACTGCCCTTTGCCCAAAGGCGGACTCGGTAATTATGCCCGTGAAGCTGCTCACACTTTCCCCGGTAATGGCTTAAAAAATGGGCGGCGGCAAATTCCGATTCAACTCTAACAGTGTACATTATTTTCAGAATACATGATAACCTTTTTCCCGAACCTGTTCAACAAAGGCTTGAATGGAATGCTTGTCATAATCGCTGGTTTTTGGAATAATGAGCCGCAGGATATCTCAGGAGGCGGATCGATGACTAATAGAAAGTTTTTTTTGGCGGCTTTTATTCTTGTGCTTTTTATTGGCTGTGCCAGCAAACCTTTAACAAAAAGTGTTATTAATGATATTGGTTTTGAAGACATCAATCGATTTCAATATTATACATCGGCTGGAATTGAATTGACCGCTACGGAAAGAATAAAAGAACCAAACATTGATAAAAAAGGAAAGGCAAGAATTAAAGAATCATCATACAGGGATCGTATAATTATCGGAAAAAAAACAATGGGAGTTTTAATGGATTCAAGGATCGATGAAGACGGCGTGTTGTTTTTAGAAATATGTTTTGAAGAAAAAGCCGCCGACAGCGATAAAAAAATAACTTTTAAACAAGATGGCCAAGGACTTGATCGTCATTTTTATATTGTTTACACCGATCCCAGGAGACGATTGCTGAAATATGGAGACAGAGAGTATACGCTGGATACAAGATCCGGTGAGCGGGTGTATTTAATGATAAAAATAAGTAAAAAAGAAATGGAACAGGATCGTATCCGTCGTGTAAAGGGGCGAAAAGTAGAAAACTGACTTATTCGGGAACCGTCAGTGGCTTCCAGACGGTTTTTACTTCTCGTCCGAAACAGTTGTTGATTTATCCATCAGGCCCTGAACAAAAAGCTGAACGGCTGCGGCAAAGATAAAAACCAGCCACGAAAATTTAAAGCCAATCAAAAAACCAAGCAGGATGAATAAGCCGGCGGCAAAAACCCAAATAGCCCCGCTCAGCATCCCAAAACGTTGTGCAGCGGCAGGGTCGTTCCATTTTTCCATTTCCCGCCGTACTGCCTTTTCGGCAAAATCCTTTGCCCAGGGTTTTAGCCGGTTTTTTTCGGTTAATATGAGGAAAGTCAAAAGGCCGCCGCCGGGAAGTAAAAAAGGAATGGTTACCGCCATGACAGAGATTACCCCTGTAAAATTACAGGCAAAAAACTCACCAAATAATTTATGCACAATTTGAATGCCAAAGTATATTACTGGCATGGTAAAAAGACCGAAGGCGATTAACCCAGCCGCTGCGGCATACCATACGCCGCGCTTGCTGCTCACGGGGTACATTGAAACAGTTTCCTGGGTAGTTCCTAAAAAGGTAAAACCCGCAACGGCGGCGGTGAGGAATGGTAGCATTGCTGCAAAAAAGGCGGTAAAGCCTAAGGGCGACTCCAATCCTGTTTCCTTTACTGCAAAAAAGGCGATGAGCGCAGCAATGATTCCAAAAAACGCCAGAATACCGAAAATAACATAGGCCGCTACCCGCTTGGCGGACATATAATTTCTGATATCCATGTAGGCATCCCCAAAAACTTCTTTTCGTTTTTTTAGCGCCAATTCGTCGGCCAATGCCGACACATCGCCCAGTTCTGCACCGGCTTTTGCAAAGGCCGCTTCTGTTTCCATGCCTTTTTTTACAAGGTTTTCTATCTTGGCGTTGAGGTTGCTTAAAAGTTCTTCCTTAAAATCCACCAGTGCTGCCGTTTGCTCATACCCTTCGAATAACGAGTCTACCAGTTCTTTTGCATTCATTTTATTCCCCCAATAAATTGTTGATGATCCTCTGAGTGAACTTCCAGTTACGCAGATCCTGTTCAAATGCTCCCCGGCCCTTACTGGTAATCCGGTAGTATTTTCGCCGCGCCCCCTGGGTCTCGTCTCCCCAGTACGAAACAATGGCTCCTTCCGCTTCAAGTCGTTTGTAGCTTGAGTACAGGGTGGTTTCCTTGGGTTCGTACTGTCCTCTGGTTTGTTCAAGAATACGGTTGTAAATTTCGAAGCCGTAGGCATCGCCGTGCATCAGGATCCTCAGAACAATGGCATCCGTATGCCCTCGAAGCAGATCCGATGACAATATCGCTTCCATTTTTTTCTTTTCCTCCTCTGTCATATTATAGCGTATATCAAATTACTACGTTTATCAATCATATTTCTTTCTTTTTTTTGTTTTTTATGATAGGCTAAACTGCCCATGAGGTTGAATGATTTTTTTACCCCCGAAACCGCCCGAAGGGCCGGGTATATTGAAAAAAACGGCGGTGCCAATCCTTTTGTTACGGCCCTGGAATACGATTCCAGAAAAATACGAGAAGGAAGCCTGTACTTTGCCCTGCCGGGGCTTCATGCGGACGGCCATGCTTTTATTGAAGATGCCCTTGCCAAGGGGGCTAAGGTTATTGTTCATCAGAAAAAATTGAACAGGGCGGATTTTTCCGGGGTTTCAGAAGATACGGTTTTTATCAGAACCGAGGATGCCCGCTTTGCCATGTCCCCCATGGCGGCCTCGTACCACGGCTTTCCGGCAAAAAAACTGATCCTCGCGGGTGTTACCGGCACAGAAGGGAAAAGCACCACGGTTTATCTGATTTGGCAGCTTCTGCGCCTGGCGGGTAAAAAAGCGGGCTTTATTTCCACCGTTCAATACAGTGCCGGCGGCGAAGCTCTGTGGAATCCCGAACACCAGACCACGCCGGAAGCAACGATCATCCACCTCCACCTGGCGGAGATGCTCAAAAATGGCGCGGAATATGCGGTCATCGAAGCCAGTTCCCACGGCCTTTCCCGGCGGACCAATAGGCTGGGGGATGTAATTTTTGATGCGGCGGTGATGACCAATGTAACCCATGAGCACTTGGAATTTCACGGCACCTGGGAACAGTACCGGGATGATAAGGCCAATCTCTTCCGCTCCCTGGATAGCCGGGCGGCGGAAAGAACGGGCCAGGCTGCTGCAAATCCCCTCCCCTTTGGAGTGATCAACGCGGACGACAAAAGTGCCGTGTATTTTGCTTCCGTTACAAATCAAAAAACGCTTATGTTCAGTACGGGTTTGCCGGACAGTACGGCAGATTTGCGATTAAAGTCCATCGACTACAGCGCCGGAGGTAACCGGTATGAAGTATCCGCCAGGGAAAAAACATTTATGGTGGAAGATCAGCTCCCCGGCGCTTTTAATGCGGGTAATGTTCTGGCCGCCCTGCTTGTTGTTTCAGGGCTGCTGGATAAACCGGCAGAAGAACTGGCTCCCTTGGTTTCTTCGCTCGTACCGGTTCGGGGCCGGATGACACCGGTCATACGGGGACAGCCATTCGAGGTATTGGTGGACTATGCCCACACCCCCTCGTCTTTCCAGACAATTTTTCCTCCCCTCAGGGCCCGGCTCGACCAAAGCGGAGGCCGGATCATCAGCCTCTTCGGTTCCGCCGGAGAACGGGACACAAAAAAACGGAGTGAACAGGGAGCTATTGCCGCCCGCTATTCCGATGTGGTGATCCTTGCCGATGAAGACCCCCGGGGAGAAGAACCGGCGGCGATCCTCGAAGAAATAGCCGCCGGCTGCGGCAATGCTTCTAACAGCAGTGCAGGCCGGGGGATGCGCCGGGGGGAAACACTTTTTTTAATTCCGGACAGACCCGCGGCCATACGGAAAGCGTTTTCCATGGCCCGCCCGGGAGATCTGACGATTCTTTTGGGAAAGGGTCATGAAAATTCAATTATCTACAAGGACCATACGATGAAGTACGACGAAATCGCCGAAGCGGAAAAAGCCCTGGATGAATTAATCGCATTGACTAAATTCAACTCTGATTGACAATCGCAGGATAATATTTCATGCTTATCCATGGTTTATGGAGGTATTATGAAACGTCCGCTGTTTGGAATGTTGATCCTTGGAGCGGTGTTTTTTGCTGCCGCCCTCTTTTTTTCCTGCAGAAATGAAGCATCTGGAAAAATTCAAGATACTGATCACAAAATCGGCGTCTTTGTTCCCGGCGTAACTTCCGGCAGTCCGATATACGAGATGCTTGCCAGGGGAGTACTGGCAGCAGCGGAAAGGTACAATACCGATGCCGGATCGGAACGGGTCACGGTAACGATCATCGAAGGAGGATACAACCAGGCTGAATGGGAAAATAAGCTGACCGCCATGACAGCGTCGGGCTCCTATGATCTGATTGTTTCGTCCAATCCTTCTTTGCCGGATATTGTTTCCAGGGTGTCGGTGCATTTTCCCCAGCAGTATTTTCTAATCCTTGACGGGGAACTAAGGGGGAATCCCCGGGTCTATACCCTGCGTTATAACCAAAGGGAACAGGCATATATGGCAGGATACATCGCCGCTTTGGAAACCGAAGCGAACGGCACTGTAAAAAAGATTGGCCTTGTGGCGGCCCAGGAATATCCGGTAATGAACAACATTATCCTCCCTGGCTTTCTGGAAGGCGCCCGGGCGGTACATCCCGCTTATGAAGTGGATTTCCGCATCGTGGGTAACTGGTACGATGCCGCCAAAGCGGCGGAGCTGGCATCGGACATGATCCGCGGAGGAGTACGGGTACTGCTCTGTATTGCCGGCGGAGCCAACGAAGGAGTGGTCAATACCGCAGGCCAGCGGGATGCAAAGGTCGTGTGGTTCGATACCAACGGATACAACATCAAGCCCGGTACGGTGATCGGCAGCTCTGTACTGTACCAGGATCTGGCCGCCTACAACCAGGTAAGCCGGTTTCTTTCGGGAACACTTCCTTTTGGGATCGCCGAAACCTTTGGAGTCAACGACAACTATGTAGATTTTGTGCAGGATGATCCGGTATATTTTGAAACGGTACCGGGGGAACTCAGAAAAAAACAGGCCGCCATGATTGAAAAAATTCGTTCCGGGGAATTGACCTTGCAGCCCTAGAGAACAGATGGTAAAGCTGAAAGGGATACGAAAATATTTTTCCTCCAATGGAATCAAAGCTCTGGACGGTGCGGATTTTGATCTAAAAGAGGGGGAGATTCACGCACTTCTGGGAGAGAATGGAGCAGGAAAATCTACCCTGATGCATATCATGGCGGGGTTTATGAAACCCGGCGGCGACGGCCTCCACGGTAATGCCGGGACCATTCTAGTAAACGGCAGGGATCGGTATTTTTCGTCCCCCGCCCGGGCCCTTGCTTCCGGAATTGGCATGGTGCGCCAGCACCCGCATCAAATCCCGGGTTTTCTGGTTTGGGAAAACTGTGCGGTTGGTTCTAAGGGTCCTCCGATGTGGCTTAACCGCCGGTCCTATAAAAAGAAAATTGCCGAGTTAAATGAACGGCTCCTTTTTAATCTGCCTCTGTACAGTCCCGTGGAAATGCTTACGGTCAGCCAGGGACAGAAGGCGGCGATCCTCACCTTGTTATTAAGAAACACCAGATATTTGATCTTTGATGAGCCCACCGCCGTTCTTACCCCTTTGGAAACCGAAAGTCTTTTTAAACTTTTTTCTGCCCTTCGGGACGAAGGCAAGGGGATTGTGCTCATTTCCCACAAACTTGAAGAAACCCGGAAAATCGCCGGACGGATTACGGTGCTTCGGGAGGGGATAACCAGGTGTTGCTGCGAGGCAGCGGAGCTTTCGACGGAAACCCTGTATGAATTAATATTCGGCACCGGATCAAATAATGCTGATTTTGAATTTAAGAACTTCCCCCCGGCCCCGCCGAAGATCGTTGCGGAAAATTCCAGTGCCGCCGCTTCGGCCTTGTCGCTGCGAAACTTTGCAGTACAGGTTCCGGGCCGCCCCTTGATCCGCGGGATTAACCTGGAACTGGAACGGGGCAGGATTCTGGGCATTGCCGGAGTACAGGACAGCGGCCTTGAAACCCTGGAATTGGCGGTCACGGGATTTCTTCCCTTTTCGGGAACCCTCCGTATAGACAGAGCGGACCTTTCCGGTGCTGGACGCAGCGCTGCCAGGAGGGTGCGGAAATTCCGTCACGCCGGGGGCGCATACCTGGGGATAAGGAACGAAGGGACAGCGTTGTCCATTCGGGACCTTCTGCTGATCCATGCTCATCGTCATTTTCAAAGCCGGGGAATCCTCGAACAAAACAGGATCGATCACTGGATCAAGGCTGTCATGGCGGCGGCCAGAGTCCCCCACAGGGAAAAAGCTGCCAGCAATGCGTTTTCCGGCGGCCAGCTGCAGAGGCTTCTTTTAACCAGAGAGATGGCGGAACATGGGATTCTTCTGGTATTGTCCAATCCGGGCCGAAATCTGGACCGGCGGTACCGGGAAAAGCTCGCCGTTCTGCTCAGGGAAAAGGCTGGGGAAAAAACAGCGGTGCTGATTTTTTCTACCGATGTGGAAGAACTAGTCGCCCTTGCTGATTCTGTTGCTGTTTTGCGGGACGGAGTTTTTTCCGGCATGGTTGAGTTAACGGATCAGGACGGCTTCCGGCAGAATCAAATGCATCATGCCATGGGAATGATTCAGGAAGCCATGGTGGGCTGGGCATGAAAAAAGTTTATTCCGTTTATACGGATTTGATCCTGGGGTTTCTTATTCCCTTTGGGGCCGCTCTTATTATTCCCGTTTGCTTTATTCTGGCGGGATCGGCAGTGCCTGTCAGAATCCTGGAAGCCTTTTTTATCGGTCCCTGGTCAACCCCCTGGTTTTTGGGAAATACCCTGGACAACATGACACTGCTGCTGACAGCATCCCTGGGGGCAGTCATTGCTTTTAGAGCCGGCTGTTTTAATCTGGGCGGCGAAGGGCAAATATATCTGGGAGGCTGCGCCGCCGCAGTGGTTCTTCTTAACAAAAGCAGTCTTTCCGGCACTGTAATGCTTGTTCTGGCGGCGGCGGCGGCGATGGCAACGGGCAGTATTATGGGCGGTATTTCCGGCCTGCTGCGAAAAAAATTCGGTGCCAGCGAATTGATCACTTCTTTTCTTCTTGCTGCCGCCCTGATTCCGGCGGGGGATCACTTTATTTCCACGGTACTCCGCAGCCCCGGTGTAAATCTTTTGGCGACGGATAAAATTGCTTCCGGAAGAATTTTGGCGAAACTGCTTCTTCCCTCCTCATTATCCGTTTCTATCATCATTGCATTGTTTTTTACTTTTTTGTTTCATTTTTTTATTCACCGGACCGCCCTGGGTTACCGTTTTCGTATTGCCGGAGCTGCTCCGGATTTAGCCGGATTTGCGGGCATTGATGCGGAAAAGCGTTTGGTTCCCGCCATGACCCTGTCGGGAGCGCTGTCAGGCATGACCGGTTTTTTTGCCGTCGCCGGAACTTACGGTATGTGTTACCAGGGGTTTTCCGGCGGTCTGGGCTGGAACGGTATTGCCATTGCTCTTATTGCCGGAAATGAACCGCTGCTCCTTTTGCCGGCGGTTTTGATCTTCGGCTCGATCAGGGCGGGATCCGATACGGCTATGCTTCAGGCGGGTTTTGGTTTTGAGACGGCGGCCTTTATCCAGGCGGCGGTTCTTCTGCTGGCCGCCCTGCCCTTTGGTATCCGTTATCTTAAGGGGAGGGGTCTATGATCGATTTTCTTGACCGTCTCTTTACTTCCGCCGCTCCCCTTGTCATCGCTTCTACCGGCGCTCTTTTTACCGAACTGGCGGGGGTGCTGGGAATATTTACCGAGGGGTTTATGACCGCCGGGGCGTTCTTTGCATGGATCATTACCAGCTGGACCGGATCGATTTTTTTTGGGACGATCGTCAGTGCCGCCGCCGCCGCCATTGCCGGCTGGGGGCTGGCCCGCTTTGTCCGGAAGACCGGAGCAAATCCGTTTATTGCGGGCCTGGCGGTTAACATTGCCGCGGTGGGAATCACCGATTCCCTCTCGATATTGTGGTTCGGTACCAAGGGCGTACTGCGCAGTCCTGAATTTATTATGCCCCGCCGCATTCACCTTCCATTAGCGGAAGGATTTCCCGTTCTGGGTTCCGTTATTTCGGGGCATACCGTTTCGGTTTATATTTCCTGGGTTGTGGTTATCGCCGCGGTTTTTATTATTGGCCATACTTCCTGGGGGATGAAGCTCCGTGCTTCGGGCCTTTCACCGGAGGCCGCCAGGGAGCGTGGTATCCGGCCTGGCCTGTATTGGGAATGGGCCTGGGCAGTTTCGGCATTCCTGGCGGCTCTTGCCGGGGCGTTTCTCTGTTTTCGGGTTGGTTCCTACACACCGGGAGGTGTGGCGGGCCGGGGCTGGATCAGTATTGCCGCCGTGTATCTGGGTTTCCGCCATGCCGGGGGAGTCTTTTTTGCCGCCCTTGTTTTTGCGCTGGTGGAAATGGCGGGGCATAACATTACAGGTATTTTTGCCGGTATCCCTGCGGGTATTTCTGCCACCGCTTTGCTGGGGCTGCCCCATGCTTTGGCGCTAGTGCTCTATGTTTTTTCCCAAGGGATTAGAAAAAACAAGAAAAAAAGAATGAAAGGAGTGACGTATGCTCGTGCTGGCCAATGATCACGGCGGGCTGATCCTGAGGGAACCCATCATCGAAATTTTGAATGAGCTTAATGTTCCTTACCGGGACATTGGAACCGGCAGTCCGGAAAGCACCGATTATCCTTTGTGGGGTTACAGGGCCGCCAAATTGGTGGCGGACGGTGAATGTGACCGGGGAATTATGATGTGCGGTACCGGAGTAGGGATGTCCCTCTCGGCGAATAAAATTAAGGGAATCCGCTGCGTGGTTTGCAGCGACTGTTATTCAGCCAAGCTTTCCCGGGCCCACAACAACGTCAATATGCTTGCCCTGGGAGGGAGGGTAGTGGGCCCCGGCCTGGCAAAGATGATCGTCAAAGTCTGGCTGGAAACTCCCTTTGATGGAGGAGAACGCCATTCCCGGCGGGTAAAAATGATAGGGGACATAGAGCAAGGCATTGATCTTGGATGAATTTATTTCCTTGACGAGGACTTTATGTTAGTAGATTATACTATAAATTAAGGAGAGTGAATGTTCCCGCGGCAGACCCTATACCCCGTTCTTCTTTTTTTAGTTTTCTCCGCCATTCCTGTTCAGGCACAAACCGCAGATCAATCCGGTGAACGCCAGGACATCTTTATCGCTCCCCTGGCGGAGGTCATTGGGTACAGCAGACAAGGTCCTTCCTTTGGCGGCGGTTTTGCTTTGGGTGCGGGCGACGGAATCGCCGTTGGGATGCGTTTTCTCTATGCCATTGATACCGAAGACGTTCACACCATGGAAATGACCGTTTTTACGCGCTTTTACCTCCGGAGATCCGAAGCCTGTACCGGTCCCTTTGTTCAGATCAATATCGGAGCAGCCATTTTTGACCTCAAACATACCGCCTCTCCTCCCGCCGAAGTGGGGGCCCCTTCTGCAGGCATCGCCGCAGGCTGGCGTTTTCCGCTGGGAAAACGGTGGTACATAGAACCTGCCATCCGCTTGGGGTATCCCTACATTGCCGGAGCTGGGGCAGCCTTTGCCTTTCGGCTGTAACTAAGGGGTAAGATGAAAAAAATCATTTATAGTATAAGGGAAAAGTAATCTTTATTTTAACAGGAGTTTTCGTTTGCTCAGAGAGTGAAAACTCCTTAACACTTAAAGGAGTTTTTTATGTCACCAGATGGATATGATAATGCGGGCGGCGGTTATGTTAAAGATATTAAAAGAAATAATTACAAATGCAGCAAAAAATGCCGCAGCGCAAGCTGTTACCGTTGTTGTATTAAGCGAGTATTCACCTGAAAACGGCGGAACGCCAATATCGCCTAACCCCGCAGGTCCTGGCAGGGGTTCAAGGTATTGGGATAATGTTGTTACATGGGTTAAGTCTGGTGATATCCTGACAATAACAGGTGAAGTTGTCGATGTCGGATTAGGTTATTTTGTTGTGCCTGTCGAATATGAAGGTGGAAAAGGTTATATCGACATTGATTATATCGGTTTACAGGAATGAACCAAATTAAAAAATAATCATGTGATCGAAAAAGCCTCGAATTTTTTTTAAGGAGTATAAACATGAAAAAACTGTATTTTGGCATAATCCCTTTGATTATACTTATTACGGGATTCTCGGCAGAACATGCCGCCCCTGTTATTGACGGAAAGGCGGTGTTGGTACAGCAAACAGTGGCATATAAAATCGGGGATACAGGCCCGGCAGGAGGCATTATTTTTTACGTCAAGGGCAATGCGAACGATGGCTGGCGGTGTCTGGAAGCTGCGCCTGCAAACACGGATGAGGAACCGGAACTTTTTATGGCCAACAGTGCCTTTGGAGATATAAAAAACCGTGCACTGGGTGTAGGCAAAGAAAATACCAGGCTGCTTATGGAAATTTTTAATAAAGGAGACGGAGGCATTGACACTGCTCCATGGATTTGTGATCAGCTGGAAGTAAATGGTTTTAACGACTGGTATCAGCCTAGCATTGACGAACTTATCATGCTGTACAAAAACACGCACGGCAAAGACGGTTCAGGAAGGTTCAGAGCTGCAAAATACTGGTCATCAACCTATACTTCTGATGGGGCCGTTCTTACGGTGGACTTTTCCAATGGCGCAGAAAGTCTAAGTTATCCCGGCGACAGGATCTGTGTCCGTGCCATCAGGCAGTTTTAGAGGGCGCCGTGCAAAAACTAAAGCGCATATTATTAATAGGGACTCTAATAGTATGCGCTGCTTGTGCAAGCGCTCCCAAAGGGATTGACGATCTTGATTTGGCAATCCGGGGCGCTTCGGACTACCTGAACGACAATATCCCCGCACGGAATAAAATCGCCATTCTTAACATGCAGTCCGATTACACAGCTCTGTCGGAATACATCATAGACGAACTAATCGCCAATGCGGTAAACGACAAGGTGTTTTCCGTAGTAGATAGGGCGTAGATCGATGCAATCCGCATGGAGCATAATTTTCAGTTGTCGAGGGAGGTAGACGATAATTCCGCCCTTTCAATAGGCAAATTCCTTGGAGCGCAAACAATCGAAGTACAGGGCCAATATAACCGCAACATTAATACAAGCACAACCATCAGTGCCTTAATGAAAGGCGGCAAACCCTTCCCTGCTTCTTACGGAACATCACGTGCAGTGTCAGGCGGTACTGGCGATCAATCTGCATCGGCACAACAGGCCGGGCCGAAAAACGGCACATGCACGTTTTATCCGAGGCTTCGTGCCTACGTTGGCGCAGCGCAAGGTTCATACCAGCCCCCCGGCCATTCGATGATTCCAATAGCTGCAAATAACCGTAATGTCATTTTACAGGATTTGGACAACCCCGCAAAATCATATAACCCTGTAGGGGGCAGAACAGCGGGTGGGACTGGGATAACGAATCGCTCTGGTATGTTTTTAGGGGAGTAACAGCGCTGCGGTTTAGCCTGATTTTTGATTATAATACCCCGCCCGTTGTCTGGGAAAAAATCATCCTTGGCGAACCGGACGAATAGACAGTTTTTCAGTACAGCGAGTGTCAGATTGCATTTCAAAAATTTTTCTGATCCTGGGCCGAATCGGACGGCCGACCTGCTGCTTAGGAGGCAGCCGCTCTATCCACTGAGCTACAGGACCTTTTTGCCAGATTACAATGCCTTCCGTCTATTGTCAATGTGATTAATTTTAAGGAATAATCAATCATGCGAACCTGCCGGGTTTATGTAGAAAAACGCAGCGGCTTTGATCTTGAAGCGCAGCGGATTAGAACCGATTTAATTGAATTCTTTGGGGCACAGTTTTTTTGTCTTAAAAAAATCCAACAGGTCCGTATTCTTTTCCGTTACGATGCGGCGGGACTGACACCGGAACAGTTTGAAAAAACGGTAAGGTTGGTTTTTTCCGAACCCCAGGGAGATGTTGTTTTTTTCAGTGATGAGGTTCCTGTGGAACCGGTTCCGCAGGAACCGGAAGCCAAGATGGATTGCACAGCTTTTTTTGGGGTTGAATATCTGCCCGGACAGTATGATCAAAAGGCCGATTCAGCCGAACAATGCACGGAACTGGCGGTGGGGGTAAAGCCCGTCATTCGCTGCGCAAAATTTTATGTCATCCGTTCTGCCGAACCATTAAGCGCTGAAGCCGTTAAGGCGGTACAATTCTATCTGATAAATCCGGTTGATTCCCGGCTATGCAGGCTGGAATTCCCGGCGCAAAACCTGGGCGGAGAAACAGACATTCCGGTTCTCGCTGGTTTCATAAAACAAAACGGGGAAGACCTGGCGATCTTTGCCGCCGGTTATGGCCTTGCGATGCCGGCGGCGGATTTGGAATGCTGCCGAAATTACTTTGCAAAAGAAGGACGAGATCCCACCCTGACGGAACTGCGGGTTCTGGATACCTATTGGTCCGATCATTGCAGGCATACTACTTTTACCACGGAGCTTACATCAATCAAAATAGAAGAACCGAAGACCGAAAGATCTGCGGCGTTATATAATGCCCTTGCCCTGTACGAGGCGGTCCGGAAGGAAGTGTACGGCGATAAGCCCCGGGGACGCACCTTGATGGACATGGCCACCATCGGAGCCAAGGTTCTGAAAAAACGAGGCCTCCTTCCGGATCTTGATGAATCGCCTGAGATCAATGCCTGTACGATTAAGGTAAGGGTGAAAATTGAGGCGGGCCGGGACATCACCGAAGAACCTTGGCTGCTTCTCTTTAAGAACGAAACCCATAATCATCCTACGGAAATAGAACCCTTCGGCGGCGCAGCGACCTGTTTGGGCGGGGCGATCCGAGATCCTCTTTCGGGCCGGGCCTATGTGTACCAGGCCATGCGGATCACCGGCGGCGGCGATCCCCGCCGTCCCCTGGCGGAAACCCTGCCGGGAAAACTTCCCCAGATCAAAATTGCCCGGGAAGCCGCCGCCGGTTTTTCATCCTACGGCAATCAAATTGGTCTCGCCACAGGGCAGGTGGCGGAATTCTATCATCCCGGCTTTTTGGCAAAGCGGCTGGAACTGGGGGCCGTCATCGGAGCGGTCCCCGAAGCCCAGGTCCGCCGGGCTGCTCCGGTTCCCGGAGATTTAGTGCTGCTTGTCGGAGGAAAAACCGGCAGAGACGGCATTGGGGGCGCCACCGGGTCCAGCAAGGCCCATACCGGCGAGTCGGTAGAGAAGGCTGGAGCGGAAGTGCAGAAGGGAAACGCCGTGGAGGAACGGAAACTTCAGCGCCTTTTCCGGAACCCGGAAGTAACGGCATGTATCAAACGATGTAATGACTTTGGCGCCGGGGGCGTTTCTGTCGCGGTGGGAGAACTTGCCCCGGGCCTGGACATCGATCTCGATGAGATACTGAAAAAATACGACGGCCTGGACGGAACAGAACTGGCCATTTCCGAATCACAGGAACGGATGGCGTTAGTTGTTTCCCCGGGAAACGCCGAAACGCTGATCCGCCAGGCGGCGGCGGAAAATCTTGATGCAGTGATTATCGCCAGAGTAACCCACGGCGAAACCGAAGGGGCAAGACTTCTGATGAGATGGCAGGGCAGAACCATTGTGGATATTTCCCGGGGGTTTCTTGATTCAAACGGCGCTCCCCGTTCTGCCCGGGCGCTGATAGCGGCTTCCTCGGAAAAAACAAATCAGGATGATAAATCCCAGTCTTCCCAGGTACTGCTGGAAAAACTGAAGGCAGAACTCGGTTCCCTCCGCAGCGGATCCAGGCGGGGCCTGCAGGAACGGTTTGACGGATCCATCGGTGCCGGTTCTGTTCTTTTTCCATGGGGAGGGAAAGAACAGGGAACCCCCGAATGCGGTATGGCGGCGCTGCTACCCGCGGCTTCGGCAGAAAGTTCCGGCTGTACTCCGGCGGCAGATACGGTTTCGCCGCGCCGCAGTTTAACCGCAAGCCTGATGAGTTTTGGCTTTGATCCTCCATTGATGGAAGCGAATCCTTACAAAGGAGCCAAGGGAGCAGTAAAGGAAGCGCTGGCAAAATACGCCTGCCTTGGGGGCGATTACCGGCGGGCCCGGCTTTCCATGCAGGAATACTTTGAGCGGATGGAAGGAAGCAAATCCTGGGGCAAGCCCGCCGCTGCATTGCTGGGAGCGCTGGAAGCCCAGCTTGCCCTGGAAATTCCCGCCATAGGAGGCAAGGATTCCATGTCCGGTTCCTACCGGGATCCGGCCAACGGCATTGATTTTTCGGTTCCCCCCACTCTGGCGGTGTTTGCCGCAGGAACCGTCGATGCTGCTTCGGTCCGGTCCGGAACCCTCAGCGGCAGGCCGGGGAATCCCATCATCCTGTTCTACGATGAATCAAAAAATGATGAGTGGGCTTTATTTAAGGCCAACATGAAAGGACTAGCGGCCCTGACGGAACGGAAGTTGGTAAAGGCAGCCTACCCTGTAGGGCCGGGGGGTGTGGCCGCCGCTTTGGCCCTGATGGCCTTCGGGAATATGACCGGAGTTGAAGCCTGTATCCATTGTCTTACCCTGATCAACGAAAAAACTTATCCCGGTGCCGTACTGATTGAACTGGATGGCGAAGCCTTGAACCATGCCGGGGGAGAAAAAATCCTTGCCGGTGTACTGCAAGGAGCAACGTGGATGGAAGCGGCCCGTACCATGGCAGAACCGATTTTTAGGATCAGCAAATCAGCGGAATCAGAAATACTGGAATCCGCCGAACTTTCGCTGGCGGAACTGCGGCAGACTTTCGAAGCAGCGCTGATCCACATTTATCCGCAGCGGCGGGCGGAGGGGGAAACAGCGCCAAAGTGGGATATTGTTCATCGATTCGATGGAACTGGGAGGATTGGCAAATCACCTCATTCTTCTTTGTTTGTCCGGCCCTTGGTAACGCTTCCGGTTTTTCCGGGAACTAACTGTGAGTGGGATATGGAGCGGGCCTTTAGGGAAGCGGGGGCCCGGACACAACTGGTGGTTTTTAGGAACCGCAGTGCTGCCGATATTGCCGCTTCTATTACAGAGCTGGCGGCGGCTGTTGCCGGTTCGCAGATCATCGCCCTTTCCGGAGGATTCAGCGCCGGGGATGAGCCGGACGGTTCGGGAAAGTTTATTGCCAATGTTTTCAGATCCCCTGCCGTGGCCGGTGCAGTACAGGAATTTCTGGAGAAACAGGGCCTTATGCTGGGAATTTGTAACGGGTTTCAGGCTCTTATCAAACTGGGGCTGGTTCCCTATGGCGGCTATACCCAGGGGACGGCACATTCTCCCACCCTCACCTTTAACAGCATAGGGCGGCATGTATCGCGGATGGCCAGGACCGTGGTCATGCCTTCTCCTTCTCCCTGGCTTGCTCTGGAAGAACCGGGTACGATTCACATCCTGCCGGTAAGCCACGGCGAGGGGCGGCTGGTGATAAGCCGGAACGAGGCGGAGTCTCTTTTTAAGGCGGGACAGGTACCTTTCTGTTATTCTGATAGCAACGGCAACCCTGTTTTGACAGAACCAGATAATCCTAACGGATCAGACTATGCCATCGAAGCCCTTACCAGTCCCGATGGAAGGATCCTGGGCAAAATGAGCCATTCGGAACGGCAGGGACAGTTTGTCCACATCAACATTCCGGGAAACAAGATCATGAAGATTTTTGAAGCCGGGGTACGATATTTTTCTTAACGGAGTGATTTGGTGGATCTGCGGAAATATTATATCAGGACAGGCTTGTTTGCTTTTATTATTTCTCCTGTAGTGGTGAGTATTGGATTAATAGGCATTTCTCTTATTTTCCGCCGGTTTTATTGCTGGCCGTTATTTGGGTTTTATATTCAAAACATGTCAGCTTGCCTGAAAGAGCGTCAGAATTGTTTTTACCGGTTTTTATTGTGTTTTGCTGTTATCTGTGCCTATGGATAGTTTTTTTTGAGGTGTCAAAATATCACTTTGATGCCATTATGGCGGCCTTTTTTTTCATTACGATTCCGTTTTTAATAATTAATTGTATTCTTTCCTTTATGGGAATGGAAATCCTTTTTCCTGCTGTAAATGCCGCTATGCTGGCAATTATTGTTGTGTCTGTTATAATTACCTGTAAAATTTGCAAAAAAAGAATTATTTTTGATAAAAAAATTATCGTCTATGGCGCCGTATTTGCTGTTATATCCGGCATCGCCGCTTTTCAGTTTTATGATCGAAACACAAAGGTTCTTTCCTATGAGTATGGCGTAGAAACGATTAAAGATGAGGTAAGACTCTATGATTATCATCCTTTCTATGAGAACAGCTTATTAAAAAAGCTTAATGAACCGGCGGCGATTTCATTTACCGAAAATTATCCTAAGCTGGACGGCGCCACCGCAGCATATCCAGTCTATGCGGCGATGGTTCAGGAATTGTATAAAGGGTTGAATGGAAATACTGTTAATGAATATATTGCCTGCTCAAATACCGCTTTTGGTTATGATCGGCTAATAGACGGTGAAATTGATATCTTTTTCGGAGCCCAGCCTTCCAGGCAGCAGGTTGGAACAGCAACAGAAGCGGGTGTTGAATTTGTTTTAACGCCGGTTGCAAAGGAAGCGTTTGTTTTCTTTGTCCATAAAGATAACCCGGTAAGCAGTTTAACTCTTGAACAGATTCAAAATATTTATGCAAAAAAGATCATCAACTGGCATAATCTTGGAGGAAAAGCAGAAAAAATTGTCCCCTTTCAGCGCCCGGAAAATTCTGGAAGCCAAACAATAATGCTTGCCAGGGTTATGGGGGACAAGCCGCTGCCCCCTCCGCTTTGGGAAGAGTACGGAACCGGAATGGGTGAAACAATCAGCCGGGTTGCCCAATACAGAAATTATTCTTCGGCCATAGGATACTCATTCCGTTATTTTGCCACCGGCATGAGCCCCAGCGAAAACATCAAGCTGATAGCAATAAATGGAATTGAGCCTTCTGTTGAGAATATTATAAATGGCAGCTATCCTTTTACAATCGATGTTTATGCTGTAACAGCCGGTTCCAAAAACGAAAATACCGAAAAACTAATCCTGTGGATTTTGTCGGAACAAGGTCAGGGTTTTGTCGAAGAATGCGGTTATGTCCGATTGAACCCTTAGCGTCCCAAAAAACCGAACTTGCCGTATTTGTGCCACCTGCCGGAGGCCCGTTTTCCTTCTTCGATGGTTTTAAAGATAAAGGCGGCGAAGGCATTTTCTTCCCCCGGCTCTGGCAAAGAAAAACCCAGGGCTTCGTAGGGCGCGTTCAGGGAAGAAAGCAGTATTCCCTGGGCAAAGGAACGAAAGGCGGCGGTAACAACGGGGCCGGTAAGGTCTGGAGCGTCGGGCTTGGAACCGGCGCTTAGTTCCGGCAGTACCAAAGAGAGGGTTCCCTGTCCCCGGGCCTTAAATACCGCCGTCAGTTCACGGGCAAGAAAAAACCAGCCCTTGATATTGTGGTCTATAAACCGGTCAATCTCCGCGGCAGTAAACTCCTCAGCATTTTTCCGGTATGCCGGAGGTACACAGACCAGGATGGCATCGTCGATGTGTTCCATTTTATTCAGGGCGGAAAGGACCATGGCTTTGGCGGAAACAGGGCTTGGAGGGTTCCAATCAAGGGTAATCCGTTTTTCTGACGGAACATTCCGAACGCTTTCCGGCCCCTGGTTCCGGGGGATAAAAGCAGCGGTGTAAGTTTCTACCCGTTTAGCAGCTTCCGTACAAAGGGTGGAAAACAGGGTAGATTCATTGCCGGCGATTAAAATTCCCCTAGTCACAGATTAGAGTATATAGGGGAATTAGGTAAACGGAAAGAGTATGTTGACATTTTTGAACAAAAACAGTATCCTTTATGTAATCAACGCAGGGTAGAGCAGTTGGCAGCTCGTCGGGCTCATAACCCGGAGGTCACAGGTTCGAGTCCTGTCCCTGCTAAAAAAAATCGGATTTCCCTATTATTTGATAATAAAAAAGGGGTAAAAATTATGATGAAAATACACAAATTTTTCGGGTTTATCATTCTTGCAGCAATAAGCGGTTTTGTTTTTACAGGGTGCGTTGGTCTGATTTTTGGAGGGGGTTCCAGCAGAATAACCATTAGAACCGACAGTAATTTATCAACAGTTCGGCCCGGCGGGACGCTGCGGTTTAGTGCAGCGGGCCAAGGCATAATCTGGACAGTCAGTTCGACCAGTGACGGCACTGGGCCTGTCGCTGCGGGAACCAACATTACCTCCAGCGGGATCCTTACAGTAGCGGTGAACGAAACGTATATTATTATCTATGTTATAGCAGCATCCTCTGACGGCGGACAATCTGAATATAAACAAATCAGAGTTACCACGGTAACCGGTGTAAATATCACTCCTACAAACCAGTCTGTAACAAGAGGCAGAACTCTCCAGTTCAATGCTGCGGTTACGGGCAACAATAACCCTGACGATGCCGTAACATGGAGGGTCAGTTCGAATGCCGCCGGTACCGGCGCTGTTACACCGGGGACCAGTATAAACGCCAATGGATTGCTTACAATAGCAGCCAGTGAAACACTGACGACTCTTTACGTTATTGCGGCTTCTATAGTGGATCCTTCCAGGTCCAGGAGCGTTCCTGTGGCTGTAGTTATCCCCGTCGTAACCGGCGTAGGCATTAGTCCATCAAACCAGTCTGTAACAAGCGGCAGGACTCTCCAATTCTATGCTTCGGTCACGGGTACCAACATTCCTGACAACGCCGTAACATGGAGAGTCAGTTCAAACGCCGCCGGTACCGGCGCTGTTACGTCAGGAACCGGCATAAACGCTAACGGAGTGCTTACGGTGGCCGCCAATGAAACTATGACGACCCTCTACGTTATTGCAGCTTCTGTGGAGGACCCCTCAAAATCAGGCAGCGTCCTTGTCAATGTAATTATTCCCACCATAACCGGCGTCGCCGTCAGTCCTGCAAACCGGTCGGTAACAAGGGGTGGGACCCTACAGTTCAATGCTTCGGTTACGGGTTCCAATAACCCCAGTAATGCCGTAACATGGAAAGTCAGTTCAAATGCTTCCGGCACCGGCGGCGTTACACGGGGAACCGGTATTGACGCCAATGGACTGCTTACAGTAGCCGCCAGCGAAACGATGACAACCCTCTTTATTATTGCAGTTTCTGCAACGGATCCTTCAAAATCCGGCAGCGTCCTTGTCAATGTAATTGTTCCCATCGTAACCGGAGTCGCTGTGAGTCCCTCAACCCAATCAATAACAAGGGGCGGAACTCTCCAATTTAGAGCTTCGGTTACAGGCAGTAACAATCCCGACAGTACCGTAAGATGGAGGGTCAGTTCGAATGCTTCCGGCGCCGGAGGCGTTGCATCAGGCACTACCATAAACAACAATGGAATTCTTACGGTGGGAGCCAATGAAACTGCAGCAACGCTTTATGTTATTGCGACTTCTGTTGCGGATTCTACAAAATCCGGTAATGCTGCGGTTACGGTAACTATTCCTCCCGTAAGCGGAAACCAGAATCAGCAAGGCGGAAGCCGGAATCCACAAGGCGGAAACCAAAACCAGCAAGGTGGAAACCAAAATCAGCAAGGCGGAAGCCGGAATCCACAAGGCGGAAACCAAAATCAGCAGGGCCAAAATCAGCAGGGTCAAAATCAGCAGGCTATCCCCGCTGTAACCGGCGTAACCATCAGTCCCTCAAACCCATCAGTTGCCGTAGGTAGTCCCCTCCAGTTAAGTGCCGCTGTTACTGGTTCCAACAACCCCAGCACTGCTGTGACATGGAAAGTCAGTTCGAATGCTGCCGGCACCGGAGCTGTTGGAAACGGAACCAGCATAAACAACAATGGGAAGCTTACGATATCAGCTAACGAAACTGCAGCGACTCTCTACGTAACAGCGACCTCTGTGGCGGATCCTTTAAAATCCGGTACTATAGCCGTAAAAGTAATCCGTGGTAATCAAGGTCAAAACAGCCAGGGCCAAAACCAACAGTAGACTAAAGCATTATTACCGGGCTACCTAAGCAGGCTAGCTGCTTAGGCATCTGGTTTTTTTGGGATACGGAATCTATGGTTTTCTTCGCTTGCCGGTGATACCATTGATATGTATTTTCCAGAGCCCCGTTATATCCAGCATTTGTTCGATTTCTCCGTTAAAAGCATGCATGTTTTCCGGCGTAAACCGTTCGCTGATAATCCGCAGGCCCTGAATTTTTTCTTCCCTGCTGGTTACTTCCTCCGCCGTTCCAAACACTACGGCGGATTCATAGAATACGGTAAAACGGTTTATGGGAACTTCTGCGCTGCCTACAAAGACAATGCAGACCTCTGGGCGGGATCGGAGGTTCTTGAGCTTTTGTCCTTTCAATGCACAGTGAAAGTAGAGACAATCCCCGTCTCTGGCCAGGGAAAGGGGGATACCGTAAGGACTGCCGTCGTTGTTAACACTGGTAAGGACACCCCAGGAAGAACGATCAAGTATTGCAAGGGTTTCATCCCGGGAAGTTTCCCGGTCTTTTCTCTGCATTGGGTAGGGCACACTTCCTCCATTGTTAGTGCTAATCTGTTTATAGGCCTAAAACCCCAAGTCCTTCCCGATAAGGATTACCTTGATCCGTCCTGTGGGCCTGCAGATCCGGGTGATCACAAGCTGGGCGCAGATTGAACTGGAACCCCTGCAGTCACCACAGCGGCCGGTTTCATTGCAGGGAGTTTTGTACTGGTCAAACCGCTGTTTATTTAAAGGAGCAGCATGGTTCCGAACCCGGACTATGGCATCGTCCAGGGTTTTTCTTATCTTATTCAGGCCGGCAACCACAATTACCTGTCTGGGACCGTGGCACAGTGCCGCCACCCGGTTTCCGGTTCCGTCGATGTTTACCAACTGGCCGTCTTCAGTTATTGCATTGGTTCCCATCAGGTAAGTGTCGCAGAGCAGCGCCTGGCGGGAAATTTTTTCCTTTTCTTCCGGCGTTTTTGCGGCATCCCGGTTGATAAACTGATAACCCCGTTTGGCCACTTCGTCGAATATACCCATGGCATTTGCCGTCATGGATCCGCCCCATGAAACAAGATGATCCCGGGGGATAAAACTAAAGACTTTTTCCACAGCCTGGGGAATGTCATCAAAATAGCAGGCTTCAAAACACCGCGCTTCCAGGGCTTTGACCAGAACCGGGCCCAGTTTGGAATTCCGCAGTTCATAAAATGGCTGGCTTGCTGTATCCATATCGATCTCCTTTTTTAACTATACTAGAAAAAATCAATTTGATACCATGGATTATGTACGAAGCCCGGAAAAAATCCGCAGTTCTGGCCAATATTATCTGTGTTCTCTTTTGGGGTTTTTCTTTTATTTCAATCAAGGTAGCAGTTCCGGTTTTTCAGCCCATGACCCTGGGTGCCGCCCGTTTTGCCATTGCCATTGTGATTCTTTTTGGCATTCACCGTCTTTCACCGGCAGCGGTGCAGGCTGGGGTCGATCAAAGAAATGTCTTAAAACCGGCCAGGGAAGATCTGCCCCTTTTGATCGCTTCGGGCCTGGCGGGGGTAACCTTTTATTTTTTTGGCGAGAATAACGGCGTCGCCCGGGTGACGGCATCGGAAGCATCCATAATTGTGGCGGCCATTCCGGTACTGACCATAACCGCCGAATGGATGGCGGAAAAATTGACACGCAAACCGGGACGGCTCGGCCTGCGTAACTGGCTGGGGGCCTTTGTGTCCATGGCTGGAGTTGTCCTAGTTGCCAGTGTTTCCTTTTCTCTTTCAGGGAGCATCGCCGGATACCTTTACATGGGAGGAGCCGCCCTGTGCTGGGTTGCCTACGGCTTCCTTACCCGGCCCCTCTTTGCCCGGAAGCGTCCGCGAATATATGTTGTGTTTTGGCAGAATTTTTTTGGGTTCCTGGGGTTCCTTCCCTTTGCCGCGCTGGAACGGGCAAACTGGGGTACACCGTCTCTGCCGGTTATCATCCATGTGATCTTTTTAGCAGTATTCTGTTCGGCCTTTGGCTACTGGCTCTATGCTCATTCCCTGGAAATATTAGGAGTTTCTACTTCCACGGTATTTATCAATCTGATCCCGGTGGTAACGGTGATCGCCGGGTTTTTTATCATGGGAGACAGACTGACCTCTCTGCAATGGGCGGGAGCGGCGCTGGTCCTTACCGGAGTGTACTTAACGATTTTACCTCAACGTTCCGGTTGATCGACACGGATGGCGTATTATGATATAGTAAGGTATGGGCAAAGTTTTTGTTTTTGTTAACCAAAAGGGAGGTGTCGGTAAGACCACTTCGGCGGTTAATTTGGGAGCCTATCTTGCAGATGCGGGTAAATCGGTACTCCTTGTGGATTTTGATTCCCAGGCAAATCTTACCAGCGGCGTGGGGCTGGACAAAACCAAGGCAAAGCCGGGGGTATACGAACTGATCTCCGGCAAGGCCGTTCTGGACCAGGTGATCCGCAAAACTTCGGTGTCAAAACTGTCGGTGATCCCGTCCAGCATAGATCTTTCCGGGGCGGCAGTAGAATTGGTAGAGCAGAAAGAACGGGATCTCTTTCTTAAGAACGCCCTGACGCCGGTCCGCGGAGATTACGATTTTATACTGATTGACTGTCCTCCTTCCCTGGGGGTTTTAACTTTAAACGGCCTGGCGGCGGCAGACTCGGTGCTGATCCCCATGCAGTGCGAATATTTTGCCATGGAGGGCCTTTCTCTGCTTCTCCAGACGATCAAAAGGATTCAGAAAGGATTGAATTCAGAACTCCAAATTGGAGGAATTTTCTTTACCATGTACGATCAGCGGACCCGCTTGGCCCAGGATGTGGTAAAAGAGGTAAGCGCCTATTTTCGTGATAAAGTCTTTGAGACGATCATCCCCCGGAATGTGCGGATTTCCGAAGCTCCTTCCCACGGACTTCCTATTTCTCAGTATGATCCCGCCAGTTCCGGCGGCAAAGCCTATCAGAGTCTGGCGGAAGAGGTTCTTTCGCGTGGCTAAAAACGCTCTGGGCAAGGGACTTCTGGCCCTGCTCCCAGATGAAGATGCAGAAAAAATTCCGGAAAAGGCCGAAACAGGGGGAAAGCAAGGAAGAGGTGAAGTTCTTGTTAAACTGGAGAAACTAAGGGCCAACCCCGGCCAGCCCCGGCGGCATTTTGACCGGGAAGAACTGGAAGAATTAGCCGCTTCTATCAAACAGCATGGAATAATACAGCCCATCATCGTTGAAAAAGATGAAGAAGGGAATTGTATGATCATCGCCGGGGAACGGAGAAGCCGCGCTGCAGCTATGGCGGGCTTACGTGAAATACCGGCGATCATCCGCAGCTATTCGGATCAAAAACGGCTGGAAGTGGCTCTGATCGAAAATATCCACCGTGCCGATTTGAATCCCCTGGAAGAAGCTTCCGCCTACAGACAACTCATGGAATCGGCGGGGCTTTCCCAGGACGAGGCGGCGGAGCGGGTTGGAAAGAACCGATCCACCGTAGCCAATTCCCTGCGTCTCCTTAAACTTCCCTCCAGGATGAAAGAATCGCTGGAAGAAGGAATCCTTAGCGCCGGTCATGCCCGGGCGATTCTTTCTCTTTCACGGGCAGCGGATCAGGAAAAACTTTTTTGCGAGATCCAGGACAAGGGCCTTTCTGTCAGAGCGGCGGAAAAGCGGGCCTCGATAATCACCGTAGCATCCGCAGAAGAATTTGGAGCGGCCAAGACGGGCAAGAATGCCGGCAGTAAAAACAGTAAACGCGATCCTGAACTTAAAGCCATAGAAGAAAAATTCATTCGATCCCTGGGAACCAAGGTTGCAATAACCGGAACCCTGAAAAAGGGCCGCATTGAAATTGAGTACTATTCGATGGATGATCTGGATCGGCTCCACGGACTGCTGGGAAAATAACGCTGCTCATGATACAATAAACCGATGAAAACCGCATACTCCTGCAAACCCCTGCGTTTTCTTTTTGCACTCCTTGTTCTTTTTAATGCGGTACTGCCCATTGCATGCCAGACCCGGCAAGATGCCATACAGAACGACGGCGGAGCAAGGTCCGCAGCACAGCCGGTATGGAATGGCGTTCCGGGTGAATTTAAAGCTACGGTTCTGGGAATCCTGCGGCCTGGGGAACCCTTTGTGGTGGCGGCGGCGGGGGCCGGAATTCCTCAGGGGAGCGTCCGGATGCAGGCATCCTTGGTAATGAGTGATAAACAGCTTAACAGGGGAACTTTTTTTGACCTGGGCGTTACATCCCGCCGGGGACCGGTAAAGGCGGCGATCATGGCGGTGCCTTCCACTGCCGATGCCGGCAATGCGATCCTCCGCATCGAAGGAGGAGGCAAGGTTTTGCAGACCCTGGAACTCACTATTGAATTCAGGGGGTTTAAAACCGAGACCATTCACATAACCAGTACCATGACAGATATTCTTACCACGCCGGACCCGGAAAAAACCAAACAGGCGGAACAGATGTGGGCTATTTGGGTCAGAACCGGAAACGAAGTCTATACGCTGGGGAATTTTGAAATGCCCGTGGTTTCTACCTTTCAAACAAGCATCTTTGGAACCCGCCGTATTTATGTATACCCCAATGGCAGGTCAAGCCCGTCCCTTCATACGGGAGTTGATTGGCGGGCCCCCACGGGAACGCCCATTACTGCTCCAGCGGCGGGAAAAGTTGTGCTGGCCATGAACCGGATCACCACCGGCAATACCGTGGTGGTCGAACATATGCCGGGGGTTTATTCACTCTATTACCACATGGACAGGCTTGCCGTGCAGCAGGGAGATACGGTTATTACCGGAACCCGTTTGGGAGACGCCGGCGCCACCGGTTTTGCCACCGGCGCCCACCTCCATTACGAAATCCGGGTGGCCGCGGAAAATACCGATCCGGCAATCTTTATGACCCGGAAGATCCTTGACAAGGAAGCGATTCTGGCTATACTGAACGAATAAGCTCTGCCGCGAAACCGGCTTGTGCCGGAAAATCATAACTAACCGTCAGGAAAGGAGGTGAAAACATTTGGCTCATATTGTCGTAGACGATAGCGAGATGCTTGAAAAGGCCATTAAGCGTTTTAAACGGATGGTGGAAAAAGAAGGCATCATCCGGGAATATAAAAAACGGGAGTACTACGAAAAGCCCTCCACAATTCTAAACCGGAAAAAGAAAGCCATTGCCCGCAAATTAATGAAGAAAAACCGCAAGGGCAAAACTGAATACTGATGCAGATGCAAAGGCCGGAGCCTTTGCATCTGACGGTAAGAACTTTTTACTAAAAGCTCTTTTACCAAAGTGCCTTCCTCAATACTGCTGCGTTGTGCCGCATTATGCCTAGGTATGTAGCGCCTGAACTCATCTCATCCCGGCTTATATTGTGGGCCGAGTGAAACATTTCCATACCCGATCCAGTTTCCTCACTTATTACACCGGCCATGCGGCGGTTGGAAAATTCAGTGAACAGTATCAGTGGAATTTTTTCGGCCCTTGCTTTGTCAACAAGAAAAATCACTGCAGCGGCGCTGGGTTCGGTATCGGTGGAACAGCCGGGAAAAGCCGCAAAATAAGCAAGGCCGTAGGCATCGGTAAAGTACCGGAAAGGAAAACGGTCCGCAAAGATCAAGGTACGGCGGGCGGCGCCATCCACGATGGATTTAAATTCCGCATCCAGTTCGTCCAGCTCATTAAGGAAGGCGGCGGTATTTTCCCGGTAAAGCGGAGCCCTGTCAGGGTCTGCTTCGCAGAGTGTTTCGGCAATTTGTTTTGCGATAAGTTTTGCATTCCGCGGCGAGGTCCATACATGCGTGTCTAATGACGCATCATCATGGACCGCATCGTCCTCAGTTTCGGAGTCGATCATCCCTTCCACAATTTCTTCTTCTACCGGTTCTACGCAATCCAAAAGGGAAATGATTTTTTTTCCTTTTGGATCAAATGAATTCAAAATGCGGCGGACCCAGACATCACTCTCCCCTCCCACATAGATAAACACATCGCTTCTTTGTATGGCAATGATGTCCTGGGGAGCCGGCTCATAGGAATGGCTTTCTTCTCCGGGTTTTAAGAGCATGCGGAGCTGTATGTCAGCGCCGTCTGTAATGGTCCGGACAAAGTCGTAGGGCGGAAAGATCGTGGTTATGACGCTGATCTTGTTTTCCCATCCGGCGCTGTCATGGGCAGAACAGGCTGTAAAAAAAAGGGAAAGGAGCAGTATTATTGTTCTAAAAGTGTTCAAATTGTTCAGTTTGGATCCGGTATTCTGTTTGTTTTTTTTCATTGTTTCTCCCGTCTTTTTTTTGCAGTTAGGCATCTTTTGCAGGTGCCGTAAAAAACAGTTTTTAAGGAATTTATAGCGAAGCGGTGTTTTTTTCGGACATGGTCGGCCACATCTTCCAGAAGTCCGCAATCCAGATGGAAAAGCTCCCCGCAGGTTTCGCACTTCAGGTGAAAATGGTTTTTACATTCTCCGCTGCCGGCAATGTACTGGTAACAGGCGCTGGTCCCGGCAAGAAAGTAGCGCCGTATTTTACCCGCCGCTGCCAGCTTTTCCAGATGGCGGTAAACCGTGGTTTTTCCTATAGGAGGCTTTAATCTTTCAAAATGGCCGGCTATGTTTCCGGCGGTAACATGACTCCCTCCAAGGGAACCCAGGTAATCCAGAATAAGCTCCCCCTGCCGGGTTTGATAATGGGATGCCCTTTCCATTTTTTGATCCTATCTTTTTTTCTTCAGCTTTGTCAATATGAAAATGGATTCCATTTTCATATTGTTATTTTTTTTCCGATATGCTATTGTGAGCTCATGAATTCCGTACTTCTAGGCTGTGAAGCCTGCTCCTTTGGCTACGATGGCCGCCCTGTCCTTTCGTGTCTGGATTTTTTCGTTGAAGAGGGAGACAGACTTTGCGTGGTAGGAGAAAACGGTTCGGGAAAAAGCACCCTCCTCAAGGGCCTTCTGTCCCTTGTCCCTCCATCAGGAGGGAGGGTGATAAAAAATCCATGCCTGACGGCGGGGGATATCGGTTACCTGCCTCAGGAAACTCCCCTGCAAAAGGATTTTCCCGCCACAGTGTTCGAAGTTGTTCTTTCAGGCAGACAGAACCGCCGAGGGTTTGCTCCCTTTTACACAAAAGCGGACAGGGCCGCCGTTGAAGAAACACTGCTCATGCTGGGCCTGGGGGAGATGAAACAAAGCTGTTTCCGGGAACTTTCCGGCGGCCAGCGGCGGCGGACCCTGCTGGCCCGGTCCCTTTGCGCGGCGGGAAAGATCCTCCTTTTGGATGAACCCGCTTCGGGACTGGATCCCATTATCCAGGCAGGATTGTACGAGGTACTGAAAAGGATAAATGCAGAATTGAGGATTACGATCATCATGGTGTCTCATGACATTGAAGGGGTGCTGCGTTTTACCGCCGAAGATAAAAGCGCCTCTGTAAACAGGGGCGGCAAAGTATTGCATCTGGCGGGGAAGCAGCTTTTTTTCGGCAGTGCCGAAAACTACCGTGAATCGGAGGCGGGAAAAATGTTTCTCGGTGCGCACCGCCACTGCGAACCATGAAACGAAGGAGATAGATAGTATGAATGTAATCAGCGATACGATCGTCAGTATGTTTTCTTATACTTTTATTGTCAGGGCGGTGATTGTAGGATTTCTGGTATCCCTCTGTGCAAGCCTTCTGGGGGTAAGCTTGGTATTAAAGCGGTACTCCATGATTGGAGACGGCCTTTCTCATGTAGGTTTTGCCGCCCTGGCCATCGCCACGGCTCTTAATATGGCTCCCTTGACTGTTTCCATCCCCATCGTGGTGGCGGCGGCGTTTTTTCTTCTGCGCCTGAGTGCCCATTCTAAAATCCGGGGAGACGCCGCCATTGCCCTTTTTTCTACCGGTGCTCTGGCCATTGGGGTAATGGTGATTTCCATGACTACCGGGATGAACACCGACGTATGCAACTACCTTTTCGGCAGCATCCTAGCCATGAGCAAGGCCGACGTCCGCCTGAGCATAGTCCTTTCAGCGGCGGTGATTTTCCTTTTTGCGGTTTTTTACAACAAGATCTTCGCCGTGACCTTTGACGAAAATTTTGCCCGGGCCACCGGGGTCAGGGCAGGACTCTATAATATGATTGTCGCCCTCTTAACCGCCGTTACCATTGTGCTGGGAATGAGGATGATGGGGGCCCTGCTTATTTCAAGCCTTATTATTTTTCCAGCCCTCTCTTCCATGCGGCTCTTTAAAAGTTTCCGGACCGTAACGATTTCTTCGGCCCTCATATCGATCTTCTGTTTTTTTGCAGGAGTGTTGATTTCATACGTTTTTGCAACTCCTACCGGAGCCAGCGTGGTAGTCTTTAATATGCTGATCTTTGCGGTTTTTTCGGTTTTGGCAGTTCTCCGCAGCAGCCGGATCATTCAGGCGGGCCTTTGCCTTACCGTTCTCTTGGGAGCAGGTTTTCTTACCCTGGGAAGCTGTTCCAAAATTGGCAGTCAAGGGCCGGTGTTAAACACTCCCCAAAACGCCGCCGGTACCCGGTCGGTGGAATTGACCGATGCAGAAAAAGCGGCCTTTGCTCCGGGCAATATTCCATTGGCGGACAAAACAAGCAAAACAATCGAAATAACGGAAAAAATGTTCATTGCACAAGTCAATGACATCTACCTTAACCCGGAAGACTACCTGGGTAAAATCATAAAACTTGAAGGAATTTTTAAAACCATAGGTTATGCGGAAATGAACCGGGATTTTTACTTTGTTCTGCGAAGTGGTCCGGGCTGCTGCGGGAACGACGGTGCCGTGGGCTTTGAAGTAAGCTGGCCAATAACAACGGGATTAAACAGCCCTCAGACAGAAGACCGCAGATACCCTAAGCCGAACGAATGGGTGGCCGCCGAAGGAAGCCTTGCTTACTACGAGGAAGGCGGACATTCCTATCTGTATTTGGCCCTGTCCTCGCTGGAAGTTAAACACCAGCGGGGCGCGGAATTTGTAAATCAGTAACGGCATCTATGCCGTAAAGTGAAACAGGGGTATTTATAATTTTTTTACATTATACTTTAGCCCAATATTTGCGCCAAAGGAAATCCCCCCGTCTTTTATTAGCGAAAATTCAAAATCAATAAACCCATAGATATTTCCAATTTTAATATGCCCATAGGGAGTGATGGTTAAAATTGTATCCAATATACGGATGGGTGATACTGTTAATTCCAAACCAAGGGCGGATCGTTCATGTTCATATTCCGCCTTCAGTTTTATCCATCTTAGAATGCTGCCTTCGCCGGTGTTTGATTCTACAGTGGTATATGATGAAATCACATTGTATTTTAATCCCATATTAATATGGCGAACTGTTTTAAATATCATATACGGGTTGAGTTCATACAGGTATGTATCATCTTCAATATTGAAATCTATATCATTATCCAGCCCTATATAATACAAAAAAGAATTTTCTGAATTCCCCGATAAACAAAGGTTAAGATTAATCTGTTCGCTCAAAAAAGCAAAATTCTTACTAAAGGAAGATTTCGACCCCAGCAATACATTGGCTTTTATTTTTTCATTTATGCCAATAAATACCGTGGATTTAATATCAAAATAGAAGTTAGGAATAAATTCGGGATAGGTATTTATTGCAGAACCAATTTCGGCGAATACCCCAAAGCTATCCAAGATTCCGATGTTGTCAAATGTTTTTAGCCCCGCTATACTTGGAGAAATTTCAATATTTCGATTATCATTCTCAGTGGTGATTAAGTTTTGCAGGTGAAAATCAATTCCCGGCATAATGCCATCTTCCCATTTAGGGAATAGAAGGTCAAAAAGATTCTGCGAATAAGTAATGTTGGCGGTGATTAAAAAAACTACGATAAGACCAATCTTTTTCATCATCTTATTATACCGGCACAATTTATTCTGATCAACACTGGTGCTGTTATTGTGTTTCTTTTCTAATTATCCAATATCCTGCCGTCGGTCGAGATAACAACAACTTCCCATGGAATGAGTTTGCCGCAATTTTGAAGCGCAGTTTTGACAGCATTTTCGATTCCTTCGCAGCATGGTACTTCCATTCGGACGACTGTCACTGATTTTAGTTCGTTCATTTTTAAAATGGCGGAGAGCTTTTCGGAATAATCCAAGTCGTCAAGTTTTGGGCAGCCAATCACGGTAATCCTATTCTTCATATATTTGCCGTGGAAATTTCCATAGGCATAAGCGGTACAGTCAGCGGCGACAAGCAGGCTTGCATTTTTAAGGTACGGAGCGCTGGGCGGAATGAGTTTAATTTGCACCGGCCATTGGTTGAGATTCGTTTCTGCTACCGCTTGATCCTGTAGAGTTTTGCAGGGGGTCTCCCTGTTGATTGCTTTTGAATGTGTACCAGGACAGCCGCAGGCCAATGTTTCCGGCTGCTTGTTTTCCATATTTGCTTTTACTGCTTTCTCGTTAAATGCTGCCGTTTCACATTCCTTAATGGTTATTGCCCCTGTTGGACATACGGCCAGACAATTTCCGAGGCCGTCGCAGTAATCATCGCGAAGCAGTTTTGCTTTTTCGTTTTTAATGCCAACGGCCCCTTCATGGCAGGCAGTGACACACAAGCCGCAGCCATTGCACTTGGTTTCATCAATCTTGATAATTCTTCTAATCATAAAGGCTTTTCCTTTTATACGGATTAGTTTAGAATAGGATATCATTATAAAAACAATAAGTCGAGCCTTTTCCAAGGTTCCGCTGGTTTTGTAAAAAGCTTGAAAAAAACAAAAAGGTCTAAGGAGGAATAACAACATGAATTTATTTTCTGTTGGCAGAACCGGGCTTTTGGGAAACGCAGCGGTGAGGGTTTTGCGTTCCGGCCGTCTCTTGTTCTTGCTGCTGGCTGTTGTCTTTACGATTCCGGTTTGTTCCGGGGATCGCCCGGCGGCCAAACAATCTGTTCTACTGCTGGGGGTGATGCCCTCCATGGACTATCTGCCGCTGGCTGTGGCTCAAAGGGAAGGTTATTTTTCCGGCACTGGCATGGAACTCAAACTTGTTCAATTTTTTTCCGCCAACGAAAGAGATGCCGCCCTGCAAAGTGGACAGGTAGACGGAGCGGTAATTGATTATACCGGGGCAGTTCTGCAAAAAAACGGCGGCATGGATCTGCACCTGACTTCCCGCTGCGACGCTCCCTTTTATATCATTTCAGGGCCTAACAGCGGCGTCAATGATGCGGCGGATCTAAAAAACGTCAGAATTGCCGTTTCCCGGAATACGGTCATTGACTTCTGTGTTGACATGACGATGAAAGCCGCCGGTCTTGATCCGGCACAGGCAAAAAAAGTTGAGATAAATAGAATTCCCCTTCGTTATGAAATGCTCATGGGCGGCAGCGTGGAAGCCACCGGCCTGCCCGATCCTCTGGCCCTGATGGCGGAGATCGAAGGCGCCCAAGTGATCAGTTCCAACAGGCAGTTAGGGCTGTCCATCACAGGCATTGTCTTTACCGGCCAAGCCATAGAAGAAAAGAAAGAGATGATCCAAAAAATGTATGTTTCTTACAATCTGGGAGTAGATTACTTAAGCCGCAATCCGGTTAGTACGATCTGGGATATTCTTGAGGAACAGATGGGATTTAACCCAAAGCTGGCCGGCGCAGCAAGGCTTACCGTCTATACCCCTGCTGCTCTGCCGCCTGAAGAGGATGTGCGTATGGTCATCGACTGGTTGGCTGAACGCAGTCTGATCAAT
Organism: Treponema sp.; assembly: GCA_009782555.1. GTDB lineage: Bacteria > Spirochaetota > Spirochaetia > Treponematales > Breznakiellaceae > WRIV01. The sequence continues at coordinate 85,647 of WRIV01000007.1, read as the reverse complement.
GCTGATATGGAAGCTAGCGATCTTATTGATAGAAGCTGTTTGCCACAATGACACCCGTCCCGATTCGTCCGGCTTCCATGAAAATCAGCATTCGTAACCTCAGTGTCCGCTATGGTTCAGTTATGGCCCTGAATGATCTTTCTCTGGAACTGGAAGAAGGGGAAATACATATTCTTATTGGGCCTTCGGGCTGCGGTAAATCCACGCTGATAAAAGCTCTGGCGGGTATTGTACTTCCGGATTCCGGCAGTATTGAACACCGGGGAGAACCTTTGTCCAAAATTACCGGATTTGGCATCGGCTATGTACCGCAGCATTACGGTCTTTTGTCCTGGAAAACTGTACAGGCGAATATCTTTTTGCCCCTGACTGTGGGGACGGGTAAAAATAGGACTAATATTCCGGATGCCCAGGACATCCTGCGGACTCTGGGGCTGGAGCCGTTCTTGCGCCGCTACCCGGATGAACTTTCCGGCGGGGAGAAACAGCGGGTAGCCCTGGCCCGGGCATTGATCCACAGACCGGACCTCTTGCTGCTGGATGAGCCGTTCTCCGCCCTGGACGCGTTTACAGCCGCATCTTCCCAGGAACTTTTCCTAAAACTTTGGGCCGAGCACCGGGTAACTACGCTGTTAATCACCCATAGTCTGCATGAGGCCGTTTCCCTTGGCCGCTATATCCTGATCCTGCACCCGCAGAAGCACTGTATAAGTGAACATATCATCAATGGCCAATTTCCCGGGAACGATGAAAAAGACAAGGCCGCCCTGGTTATGCGCCTAAGATTCCTGTTTGAGGATATGTCTCAGGGGGAGGCTGTACATGATTAAAGGTCTCGGCTATATCCTGGGAGGTTTTTTGGCTTTTAACCTGATCTGGCAGGCAGTCTCGATGGTATTACAAATGAACGCCCTTCCCCCGCCGCTGGAAGTTTACAGCGCCTGGCCCAGGGCTGTATCCGGAAGTATGGCCGTTCACCTGGCCGCCAGTGTAGGAAGGGCCCTGGCCGGACTGTCCATCGCCCTAGTTTTAGGCCTTCTGGCCGGTATTCCACTGGGCTATTTTCCCAGGGCAGATCGCCTGCTGGGACCGCTGGTTTACTTTTCCTATCCTGTGCCCAAGCTGACCCTGCTGCCGATCCTTATGCTGCTTCTTGGCGTGGGAGAAGCCTCCAAAATTACTATTTTGGTACTGATCATAATTTTTCCGTTGATCCTCTCTGTCCGTGATGCCGTACGCGCCGTGCCGGAAGAGGATTACGATCTGCTTACTTCGCTCAAGGCAGGCTTTCGGGAAAAATTCATCCACATAATCCTACCGGCAACACTACCGGCCATTTTCTCTTCTCTGCGGGTTTCCATCGGCATTGTCTTCTCGGCTCTTTTTTTTACCGAAACCTTCGGAACGGACAGGGGACTGGGCTTCTATATCACTGACAGCCAGATGCGCCTGGATTATCCCCTGATGTACTTTGGTATCCTTAGTCTGTCCGTTGCCGCCCTTGCTCTCTTCCTGCTGGTGGACGCGGCAGACCGCCTATTCTGCCGCCGGTGAAAATGACACGGGAGAAAATTTACCAAAATTTAACCTTTTGTTTACCGCCAGTTTACTATTGTATCCTTTACTGAAATACATGAAAAGAAAACCAGTATTTATTTGTTTGGCGGTGCTGATGATTCTAATGGGTCCCGCAGCAAAAATCAATCCGTCCCTACATGTCGGTTTGGGAATTGCCATAATTCCCATAATTATTATGCACCTGCTGTTGAATGGAAAATGGCTCGGATCCTTGATAAAAAGCCTGTTCAGCGGCAAGTTGAGTCCAAAAGCACGGTATATGTTCAGATTGGCCATGGGACTGATAATAGCGTTTTCGGTAGCTATCATTTCAGGCATTGCATCGCATCAATCCGGTTACAGTTCAATACGCCACGGAATTATAAACAGAAGAGCAATCGATCATTCAATAATGGCTCTGCACCGTTTACATGCAATTTCTGCCCTGGCCTGCCTTATTCTGTCATTTCTCCATGCTAAACTTCATTGGGCTTCCATTAAAAATATGCTAAAATTAAAACCCAGGAAGGTACAATGACCATAAAGCGCCGGCTCTTTTTTTCCAATATCCGAACGCTTCTTACAGCCATTGGCTGCATAGCGGCAATATTTCTGACTGCCCGCATAGCAGTGCATTTTGTAATTGGATCGCCGCTGTTTCAGGAACATCCTGATATTGAATGGGCCAGAAAAATGATCAGATTACTTTTTATTTTTTGTTTTATTGCCTTTATTGTGGTTTTTAGCATCATTAACAGCACTCTTACCAGTCGTATGACAAAAAGAATTATCAAACCTCTGGATATATTGAGCGATGGCGTAAAGCAGATACAGGAAAACAACCTTTCTTGCCGTATTGAGTACGATAACGATGACGAGTTCCGTCCTGCCTGCGATGCTTTTAACCTGATGGCGGCACAGCTGGAAGTTTCTGCCGAGCGCCGCTTAAAAGACGAAGCAAACCGCCGGGAATTGCTGGCGGGTATTTCCCATGATTTACGCACCCCCCTTACAACCATTGACGGCTATCTTGACGGAATTGAATCCGGCGTGGCATCGACACCGGAAATGCGGGATAAGTATCTTCATACGATAAAAAACAAAACCGGCGAGATGCGGCACATGATAGAGCAGCTCTTTTTATTTTCTAAACTCGACATGAACGAATTTCAGCTTTCTCCCGGCCGTTTTGATATATCACTGGCCCTTTCCGACATTGTTGAGGAACTTGCGGAGGAATACGCAATACGCAGACTTGACATTGCCATTGACAGCATCTGCGAAAACGTGTTTGTTTTCGCAGATGTAGCGTATTTCAGGAGGGTCATTGTAAACATATTGGAAAACAGCGTTAAGTACAGGGAAAAAGAAACCGGACGTATGGAAATAATCGTTTCCTCTGATAATAATTTTGTACAGATCAGGCTTGCCGATGATGGTCCCGGTGTACAAGAGGATATGCTCCCCAATTTATTCAATGTGTTTTACCGCAGCGACCCGTCCCGGCATACCAAAGGTTCGGGTCTCGGACTCGCCATCAGCTCGAAAATAATTGAACGTTCAGGCGGAACCATTCATGCAGAGAACGGCGAGCCCGGCGGCCTTGTCATCGTTATTCGTTTGCCGGCTGAAACAGGGGTAGCATAAATGGCGGCTGAAAAGAAAAGAATTTTGATCATTGAAGATGATCCCGACATTGCCGCTCTGGAAAAGGATTACCTGGAAATTGATAATTTTGAGGTTGTTGTAGAAGAGAACGGCCGCAAGGGTATGGAACGCGCGTTAAAAGAACAATTCGCTCTTATTCTGCTCGACCTCATGCTCCCCGGCAAGGACGGAATGACAATCTGCCGTGAAATCCGGGAAAAAGTCGATATACCCATTCTTATGGTAAGCGCCCGCATTGAAGATATTGACAAGGTGCGCGGACTGGGGCTGGGAGCGGATGATTATATTACCAAACCATTTGCCCCGGCAGAACTGACGGCAAGAGTAAAGTCGCATATTGCCCGCTACGCGCGGCTTACGAAAAAATCAGACGGGGCAAAAACTGTTGACGAACTTGATTTTGGCGACCTTCGAATCAATAATTCTACTCATCAGATTTTTGTCGACGATGCCGAAATAACTCTCACCCGCAAAGAATTTGAGCTTCTGTATTTTCTTGCCGCCAACAGAGAAATTGTATTCAGCAAAGAACAGCTATACGACAAAATATGGGGACAGGATATGTACGGCGACATGAAAACCGTGGCGGTACATATCAAACGCCTGAGGGAGAAAATCGAAAAAAATCCTGGTGAACCTGTACATTTACAAACCGTCTGGGGAACGGGATACAAATTTACAGGATAGGTTCTTTCAAAAACCATTGATTTTTTTTTAAACTACAGATTCTGGAAAAGCATCAATTAATAAAGATTTAACCTTTTGTTTACCGTGAGTTTACCGTTTCCGGCTACTATAAAACTATCCTTTTTGATAAAGGGTCAATGAAACATGAAAAGGAGACGGCAATGGAAAAAGGATTAAACAGAAGATTAGAAAAAGGGTCTACAGGGTATATGCGGATAAATACCCATAACTGTGAAGCCTGCTGGAAATGCATTGATGTCTGTCCGAAACAAGTGATAGGAAAAATCGTTGTTTTGTGGCACAAACATATCAAAATAATAAACGCCGAAAATTGCATCAATTGCAAAAAATGTATACAAACCTGTCCTCATGGAGTATTCAATGAAACAAACAAATAGTACTTCAAAGGCATGGGTAGATATACTCTTGCTTGCAGGTCTTGTTCTATCAATTGCCTCTTCCAGGTCTGCTGAGAATTCGTGGGGATCATTCCACTGTATTGTAAGCATGGCATGGTATGTGCTGATGCTTATCCATATTTGGCAGCATTGGGGACTGACCAAAGCAGTGTTGAAACTGAACCGGGGAGTCTTAAGGCGAAACAAGATAACGCTGGTGACAATTATCATGTTTTTTCTGCTGACGATGACGGTCATTCTTTTTGTTTTCGGTGTCAGCGATCAATTAGTTCGCATTCATCATGCTGTTACTCACCCATTGCAATTGGTGATTGTTATTCACGCAATTACAAAGGTGAAGCAATTTTTGAGGTTTTTCAAATTTGACAAAGTCAGCCAAAAACAGTAAGATTTTTAGGCCTGTTACTATTATTCAACGAGGGCCGGGTTTATTGTGAAAAAAATAAAATTATTTTTGGCAAGGAAAGATATTGAATTCTCTTTAAAAAGATACGGCGTAGATGCTATGAGCGCCATGGCACTGGGGCTTTTTTCTTCCCTTATCGTCGGTTTAATTTTAAGAGAGGTTGGCAGTAAATTGGGGATTCCCTTATTGGCCGAGACTCTGGGGCCAAAGGCCATGGCCATGGTAGGATCGGCAATAGGCGCCGCTGTTGCCTTTGGTTTAAAAGCTCCGCCTTTAGTATTGTTTTCTTCAGTTATAACAGGCTTTGTGGGAAATGAAGCCGGGGGGCCGGCTGGAGCATTTGTTGCAGCGGTATTAGGAGCGGAATTTGGAAAAGCCATCTCTAAAGAAACAAAAGTGGATATTATCATAACGCCCGTTGTTACTATTGCTGCCGGAGTATCCGTTGGAATATTTATTGGCCCTGCTATTTCGGAATTTATGGCCAGTATTGGCCGGCTGATAATATTTGCAACAAATCTCCTGCCCGTACCTATGGGGATCCTTGTTTCCGTTATCATGGGTATCGTTTTAACGCTTCCGATCTCCAGCGCCGCCCTGGGCATCATGCTTGGATTAAGCGGTATTGCCGCAGGCGCGGCCTGTGCAGGATGCTGTGCAAACATGGTTGGTTTTGCCGTTGCCGGCTACCGGGATAACAAAGTATCGGGATTGATCTCTCAAGGGATAGGCACATCGATGCTTCAAATGCCGAATATCATTAAAAAACCAATTATCTGGATCCCGGCGATTGCAGCTAGTGCGGTTACGGGGCCTGTATCGACCGCTGTTTTTAAGATGGAAAATATTCCAGCTGGTTCGGGTATGGGTACCTCCGGACTGGTCGGTCAATTTGGCACTCTTGCGGCAATGGGGTACACTCCGCAGATATTCATTCAAATTTTAACTGTTCACTTTGTTTTGCCGGCTATCATTAGTTTGGCTGTATCGGAATGGATGCGAAAAAGGAATTGGATTAAAGAGGGGGATATGAAATTACCCTAAAAAAAACTGTGTTCTATGGCGTGCATTTTCGCATAACGCCCGCCCGCTTTAAGCAGCTGCGCTTCGTTTCCCTGTTCCACCAAGCAGCCCTGTTCCATAATCAGAATATTGTCCATATCCGCCAGGCCGTGGCTGTCGTGGGTGACGTATAACACTGTTTTATCGGCCCACCAGTCCTTTAATGCGGCGAACAGGCTGTCGCGGTTTTCCGTGTCCAGGCTCTGTGTTGCTTCGTCCAGTACAATTACCGGTGCGTCCTGTAAAAAAAGCCGCGCAAGGGCAAGGCGCTGCCGCTGTCCGGCGGAAAGTTTGTAACCGTTTTCTCCCACCAGAGTGTCATAGCCATCCGGCAAGGTGGCGATAAACCCGTCCAGTCGGGCGTGTGCGGCGGCGGCGAGCATTTCCTGTTCCCCTGCATCTTCCTTCGCCAGAAGGATGTTCTCGCGTATGGAAGCATGGAAAAGATAGGGGCGTTGTTCCAGATAACCTATGTGCCGGCGCAGATGTGTATTGTCCGACTCCTTTAGCTCTATTCCGCCTGAGTGTATACGGCCTTTTTCATAGGGCAAAAAGCCGGTTATCAAATTTAAAAGCGTAGTTTTGCCCGCGCCGGAACTGCCAAGCAGGGCTGTTTTGGAGCCGGCCTGTAATGCAAAAGAAAGATCTCGTAAGAGCGGCTGACCTTCCTCATAGGCAAAGCTGAGATTCTCCACCGCTAAACCGCCTGCCGCGGGTAAAGTCCTTGTACCTGTACGCTCCGGCTCCCGTGGCCGTGCGGCAGCTTCTTCCATGCCGGAGAGTGCGCCTCGGGACAGGTTCAGGTATTCGCTCATGGTGGCTACCGGCTGCAGGGCTTCAAAGGATGCCCACATGACCCAGATCACGCTGGCAAGCACCAGTGGACTAACCTGATGCGCGGCCACCAGCGGTATCATCACCAGCAGCGCGGCGAACAGGGCAAGATTCGCCAGCAGGGAGGAGATGGCCGAGGCGAAACTGTCCCAAAGGCCGATATAGTACCGTTCTTTTTTAATCTTATGCCCATGATTCTCAATTGTATCAAGGCGATGCCGAGTGCCGCCGTATATTTGCTGGTCGGCAAGTCCATTTATATAATCGTACAGTGTTTCGCTGTACACCTGCCTCGTGGCATTATAATCCGTGCGGCGTTTTACAAGGAAGCGGCGCAGCAGGTAAGGGCAGATTATTCCGCCCAACAGAAAAAAGGCAGCAATCACAAGAACCAGCTTCCAGTTGTAATAGCCCTGAAAAATCGAGACCGCCGCCAAAATCAGCAGAGCCTGCACCGGCACCGTCAGGACGCGCAGATAAAAGAATTTCAATATATCCACGTCGCCAATGATGTGCTTGAATACCCTCCCCAGACCCAGTTTTTGCAGGGACACAAAGGAAAGCTTTTCCATTTGATCGTAATACCACAGACGCAGTTTGGTCAAAATGCGGAAGGTAACATCATGGCTGATATAACGCTCGGCATAGCGCAGTACCGCACGGCTTATGCCAAAAAAACGTACGGCGACAATAACCGTCATTAAATCCCACAGGGGAGGGGAGAGGGAGGCGCGGCTGATAAGATAGGCGGAAAATCCCAGCAACGCGATATTGGCGGCGATGGAGGAGGCCGAAAGCAGGCTTGAACCGGTAATAAGCGCCGCATAAGGGCGGCATAGCAACAGCATCCGTGACATGAGCGAGCCTGAGGATGGCGTAGCTGCCATTGCTGCCGGTTCCGCAGGCGGCTCAGTTTGGAGCAGCGGTACAGGTTCCGCAGGCACAGCCGCGGCAGTTCCGTCTTCAGCGGCGGTTGCTGTCCAATCGGCGGCGCTCTGTCCCAATAAACGGGATAAAGCGCCCGGCTGTGCGCGCAGTTCATGGAACGCGCCGAATTGCGCTATACGCCCCTGCTCCAAAACCAAAAGCTTGTCCATGCCAGCCAGCGTTTGCAGCCGGTGGGCGATGACTATCACTGTTTTACCCCGACACACCCGCGCTAAAGCTTGCTGCAGGGAATAGTTGTGCTGCCAGTCGACATTGCGGGTGGCTTCGTCAAGCAAAATCACCGGCGCGTCCTTCAGGCAGGCGCGGGCAATAGCCAATAGCTGCCGTTCCCCGCCGGAAAGCGCGCGGCCTCCCTGTCCCACCGGCGTATCGTAGCCCTGGGGGAGGGCGGCGAACAGTTCATGCGCGCCTAGTTCGCGGCAGAGGGAAATGATTTCTGCATTGCCGGCATCGCTGCTGCCCAGACGTATATTGTCCATGAGCGAACCCCTGAACAGATAAGGGTCCTGGGATACAAAAGCTATTTGATTCCGCAATGTTTGTGGACTCAGGGAAGACAGGGATTGCCCGCCCAGGCGTATGCTGCCTGAATCAGGACAGATAAAACCCGCCAACAGATGCAGCAGCGTAGTCTTTCCGCTGCCGGAAACGCCCACCAACCCAAGTTTTTCACCGGCCTGCAGGGTAAAGCTTACTCCGTCCAATGCCGGTCTTCCCGCTTCGTAGACGAAACTAACATTGTCAAACGTTATACCGGCATCGCCGCAGAAGTTCGCGTTTCCGTCCGTATGGTCATCTTTTCTTTCCAGCAGGGCAAACATACTTTTCGCTGCCGCCGCGCCGTTAAGGCTGTTATGGTACTGTGTGCCCAATGAACGCAGGGGTAAATAAAATTCCGGGGCAATAAAAAGCAAAAAAAGTGCCCCGCGAAAATCGATACCCCCGTAGACCAGCCTGAGGCCAAGTCCCACGGAGATCATGGCAATGGAAATAGTGGTAAGCATCTCCAGCGCCAGCGCCGAAAGGAAACCCCATTTCAGTACCTGCAGGTTGGTAACACGAAAGCCCTCGCTGAGATCGGCGGTTTTTTCCCGCTGTCCGGCAGTGCGGTTGAACAGTTTCAGGGTTGAAAGTCCCTCGAAAATATCCTGGAAATAGCCGCCCATTTGGGAAAGCGCGTTCCATTGCCGCAGCGTGTGGTGTTTGGTCCACTGACCGATCAGGGACATGAAAAGAGGAACCAGAGGCGCGGTTATGACCATAATCAGCCCTGTCGGCCAGTCCAGAGGGAAGATGATGATCAAAAAAGCCACGGGCAGAATGGCGCATTTAAAAAGCTGGGGCAGATATTTTTGAAAATACACTTCCAGGGTATCAAGGCCTTCGGTGAGCATGGTCAAGTGTTCGCCATACTGTTGCTCGCGTATTTTTACCGGGCCAAGGGCATCTATTTTTTCCAGCAGCCGCCGGCGCAGGTTTTGCTGTACGCTCCCTCCCAAAGAGAGGGCACAGCGTTCCTCCAGCCAGTTAAGACCGCCGCGCAGCACAATGATGGCCAAAAGCAGTACGAGCGGTCTTTGCAGATCCCCCAGGACTATTCCTCCCGGGAACGCCGTTGCTACCAGCAAGGCCAAAAGCCATGCCTGTGCCGCCGCGCATATACCGCCCAAAGCGCCGCATATAACGGTGGCAGCCATATTCCGCCTGTCCCGCAGACTCTCTCGCATTAAGTTTTTGTCCATCATTATGCATCACCAAATATTATTTTCAAAAGTGTATAAAAAAAGAGCCGCTTTGTTAAAGCGGCTCTTCTGATGTTCATAAGACGTTTCTGTTAATAGTCCAGATTAGCCTTTAGGTCTTCTTCCGTAAGTTTCTTGCGGAAGACCCAGTAGGTCCAGATCTGATAGGCAAGCACGATGGGAACCAGAACACAGGCCACAATGGTCATCAGCGTCAAAGTAGCTGGGGTTGACGAAGCATTGGCTATGGTGAGGCTGTTTGCCGGATTATTGCTGGCGATCATTACATTGGGGAACATTCCGGCAAACACGGCAAAGGTGAAAAGGCCAATACCCAGGCTGGTACCCAGGAAGGCAAAGCCGGAGCGGCCCTTCAGGAACATAAAGATGGAGAACAACAGTGCAACCGCAGCCAGCACCGTTAAGGCTAGGGCAATTAGAGCCAGGGGACCCTTGAACATACCGCTCATCAGGAATGCGCAAACCAGCCAGATCACCAGCATTACCAGCATGGCAAAAAAGAGTTTCGGCGCAATTTGCTTAATGCGAACCTGCAGGGCCTTGTTGTCGGTCTTTATGTCGATAAACAGGCAGCTATGATAGGCGAATAACGCCACAAAGCACAGTCCGCTCAGTACATGCCAGGGTGCAAGCAGATTAAAGAAGCCGCCGGCATATTCTTTGTGAGCATCAATAGGTACACCAAAGACTAAATTGGAAACCGCTACGCCCCACAGGAGTGCAATCAAACCGCTTGATGCCGCCAGAATAAAATCCCAGCGTCCGGTCCATTTGGGGTCTTGTTTTTTGCTGCGCCATTCAATTGCGACAACACGCAGAATAAGCCCAATCAGCATCAAAAACAGAGCTAGGTAAAAGCCGCTGAACAGGGTTGCATACCAGTGGGGGAATGCAGCAAAAACCGCTCCGCCCGCTGTAATCAGCCACACCTGATTGCCGTCCCAGATGGGGCCCAATGTATTAATAATTAGGCGGCGCTCGTTATTGGTTTTGCCTAAAAAGGGCATCATAAGACCCGATCCGTAATCGAAGCCTTCCAAAAAGAAATAGCCCGCGAACAGTACCCCAACCAGGGCAAACCACAAAGCTTGAAGAATTGAAAAATCCATACCCGTCCTCCTTAACCGGCGGTAGCCCCGGAGGGCCCTTTAAACGCATCCAAACCTTCGCGGACAGTTTTTGCTGCCAGTGTTACCGCGATGATCGTCAGTGTTGAATAAAGAACGATAAATCCCAGCAGAGAGAGTACAACATAGGGTGCCGGCACTACTTTGCTCACGGCCATATTTATCGTTTGCATTTTATAGACAATCCAGGGCTGCCGTCCTACTTCGGCAAGTATCCAGCCGCAGGCATTGGCTATATAGGGCAACGCCATGGCGAACGGCAGTAATCTGAGGCCCGCAGGACGTTGTTCCAGCGTTCCTGGTTTCCCCCATAATAGCGCCAAGGCAAGTACCAGCAGCATTGCAGCGCCGCATCCCAGCATAATTCGGAATGCATAGAAGGTTATCCATACATTAGGTACAAAATCAGAGGTCAGAAATTCTGATTCAGGGAATTGTTCCTGCATTTGTGCCTGGAGATCGTTTATACCCTGCACTTCTTTTCCACTGAAATTGTTATAGGTAAGGAAGCTCAAGAGACCGGGTATTTTGATATCGAAGAGGTTTTTCCCCTGATCCTTGCTCGGAATGGCGATAATCGGCCAGTCAGGTTTATCGGATGTATTCCAGTGTCCGTCCGCCGCGGCCATTTTCATTGGATTCTGATGTGCCACGTATACGCCCTGGAGGTGTCCGACTGCCCAGAGCATCACTGTACCGATAAGAGCAAACAAAAGCCCCTGCCGGAAATTCTTTTGAAACACCTTCTCGTCGCGGCCCTTGATCAGCTGATAGGCCGAAAAACCCAGAGCGAGGAAGCCTGTTGTAGCCAGTGCACCGACAAATACATGGGCCCATTGCCAGGCGGCATGGGGATTGGTAACCAATGCGATAAATCCGGGAACTCCGTTAAGCTCCATCCGCCCGGTTGCTTCATTAAAGATAGCAGCCGCACCAACCTGGGGTTCCTGCATAAAGGAGTTAGCGGCAAGAATTATGTAGGCGGATACGGAAGTGGCAATCGCTGCCAGCCAGATACACAGGAGGTGTACCTTCTTTGAAAGTTTATCCCAGCCAAACACCCACAAACCCAGGAAGGTGGACTCGATGAAGAACGCCAACAGGGCTTCTACAGCCAGCGGCGCGCCGAAAATATCCCCCACAAAGCGGGCATATCCGCTCCAGTTCATGCCGAACTGAAACTCCTGTACGATACCGGTGACTACGCCCATAGCAAAATTGATTAGAAACAATTTGCCCATGAATTTAATCAGTTTTTTTTCGCTTTCATCGCCTGTTTTCTGATACCGTGTTTGCAGTATGGCGATAAACAACGAGAGTCCGATGGTAACCGGTACAAAAAAGTAATGGAACACCGTGGTGACTGCAAATTGCAGCCGCGCAAGCACTAAAACATCCATTATTACACTCCTTATACAATAAAATTAACGAAAATGTAACAAATCCATCGTCGTTGCTTCAATGTATTGCTCAGAGATTACTAAAAAAGAATAAAAATGTCAATATGATCTTTACATTTTTCTATAATTCATTGATTATATAGCTAAGTATTTTTTACCCTGTAAAAAATGTTAGTATATCCAAGTAATATGTTCAGGGATATTATAACCTGATTTTTTTGATACACTAACATCATGGAGCTTTAGCCTTGGGCCGTCTATCTGCATATTTGTACGTTTATCATATGCCTGTATGTTATGTAGAAATTTTGGCACAAGACAGGTAAAATATGCTTAAAACCCGGTTTTCCGGGGAGGAGGGATAAGAATGGGCGAAAAAAACCTCAGCCGGCTGCCGGCAGGGAATAAACAGCGCATCGAGGCGCTGGCCGCCAGCGCAGGGGCAAAACTGCATGAGTGTTATCAGTGCGGCAAATGCGCCGCCGGGTGTCCCATGGCCGAAACCATGGATTTGAAGCCGCGGCAAGTCCTGCGGCATCTGCAGCTGGGCCTCCTGGATGAAGCCTTGCACAGCAAGGCACCTTGGATTTGCGCCACCTGTTATACCTGTACAGCCCGATGTCCTCATGATGTGCCGATCGCTGAACTAATGGAGGCGGTCAGGCAGCAAGCGGAGGCGGCAGGGATCCGGCCTATACGGCGTTCTTACCTGTTCACTAAATTTTTTCTTTTGCCCCTCTACTTGTTTGGGAAAAACCACGAACTGACTTTGACCGCTTTTTATAATGTCTTCAGCGGACGGTTTTTCCAGCATTTTTCCTACCTGCCGGGTATGCTTAAGGGCGGAAAGCTCAAAATATTCCCCCCCATGGTCAAGAAACGGGAGGCTGTTCGCAGGCTGATGGATAATTGTGCGAAGGAGGCGTTGAAGATATGAAATATTCGTACTACCCGGGCTGTGCCATGGAAGCTACCGGCATTGAATACCATAAATCGCTTGAATATGTAAACCGTACCGCAGGTTTTGAGTTTCTGGAAATCAAGGACTGGAACTGCTGCGGGGCTACGGCGGGACATTCAATGAGCCATGAATTGGGGCTGGCTCTCCCGGCTAGAAATGTGGCCCTTTCCGAACAGCAGCACCCTGATCTGCCAATAGTGGTACCCTGCGCTTCCTGTTATTCCCGCATGAAATGCGCCGTACACGCTGCCCGCGGCGAGGAACGGGAAAAGCTTTCCCGGTTGATTGAAATGCCCATAAAGGGATCTGCAGATATAGTGAGCATACTGGAAGCCTATAGTGCCACGGATGCCATGGAAGCCATTAAGGGCAAAATCAAAAAACCCCTGACAGGACTAAAAGTGGCCTGTTATTACGGCTGCCTCTATGCACGGCCGCCAAAAATCACCGGGATGGATAACCGCAAAGATCCGCAATTAATGGAAGAATTGATGAACTTAACCGGGGCAACCTGTGTTGACTGGGCTTTCAAGTCAGAATGCTGCGGCGCCAGCCACCATGTGGATCTGCCGGCGGAATGCAAACCCCTTCTATACAAAATATTCAAAAACGCCCGGGCCAGCGGGGCGCAGGCCCTGATCACCGCATGTCCAATGTGCATGATGAATCTGGATATGCGGCAGGGAGCGGTGAACATGGCGTTTGGTGAAGATTTCGATATTCCCGTGTACTTCCTCACTGAATTGTTAGCGGTAGCCATGGGGGCCAGTTTTGGGAAAAGCGGCATCACCACCCATTTCCATCCGGCGAAAAAACTGCTGAAAAACCTGATTAACAAAAAGGAGGTGGTGTAAATGGCCAGAACAGGCGTTGTAATCTGCCATTGTGGTACCAATATCGCTTCTGTGGTCGATGTGGAAGCGGTGGCCCGCGCCGCTGAACAGATCCCCGGTGTGGTGTATGCCGCTACGAATAAGTATACCTGCTCAATAACCGGGCAGGAAACAATGAAACAGGTAATCGAGGAACAGAAGCTGGACCGTCTGGTTATCGCTTCCTGTACGCCTCGAATGCACGAAACCACATTCCGCAAGATGCTCACCAAAACCAGCATAAACCCCTATATGCTTGAAATCGCCAATATACGGGAGCAGTGCAGTTGGGTACATACCGACAAGGAAAAAGCCACAGCCAAAGCCATCGATTTAATAAAGATGGCTGTTGCCAAGGTGCTGAAAAATCAGCCGCTTTTTACCTCGTCCATTCCGGTACACAAGAAGTGTCTGGTAATCGGCGGCGGTATCGCCGGCATCCAGGCAGCGCTTGATATTGCCGATGCCGGTTACGAGGTAACGCTGGTCGAACGCCAGCCCTCCATCGGCGGCAAGATGGCGAAGCTCGATAAAACCTTCCCCACGCTGGACTGTTCGGCATGTATTTCCACGCCAAAAATGGCGGAGGCAGGCTCGCATCCCAACATCAGGCTAATGACCTCTTGCGAAATATCCGCAGTTACCGGCTACATCGGCAATTTCGAGGTGACGATACGGCAGAAGCCCCGCTATGTTAACCACGATACCTGTACCGGCTGCGGTGCCTGCGAAGAAAAATGTCCCACGAAGGTCACCAACCCCTTCGACGAGGGGCTGTCAAAGCGCCGGGCGATTTACAAGCTGTACCCGCAGGCGGTGCCGGCCAAACCCGTCATTGATCCGGAACACTGCACCATGCTGCTCAGCGGCAAATGCGGGGTTTGTTCCAAAATATGCCCCCTGGGGTGCATCAACTTCGAGGATAAGGAAGACTTCGTCACCGATACCTTCGGAGCGATCATCCTGGCGACCGGGTACGATCTTATCAACTGGGGTGCCCACTATCCCGAATACGGTGCCGGCAAGTACACCAACGTTATCAGCGGCCTGCAATTCGAGCGGCTGCTGAACGCTTCAGGCCCCACCGAAGGCAAAATCAAGCGCCCAAGTGACTGGACCGAACCAAAAACCGTGGTGATTGTAAAATGCGTGGGCAGCCGCGACTCGGCCAAGGCCAGGGGCTATTGTTCCCGCGCCTGCTGTATGTATGCCGCCAAGCACGCCCATCAGACGGTGGAAAAAATCGAGGGTGTAAAGGTCTTTATTTTCTATATAGATGTGCGCACCCCCGGCAAGGGCTACGAAGAATTCTACGACAAGACACGGGCGGACGGCGTTACATACATTAGAGGCCGTGTTTCCAAAATCTACGAGGAGGACGGCAAGCTGATCTGCAAGGGCGAAGATACCCTCATTGGCCAGCAGGTTACCGTCGAAGCGGATCTTGTGGTGTTGGAGACTGCTATGGAGCCGGCTTCCGGTTCGGCGGATGTGGCAGGTCTCGCCGGTGTCAGCATCGACAAAGACGGCTGGCTGAACGAAGCCCATCCCAAGCTGCGCCCCGTCGAGACGCAGACAGGCGGCGTATTCCTCTGCGGAACCGCTCAGGGCCCCAAAGACATTCCCGATACCGTCGCCCAGGCTTCCGCCGCCGCTGCAAAAGTGCTGGGGCTTTTGGCCAAAGACCAGCTTGAAACCAGCCCGATGATCAGCGCTGTAGACGCGACAAAATGTTCTGGCTGCCGTTTCTGCGAGCAGGTCTGCCCGGCGAAAGCCATCAGCATGGTCGATGTGCCGTCAATATACAACGGCAAGCGCGTAACACGCAGCGTTGCCCAGGTCAATTCCGGCCTGTGCCTCGGATGCGGTGCCTGCTCGGCGGCATGCCGGACTGGCTGTATCGATCTGCTCGGCTTTACCAACAAACAAATCCTGGAGGAGGTGGACGCGCTATGTCAAATATAAACGCTGAAAACTGGGAACCAAAAATACTGGCATTCGCCTGTAACTGGTGTACCTACACCGGCGCCGACTTGGCTGGGTTGAACCGTATGAAATACCCCGACAATGTCAGGGTAATCCGCGTACCCTGCTCCGGCAGGGTTAACCCCCAATACATTCTGCGTGGTTTTCAGAAAGGCTACGACGGGGTAATGGTATGCGGCTGTCACCCCGGCGATTGCCACTATACCAGCGGCAACTACTTTACCCGCAGACGGTTCCTTTTGATGAAGCGCCTGCTGGAATACGCCGGAATAGAAGAAGGACGTTTCCAGGCCCGCTGGATCTCCGGGGCGGAGGCGGCAAAATTCCGCGATACCATGCAGAAGGTTACCGATGAAATACGCTCCCTGGGGCCGAATAAAAGGATGAAGGAGGCTGTTAGCAATGGCTGATATCCAAAGCGCCCTGCGCGAAAAAGCGCGTTCACTGCTTGCGGACGGCAAGGTCGGCTGTTTTATCGGCTGGGGGGCTACCCGCTTTCCCACCCGTACGACGCCAAAATTTGCGTCCAAGCCGGAAGACGCGGATAAACTAGTTTACAATGAACACTGCCTCAACACCTTAGCCAAGTATACGCTGGATTTTCAATACGGTACGGAAGTTGTGGGGCTGGCCGCCCGTGGATGTGAAACGCGGGCGCTGAACCGTCTAATTGCCGATGGACGCCTGTCACGGGAAAAAGTGTACATTGTCGGTATCCCCTGTGAAGGTATGAAAGAAGACGGCAAGATGGCAGCAAAATGCGAAGTCTGCCGCCACCGCAACCCGGTAATTCATGACGAGCTCTTGGGTCAGCCTGTGGCGGAGCAGCAAAACCAGCCTCGTTTTGAGCAGGTAATGGAACTGGAAAACAAAAGTTCGGATGAACGCTACGATTTTTGGCAGAAACAATTCTCCAAATGCATCCGCTGCTACGCCTGCCGTAATTCCTGCCCTGCCTGCAACTGTATGGTGTGTTATACCGACCAGTACCGCACCGGCTGGATGGGGAAGCAGGCAAATACGCTGGAAAACGCTGCCTTCGGTTTTACCCGCGCCTACCATATTGGCGACCGCTGCATTGAATGCGGGGAATGTGAACGGGTGTGCCCCATGGAGATACCATTGATGAAGCTCAACCGCAAGCTGGTCAAAGATGTGGAAACCCTGTTTGGCAGCGATGAAGCAGGACTTTCGGATGATGCTTCCCACGCCCTGGGCTGCTACAACAAGGAAGACCTTGAAGAATTCATGTAAGGGGGTATAGAGGTGGAACTGAGAAAAGAAAACTTGGAAAAAGCTTTGACAGCGCTTGCACAGTCGGGCAAGGTACTGTTGCCGGGTACGGTGGACGATGTAAAAAAATTCGTGCCCTACGCTCCCGGAACACCGTTCGATCCGAATATGGTAAACACTACCCTGCCGCCCAAGGATGTACTGTTCCCGCAGACGCAGAAAATGTACCGCTTTACCACGGGGACGGGCGCCTCGGTTGAAGAAATACAGGATGCGGAGGATCAGATATTGTTCGGTATCCGTCCCTGCGATGTTCAGTCTATCAACTGCCTGGATAAAGTATTTATTACCGACACTTTTACTGATGCATTTTATGCCCGCAAACGCGATAAACTTACTATTATTGCAATTGCCTGTACTCGTGTTGCCCAGACCTGCTTCTGCAAGAGCATGGGCGTGGATCCGGGATCAGCGCAGACAGCTGATATTTTGCTTGTTCCCACCGCTGCCGGGTGGAATGTCCACTGCCAGAGCGACAAGGGCCAGGCGGCATTAAAAATCCTTTCCGGCTTGATAGGAGATGCGACCGGGCAGACCCTGCCCATGGCAGAACCGGAGCTTAAGGTAAATATGGCCCCTGTGACAGAAAAAATTTCAAAAATGTTCGAGCACCCTATATGGGATGAATTGTCCCGCCCCTGTCTGGCCTGCGGCACCTGCACCTTCGTCTGCCCCACCTGTTACTGTTTTGAGATGGGACCGGAACTGCGCGGAGCGGCCGGCGGTACGGAAAATCGTTATTGGGATAGCTGTATGTTCAGCGAATACGCCCGTATGGCCGGCGGGCACAACCCGCGCCCCAGTGCCAAAGAAAGGCTGCGTAACCGCTATTTACATAAACTATCCTATTTTTCCGAGCGCTGTGGTCAGAACTTATGCGTGGGGTGCGGCCGCTGCGTTGCAAAATGCCCGGCAGGCCTTGATATTAGCAGGGCTGTCGAAATGATAGGGGAGGCGAAAACCGTATGAGCGAAGTCACAACAAACAAAACAAACCCTCTGCTGCCGCAGATGTGCAAGGTAATAGACATCAATAAAGAAACCCCAGATGTGAAAAAATTCCGCATCCAGACCGAAAACGGAAAAAAACCCTTCACCACTCTGCCCGGACAGCTTGGCATGCTCTCCCTACTGGGTGTAGGGGAAGGGATGTTTTCCGTCACCGCCGAAGGGGATGATTGGGTGGAAATGGCCATCAAGCAGACGGGGATGCTGACGGACGCTCTGCACGAAATGAGCGTCGGTGACAAGGTGGGTCTGCGCGGCCCCTACGGCAATCACTTCCCCATCGAAGCGGCCAAGGGCAAGGATATGCTGTTTATCTCCGGCGGTATCGGCCTGGCGCCCGTACGATCATTCATCCGCTATGCATTTGCCCATCGATCCGATTTTGGACATATCGATATCCTGTATGGATCCCGTTCCTATGACGACCTGGTCTTTAAAGAAGAAGTGCTTGAAGCCTGGCCCAAGGAACCGGATACCAAACTGTATGTAACCGTGGATAAGGGTTCTCCCGAATGGAATGGAAATGTCGGCTTCGTACCGCCGTTCCTGGAAGAATGCGCTTTTACACCTAAAGGCAAGGTGGCGGTTCTCTGCGGTCCGCCTATCATGATAAATATGTGTTTGAAAAGCCTTTCCAAAATGGGTTTTGCCGATGATCAGATCGTAACCACGCTGGAGATGCGCATGCAGTGCGGTATAGGTAAATGCGGACGGTGCAATATTGGAAGCAAATATGTGTGCATAGATGGTCCGGTATTTACCATGGCGGAGTTGCGCAAACTCCCGCAAGAATAATAGATGGCGGCATACACCAGGCTTACCTTGAAACACGTTGTGGGCCTGGCCGCTCCCCATACCTGGCCGGCGTCGGTTTTTCCTGTACTGTTGGCAGCGGTGCTGGCCGTGGCATTTAAAGGGGCTTTTTCTCCGCTGGTATTTGTTCCGGTGCTTTTGGCCGCTGTCCTCCTTCAGGCATCGGTTAATACCATTAATGACTACTACGATTTCGTTAAGGGCAATGACCTTGTAGAAAATTCCAACGATCCCAATGATGCGATCCTTGTGTATAATAACGTTAACCCGAAACATGTCCGGCTCTTGGGTTTCGGTTTTATGGCCGCCGCCCTTATGTTGGGCATATATCCCGTTTACAGCGGCGGTATCGTCACACTTATTTGCGGAATGCTCGGCTGTTTGGTGATTGTCGTTTATTCAACTGGAAAAACCCCTATTTCCTACCTGCCTTTGGGGGAGATTGTTTCAGGCACAGTTATGGGCGGCCTGATTACGGCGGCGGTATTTTCGGCCCTCGCAGGGTATGTTGCAGTAAAAATATTTTTTTTCTCAATTCCGCTGGTTTTTGGCATTGGGCTGATTATGATGACCAATAACATCTGTGATATTGAGAGGGATATAAAAACCGGCCGCCGGACCTTCCCTGTAATACTAGGAAGGGAGCGGGCCAGGGTTTTTTACCTTATGTGCACCGGTATATGGCTTGTTATGGAGATTGTATGTGTTACTGCGGGCTTCCGGAATGGTCTGGTCCTGGTACTCATATTACTTTTAGCAGCTTTCCCCGTTTGGAGGAAGCTGGTCCGTCTGCCGTATACGCCGGATCAGCGCGAATCCTGCATGGGAACCATTGTGGCTGCGAATTTATGCGCCAACACAGCCTATGTGGCCGCCATCCTGCTGCATACATTGCGGGGATAAATAGTACGTTTAAGGAATTATTGCCATGGAAAACCTGCTGTTAGACATCAAAGATTTAAGTGAAGAACTCTTGCTTGTTGATAACTATATAAATGAATTTTTGCATACCAGCGGGGAAATGGAAGAGGTGGAGACGATATTAAACTGTGTGAATAGTACCCGCGGCAAAATGATACGCCCCTTATTGCTGCTGCTGGCGGCCCGCTTTGGGCCGGACTACGAAGCCGAAAAGCAGCGTCTGTGTAAGATGGGAGCTTTGGTCGAAATAGTGCATATGGCGTCGTTGGTTCACGATGATATCATAGACGATTCACCGCTGCGGCGCGGACGCCCAACCATCCAACAGCAGTTCGGTAAAGATATGGCTGTTTATGCAGGCGATTTTATGACCAGCCGCGTACTGCGCCATCTGTCTGCGGAACAAATGAACCGTGAGGGAATAATCATTGGATGGACAGTAGAAAAAATGTGCCGGGGTGAATTGGGACAGATGTCTTGCCGCTGGAATACAGAAACTTCTGTCGAAGAGTATTTGCGTAATATTTTTGGAAAGTCGGCGGCTCTTTTTGTGGCCGCTGCACAGTTGGGAGGCGAAGGCAGCGGCACCAGCCAAAACATTGTTGGCAGTCTTACTGCTATTGGCGAGCATCTAGGCTATATGTTCCAAATGCGGGACGATTTGCTGGATTTTATTTCTGCCGAGAGCAAGGAAGGGAAACCTGTACACAAAGACTTTGCAGACGGTATCTATACCCTGCCGGTACTGTACGCTTTTACGCAGCCATCCTGCGGCCAGCGTCTTAGGGAGATCGCCAGATCAGACAGCACCGCTTCCGGTTATGGGGAACTACTTCGAGAGATGCGGCAAATAGTGCTGCAAAGCGGCGGTATTGACTTTTGCCGCCAGCAAATGGAAAACCACGCAGCTTTGGCCGGGCGGCAGGTTGCGGCCTTGATGGAACAAGAAATGCGGCTGGGTTTAGGCCTGGGCAGACTGATAGAGGAGTTACTTTTTCACAGCGACACCTATCAGGTCTTATAGAGCCTGGTGTTTACCGGCTTATCTATACGAGTGCAGTCCCGATAAGAGAGTATTTACTCCAATAAAAGTGAATAATACTATTATTACAGCTACAAAGGAAAATATAGCCATGGGTTTTCCACGCCATTTTTTGCGCAAGCGCTGGTGTAGATAAATAGCATAAACGAGCCAGGTAATAAGGGACCAAAGTTCCTTGGGGTCCCATGACCAAAAAGAAGACCATGCCTGCTCTGCCCATACCGAACCGGAAAGGATCACAACTGTAAGCATTATCATTCCCAGTCCGATAAGACGGTATGAGAGACTGTCTATTTGACGCAAATGGGTCCCATCTTCCGGTTCTCCTTTTTTAAGGAGCAACAGGTATCTTATTCCAGCACAGCCTGCCAGAACAAAACTTGCGTAAGAAACCACAGCGGCGCCGATGTGGAAGCCAAACCAGGGTGAACGCAGGGCGGGCATAAGTTCTTTGATATCCCGCGGGAGAAATGATGCATAGAAAAGGATCAGAAAGACCGATGGAAGGGCAACAGCCGTAATCCAGTCAGCTTTGAATTTTATCCGCAGAATAATATAAATCAGTCCAACACCCCAGGAAAGGGACATGGCAAATTCAAATTGGTTGGACAATGGCAATCGTCCTGCAACCATGCCGCGGCCCAAAAAATATCCCGTGTGCAGCAAAAAGCCGGCCAGAAATACAAACCAAACAATACGGGGAATAATTTTGGTTTTTAATGCCATTCCGGTAAAATACAAAATCACCGAAAGCAAGTACAGTGCAAGACTGCTAAAAAACAGAGCATTCAACATGGTCAAGACATCTCCTTTTTATCAAGTCCATTTAAGAAAGTATCGATCATCAGTTGTTCTTCTATAGTTTTTGAACCCGATATAATATAGCTGTCAGATCGTATGGTAACAACAGTCGGCACATAAAAGAAGCACATCCAAAATCCCACAATCATCAAAACAAAGGATCCATACAGCAGCCCTGGAAAAGGGTTAGGTATATGTTTAATACGGATTCCTGGAAAATTAACAGGTTCGTTAAAGGTAAACGAAATATCCCCCGTCTGTATCGTTTCTCCAGGCAGTACCATTTTAGCAGTCATGGTACCTTCGTCGGAAATCAGCACATGATAGACCGGATTGGGAAAGATATTGCCTCTAACGGTTACCGGTATAATGTTTCCATTTTCGTCTTCTACATAGCCTGGAAACAATGTCATATACATCACACCATTACGGCCATCGCCGGATAGGAAGCTCTGTTCGGTAAGGTAAAACACATCCGATCCGCCTGTTTCGGCATTGGAAGCGGTCACAGAACCGGCAGTACCGTAATTGTGCTGGTAGTACTTGAAGGAACGGAAGGTAAGGGGATAATTAACGCTGATTGTCCTCGAAACGGATGCGCCGTCCTGTGCTGTTACCTGAATTACGCTGGCATAGTCTGTTTTTCCTGCTTCGTCAGTTATGCGAAAATTTTCCAGCTTTAGCACCATACCGTTGTCAAAAGCAAGGCTTTCTCCGGGCATGATATTGTAATCGGCCACATCGGCCATCCCTAATACCAGTCCCCCAAAAACCAAGATAAACAGCAGTGAAAGATGCACAAGAAAAGAACCGTAACGGCCCGGGATGTTTTTATAGAAAATAGCAGTTTTTTCTGTTTTATACTGGCGATAATGCCTAAGGGCAAGGTAATTGCCCAAGTCTTCCGCCGCTTTTGCGCCGATTGTATGGCCTCCCTGGGCATTTTCTGCTGTTTGAAACAAATCCTTCCCCGTTTTCAGCAGGGTTTTTAGACGGATAATACAGCATGAAAAAATATTTACGCAGGCCAGGATTATCAGAAAAATGAAATACCATGTATGGAATAAATTATCAAATCCCAGCGCTAGAATAGTTTTTCCGGCGCTGGGATAGTTTTGAAGGTACCATTGAAATGACCTGCCCTGTGGAATCAAGGATCCCATCAAAGAGCAGGCCAAAACAAACACTAGAATTAACACTCCAAATTTCATGGAGTGTAAATAAGCTAAAAAACGATTCAAACGGTGATGCACAAACCTATAATTGCGCTAACAGTTGTTTTGCCTCGTTTAAGAGAGCCTCGGATTTATCCAGGCACTGCTTGGTTAATTGGGAATTGTGGGCGCCATTGCTGTTTTCTACCCACACAAAGTCCCAATAAAACTGCGATTCCCGGGCAGCTTTACGAATGGAAGCCAGCTGTTCATTCCTGTAATTTCCCTTTTCGATAGCGGCTGCCAATTCATTCGTGAACGACTCCAGGGCCAATCCAATTTCGACTGAACGGTTATGCGCCACTTCCTGTATCTTGGCGACATCCGCTGCCAAATCCTTGTGGCAGGAGGAGCATTCATTTGCTATCAATCCGGGATTTTTAAGGGGGCTCATCCATTCATGGCTGGCATAGGCAACTTTCTTAGAGTTAATAGCCGTCGGCATATGACAGTCTGCACAAGCATAGGTCCCGGCATGTTGACTACCAATGCTATGGAAGGTTTCAAATTCGGGGTGCTGAATTTTGATTTGCCGCACGCCGGTGCGGGGATTGATATAATCGTAGAACTCTCCGCCGTCGGGCATTATTAGACTGTTATAGTATTGTAGTTGGGAGTCTGGATGCATCTGGGCAAGTCCCTTGTAGGGCAATATTACCGCTGCAGGCGTAGCCGAGTTCGCCGGGCCGAAGTGGTATTCTACATGGCACTGTGCACAAGCGATGCTCCCTGTGCTTACGGAACCAAGATCCGATCCCAGAGCGTCAATCAAGTAGTTATGTGTGATGGTAACTTTTCCCGGTTCGCCGGCGTGGCAGTTAAAGCAACTTACCGGTTCCGATACATTTTCCCTCATTTCATCAAAAGGAATTCTGTATGCGCTAACGCCCTGCTCGATAACTACCGCATGGAAATCCGGGGTTTTACAGGCAAAGCAGTTTGCCAGCGGATGGGGCCGTCCTGTCGCATATAGGTCCTCCACCGTAAAAACATGCCCCCGGGCGCTGTTGTAAAACTTACTAAAGGCCATGCCTTCATAAACAACGCCAAGCATCGGATACGTCTCTACATAGCTGTAGTTTTCGCTGTTGTTGGCGTTCCTTTGGTAGGACGCATAAATATCAGGATACTCACTGGCCCAATCGGATGCGGTTTTTACCGTTACCTTTGAACCCATTTGCACTACCTGTGCCGACCCCGGGCTTCTCTCTCTAAGACTGCCTGGTTTTACAGATTCTCCACAACTGGAAAACATCGCCAGCAGTATGGCCATGATAAGAAAGACCGAAATCCGCCAAATGTGTTGTTTCATATAATCCTCCTACAGATAAAAGCAATTCAACCCCTGTATAACTAGATGTCAACAGGAATTATTGAGACATGATGCTCAAATATACAGATCAAATAGTATCGCATATGCGGGGCTGGATGTCAACAACAAAAAGAACATTTTTTTAATATTCTTGATTATTTTCTTGCAATATTGAATAGTTTTCTTCTATTATGTATAATTATGTGGAATTTTTTGGATGAAGATCGTGATATTTAACAAATGCAATTTTTTTGTTGTAAAAGCAACATAAGGATTTTTTATGAGAATTTATTTTGAGGTGGCAAAAAAAAACCTCTTATTTCAAGGTATTTCTTTTAGCGATTTTGAACGGATGCTCAACTGTCTGTCGGTAAAACCAGCTAACTACGGCAAAGACGATGTGATCCTTCTGTCTGGAAACACCGTGGGTTTTGTAGGATTGATCCTGTCGGGGAGCGTAAAAATTATTAGCGAAAGTTTGGATGGCAACAACTCCGTATTAACCACTCTTGCCGTCCCGGAGATTTTTGGGGAAGTCTTTGCCTGCGCTGGAATAACACAAAGTCCCGTTACTATCCAGGCAGCAGAAGATACAGAAATTTTGTTTTTTGATTATAAAAAAATTATCACCTCATGCAATGCTGTTTGCCCATACCACGCAAGGATAATAGAAAATATGCTCAATTTAATCGCCCAAAAAAATTTAATGTTAAATCAAAAAATCGAAATTCTTTCAAAAAGGACGACCAGAGATAAATTATTGTGTTTTTTTGATACCCACAGGGGATCCGCAAAAAAATTTGCCATCCCTTATAACCGGGAGGAATTAGCGAATTATCTTTGCGTTGACCGAAGTGCCATGTCGAATGAACTTTGCAAAATGCGTAACGATGGGTTAATAGCTTTTGAAAAAAACACATTTGAAATTCTTTAAAAATATGCGGAGTATGAAAAAGGTATTCTGCCGTCAAGTCATTGACGAGGAAGGATAAATCCCCCTATTATACATTACTAATGCTGGCAGGAAAAAAAAGAAACGGGAGCGGGGGCTGGCTTCTCTTTTGGCTGGCTTTTGTGATTGGGGTATCCCTGCTTTTTTTGGTAAATTTGGAGAAGATCAAGGGGACCCTTCAGGAAGCTGGTATCTTGGACAGGCTGGCTAAAGGAACCGAAGAAGAAATCCTGCCTGATCTGGAGATAGAAATCCAAAGCTTTTTTTCACCAGATAGTCCCGGAGAGGCGGAGTATACTGCCGGAATAGACGGGGCCGGGCAAAAGGAAACAGAGCAGACAGCCCAAAACAGGGAAAAGCCGGGTGTTCAGGACCAGACAGTTGAACGATCTTTTTACTTGATAAAGGTGGATAATACCGGGGCTCTGCTTTGGACCCGGGTTAGACGGAACCTGCCCGCCAGCGACAGTCCATTATTTGATGCCCTGGATGCATTGATCAGGGGGCCTTCTGTGGAGGAGGAAAAACAGGGGCTTATTTCCCTGATACCAAAAAATGTGAAAATCCTCAATACCGTTGTCCGGGGCAATACCGCCTATATCAGTTTTAGCGAGGATTTTTTATTCAACACCTATGGCATAGAAGGCTATGCCGGGCAGCGCAGACAGATTGTTTTAACCGCCACAGAATTCGATAGTGTAAAAGATGTTCAGATCCTTATTGATGGAAAGCGGGTTGATTATCTGGGCGAAGGTATCTGGATAGGAAGCCCTGTCAGCCGGAATATGCTTTAGTTTTGGAGGGGAACTTGCAGTCTGACGAACTTTTTTCGAACCGTATTCTCGCTCTCTTGGACGTAATAAATGCCAACGGCCTTGGTCTATGGGAGATGTCGGACAAGACAGTTACTCTGGATCATAAAACCAGCGAACTTGTCGGTCTGGAGGAGAATAATCAATTTGAACTGCAGGATCTGCTGAATCTGGTACATGAAGAAGACAGGATGGAGTTTAAAAATACCCTGGAAGGAATAACAGAAAATCCTGGAAAAAACGGAATGGTGGAATGCCGGGTCTTAAATAAAAAGGAAAAAAATTACTCCTGGATACGGTTCATGGGAAAAAGCTACCTAAACAAGGGGAACATGGTAGTGCTGGGGACCAGCCAGATTATTGAAGGCCGGGCTCTGGATCTGTTCAACACCATGATCGAAAACATTACCCAGGAACTAAACAGGAAAGATGAATTAAATAAATGTGTCTTTGATATCACCGAAATTCTCCTTAATGCGGATGAAACGGTTTTTGAACAAACCTTTCAAAACTGTCTGGAGATTATTGCCCAGGCCGTAGGTCTTTCCAGGGCATATGTGTACAAAAACCATATGATAGAAGGGACACTTTGCAGTACAGAAATCCATGAATGGTCAGAGGGGGCGGAAAGTACTCTGGGAGAGGAATTTACCACCGATATACCCCTCTATTCCTGGCCGGGCCTGGAAGAAGCCCTAAACGAAGGGAAAAACTACAATAAATATGTCAAAAACACGTCTCCGGAAATACAGGAAATGATCCCAAAGGGAACAGGGACTGTTCTCTTCGCGCCGATCTTTCTCAAAGATTTGCTTTGGGGCTTTGTGGGTTACGAAAGGACCGCAGAAAAGCTTTTTAACTCCGATGAAGAAGCAGCTCTTTGTTCGGCGGGACTGCTTATGGCCAACTCGCTTATCCGCAACGATTTAAACAAAAACCTCTATCTGGCGGTGGATAAAATCAACACCACCACCATTAAAGCGGAGGTGCTGGAAAAATTCGCCTACACCGATGCCTTGACAGGACTGTACAACCGGCGGCATTTTATGGAGTTGGCTCAGGCTCCGTTAGAAAAAGCCCGGCGTTTTAGCACCCCCTGCTATGCTGCAATAATGGATCTGGACTTTTTTAAAAAGGTAAACGATACCTATGGACATCTGGCAGGAGACGAGGTGCTTAAAAACGCCGCTACGATTATGAAAAATACCCTCCGGTCCTACGACCTTTTGGCCCGTTATGGAGGAGAGGAATTTGTGGTCCTTGTTTCCGATACTGCCAAGGAAGATGTACTCAATTTGCTAGACCGGCTTAGGGAAGCCATTTCCGCTTCACCCTGCGTACACAACTGCATAAAAATTCCCTGTTCGGTAAGTATTGGCGTATCAGCCAACTTTCCGGGTTGCACCATCGAAAGCCTTATTGACAAGGCGGACAAGGGACTTTACAAGGCTAAGGAAAACGGCAGAAACCAAGTAGTGTTTTTTGAGTAGCGGGCGGATTATCGGTTTATCCGATCAATATTGACCGCCCTGCCTTTTTCATCCAGTTCAACCACAATTCCCTGGACGGCGTAATCCTCGTCCTTTAAAGGGATGGCGCATTCCATACGGCGGGTAACCTGGGTCCTGGCGCGATTTAAGCAAATGTCCTTATCCATACCGATTACTCCGTGTTTGGCGCCGGTCATTCCCAAATCGGTAATGTAAGCTGTACCCCGGGGAAGGATCCGCTCATCGGCGGTTTGTACATGGGTGTGGGTCCCCGCCGCAATACCTGCCCGGCCGTCCAGGTAATATCCCAGGGCTTCCTTTTCCTCAGCAGATTCGGCGTGAAAGTCTACGACAATAACTCCGGCCTGGTTTTCCTTAATGGACTCAATGAAATCAAAACAACGAAAGGGACAATCGATGGGGGTCATCAATTCCCGGCCCTGGAGGTTTACCACCAAAACAGAAAGGCCGTTTTTTTTTTTGAGCCGCAAAAAGCCCCGGCCCGGAACACTCTCAAGGGCGGGATAATTGGCGGGCCGCAGTACCGGTTTATCGCTGTCCAATGCGGCCCAAACTTCCCGTTTTTCCCAAATGTGGTTGCCCCCGGTAACCACATCGGCGCCGGCGGCAAGAATTCGATCCAGGGTTTCCGGTGTTAGGCCGAATCCTCCGGCGGCATTCTCTCCGTTCACCACGGCAAAATCAGCCTTGTATTCTGTAATAAGAGAAGGCAGGGATTTTTCCAGAATAGTCAGCCCCGGCTCGCCCACCACATCGCCCAGCATGATTATCTTCATGGCTTAATGCTAAGACCTGCACCGATGGCGGTGGTGTATTCGGCGTTTTCCGGGTATTCAAAATGAACGCCATAAATAGTAGTGATTTCGCTCAGTATTCCGCGGCCCAGGAGGTTGCCGCTGCCATTTCCGGTAACCACCACCCGGTCGGTATGCTTGCTTTTTGCAGCAAAGACCGATAGCATGCCGATTACCTGGTATACCATGTTAAGAAGTCCCAGGGCGATGTCTTCGTTCCGGGCGTTGTCCAGCATCTTGCCAAAATTGGATGCGGTGCTTTCTTTGTTAAGAAAACTTAAATCAGTTTCCATAATGTCTTCCATCAAAAGATCGACCTGATTCAATTTTCCTTTTCCCGCCAGTTCCATGATGTCGTTGAAATCCGACATGGAAAGAAGTTTTTTTGCCAACCCCAGGATTGTGCCGCCCCCCATGGCGGAGCCTCCCATATGAAAAATGCCGTCGCTTCGGGCATCGATAATTGCCGTACCGGTTCCCACATTGGCGATGATGATATTGTCCCGGTCTGCCAGAAACATTCCCCCAATGCCTATGGATTTTATTTCATCCGCCTTGCCGGTGGGGATACCGAATAGATCATCTTTAAGTTTTCCCGCCCCTGCTCCGGTGATCATGATCCTTTGTATTTCGCTGATCTTTATGTCGTTTTCCACGATCATTTTTCCAAAAGCACCGGTAGCCGATGTTACCGCATCCATGGCTTTGGTTTTGATTTTGTGGATCACCTGACCTTCCTGGATGGAGACTGCCTTGGTGGTGGTACTGCCTATATCGATGCCAACGATCATGATATGGTATTGTACAAGGAGTTTTCATGCCTGTTAAGTGGATCGTCCTCGGTCTGGCGATTCTTATGTATGTCCTGATTGTGATCTTTCCTGAAAAAAAATCCTTGAGCGCCATGGGAGCGGCCCTTCTTATGATACTGATTCGGGCCGCCGGAACAGAGGATACCTTTTCCTCCCTTATTAAGGAAGCAGGAACCGAACTTATAAACTGGTATGTGTTGATGATCTTTGTAGGAAGCCTGATCATTGCCGAATTGTTTACCTATTCCAGAGTCCCCGCGGTAATCGCCGATACTCTGGTCATAAAAAGCCCCAACGTGGGGGTTGCCATGGTGTTGATCCTTATTATTGCCGGCCTTATCAGTGCCTTTGTGGAAAATGTGGCTACGGTGCTGGTCATGGCTCCCATTGCTCTGACCCTATGTAACAAATTAAAGATTAATCCCATGTACTTTATGACGGGTCTCGCTGTAATGGCGAACCTTCAAGGGACGGCCACACTGGTGGGGGATCCTCCTTCGATGATCTTTGCTAACTTTTCCGGTTATGGCTTTAACGATTTTTTCTTTTACCAGGGGAAATTGTCGATTTTCTTTGCCATTCAGGTGGGGATGATTGTGGGAGCTTTGTATTTTTACCGGATCTTTGCCCAAAAAGGGGAGGGAAAAGCGGATGTGGAGCAGGAAAAAATCCTTTCCATGGTCCCCTCCTGGCTTCTTATTTTGATGATTGCGGGACTTGCCGCCGCTTCCTTCGTGTACGGCGGCATTTCGCTGGCTTCGGGCCTGGTGGTGATGATCCTGGCCGCTTCGGGCCTGGTGTGGTACCGCTGGGGACGAAAAGAAAGATACGGACAAGTTTGGGAACTTGTAAAGGGCCTGGACTGGGATACAACATTTTTCCTGATTGGAATTTTTGTGGTCATGGGAGCCATTTCTTCCGTGGGACTTCTAGAAGACTTTGCCGCCCTTCTTTCCCGCATAATAGGGACCAATGTATTCCTGGGGTTTGTCCTTATTGTGGCGGTTTCTGTCCTGATTTCCGGCTTTGTGGATAATATACCTTATATCATCGTCATGCTTCCGGTGGCCGCATCCCTTTCCGGGCAGCTTTCCCTTAAGCCTGAACTGTATATGTTCGCCCTGCTTACCGGTTCCTGCATGGGAGGAAACTTGACTCCCTTTGGGGCTTCCGCCAATGTGGTTGCCGTTGGAATCCTCCGCAAACAGGGTGTAAAGATGAATTTTGCCCAATGGTTAAAAACCGGTCTTCCCTTTACAGTGCTTACCACGGTCTTTTCAGCTCTGTTCATTTGGGTGGTGTGGAGATAGGACCCCCCTAAGGCCCGATTTATCCCGGTGATAGAACTGTCCACAACTGTTTCATTGTTTAGACCGCCGGTTTCTGATATACTGGTACATTGTTATGAATAACCGCCGCCAGGAGATGGTCCAGACATGAATTTTACCCGATCTATCAAATTTCGCTTTATTTTAATTTTTGCCTTGTTTATTGGTATTCTTTGCACAGTAACAACGTTTTTAACCGTGAGACAAACCTCCAAAACCACATCACGGCTTTTTGCCGATCAGGGAAGGGTTCTTGCCGAAAAAGCGGTGTCCATGATAGACGGCGACGCCTTTACAGAACTGGCCAAAACTTTG
The DNA here is from genome assembly GCA_009782555.1 of Treponema sp. GTDB lineage: Bacteria > Spirochaetota > Spirochaetia > Treponematales > Breznakiellaceae > WRIV01. The sequence goes on along the minus strand of WRIV01000007.1, from coordinate 55,030 downwards.
GACACGGAAGATCCCTATTATGAGGAAATCCGGCAGGATCTTCTTATACTCAAGAATTATTCCGGGGCCAAATATTTATATACCATGGCCGTGATAGATGATGATACATACATATATGTGATTGATGGCAGCGTCGAACCTGGTGATGAAGGATTTTCTGACCTTGGAGAGGCGGAGGATGTTTCTGATTACGATGATGCCTTCATGCGCTGCTGGGAAACAGGGAAAACGGAATTTGGCGAATTGGACTATCAGGGAGAATGGGGCTGGCTAGTATCAATTTATTCACCCATAAAAAATGCCGCTGGAACCATTGTAGGTATTGTGGGCTGCGATTACGATGCCAATGACCTGTATGATACTTTAAAAAATGATACCAAACAGGAAATAGTCATTAGTATATGTTTTGTCGTCCTTAGTATTCTTTTAATGCTCATTTTCCTGCGGATGATTTTTAACCCCCTTAAGAACATCAGTTCCATCCTAAAAGAAATATCCGCAGGCGAAGGAGATTTGACCAGGAGAATAAAATTCCACAGGGAAGATGAAATCGGGGATCTGGCAAAATACTTTAATCTGACACTGGAAAAGATCAGAAACCTTGTTATTACCATTAAGGAAAAAAGCACCGCCCTTCACATTGTGGGAAATGATCTTGCTGCCAGCATGGAAGAGACCGCTTCGGCGATCAATCAAATCATTGCCACCATTCAGAGCATTAAGAACAAAATGATAAACCAGAGTGCTTCCGTAACCGAAACAAACGCCGCTATGCAGTCGGTAACAGAGAATATCGGCAGCCTGAACAAGAATGTGGAACAGCAGACCGGCAGCGTTTCCCGGTCTTCCACGGCGATAGAAGAAATGCTTGCCAATATTCAAAGCGTTACCAATACCCTTATCCGGAATGCAGGAAATGTAAGTGAACTGGCACAGGCTTCCCAGGCAGGCCGATCCAGCCTGGATGAAGTATCCAGGGATATTCAGGAAATTGACCGGGAATCGGCGGGTCTTCTGGAAATAAATACGGTAATGGAAAATATTTCCAGCCAGACCAACCTTCTTTCCATGAACGCTGCCATAGAAGCGGCCCATGCGGGAGAAGCCGGTAAGGGTTTTGCCGTGGTTGCTCAGGAAATACGGAAATTGGCGGAAAATTCGAGTAAACAGTCCAAAACCATTTCCCAGGTTTTACAGAATATCAAGGGTTCTATCGATAAAATAACCAGCTCCACCGATGTGGTCATGGAAAAATTCCAGGCCATAAATGAAAGGGTACAGACCGTTTCGGATCAGGAAGAAAATATCCGTAATGCCATGGAAGAACAGGGCCAGGGAAGCCAGCAAATCTTGGAGGCCATAAGCAGCCTGAACCAATTAACCCAGTTGGTCGAGAATGGCTCATCAAGGATGATGGAAGGAAGTAAAGAGGTTATTCTGGAAAGCAAGAATCTGGAGTCCGTTACCCAGGAAATAACCGAAGGCATGAACGAAATAGCCCTTGGTACCGGGCAGATTACCACCGCTATTAATCATGTAAACGATATAAGTCATAGTAACCGGGAAAATATTGACTCCCTGATTACAGAAGTAGCCAAGTTTAAGATTGAGTAATCATCAGGACAAACACCAAAAGATAAGTAGTTTATCCGTTTTGAGCTATCCTGAACCCCAGGCTTCGCACCTTAAGGAAAGGGGCATCCCAGATGCGAAAGGTAGTACGTAGTTGGTTAAGGTTGTTCATATAAGAACCGCCTCGGTATATACGTTGTTTTCCTTCCGCTGGTCCTATGTAATCATTTACCGGTCCTGCAGGGTAGTCGCTGTACCAGTCCCAGCACCATTCCCAGACATTGCCGCTCATATCAAAGATCCCCAACTGGTTGGGAAGTTTTTCTCCCACCGGCCGGGTGGTGGCCCTGGAGTTAAGGGAAAACCAGCAATAGTCCTGGGGATTGGCTTCCTCGTTTCCTCCGGCAAAAGAAACCTTTTCCAGCGGCCCTGGACCGCCTAAACGCCCGCCCCGGGCGGCAAATTCCCATTCCGTTTCGGTAGGAAGGCGGTAACCCTTGGATTCCCGGTTCCATCTGACATTTTCTCCTTCGATGATATAGGCCGGGGCCAGGCCAAAACGGGCACTAAGGGCATTACAAAACTGAACCGCATCAAACCAGCTTACCGAATCTACGGGCAGATTATCTCCCTTAAAGAACGAAGGGTTTTCGTTCATTACCGATGTATACAATTCCTGGGTTACCAAATTCTGGGAGATCAGGAAAGGATGAACCGTTGTTTCATGGACTCGGTATTCACTGCTCCCCATAAAAAAAGTGCCGCCCCGGACAGAAATCATGGCGGGCCGCCCTAGGGGGCCCGCGGTATAAGCCGGTATAACCAAACAGATCAACAGCAGGATGTAAGGGGATTTAAGGCGTTTCACACAGTTCCTCCCGGCGTAAAATAATTTTGGAGATAAGGCCGTACCTAATCGCTTCTTCTGCGTTCATCCAGAAGTCACGATCGGTGTCCTTTTCCACTTGTTCCAGAACAGCGCCGGTTTCATCGGCAATCAGACGGTTGATCTTTTCCCGGAGTTTTTCCAGTTCCCGGGCATGAATCTCAATGTCCGTGGCTACTCCCCGGATCCCCGAAAGGGGCTGGTGGATAAGGTAATGGCTGTTGGGAAGTCCCACCCTTTGTTCCCTGGGAGAGGCCAGTTGGATGATTGCAGCGGCACTGGCCACCAGGCCCATTCCCACGGTCCAGACCGGAGACTTTACGAAGCGAATCATGTCAAAGATTGCGAATCCCGCATCGGCGTCACCGCCGGGGGAGTCGATAAAAATTTTGATTGCCTTATCGTTTTCTTCATCCAGGAGCAAGAGTTGGCGTATGGTCCGCTCCGCCAGATCTTTATTTACCTGCCCGGAAAGCAGGATGGTGCGGGTTTTAAGCATTTTGACGATCAGGGGATCGGCGGATTTTTTTTCCTCCTCCTCCTCTTCTTCTTCATAAACAGGCCGGGACACGGCCATCCGTTTTTTCATTAAAAACTCCTCACTAATCAATATATACCCTGGGTACCCGTTTGTTGATATTACAGGTTATTTCATAGGGTATGGTGTTAAGCCGGGCCGCCATGATCCCCGCATGGGGAGCGGGGCCGCCGAAGATCGTTACCGGATCCCAGCGCCGGGCGGTGCTGTTTTTTCCCAAATCAACCATACACTGATCCATGCAGATCCTTCCAGCCAGAGGCCGCAGCTCTTTGCCAGCCAGCACCTGCCAGTTATTGCTGAGCAAGCGGGAAAGCCCATCGCCGTAACCCAGGGGGATGGTACCGATAAGAGTATCTTCCGCAGCGGTCCAGGTTCTGCCATAGGAAAGGGATTGTCCTTTTTTTATTGTCTTAATAAAAACAAGGGCGCTCTTCAGTTCCATCAAGGGTTTTACCGCCAAGGCAGGTTTTCCTTCCTTATTTTCAGGAGCGTATCCATAAAGCAGGATCCCCGGTCTTATCATATCAAACCATGCATCGTTGTGAAAAGTTACAGCTCCGGTATTAGCGGCGTGGATTAGTCCAGGATCGATACCCGCGTCCCTGATACTTTTTACCGCCAGGTGGAAAGTTTCCCATTGATGGCTGGTAAAGGCCTGGTCTTCGGGTTTTGCCGAATCGGAAACCGCAAAGTGGGTTGCGGTTCCTGCCAGTTTTAGGTTTTTGCTTTCTGCGATGCGGGAAGCAAGAGCCGCAGCCTCACCGGGGGGACATCCAAGGCGTCCCATGCCGGTATCAATCTTTAAGTGAACAGAAAGTGTTTTGCCTGCCCTGGCGGCGCCGCCTTCTAGAGCCGTTATGTATTCATCGTCCCCCGCCAGGGGTTCCAACTCCATAGCTATCAGAGCGTCAATTTCTTCAGGTAAAACAACGGAAAGGAGCATGATGGGAGCGGTAATTCCTCCCTGCCGCAGTTCTTCGCCTTCCTCAACAGCGGCCACGGCCAGATACTCAACCCCTGCAGCAAGGGAGGTTTTGGCGATGGTCAAGGCACCGTGGCCGTAAGCATCGGCTTTTACGGGCAAACAGATAGCTTTTCCGGTTTTTTTCCGTACCAGGGCGATATTTTCCCGCAGATGATCCAGATGAATATTCGCCACAGTGGCCCTCATAACAAAAATATATCAAGATGGGGCATTTCTTACAATTATGCGCCCCTCATGGTATCATTAAGATGATGAGAGAACGCTCTGTCATAACCGGTATTTTCACCCTGGTTTTTCTTTTTTCCTGTTCTGAACCTGATCGGGAAAGAGATACCCCGGTGCCGAAAATCCAATTTGATCCTCCGCCGGCTCGGGAACAGCGGGTTTTTCAAATTCTTGACCATAAAAAACAGGATGAAGAGGCAGTTATGGCTCCCTGGTTTCAATCCTACCTTGAAAACGGCATCAGCGGGCCGGAATCCATGGCAGATTACCAGGGTTCCTATCTATTTGTTGCTTCTATCCGCAGTACAAATCTGACGGTAATAGACCAATGGTTAAGGATTTTTTCATCGGAACGGGATTTTTCCCGCCTGGCGGCGGAACGGATCCAGCACAGGCTGAACCGGGTATCCGGCAATCCCCCTGATGTAGTTTATGGGTCCAATTATACTAGGGCCGTCAAGGCTGCTCATGAAAATGTTTTTTGGGGAACCCTGCGGGTAGATGATACCTGGGTATTTGGGTCTCCTGTTGTTACGGACGAAGACGCAGAACTGCAAAAACCCCTATATTGGGGTTTTATCCTGGTAAGCATACCCCGGGAAACACTGGAGATTCAGGTTTTGGAACTCCTCGCAAAGATTACTACTTCTCCCGCTGGCAGAGGCCGGATGGCAACACGGGAACAGAATGCAGCCTTTAATCAGGTTAGGGAGCGTTTTTTTGAAGATTTTTAACCTCCATTCCCATGCCGGGGTTGTCGAAGAATGAGAAACTACGGTGATACCTGTCCCATTGCCGCTCAGGCAGCACAGGGCGCCCTGGCTTTGGTGCGAACCAGCGGACAAGGTACTCTAAAATTGCTGGCCCCGGTGTTTTCCCGGCCCCAAGCACTACTCGATGCCCAGGGAAACACCATCGTTTACGGCTGGATACATGATTCCGCCGGTTCTCCCATTGATGAAGTGCTGGTGTCGGTGTACCGTACTCCTCATTCCTATACCGGTGAAGATGGAGCGGATATTTCCTGCCACGGCGGAAGTGCGGCGGTAAAAATGTTGCTTCTGACTCTGCGGAAAGCGGGATTCGAGGACGCCCTGCCGGGGGAATTTACCTTCCGCGCCTTTATGAACGGTAAACTTGATCTTACCCGGAGTGAATCGGTGATGGAACTAGTAAGTGCCAAAACCAAAGAAGGCCTGGAACATGCGGTAAAGCGCCTTTCCGGAGTGCTGGAAAGGGAAATAAAAACGATCCGGGACACATTATTGGAAGCGGTAAGCGCCGCGGAACTGTATTTGGACTATCCGGAAGAGGAAATCGATGAAGATCCGGGATCTTTTTCGTACAGTGAAACAGCGGAAGATGCTCTGCGGCGCCTTAGGGTCCTGGCCTCTTCCTATGACAGGGAACGGCTTTATCAGGAAGGAGCTTTGACGGTAATTGCGGGCCGGCCCAATGCGGGTAAATCAAGCCTTTTTAACGCTTTGTTAAACGAAGATCGATCCATTGTTACCGATACACCAGGCACAACCCGGGACTGGATAGAAACTTCCCTTACCATCGAAGGAATTCCCCTGCGTTTGACCGATACTGCGGGTCTTCGGGATCCTTCATCATGTCCTTCCGGGACTGATGAAGCGGAAATGTTGGGGATACAGCGGAGCAGGGAACTAACGGAAGAGGCGGATATTATTCTTTATATTGTTGATGCCTGTGAAGGTTTCCAAAAAGAGGATGAAAAATTTCTGACAGAAGTTTCAGTACCTTTTCTTATTCTAGTTTGGAACAAAATTGATTTAATAGAGCATGAAATCGCTTCCCGTGCGCCTATCATCGCTGAAATTTTACAACTCCCCCCCCGGTCTTTTGCCATTGTTCCGGTGAGTGCCAGAACCGGAAAGGGTTTGGAAGAACTTTCCGCTTCCATCGCCGGTCTTTTGATCCAAAAAGCCTCCTATTCTTCCGCCGCGGATACGCTGCCGGAAGGAAGTCCCGGCTTGGGAACGCTGCGGCAGAAAGAATTAATCGAAAAAGCTGTTGTTCTGCTTGAAGATGCCCTGTCAATGACGGCCAGGAATGAACCACTGGACTTAATTTCTCCATTACTTAGAGAATCTTTGAATGCTTTAGGTGAAATTACCGGAGAAATATCGTCCGCTGGCATACTGGAGACAATGTTCAGCCGTTTCTGCCTGGGGAAATAAGCAGAAACGGCTGAAGCTCAAGGGCTTACAACACTATGAAGACTAAAAGAAGGGAAAACTTGAACCCGAAGAGGGTTCTACGGGTTTATCCGCGGGTTTTTTTACCAAAACTTTTTTAACAGCAGGTTTTTTCGCCGCGGGTTTTTTCGCCGCAGGTTTCTTCGCCGCGGGTTTTTTCGCCGCAGGTTTCTTCGCCGCGGGTTTTTTCGCCGCAGGTTTCTTCGCCGCGGGTTTTTTCGCCGCAGGTTTTTTCGCCGCGGGTTTTTTCGCCGCGGGTTTTTTCGCCGCAGGTTTCTTCGCCGCGGGTTTTTTCGCCGCAGGTTTCTTCGCCGCGGGTTTCTTCGCCGCGGGTTTCTTCGCCGCGGGTTTCTTCGCCGCAGGTTTCTTCGCCGCAGGTTTCTTCGCCGCAGGTTTCTTCGCCGCAGACTTTTTGACTTCAGGCATAATTGCTCCTTTAAAAAAAGTTGTTAATACTGTATCGCAGTATAAAAAAAACTGCAAGAGAAAAAATAAAAAAAGTGAATTTTTTTTTATTTTTTTGTATAGTTTCTTCATGGATTATGATTGTATCGTGATCGGCGGAGGCCATGCGGGCATAGAATCGTCCTTGGCAGTATCCAGACTGGGAATGTGTACCTTGCTCATCACCCAAAATCCAGATCGCATCGGTGTGCTCTCCTGTAATCCTGCCATTGGCGGCTTATCCAAGGGAAATTTAGTGCGTGAAGTGGATGCTCTGGGCGGAGCGATGGCTCATCTGATCGATCAAACAATGATCCAATACAGAATTTTAAACCGATCCCGGGGTCCGGCGGTACAAGCTCCCCGGGCTCAAGCAGATAAACAGGCATATCAGGATGCAGCGCGGCAGATGATTGAAAATCAGAGTTCACTTTCGATAATGATGGATACGGTAACAGAACTGATTATCGAAAAGAGCCGTGTGGCAGGGATAATTACCGCTAGAGGACACCGAATCAGCGCAAAAACAGTGATACTTACTGCTGGAACCTTTCTAGAAGGGAAAATTTTTATCGGCGAATACGATACCCACGAAGGACGTCTGGGAGAAGAAGCGGCCCTGGGATTGGGAATGTTTTTGCGCCGTTGTGGTTTTCCTCTGGGTCGTTTTAAGACCGGAACTCCCCCTCGCATTGCCGGAAATACCATTGATTACAGCAAAATGGAACGACAGGATGGCGAAGAATACATTTCTTTTTCGTTTGATGCAAAAAAAATTTCGGATAGGCAGGAAGTTCCCTGCTGGATCTGTTACACAACGGCGGAAACTCACCGGATAATCCGGGAAAACATACACCGTTCTCCCCTTTACGGCGGAAAAATAAAAGGAATTGGCCCTCGTTACTGTCCTTCCATCGAAGATAAGGTAATGCGTTTTCCTGAAAGGGGTCGACATCATATTTTTGTGGAGCCCGAGGGACTCTATACCAGCGAAAAATACCTTAACGGCCTTTCCAGCTCCCTTCCTGAAGATGTACAGGAACAGTTTATTCACAGTATCCCCGGCCTGGAAAAGGCCGCCATAGTGCGTCCTGCCTATGCTGTGGAATACGATTACCTGGATCCTCTCGATCTATATCAATCATTGGAGAGCAAACGACTGGAAGGATTTTTTTCGGCGGGGCAGACCAACGGCAGTTCAGGTTATGAGGAAGCAGCAGCTCAGGGGATCATGGCGGGAATTAACGCCGCTGCAAAGATCAGAGGGGAAGAACCGCTGATACTGGGCCGTGATGAAGCGTATATTGGCGTTCTTATTGATGATCTTACCACCCTTGGCACTGCCGAACCCTACCGTATGTTTACTAGCAGGGCGGAATACCGCCTGGTTCTCCGGCATGATACGGCGGATACCAGACTTACTCCTAAGGGCAGGACGGCGGGACTTGTCAGCGATGAACGATGGGAACAGTTCCAGAAAAAAATTCGTACCCTGGATATGATTCGAGAGCTTTCAAAGCACAAAGAATATGATGATCTGCTGAAATCCATGGCGGAATTTCCTCCTGAATGGGTTCAACGGGTGCTGTTGGATCAAAAATATTCAGGGTATATCGAAAAAGAAAATCGTATTATTGCCCGAAACGCCAAAATGGAACGAGTTAAGCTGGAAAGCAGCATTGATTACCGCTCCATAACGGGACTTTCCGTAGAAGCCAGAGAAAAATTAAACGCCATACGCCCTCGCACGGTTGGTCAAGCAGCCCGCATACCGGGTATCCGCCAGGGGGATCTGGCCCTCCTTATGGTTTTATCCCGAAGGGATGCTGAGAAACATTGACATCCTCTCCGGCCTGATATAAGGTACGCTTATGAGTGATTGTCTTTTTTGCCGTATCATCAGCGGCGGTATTCCCAGTAAAAAGATCTATGAGGATAATGAACTGCTGGCTTTTTATGATATTTCCCCCCAGGCGCCGGTTCATTTTTTAGTAATCCCCAAAAAACATATTTCTAATCTAATGGAAGCGGCGCCGGAAGACGCTGTTTTGCTAGGAAAAATGCTTCACAAAGCGCAAGAATTACTGAGCGAACAGGGCTGTGCCGAAAAGGGCGGCCGGTTTGTCATTAACTGCAAATCTGATGGCATGCAAACGGTTGAGCATATTCACCTTCATGTATTGGGAGGCCGTTCTCTGGGCTGGCCTCCGGGGTGATGCGTCTGTCTTGACATCCCGAATTGACTTTGTGGTATGATAAGGGAGCAATTTTTCTGTAATACAGGCGGAAGATTCATTAATCGGGCAATAGCGCAGTTGGTTTAGCGTACAAGTCTGGGGGACTTGGGGTCCCCGGTTCAAATCCGGGTTGCCCGATTAACGGATTATTCAAATTTGCTTAATTCCAGAACCTGGAGAATTCTAATCCCGTTTGTCCAAGGGAGTGTATACCAGCCGTTTCTGGACGCATTTATAGGCGGGTCGTATTATTCTGCCGCCGGCAATAATTTCTTCCAGCCTGTGGGCGCACCAGCCAGCCACCCTGCTTATTGCAAAGAGAGCTGTATACAGGTCTCTGGACAATCCCAGCATACTGTACACAAAACCGGAATAAAAATCCACATTGGTACAGATCACCTTGTCAGAACCCTTTACTTTTTTAAAAATCTCCGGAGCAAGGCGCTCTATGAGCCGGTACAGGTTGAATTCATCGGTCAGGTGTTTTTCTTTCGCCAGGAGGGCAGCTTTGTCCCGAAGCAGCCAGGTCCGGGGATCGCTTATGGTGTATACCGCATGGCCCTGGCCGTAGATAAGCCCAGAACCATCGCCGGTTTTTTTCAGGAGGATCCGTTCCAGATAATCCGCTACCTCCCCTTCGTTGTCCCAGAGTTTTATATTGTTTTTGATATCATCCATCATCTGCATTACCTTGATGTTGGCTCCGCCGTGTTTATAGCCCTTAAGAGAAACAATCCCGGCAGAAATGGCGGAAAAAGTGTCCGTATCGGCGGAAGAAACCAGATGTACCGCAAAGGTGGAGTTATTCCCGCCGCCGTGTTCCGCATGAAGTACCAGGGCCATATCGAGGATCTCCGCCTCCAACTGGCTGTACTGCTGGTCGGGACGGATCAGAGAAAGGAGGGATTCTGCGCTGGAACAATCCTGTTCCGGCATATGGATGATAAGACTTTCATGATCGTAGTAGTGTTTTTTTGCCATGTAGGAATAGGCTACGATAGTTGGAAACCGGGCAATCAGTTCCAGGCATTGACGCAGGATATTTTCCGGCGACCGGTCTTCCGGCGCTTCATCATAAGAGTAAAGGGTGAGTACAGATCGGGCCAGCTTATTCATTATGTCCCGGGAAGGGGCCTTCATAATTGCGTCTTCGGCAAAATTTTTGGGTAGAGCCCGGGAATTCCCCATAAGGGCGTGGAATTCTTCCAGTTGGGCTTTATTGGGAAGAACGCCGAAAAGGAGAAGGTACACCGTTTCTTCAAAACAGAATCGTTTTTCGGTTTCCGCCTTCTGTACCAGGTCTTCCACATCAATGCCCCGATAGTAAAGTTTTCCGTCCACGGGGATCTTTTCTCCCTCGTCGATTATATAGCCGTGGACATCGCCAATCCTGGTAAGTCCTACCAGGACCCCGGTACCATCGGCGTTCCTTAGTCCCCGTTTAACGTTGAACCTGTCGAATAACTCTGGCTGAATAACGGAATGATCCGTTACTTCTGTCATATACCTGCTAATAAGAGACCTCCTTAAGATATTGCCTCATCTTTTTCTCTGATTTGGACCCTGCGGATCTTTCCGCTTATTGTCTTGGGAAGTTCCGCCGTAAATTCCACAATTCTTGGGTATTTGTAGGGGGCGGTGATCTTTTTTACATGGTTTTGCAGTTCTTTCTTTAATTCTTCCGAGGCAGTGTACTCTTTGGCCAGAACCACCGTGGCTTTTACTACCGTACCCCGTTCAGGATCGGGAACTCCAGTTATGGCGCATTCCAGCACCGCCGGGTGTTCCATTAGGGCGCTTTCCACTTCAAAAGGGCCGATACGGTAACCGGAACTTTTGATCACATCGTCAGCACGGCCCACAAACCATAAATAATTGTCTTCGTCCTTCCAGACCATGTCCCCGGTATAGTAGATACCATTGTTCCAGACCTTTTTTGTTAGCTCCTCGTCCCTGTAGTAGCCTTCGAACATACCCCAGGGTTTGCGCCGGGCGGTGCGGACCACCAACTGTCCTTCTTCGCCCATTTCGCAGGAAGTGCCGTCTTCTCTAAGTATGTCTATATCATAACCCGGCGATGGTTTGCCCATGGAACCCGGCTTGGGTTCCATCCAAGGATAGGTACAGACCGTGACGGTAAGTTCTGTTTGACCGTAGCATTCCCGAAGTTTTAACCCCGTACTTTCTTTGAATCGTTCATAGATTTCCGGTTCCAGCGGCTCCCCCGCCACAGTACAGTTATTAAGGGCGGAAAAATTCCATTTGGATAGATTTTCCTTGATAAGAAAACGGTATATCGTGGGGGGAGCGCAGAAAGTAGTAACCCGGTGTTTGGTTATAACATCCAGCATAGCTGCCGGTACAAAGCGGTCGTAGTCGTAGACAAAAACGGCGCTTCCGCAAAGCCATTGGCCGTAGATCTTTCCCCAGGCGGCCTTGGCCCAGCCGGTATCTGCCACGGTAAGGTGAAGGCCCCGATCCAGAACCTGGTGCCAGTATTTGGCGGTTACGATGTGCCCCAGGGGGTAGGCAAAGTTGTGCTGAACCATTTTTGGCATACCCGTGGTACCGGAGGTAAAGTAAAGCAGCATGGTATCGCCGGAGGTATTGATCGCTGCGGATCTGGAAAAATCCTTTGCCGCACTTTCCATCTGGGACTTAAAATCAATCCATCCCTTTGCGGTTTTTTCCTTTTCGGAAGGATTCCCGGTACTATGGACGGATCGCATAAAAGCTTTGTAATACAGGGCAGGTTTTCCGTTTTGTTTTAGTTTTTTTTCCGCTTCATCCACGGCGGCCATGATCTTTTCCTCGTCCACACAGACGATTCCTTTGATAGCGGCGGCATCGCAGCGGTACACAATGTCCTTTGAAGTAAGAAGATGGGTAGCGGGAATGGCCACTGCGCCGATCCTGTGGAGGGCCAGCAATACCGGCCAGTATTCCCAGCGGCGCTTGAGGATCAGCATGACAGGATCACCCCTGGCAAATCCAGCCTGGACAAGTACATTTGCCGCCTGGCAGGAAAGCTGTTTTATTTCCGCATAGGTAAAGGAAGCTTCGGCACCCTTTTCATCGCACCACACCAACGCCGTATTATCGGGTCTGGTTTCCGCCAGATGATCCATGACATCCCAGGCAAAGTTAAAATTATCCGGGGCATTTACCGCGTAGTTGGCGTAAAAATCCTCGTAGGAATCAAAGTCTATTCGGGCCAGGTAGCGCTTTAGCAGTTCCATCTTTACTCCTACATTATGATGGCCAAAAACCGGGCCCGGCTGCCCCCCAGGGCTTTCATTCCGTGGGGCTCGTTGGAATCATAGTAAATACAATCTCCCGGTCTCAACTCTTCTTCATGACCTGCTACGGACATAAGGAGCCGTCCTTCCAGAACATAATCAAACTCATGCCCCGGATGAGTATTAAGGTTTATGGGTTTATTTTCTGTTTCCGGATTGGCCTCTACCAAAAAAGGTTCTCCCCTTTTGTTATGAAATTTGTAAGCCAGGTTCCAGTAGGCGTACATGGGCCGGCGGCTTACCTCCGGAGCATTTGCGGCCCTTGTAATGCAGTAGGTAGTAAGCCGGGAGGGGCGGCCATTTACAAGTTCGGTAAGGTCGATCTTAAAATGGGCGGCAATTTCTACCAGGGCGCCGATGGGAAAGTCTTTTTCTCCCTCTTCCCATTGAATGTATTCGGTGCTGTTAAAGCCTAGTTTCCGGCAAAGATCTTCCCTGGAGATTTCTGCGATTTCCCTAAGTACCTTAACTCTAGCAATGATATCTTTTGTTTCATCAGTCATCTTATCTCCTTAACCCTGCAATGTTTTTGCCAGATGCGATATTAATTGTTCGGGGAAATCCCGTCCAAAAAAATACTGGTATTGATATTTTGCCTGTCTAACAAGCATATCAAATCCGTTCAGTATATTGCATCCCGCTGTCTGGGCCCGTTTTAAAAAGGCGGTCATGGGTGGGTTGTATATTATATCCATCACCGTTTCATGGCCGTTAAAGTGGTATAATTCAAAGGGATCATCATCCGTATGGGGAAATGTTCCTGCCGAAGTGGTTTGTATTATAATATCCGAATACCGTTCCATGGTGTCAAGCACATGGCTGTCTAAACCTCCCCATTTATAGCCGTATTTTAGGGCCAATTCTCTGGCCCGCACCGGATTGCGGTTTAATATCAGGCATTTTCCTTTTAATCTGAATATTTCCGATACCACAGCCCTGGCGGCTCCTCCTGCTCCAAGGATGGTGAATTTCAGGCTGCGGAAATTTTTCTTTTTGATAAAGTGAAGGAGGGATTCGGAGAATCCTAGAGTATCGGTGTTGGTACCGTTCCAGTCTCTGTAAATGTTTCCTTCGGAAAAATCGTCTTCGGAGGTAACAACCTTTATGGTATTACAGGCTCCGGCAATCCGAACCGATTCGGAGATATGGCGGAGGCGGGGAACAATCTCTTCTTTGTAAGGGACGGTAACGGAGGCGCCCATAATATTTAGTTCCTCCGCCAATTCCAGGAAGTAGTCCAGACTGTGGGCAGGAAAGGGAACATAAACGGCATCGATCTTTTCCCGGTTGAAGACGGAGTTGAATATCTGGGGACTGTAACTTGTTTTCAAAGGAAATCCCAAAACGCCGTAGATATTTGTAGTGGCGCTGATCTCCCGAAAGCGGTACTGCTCGACCATTTCCTGGGGAGTCATCTGACCCATGGCACCCAGGGGGATACCCGGTTCTTCCTCTGCGGAAGCATAACTTAAAAAGGATCCTAAATGCTCCGCCAGAATCCGGGTATTGGCGCCGAATTCCCCCATGCCAAGAATGATCTTTTCTATGGAAGGACTTTCCCGGGCCGCCCGGTAAATGGCCAGTACATCGCCCAGGGTTTGGGGCATTACCACAACTTTGGCAATTTCGTCTCCAATCCGGCGGAGATTTTTAATTTTTCCGGTAATGTCCCCCACATTTTCCAGATTGTGACTGGACCGGATGATCCGGGTACCAAAGGTTCGGACCGCTTCTTCTAATCCCGGTACTTCAAGGTCCTCTTCCAAATCGACATAGGCAAAGTTATGCCGTTTGTCCGCTTCTGCAAAGGCGAGTCCCCTGGAAAGCAGGGTAACTCTGGCCCCTTCGCCGCCTTCAAAATAACCGCCATCCATGATACGCCGTATGGTCAGGATCACCGGAATTCCCGCTTGCTCAGGAAACTGGCGGATAAAAAAATGTTCATCCGGATCCAGGCAGTCTACCCGGAGTTCCGCCATATCAATATATTTGCGGTATTTTTTTATTAACTCCAAATCCCGGGAAAGGGTTTTTCCGGTCAGGCACAGGCAAATCTTTGACACGGTATGTTCCTAAAAATCCGAACGGTATATGTAAATTTCCGCTGCCCGGCCCGATTTATCCCAGTTTATCCTGAGCATTAGGGGCCATGCCTTGCCGGGAAGCTGGTAGAGGGTATAGCCTTCAAAACTTCTGCCCTCTCCCAGGGTTCGGGCTACCGATGCCTTAGTATCGCCTTCTTTTACATTGAAGGCAGAACGGAGCTTAAGCTGCCAGACACGGTTCCCAAAGATAAAGAATTCCCCGCTGTCATAAACAAAGACTACATCATCCTGCCAAATTTCCGTTCCCCGGACGGCATAAACGTTTTTGGGAATTCCATAGCGGTCCACCAATTCCGAAAGGGTAGTTCCGATGAGCTGGGACGGATCATGTGCTTGAGCAAATCCAGCGGCGGTGCTCAATAAAAAACAGAACAGCAGCCCCTTACAGCATATCGCTTTTTTCATCGGTCTTACCTTTCAATGGGCGCTCTTACCGTCTGCCGGTAAATTTCCCGATCTACCAGCAGCAGGATGATCACCGAACCGGAGGGAAGTTTGTAGGGAATGCTGAATTCTCCCCCCGAATGGCTTGTGCTGACCAGCCCTTGCCTGTTTCCATTGGGCAGTTCTACCTCTACCGTTAAAGGGAGGGGATAGGGGTTGGCGGGCAGGTTGTACCTGAAAAGACCCGCCGCTTCCCCGGCATCTGGGGCAGGGGCAATAATATTAACAGTAACTTTTTCGCCGGAACCAATCTCCGTGCCTCCTTCAGGATTTTGGGAAATAACGGTTCCGGAATTTCCATCGCCGGAACCTTCCCTCATAGTAAAGGTAAAACCAATTTTAAGCTGTCCCAGCCTTGCAATAGCATCGGTAAAAGTAAGACCTGTTAAATTGGGAACGGTATGGCGGGTGTTTTCTTGGCCCCGGCTTACTACGAGTTCCAGAGGTGTTGATCCTGTTAAGTCCGATCCCGGGGGCGGATTTTGCTGCAACACTGTTCCGGCGGTCTCGGCGGAATATTGATACATAAAGGGTTCCCGGATAGTAATGGCCATATCAGATCGGCTGTTAAAGGACTGTATTTCCAAACGGATATCGTTGATATTCTTGCCTAGGTAATTCCCCATCTTGTCCAGGGCCATGCCTTGGCTGATAACTAAATTAATCCGCCTTTCGGCTTTGACCAGGGTTCCCGGTTCTGGATTCTGTTCAAGGACAATTCCCTCTTCTTCCCCTTCCGAGCGCATCTGTATCCGGGGGTAAAGTTCCTTTCCCTGAAGATCCAGCAATGCCTGGGCTAAATTCTTTCCCAGTACATCGGGAACCATTACTTCCTCTTTGCCTTGAACAGCGATAAAGAAAACCGAAAGAGCGATCAATCCCACAAAGACCAAGAGCCCCACGGTAAAGGAAATAAAAAGCCGCAGGTTGTTTCCCATGTAGTCTTCCAAGCTTTCCAGATCAAAGCCGAACTTAAACGCCATAATGTCAAGAACCCCCTGTTAAACGGGAACCAATAAAATCCCTGGCGCCGTTCAAAAAAGCCTGCCAGGAAAGAACCTTTCTGGTTTGATACTGAAGCAGCGAAACCGCAAGAATTCCCTTACCCGTTTGTATCAGTATACCGGATTTTTTATCAATACCCAAGACACCCCCGGGAACGGTGGAAACCGCACCGGGATCATTTTGCGGCGGAAATCCTGGGTAAGGGACCGCTGTCAGAATATTGATGGTTTGCCCATTATGGCTGGTCCGGGCCAGGGGCCAGGGATTGCAGGCACGGATTTGAGCGTCGATTTCCGGAGCGCTCCGGTTCCAATCGATAAGCCCCGAATCCTTTTCCAGCAAGGTGCAATAGCTGGATTCTCCCCGTTGGGGAGAACCTTCCGGCGCGGTATTTTGGGCCGCATTATTTTTGATTTGGCGGAACTGCTCCAAAACCTTTTGGAGCAGTTCCGCGCCCTTTTCGGCGGCGGTTTCACTAAGGGAGGCAGCAGTTTCCCGCCCGGTTAAGGGGATTATTTCCTGGGCCAGAATATTCCCCGTATCCATTTCCGCCGCTATACGCTGAATACTAATCCCTGTTTCGCTGTCCCGCCGCAAAATCGTTTCCTGAATGGGAGAAGCTCCCCGGTATTTGGGAAGCAGGGAAGGGTGGATATTAATTCCCCCCAGGGGAAAAAGAGCCAGAAATTTTGGGCCAAAGAGTCGTCCATAGGCAAAAGAAACAAGCAAATCCGGTTTGAGCCAGGATACGGCTTCCCGGGCCTCAGTTTTTAGGGTTTCGTATTTGAGGAGTGCTGGAACATTTAAGCCGGATCCGGTAGTTTCTTGGGCGGTGAATTCTTCCGCCAACTGGGCGGCCAGGAGGCCCACATCGGTGGGTTCAGTTCCTGCCCGGCCCCGGCCCCTGTGTGTATCAGGATTGGTAACAATCCCGGTAAGTAACCAGCGTCCGGCCCTTGCTCCATCTGCGATCATCCTTAGAGAGGGCAGGGCTATGGCGGGGCTCCCTGCAAAGAGGATCCGCAGACCGGCGGGCTTTTTCATCTGGATATTTTTTGTGATTTTTCCCGCCCTGCGGCTTGTTTCGAAAGCTTGGACAGGAGTTTTTCCCGTTTGGCTTCGTTTACCCGGTCAATAAAGAGGATTCCTTCCAGGTGATCATATTCATGCTGAATCACCCGGGCCAGCATCCCCGATACTTCCAGGGTAAAGGCCCGGCCTTTTTCGTTCCATGCCTGAATTTTGATTTTTCCGGGCCGCTTTACATCAGCATAAACCCCAGGAAGGGAAAGGCAGCCTTCTTCAATACTCACCTGTTCCTGGCTGGTCCAGATAATAGAAGGATTGATAAAAACCCGCGGTTCGTCTCCGTCGGCATGGGTAACAAAGATCCGTCTTAGAAGGCCTACCTGGGGGCCTGCCAAGCCTACTCCTTTGCCGTCACGCATGGCATCCATCATGTTCCGGGCAGCTTGCCTGATTTCTTCGTTAAAATTTTTGACCGGCGACGCTTTTTGCCGCAAACAGCGATCTTTTTCCGAATTGGTCTTGTTTTCCAGGATCAATACTTCCATACTAATAGCATAACGAAAAAATGCGCTGCATTACAAGAAAGGGGTTGACAAAACCCTCTGGATGCGGCAATGTACGCAGACGATTTAACTCAAAAAAGGGGAATTTTATGGAAAAAAGTTTCATTGAACGGATGAAAAAATCCCTTTTGGAACTTAAAACTGAAATTGTCTCAAACCTGGTGGCAAGCAATGAAGATTTTAAAGAAATTGTGGAAGGAATGGATCCCAAGGATCTGGCCGATATTGCCTCCGATGATATGGACCGGAAGATGATAGAAGCCCTGGGTTCCCAGGAATTAAAACGGCTCAAGCTGATCGATTCCGCCCTTACCCGGATAGAACAGGGCAAGTACGGCCAGTGTATGAAGTGCGGCAAGCGCATACCTCAGGACAGACTCGAAGCTATTCCCTATGCCCTCATGTGCATTGACTGCAAAACCGCCGATGAACGAAGAAATCGTTAGCGGCGGCGGTGAGCAGCGGATGATGGTCAAAATGGATAAGGGTGTTGTACATTGCTCAGCAAGGAGGTATATTTTTTTGTATGATTGCCAAAGATGATGGTGCTTTAGGGAGCAGTAACCCGGTGCTGGTAACCTGGGAAGAAAAATATGTTATCGGGATCGAATTAATAGACACTCAGCACAAAGAACTGCTTAACCTGACCAACGAGCTATATAGGGCCTGCCTTACTGGAGAAGAGGGACCCATGTTTAAGGAGATCATGCATCGCATGGTGGAATATGTTCGTTTTCACTTTAACGCGGAACAAAAGCTCCTAGAAAAGATTAACTATCCGCTGTTTCTTGAACATAAAAAACAACATGACGACATGGTAAAGAGCATTCTTGATGCGGCAAAAGACTTTAATGAGGGCAAAAAATTTGTCGCCAACAACTTTGTCCGTACCCTCAAAGACTGGGTTTTTGGCCACATTGCTTTAGCTGACAGGAAATACGCCGCCTTTGTCGACAACCAAAAGAAGAAAGGTTTACTGACTGACCGGATGCTAACAGGGTAAGCGGCATTTCTATAGCGATTCTTCGCGCCAAACAGCTTTTCCGTCTTCCCGGCCCTGAAAAAGCGCCATGGTGGTGTACCCCGCTTGCTGCATTGACTGTTGGGCCGTTTCATAACCCCCTCCCAGATGATCCGGGGCATGGGCATCGGCGTTTTGCGTCAAAGGAATGTTCCGCTCTTTAAGAAGTTTGAGCATATCAAGGGAAGGATAGGGATCAAGGCTATAGCCCCGGATTATGCTTCCGGTATTTACCTCTACTACCAGGTTTTTTTTTGCCCCGGCAATATGGCTGGCGGTTTTTTTAAGCAGTTGTTTATACCAGCCATCTCCGGGAGAAAAAAAACTGAACCGGGCGTTATTTTTTTTTATCAGTTCCAAGTGGGCAAGGATGTCGAAACCTCCGGCGGCGATCATGCCGTTACAGGCATCGTAATAGGCTTCGCAGAGGGCCCTGCCGTCGTTATCGAACAGTTTTAGGCCGGCACGAAAATTTTCCGCTGATTCGTCAACGGTAAAGAGTTCGCCGTTTCCCGGCGGAATTACAAAATGAACCGCTCCGATAATAAAATCCAGGGGCAGTTCTTGAATGCCGGTGTCCGAGGGACTGCATAAACCACGGATGTAATCAACTTCCAATCCCAAAAAAACGGCAAGTTTTCCTTTCCAGCGTTTCCGGGCCGCCTCTACCGCATCGATATATTCGTCCAGCTTTTCATCTTTCATGTGCCAGAGGGTTTTTATTCCCGTTTTTTTTGTAATGGGAGCATGGGAACTGAAACCGATGGACTCGAAACCTTTGGCAAAGGCCGCCTTACACATGGTCTCTACATCCGCTTTACCGTCACAAAATGTGGTATGGGTGTGCAGGCAGGACTTGGTCATGATTCCAGAAATTCCTTGGCTGCGCTTGTAAAACATTGGTATGCTTCCAGGAGAGTGGGCAGGGCCGCTTCTATTTCCTGCATATCGATCTGTTTGTATGCCTTTTCCAGTCTGGCGGCGGCATCTCCCAATTCCATCCCGGAAAGGGTTTTGGCGGCACCTTTAATCATATGGACGATACGGAAAGCTTCTTCCCAATTTTTTTCTTTTGTCAGAACAGGCAGGATTTCCAGTTGTTCCCCGGTCCGTTTTAAAAATTGAGACATCAGGGTTTTAGCGTTTTCTGCCTCTTGCATAAAAGTATCCAGCAAATCCTCTTTGCTGAATACAGCGGACCGTTTATCTGTTGCCATTTGGCTCTCTGCCGCCGTCCTGGTTTTTCCGGTTACCCACTTCTGGAACATGGCTTCTATGTCAAGTCTTTTAAAGGGTTTAAAGATGATGTCGTCAAACCCTGCTTCCCGGCATTGATTTTGTTCATCTTCCTGTACCCCGGCAGTAACGGCGATCAGGGGTTTAGTAAAACCTCGGCGGCGCAGTTCCGCTGCGGCTTCATAGCCGTTCATCCGGGGCATTTGGATGTCCATAAAGATCAAATCCGGATTGAATGAGGCTTTCTCCAGAGCGTCCAGTCCGTCTTCGGCACTTATGGCCTTTACCCCGAGTTTTTCTATTATCATTGTAAAGAGTTGCCGGTTTACCGGATGGTCTTCCACGATTAACACTTTTCTTGTACCGTCTAACTCTGGTGCACCATCCAGCAGAATTGGGCTTTTCTCTGGATCAAGAAATTCTTTTCCGGCTTCGGGCTTTACCTGTTCAGAAGGAACAACCAAATCATTCCAGGCTGTTTCATGTACATTTGTATCCGGATCTGCTTCTTCTGCGGGGATGGTAAAGCGAAAAATTGAACCATTTTCCTTGTTGGGGACCATCTCGATGGTTCCTCCCATCAGTTCTACCATATTACGGCAAATAGCCAGTCCAAGCCCGGTACCTCCGAAACGGCGGGTATGGGAAGAGTCGGCCTGCATAAACGTGGTAAAGAGCCGTTCCCGGGCTTCTTCGGGAACGCCGATCCCCGTATCCGCTACTGAGACGGTGATGGTCCTGATCCGTTTTTCTCCCAGGGCGGCGACGGCGCTGATGGTGATCGATCCTTCGGGAGTAAATTTAATCGCATTCTTGATCAGATTGATCAGGACCTGCAGGAATTTGCCCGGATCCCCCAGAATTCTCTGCCGGGCGCCGCCGTCAAGTTCCAGGATAACCTTTAGGCCTTTTTTATCTGTTTCCAATGAAAGCATTTTAACCGCCTGTTCAACGGTTTGAGAGGGAGAAAAGGGAATTTGTTCCAGTTCCATCTTTCCAGCTTCGGTCTTGGAATAATCCAGAATGTCGTTGACCAGAGAAAGCAGAACATCCGCAGAATATTTGACTTGACGGGTATACTCGGACTGCTCGCTGTTAAGGCTGGTGTCTTCCAGCAATTCGGTCATACCGATGATTGTCTGAATAGGGGTACGGATCTCGTGGCTCATGGCGGCCAAAAAACGGCTCTTGGCTTCCATAGTTTTTTCGGCGATCCGCATATCTTCCTGAAGTTTTTCCTCCGCTTCGATTTCCACGGTATCGTCGTTTATAATAAAACCGATAAACGGTCCCCGGCTAGAAAGATCCACCCTGGGGTCCAAACTCATTTTCCATGCATGAATCCTGAGCCAGTGGATTTTGTCATTCTTGTCCCGGTAGGGGTTTTTAAAATCCATACTGTCGGTGTCGTCGTTGGCCAGTTTGGAAAGAAGATTGGAAAAACGGACCGCATCATGAATGGGAAGAAAATCAAAAGAAGAACCCAGCTTGGCAGTATTGCTTTTTATGTCTACCGCGGTACCGGAAAGGGATTTGATAAGCTCGTTAAAACGATCGTTCCCCGCTACCAGAATTCCCCATTTGTCTGCAATAGCCATGGCGGAATGGGCGTTCTTGAAAAAATAGTAGTAGGTGCTTTGGAGCCCCGGTGAGTTAGATTCAGTCATGGCTAAAAATTCACCCTGAGTATCTCCAGTATTTTTTTGAAAATATCCGCCGGTTTGATGGGTTTCATCAGATAACTTTTTACGCCCATTTGGAAAGCTCTGATTACCGTTTCCCGCTCGCTTATTGCAGAAAGGACAATTACCGGTGAGGTAATATTTTTGTCCTTTAGTTCCCGGAGCACTGCAAAACCGTCCGCCCGGGGCATGACCAAATCCAGCAGTATTAGATCAAAATTTTTCCTGCCCAGGGCGGTAATAAATTCCACGCCATCGGGAAAGAGGTTAAGGTTTGTGTCAAACCCATGAAAGGTATGCTTAATCAGTTCCCTAATACCCTCATCATCATCCACGACAGCAATATTCAAATCCTCAAGAGTTATTTTTATGTCATCCGCCCCGAACTTCATTTCTCCTTCAAAGCGAAGCTGTACGGATTCACCTTCGGGATTTCCAACGGAAAGCACTTTGTCACTGATAAGTTCCGCCTGCTCTTCGCGGTTTTCTGTGGTTTCCAAATCCTTCAAAAGTCCATCCAGGGCGTACTGGAGATTGCTTACTACTTCAATGCCCTCGTACTCCTTCCGGTCTTTGATAAAATTCTTGACAAATTCGTCCCTGGTCAGAATTCGGATATTCCCCTGACTGGCCCCGGAAGCTTCCAATATATTGTTCAGTAATTTTTGAAGGCCTGGACCTTCGGTAAAACTAAAGTTAATGCCGCTTAACATGACGATTAGTTTGGGTGTTTTTATCTGGTATAGGTTTATCAGCTCCGCAATCTTGAACCGCAAAAGGTCCGTTTTGTCCCGGTTAAAACCTTCGGTAACTTCAACAAAAACAATGTCGTCGTTTACATGAACTTCGATAATCCCCGGACTTTTGTCGATATCAATCGGCTGTCCCGTTATTTCCTGTATGGTCGCCAGCAGAGTGTCGATTTTTACCGGCTTGGCAAAAACTTTTTTGACATTGTAGGGTACCAGTTCCAGAATTTTTTTTTGGTCAAACTGCTGGGCGGTAATAATTACCGGAATGGGGGCAAGGGCGGAGCTGGCTTTTTTTTGTTTGAGTACTTCTACACAGCCCTGGCGGCTCAGATTGTAGTCCATGATGAGGAGATCGGGGATATTTCTTAGCTTGGTAACGCCGTCCAGGCCGTTAATGGCCGTGGCAACTTCAATATTGTTTCCGCCCAGCTTGGTTTCCAGGTATTCCCGGAACAGGGACGCTTCGTCAACAATAAGAACCCGTTTCACAACTTTTACTATAAGCCAAATCCAGCGGTTTGTCCAATATCAAGGCATAGTAACCATTCATCGCCGGCTGCCATCTTTGCACAGGGGCAGAAAACCGGGTAGTATAGTAACCATGTATTTTTGGCCTAGAGGAACATATGCCGGTTTCCGCTGTTGAACTCATAGAAGGAGAGGTTGTTCTTCAAAACGGGCGGGAAATCGTCAAAAGGGCGGCT
The DNA here is from genome assembly GCA_009782555.1 of Treponema sp. GTDB lineage: Bacteria > Spirochaetota > Spirochaetia > Treponematales > Breznakiellaceae > WRIV01. The sequence goes on along the minus strand of WRIV01000007.1, from coordinate 32,078 downwards.
GACAACACGTTGGCAAAACGGGGAACTATTACCTATGGCATCTTGGCCGCCCATGACGAAAAACAGGGGGAAGGAGAGACTCTTCGCTTGCGATTTGATGTCCTGGCTTCCCATGACATTACCTATGTGGGGATCATCCAAACCGCCAAGGTGTCAGGGCTTTCCGTTTTTCCCGTTCCCTATATCCTTACCAACTGCCACAATTCCCTCTGCGCGGTGGGAGGAACAATAAACGGGGATGATCATGCCTTTGGGCTTTCGGCAGCCCGGAAGTACGGCGGAATCTATGTGCCCCCTCATCTGGCGGTAATCCACTCCTATATGAGGGAAGCCTGGGCAGGGTGCGGCAAAATGATCCTCGGCAGCGACAGCCATACCCGTTACGGCGCTCTGGGAACCCTGGCGGTGGGGGAAGGAGGGGGAGAACTTGTCAAACAGCTTCTTTCCCAGTGCTACGACACGGCCTATCCAAAGGTGATTGCGGTTTACCTGGAAGGAAAACCCAAGCCCTGGGTTGGTCCCATGGATGTCGCCTTGACTCTGATCAACGCTGTTTTTAAAAACGGTTTTGCCAAAAACGCCGTACTGGAGTTTACCGGCCCCGGTATCGCCGCGTTAAGCGCCGAATACCGAAACGGCATCGATGTGATGACCACCGAGGCCGCCTGTTGGTCGTCGATTTGGGAAACCGACGAAACCATAAAGGATTACCTCGTCCTTCACGGAAGGGGCGGCGATTACCAGGAACTCAAGCCCGCTTCCTCTGCCTGTTATGACGGGATGATTCGGATCAAACTGGACGAAGTAAAGCCCATGATCGCTTTGCCCTTCCACCCCAGCAATGTCTATGAACTAAATGAATTGCTTGATAACCCCGGAGATATTTTCCAGCGGGTAATAAAGGATGCCGGGAGAATTTTTGGTAAACCCGTGGATTTGGGACTTTTGGATAAGATTGATTCAGAAGGCCTGATTCATGTTGATCAGGGGATCATCGCCGGATGCGCCGGGGGGACCTTCGATAACATCATGGCCGCGGCGGATATCCTAGCTGCTCAAATGCCGGATAGCACTGTTCAACCGGGAATGAATTTATCGGTCTATCCGGGAAGTCAGCCGGTTTTTCTGGAAATTGCCCGGAACGGTGTTCTGGCGCGATTGGCCACTTTCGGAGCGGTGGTTAAAACCGCCTTTTGCGGACCCTGTTTTGGCGCCGGGGATATTCCCGCCCACCGGGACTTTTCCATCCGGCACACTACCCGGAATTTTCCCAACCGGGAGGGATCCAAGCCGGACCGGAATCAAATAGCTTCGACAGCCCTTATGGACGCCCGGAGCATTGCCGCCACGGCCCGGAACGGAGGGATCCTTTGTTCTGCAGAAACTGTCCTGGAAAAGGCGGTTTATGAAATTTCCGATGCCCGTTCCAGCAGGGCCCGCCCTGACGGCGCAGCCTTAAGCGGTTATGCTTATCATTTTGATGATGCGCCCTACCGGGTCAGGATCTACAACGGTGCAGCCCGCCCGGACAGCGGGGCGGAACTCCGCTATGGTCCTAATATTGCCGACTGGCCCCCCATGGAGGCGCTGGGAGAAAATCTCCTCTTAAAAATTGTTTCATTCATTACCGATCCGGTAACTACCACCGATGAATTGATCCCCTCGGGGGAGACCTCTTCCTATAGATCAAATCCCCAGGCATTGGCGGAATTTACTCTTTCCCGGAAAGACCCGGCCTATAAGGACCGGGCCAAGGCTGTCCGGGACAGGACCGCTCCGGAACTGGAGGAAATAAAATCAGCCTGCGCCGTGGAAGAAATTCAAATTGCATCTGCAATTTTTGCAATAAAACCCGGAGACGGCAGCGCCCGGGAACAGGCCGCATCGTGTCAGCGGGTTCTGGGGGGCGCCGCAAACTTTGCCAATGAATATGCCACCAGACGGTACCGGAGTAACTTGATTAACTGGGGGCTTATTCCCTTTCTTGTGGAAGGAATCCCGCCTTTTAAAGACGGCGACTATATTTTTATTCCGGGAGTAAAAACCCTGATCCGGGGAGAACAATCCAGGGTAGATGCGAAGATCTTCCGGCTTAAGCCGGAAGCAGCGGCAAAAACTCCGGGCGGATCCATAGAAAGCAGAGATTCTTTTTTCCTCGCTGCGCCTGAATTAAATCCGCTTGAGCGGGAACTGCTGCTGGACGGGTCTCTTATAAACTATAACCGCAGGGCCGTTGAGCAAAACCAGATAAGACCGCGGAGAGACCACAGTGACAGTTAACACTGAAACGCAGATCCCTTTCTGGCTGAGAATCCTCAAATGCGCCAGGGACAATATCAGCCCCGCCCTTTCGATGATCCGTTTTCTTCTCTTTATTATGCTGCCCGTTTCCTTTGCGGTGCTGATCCTGAAAAGCACGGGCCTTTTATTCTATGTGTCCAAATCTATGAATCCCCTGATGCAGTTTTTGGGACTGCCCGGCACAGCCGCCCTGGCTTATTTGAGTTCAATCTTAATGAATCTCTATTCAGCCATTGCAGTAATTAAAACTCTTGACCTGACGGGAAAACAGCTGGTGATCCTTTCCACCATGTGCCTTATCGCGCATAACTTTTTTGTGGAGTGCCTGGTAATGAAAAAGACCGGGTCTCCTCTCCGCAAAATAATACTGCTGCGGATTGTCAATTCCATTCTGGCGGCGTGGATACTTCACTTTATTGTACCTGAAGAAACCGGTTCCTTTAGCGCCGGTTCTTTAGCCGTCGAGGTTCCCGCCATTGGGCTCGACGCCAAACAGTTTTTTGCGGGCCTTGGCTCCTGGTTTGTAGATTCGCTTTTTTTGGTTTTGCAGATCTTTATCATCGTTTTTTTAGTGATGTTCTTCCAGCGGATACTTGCCGAGTTTGGCTTAATAAAAAAGCTGGGAAAATTTGCCAGGCCCCTAATCGGATTTTTCGGCCTTTCCCCCAATACGGCCTACGTATGGATCGTCGCCTACACCGTAGGCATTGCTTACGGTGCCGGAGTCATTGTTGAAGAAGTAAAGGAAGGAAGCCTGACACGGATCGAGGCGGATCTTTTTAATCACCATGTGGCAGTCAGTCATTCACAGATAGAAGATACGCTGTTATTTGTAAGTTTAGGGGTCCCCTATGTTTGGGCCGCCCTGCCCCGTTTTGTTTTGGCGATTATTGCGGTTTGGGTTGAGCGGGCCCGGCGGGCTATTTTCCGATCCTCCTTCCGGGTCAAGGTTGTCTAAAACTGCAAGGATCCGCTGAAAAGCCGAATCGGGCTTTTTCAATTCACGGGAACCCCTGGTGATTTTGCAGAGGGAAATGCTCAAAGTTTTGGCAATTTCTCTTTGGGGCCTGCCCTCCCGCAGGGCTTTGACCAATGCCCACCGGGCGGCAATATCCGCTATTTCAGCAGGAGTTAAAAGACAGGAAAGAAAGGATTCCAGCAAATCCCTGTCTTCGGTTTTGGCCAGAACCCTGCTCAGTTCGCGGATGTTTTTTTGTACCCTGGGATCGTCCATGGTCATGGTCCCTAGTATACAGGAAATTTTTTAGTAAACAAAGAATTCATATTCTAAATGTATACGGCCCTGACGATCATCACATCTCCGAACCCCAGCGGTTTGGCCAGTGAATCAAAGAGTCGTTTTACCGGAAGGGGTGCAGTTCCTGCGCCCAGGCCTCCCCAGGTTTTTACCTGCTCCACGGTAAAGCCTTCGCTTTTCAGCAGTATGCATAGGGTCCTCTTAGAAAAAAGGTAGAGATGATCAAAAATTGCCGAACGCCAGCGGCTGCCGAAAATACGCCCCTGGAGTCCTGTGATATTCGGGGTAGTAATATACAGCCGCCCCCTCGGTTTTAGGATCCGCGCCGCTTCCCGGACAAAACTTTTCGGGTTGTTTAGATGTTCAATTACATGGGAGGCCAGTATCGCATCAAAGCATTGGCCGGGAAAGTTGTTTTCTTCCAGGGGGAGGGTGCTTACTTCCAGCCCTCTTTTCCGGCAATAATCCGCCTGGGGGCCGGAAATTTCCACCCCCCGAACAGTCCAGCCCCGGCCTTTTAGCATTGTCAACTGGGATCCGGCGGCGCAGCCCACATCCAGTACGGTTGGATCGGTGGACAGGAGATCCCGTTCTAGTTCAAAAAAACCTGCATCCCTTAGGGCTAGTTCCTGAAGGCGGAGAAAAGCCGTTTCGTTGTTTTGTTCATAGGCCAGGTAATTGCCGCCGCCATAACGGGAAATAACAGCGGCGGCGGCAGGCTGAGGATTAATCTGAACGAGGCCGCAGCGGATACAACGGACATAACTAAAAGATCGATGCTGTTCCGCTGCGGAGTCAGTACAGGTAAAATGGGGAACAAAGGCAGCGCTGTTGCAGAGGGTACAAGGAACAAAAGCGCATTCTTCTTTTCGGATCGGAGTAGACCAAGTTTTTACCGATTTACCGCCAGTTTTGGTTTTATCCAAAGGATTAATCAATGGTAAGCCGATATGTGACGGACCTGGCATTATCCATTATGTCACGGGCTTCTATGACTAGGATAGCCTGGCCCCGGGTAAGGCGAATTTCCCCAAGGCCGAATCCTCTTGGATCGTAAACCTGCGCCGCAGGAACTGTACCGCTGCGGTAAACCATGCGTTTTCCTTCCCGGGATACAAGGGTTTCATAGCTTAAAACAGCCTTTTCTTCTCCGTTAATAGAACAGGTGATACGATTAGGGGCCAGGAGTTCCCCTCCTGTTCCCTGGGAGTCCCAAACATCAACATAAATGGTGTAAAGCCCCTGAGTAAGGCGCTGGGTAAGGCCCGGATTGATGGGGGTACCCGCCACGGTGCGAAGTTCTACCTGGCGTATCACCGGAGGGGTTCTATCCTCGATACCGGAAATGTTGCCCGTAATGATCACCGATGGATTAACCCAGCGCCGTTCCCGGCGGTCAAAAACGGCAAAGTAAAAACCGTTCTGCTGCGACCAACCGGTCCTGCCTGCTGCGGCCAGCACCGTGCCGCTTTCAACCAGGGTAGGAACCGGGGTACCCTGCCGATCTTCGTAGCGGCCGTATATGCCGGCCATGTTGTCCCCATGATCCAGGGCCATCCAGGAACCCAGGGGCGAAGGAAAACGGACAGCATGATTTTCCGGATCGTGGACAAAGATCAGTTCACCCATATCGGCGGGAAAAACAGGACCGGCGGCGGCAAATTCATTTCCCAAAAGGGGAATACCCTCGTCACTGATCCCAAAGTTGGCGGTTACTCTTCCTTCTCTGGCCGGCCAGTCAATGGCAAACGCAAAAAAAGAAAGAAAAAAAATGAAAAATAGGGCGGTACTTTTTTTTGCGGGGATTTGTTTCATCTTCTGTTTACCGAGAAAGACGCCAGGGTTGTGCCGCCGCCGATATAAAGGTCCTTTCCCCGGCGGGTTAAAAAAGAAACTCCGCTCTTAAAGGGAACATTCAACAATTCCTTTTCAGGGAGTTTAAGGGCCACGAAGCGTTTTTCTTCCCTGCCGGAACCGGAACTGATATAAAAGAAAAGATCCTCTTTACCTTCTTCGTCTAAAATTTCAAGATGCCCGGAAAGTGGCAGAGTATTGGTGGATCGGGAACGGACATCGTAGATACCCAGCCCTTCCTCCTGTTCAAAGACCACCCTGGTATCGTTTCCGATAAAGGCCATCTGTACTTCCCGGCGAAAACCTTCGCCTTTTAAAAATTCATGATGGGTTACCCGGTAATCGTTATTGCCGTATTGTTCCAAAAACAGAAAACGCTGTTTATCGATACCGGAAATCACCGCCAGCTTGGAACCATCGGAAGAAATGCGGCAGCCAAGGATCACGGGAATCCGGGAAGCTCCCGGAGCAAAGGAAGGAAAAAGGGGGGTTCCTTCGCCGTCCAAAAGATCGATCATTCCATCCACGGTGCCGGTGAGTACATAACCCCCGGCGGCATCAATGCAAGTCAGAATCGCTTCATAATCGTACCGCCACAGAACCTCTCCTTTCCGGTTCAATTCTGTCAGGCTGGTCTGATCCTTGCTGACAAGGAAGATGCGGCCGTCCATAAATACCGGATACCCTCCAGAATTTTCCAGGGTGATTTCAGTCCCCGTGCGGGGATCGTTGATTAGCAGCTCTCTGGGAGCGGGATCAAATTCGGCCCAGTATTCCGGAGAAAAGGAAATAGTCTTTTCCCGTTTCCGGTTCAATAAAAGTCTGCCCCCTGGATCCACATAGCCAAAACGATTTCCCAGCATAAAGGGGATAAGAAAACTGCCGTCCCCGCCTGAAGAGCCGCTTCGCTGTTCGGTGAATTCATCAAAGGAACTGTCCAAGGTTTTGATCCAATTATTGGACAGGGTTGTTTCGGGAGGAATGGGCTGGGCAGCCAAAATCGTATATGCAACAAAAGCAAAAACTGCCAGAATAGTAAAATAAACTTTTTTTTTCGCCACAATTCACTATACCTGGAGGAACCATGAATATCAATATGAATGAATTGTACTATACCGCCCTTAAGGCGGCGGATGCGGCCTATGCTCCATATTCTCGCTTTAGGGTAGGAGCGGCTTTGCTGGGCAAAGACGGCACGGTTTTTACCGGCTGTAATGTGGAGAACCGTTCCTACGGCCTGACGATCTGTGCAGAACGGACCGCCGTTGTATCGGCGGTAAGCCGGGGCTGTCGTTCCTTTATCGCTCTGGCCATCGCTACTCCGGACTCGGCGGACCCTGTGGGACCCTGCGGCGCCTGCCGTCAGGTTTTAAGTGAATTTATGGAAGGCACCGCTCCTGTCCGTTTTGCCGGTTCCGGTCCAGGGAAAGTAGATTCAACTATTGGTGAACTATATCCCCACGACTCGCTCCATGATTTAGCCGGCGGGATTGGTTGAATCACTATTCTTGTATATTTTTTTAGAACCCCTTGACATTTTTTACTGTTTGGTGTCATATTTTAGTAATGATTGAAGAGGAAATTGTAACTATTGATGAGGTAGCCAAATACCTTCGGGTCTCGGAACGGACCGTTTACGATTGGGCACAGAAGGGGGAGATCCCGGCGGGTAAAATCGGCACCGTATGGCGGTTCAAAAAATCTGAAATCGAACAATGGGTTAACAACCGCCTGTCGGCTCCGCAAAAAGCCGGTCATACGGCGGTAAAGGTGGAATCGATTCTTTCTTCGGAACGGATACTGTTTCTAGACAAAGCGTCCAAATTGGATGCCCTTACTACACTGGCGGAAAACCTTGCCGCCGCTCCCCAAATCAAAAACCGGCAGGAGCTTGTGGAAAAGATTATCCAGCGGGAAGAACTGATGAGTACCGCCCTGGGTCGAGGCATCGCCATACCCCATGTGCGCTTGAGTTCCATCACCGATCTGGTAATGTCCGTAGGAATCAGCCGAACCGATATTGCTGATTTTCAGCCACTGGACGATGAACCGGTGCGGCTGCTCTTTATGATCGCCGCCGCCTACAATCAGCATGCCTATTATCTGCAAACCCTGTCGTTCTTCAGCGCCCGGTTAAAAAACAAGGATCTCCGCAGTTCACTGATCGAAGCCCAATCCGCCGAAGAAGCATACAAGCTGCTGGTAAAGGTATAATATGATTCAGCAGGAAGTCGGAATTTTTGAGGCCAAGTCTCAATTTTCGAAAATTATTGAAAAAGCCGAACATGGTATTGAATATGTCATTACCAGGCGGGGGAAACCCGTTGCAAAAATTATCCCCTTCGAACAACGGGATGAGATGACTTTTGAAGAGATGACAGAGAGGCTGACAAAAATACAGCAGCTTTATCACAGTGAATTAGGACAATAACAACCCCGCAACACAAATAAAAAAATTATTTTTCTGTCATGGTAATCGTTGCATCCCAGCCGGGAGGCGGCGGATTGACCTGATATTCGGCGATTCGCCGGAGGTACAGCAGTGAAAGATAATCTTCCCTGCCGGCGTTTTCAGCGATGGATAAAGCTTTGCTAAAATACTGTTTTGCCGTCTCCCATTCCTGCATGGCATAGAGTTTTAATCCCTTGTTGTACTGGTCCAGTGATTCCTGGTCAATGATCAGAGATCCCGGTGTTTTCCCGTCCTCTTCACCCTGCCATGCGGCATACACCGTATACAGCCCCACCGGCTGATCCTTTCCCTTTACCCGGACACTGTCAGCTTTCCGGAAAATAAAATGATCTTTGGCAGTTTCATAAATATTCTCCGAAACAATGATCGGTTGACGGTAATACTTGGTAACCCCTTCAAGCCTGGAAGCAAGATTAACCGTATCCCCGATGACTGTATAATCAAGTTTATCCTGGAAACCAATGTTGCCGACAACACATTCACCGTAATTAATGCCAATCCCCGAGCCAAAACCCGATTCCGGCAGCGTAATACCCGAAGTATCCACATATGAAAGAACTTTAACCATCCGCAGGGCTGCCCTGACAGCGCTGGCCGAAGCGTTTTCCAGTGTTTTTGGGGCCCCAAAGATCGCCATAATTGCGTCCCCGATAAACTTGTCGATATTGCCCCCCTCAACAACAATTTCGTTGCCCATAAGGGAAAAATACGCATTAAGAAAATTTACCAGTTCCTGGGCCGGTGTATTTTCCGAGATTTTGGTAAAATTTCTGATGTCGGAAAACAAAACCGCCACTACCCTGGTTTCGCTCTGGCTTGATTGGGTGCCCGACTTTTTTATAATCTCATCCATCACGTCTATAGGAACATACCGGGCAAAGGCGGTCCTTGTTTTCTTTTGCAGAATTTCCATCTGCCGCAGGTGCAAGGCATTGGCTGCAATTGGAGAGGCCGCTGAAAGAAAAATACTAAGGTTTTCCAGGATAACCGGAGAAAAGTATTCTTTTATGGAAGTGCCGATATGAACGGTTGCAAAATCTTCACCGGAGCTTGTGAGCGTGATCATAATATAACTTTCTATCTTTTTGTTCTTTTCTCCGGCGGGAAAAAAATCATTGACCTCCTTGGAGATAACTTTATAATCGGAAAAACGGGTGTTAAAATCAGCGATTGTGACGGCTTTAAAATCTTCTGCAATTTCCTCCGTGTATCCTGCATTGTTGGCGTTATAAACCACTAGGGCATTGTCCGTGTCCTTTATCATTATGGAACATATCTCTGATTGACAAACATTGTTTAAAAGTGCAAAAACACCCTGAATGGTTTCTTCGAGAGAACTAACTTTGCCGGACAGTTCCGCCAGCAGTCCGATTAGCGTTGTCTGAAACAATTTGTTGTCCAAAAGGTTATTTACCATCTCGATAAGGGAATTGTCGTTAATTCTTTTTCCTTCCCGTTTTATCTTCTCGTAATCGACCATCTGGTTTTCGTTCAATAAGTGTTGTATCTGTTTTGAGATTTTTTCGAAATTTTCAGGCGCTTTTTCGATGTAATAATCCGCTCCGGCCTGCTCTCCCCAAAATTTATCCTTTGTTTCTCCCAGCGATGTAAACATAATAACCGGTATGTTTCTGGTGGAAGGCCTGGATTTAAGGAGCCGGGTTGATTGATACCCTTTAAAAAGGGGCATTTCTACATCGGTAACGATAAGGTGGGGAAGAAAATGGTAAACTTTCTTTATCCCTTCCAGGCCGTTTTCCGCCCGTTCTGTTTCATAGCCCTCTCCGTTAAGGAATTCTAAAAGCATATCAGCAAAAATGTCTGAATCTTCGAAAATCAATATCCGTTTTTTATCCATGGGCTTCTCCGATTAATTCCCGTACGGCGGCTATTAAATTGTGATTGTTAAATGATTTTTTTACGATATAGCGGTTTGCTCCAAGGAGCGCTGCCTTGTTTTGATCTTTTTCGTCGATCTTGGAAGAAATAATAATAATAGGAATGTCCTTTAACCGATCGTTCTTGCGAATGTTTTCTGTCAGCATAAAACCATCCATGTTTGGCATGACAATATCGGTACAAATTAAATCGTATTGGACATTTTTTGCCGCCGCCAGCGCTTCGGAACCGTCCGCTGCGGTATCCACTTTATATCCCTCAGCTTCAAGAATATCCCGCTCAATATCCCGGGTCGGACGGGAATCGTCCACTACCAGAATGGATTTACGCATGCGTTCAAAATCAACATGGCGTTTTTTCATGTCGATGGTTTTTGTACGCCGGGCCATTCTGATCACCGTCGGAATATGCAGGGCTGGTACCATTTCATAGTCTTCACTCAGCACCACTCCCGAAAAAACATTGATCTGTTCCATAAAAGAAGGCATGGTTTTAAGGATTACCTGCCGTATACTGTTTATTTGGCTTACCGCCAGGGCAACAATTTCTTCGTAGGCCTGAACAATTACTACAAAAATAGAGCCGCCGCCGGTTCTTTTTTCGTCTACCTTGATTTTTAGGATATGATGCAGGAAATACAGCTTAATGATCCGTCCATTGTATTTGATTCCCGGCCGGTCCACCACGGTGATAATGTCCTTGGTATCGATCAGCATAACCGTATCTACAAAATTGGCGGGGACAATGAATTTCATGTCCCCCGAAGAAATGGGGAATCCCATGAGGGAAGCCATTGACAGCGGTACTGAAATAGTAAAAATCGTCCCTTCTCCAGCCTTGGTTTGTATTGCAATACTGCCCTTCATGCGTTCAATGTTATTTCTGACCGCATCCATTCCCACTCCCCTTCCTGAAACGCTGGAAAGTTTTTCTGCGGTCGAGAATCCGCTTTGAAATATATAATTGATAAGTTCTTCTTCGCCAAGAACAGCGGCGGCTTCTGTGGAAACAAGGCCCAGGGCAACAATTTTTTTTCGAATCCCTTCCAGGTTAATGCCTCTTCCGTCATCGGTGATCGTTACCTTCATATTTCCGCTTTCCCGGACACAGCGGATCGTCAAAAGCCCGGTTTCATTTTTTCCTGCGGCACGCCGTTCCTCCGGAGTTTCGATGCCGTGATCGATGGAATTCCTTATCATGTGAAGAAACACTTCGGATAAAGATTCTATCAGGTTTTTATCGATTTCATTTTCAGAACCTTCAATTTTGATCTGTACCTGTTTGCCCAATTCAGAGGCGATGGTAAAAACAAACCGGGGATAAGCATCAAGGGCCGTGGCGAGGGGGAGCATTCGCAGGGAAACCACGCTGTCGTAAGCTCCTCGGATATAATTCCCCACATCCAGGGAATAATTTTTTACCAAAGACCAGAGCTTGCTTGTCATCAATTCTATGGATCGAAATTCCTGAAGCAGGGGCGAATTCCATGGCTGGCCGGCGCTTATCAGCTTGGAAAACTGCCGGGACGCCTCGTTGATGGTTTCAGTATCGCGGGAAATATTTCTGGCGGCTATTTCCAGGGATTGAAGGGCCGCCATGCTATGAATAATTTCATTGATTCGTTCAAGAGATATTCTGATGCTTTCGGATTTTGTCTCTTCCAGTTTATCCCGCTTGGAGCTGCCGGTATCCCGGGTGTCTGTACCGTTGATGCCGGCAGAAATATTTTTTTCTTTCTGGGGAGAAGGCTGTTTTAAAGGGTGAGACTTCTTTTTAGTCTGCTCATTTTCTTTGGCTTCAAATGCCGAAACCGGAGACCGGTGTCCGCGTGTGCCGGGAACGGTAAAATCTTCGTTGGCAGAAAGAGAGATAAGTTCTTTTTTTAGATCCGCCGATTCTTCGGCGTCTTTTTCCCCCGACTTAATCAGCGTAAGCCCCTGTTTAAGCTCGTCCGTTCCGGCAAGAAGAAGGCGTACTGCTTTATCATTTAGGGATATCCTTTCTTCTTTTAAAGAGGAAAATACCGTTTCCAGGGTATGGGAAAGAGTTTCGATATTCCTGAATTCCAGCATCCGGGCCGATCCCTTTAAAGTATGAAGGGCCCGCATAAGTGTAACTATATCATCCTGGGCGGAACTCCCTTCTTTTATTTCAAAAAGAAGTGTCTCTACCGTTGAGATATTTTCAAATCCTTCTTCGACAAATTGGCCGATGTATTTGGATTTATCAATGGCCATGCGCATGCCGTCCAAATGTATCCACCGTCAAAAATTGTTCCAATTCCCGGGTACGGGCTGACAAAATTTCTGCTGATAATGCCGCTGCTTTGCTGGAGCCGATGAAATTTTTTACTCTTTGGGAAACTTCGGTGACGGCGGTATATATTTGTTCACTGGATTTTAATTGCTGCTGGGTAGAAATCGTAATAGTCTGAGCCTGGCTGGAAGTTATTTCTGCACCGGACCTGATTTCCTTAAAAATACCTTCTAAATCTTTGATAAGTTTATAGCCCTCTGCAATTTTGTCGGAACCTTCTTCGCTGTACACAATAAGTGAAGAGGAAGAATTTTGGATTTCCTCAACTTGCTCCCGAATCTGCCGTGTTAAAACGGCAATATCATCGGCCAGGCGGTTTACCTCTCCGGCTACTACGGCAAAACGTTTTCCTGTCTCTCCGGCACTGGACGCTTCCAATGCGGCATTAAAGGCAATTACTTTTGTTTGATCGGTAATGGTGTTTATGACACGGACAATATCACGGATTTTGTTAACCTTATTGCTTAACGAGATAATGCCGTTAATAACTCCCGAATTTTTTTCTTTTATATCCTCCATTTTTTTTACATTTTTCTCCAGCACCGTAAATCCCTGCAGTACATCTTCTTCCATTTTTGAGGCGATGGAGGCGACGCTGTTCGTTTTTTCAACAATTTCCGCGGCTATTCGGGCGTTTTCGTTGACGGAGCTTCCAATCTTTTCGATACTGCCGCTTTGATCGCTTCCTGTGATCAAGCCGTCCTGACCGGAGAGAGAAACAGCCCCGGCAGATTCATTCACGGCGGCGGCAAGTTTTATGGTTTTATTCCGGAATGTAGATATACCCCTGGCGGATTCGGCAGTTTGGGTTTCTAGTCTGCCGATTCGTTTTTTGCAGGAACGCAGTATCGGAAACATAATTGCCTCCATAAGTGCAGCTCCGGCAATAAAAAAGAGAACTTGTCCAAGCATGGTTTGCCCCTTTAAAGCGGCATTGGTTTATTCATATTGAGGATAAACCAATGCTTCCTAGGTTTCAGTGCGGTATTTTTCCACTTTTCCCTTTAATTCCTCTGACATACCGTTCAGGCTTTCGGCAGTTTTGGAAGTGGAAGAAGTGGCAATTACAAATTGTTTCACCCCGGCGGATATTTCTTTTAGGGCGCTGAAAATTTGCGATGAAGCCAGTTCCTGCTGTTTACTGAGGTTCGAGATTTGCTGAGAACGGGTTGCAACATTCTGAGAATTGTCAACAATATCCTCGAACACAATTTTTTGTTCGCTCATCCTTTCATAGCCGATTTCAATCTGCTTGGAACCGCTGTTGGCTTCGGCAATCAGAGTCTGCGAAGCACCCTGTACTTCTTCTATTTTTTGTTTTATTTCCTGGGTTGATTCAGCCACATTATCTGCAAACCGCCTGATTTCCGAAGCCACCACAGAGAACCGCGCTCCCGCTTCGCCGGAAGACGATGCTTCCAGGGATGCATTAAAGGCAATCAGTTTTGTTTGATCCGCAATGCTGTCAATGATTCGGATAGCTTCGCTGATCCTGATAATCATATCTGACAGATTTCGTATTTCGTTTATAATTTTCTGGTTTTGCCTGCGGATATCTTCCATCATGTTTTGGTTTGCTTCCCTGAGTTCTGCGCCCTTGCTGCTTAATTCCTGGGTTTCTTTGGCAAGGTCCGCCACTTCGGTGGTTTTAAATGCGATCTGCTCGGAAAGATTCTTGCTGCTTTCCATGGTGCTGACAATTTCGGAAACGCTGGCGGACTGTTCATTGGCGGTAGTTGTAATTTCCTTTGATGACGAAGAAAGATCAAAAACTGAATTGGCAACCAGCTGGGCGCTTTGCTTAAAACTGCCAAAGGTGGAACGAAGGATGTCGAGAAATCCGTTGAAGGCCGTCATTAGTTCGCCGAATTCATCCCTGGAATTGATCTGCAAAGACATGGTTAGATCGTTTTCGTTTAATCCTTTGAACAAGGTTTTCAGCGTTTTGACCGACCGGTTAATGTCCAGAGTAATGAACACCACAAAGGCAAAAGCAAATCCCAATGAAACTAAAACTATCGCCAGATAGAGGACTAGCCGTCCCCGGGCATCGGAAGTATTGCGCTGAATGCGTGTATCCAGATAAACAAAAGTATCGGACCACAGTACTGACAGATCGGTGTTCAACTGTGACAGGGTGTTCAAAAATTCGGCAGCAGTGCAGGGGTTTGTTGTATTAAAGGCGGATATCCTGCCATAGTTTCCGGCCAGGACGCCTACCGTATCCTGATAACGTTCCAGTTTTTTCTTTAGTTCTTCAAATTCGCCGATGGTTTTTTTGTTTTCATCCATTGCTGATTTTAGGCTGCTGCTGATCCGGTCTTTGTCTGATTCAAATAAAAGGCTACTGTTGCGGACAAGCTGCAGTTCGGAAGAAACCAGCATATTCATAGTGATATTCCGGAAATCCCCGTCGAAGGGTCTTGCCGCAAGCCTGCGCCCCTGGGACTGGGCATCGGCGAGTTCAATATTCCACCGTTCTGCCACGCTTTCCGCTTCATGGAGGTTTTTTCGGATAAGATTACCAATGGTGATCAGCCGCACCGATGCTTCCGGCATGCTGGAAATTGCAGAGGAAACATAATAATAGGTATTCATATCTGCAACCAGGATCAGCCGGGAGTGTTCTCCGATCCAGCTTATCAAATCCCGAAGAGTGTGGGTATAGTCTAAATACTGCTGATAGAGTTCTTCATTATCTTTATCAATTTTCTTTAGTTTCTCCCATTCCTCAAAAAAACCCGGCAGTTTTTTTTCTTCCGTTCTGTACCGCCATAGTTCATTGTCCAGGGATTTAGCGGCGCCGCTGATTTGCTCATCCAGCCGGCTTAAATCTCCCTGTTTTAAATCCAGGTACACATTAAGGTATTCAGGCAAATTCTGCATTATCGTTACCGCAGGCTTGAGCGAAAATATTCCGCCATGAACAGCCTCGCTTTTTTTTATCATTCCAACAGTGGCGGAGCTGATAAAAAGAATCATCACCGTAATGGGTATTAAAAATACAGCACTGGAAATGATAAGTTTGGTTGAAATCTTTAATTTGGAAAAAAACATTTTTCCTCCTGTTTAAACCCTTTCAAAACTACAGTTTTTTGAAAGGGGTCATTCGACTTTTTGTTTTAAGAGCGCACCCGTATAATAATCCGGGGAAAAGCCCCCTATTAAAACTTCGTATTGCAAATCCCGCCCCCGGCAAAGTCCCTCTAGTGCCTTTGCCGCCCGGTGCTTCTTTACGGCATCCGCGGAGGACAAGGAACAAAGCCGGTATCCGGCAGGCCAAAAAGCATCGTTTTTTGCCAGAGAAATTCTATAATACAATTCCGCATCTGTAAATAGATCCTGCAGAAAAAAATATTCTCCCCGTAAAAACGCGGTAATCGAGGAATCGTCCAGGGCTTCCATATAATCCAGAATGCTGCCGGCGCCAAAAAAATCACCCTGTTTAAGCAAATGCAAAATGGAAATTACCATGTCATTTCCATCCAGTTCGCCCGGATGGGACTGATCTTCCAGTATTCGCAGAATCCGCCCGGCTATCTCCGTGGGTTTTTTTTCGCAGGAAAGAATATCCTCCACTCTGGCTGCATCAAAGCATAGTTCTTTTTTTCGCCCTTTTCCCGGCTTTGTCCGTCCTTTGCCTGCTTTCTCAATGCATGCTGTTTCCGGGGCGGGTTCTTCCCGCTGTTCGGAACGGCAGGGGGAAATATCTTTGGGTTTCTGAAAATAAAAAACCTCGTTCCGGTTTTTTTCTGCAAGTCCGGCGTAATGCATCCCGGCAGTTTCTGAAACTCCCAAAATGAGAATCCCTTCTTCGTTTAAAGCGGAGGACAAATTGGAAAGTACCCGATCCCGGTGCCGGGGCGAAAGATAAATAAAGGCGTTCCTGAAAAAAATAATATCGTACTCTTTTGGTGGAAGTTGATCCAAAAGGTTATGTACAAAAAAAGATATATTCTTTTTTAATGAATTCACCACCCGGTATCCATCTTTTAGTTTTTCCAGGTAAGGATCTGTCAGATACCGGAAACAGCTTCCATCTTCCCGCAGGGATCGGAGGCCGTAAATACCCTGGCGGGCTGTTTCGATTACCTTTGGATTAATGTCAAAGGCATCGATATGATAGGGGAGGGAGGCTGCGATGCCTTTGTTGTACGATTCTATCATCATGGCGATACTGTAAGCTTCACAGCCGGAAGCGGCGGCGGCAGAGCAAATTTGAACCCCTGTTTTTTCGAAAGAAGGGAGCAGATCACGGAGAAACGTAAAATGAACGGGCTCCCTGAAAAAATAGGTTTCGTTTACCGTTAAAAAATCCGCCGCTTCTCCGGAGGAAAAAACCTTTGCGATAGTTTCCGGGTTTTCTTCGCCGCAGGTATCCCAAAGAAAGGAGCGCAGTTTTTTTATATCGTCTGGATCCGCCTTAATCCCGAACCATTCTTCTGCCGTCCGGCTGAGATAATCGGTCATTTTGCCAGCCTGACCAGTTCTTCGGGTATCCGGTCCAGGGGCAGGATCATATCCACGCATCCTGTTTCCGCCGCCGCCTTTGGCATACCGTAAATTAGGGAACTTTCTTCATCCTGTGCCAAAGTAATCCCCCCCATTTCCCGGATCTTTTGCGTTCCCGCAGCGCCGTCGCTGCCCATGCCGGTCAGTACCACCGAAATTACCGATTCTTTTAAACTTTCCGCCGCAGTTCTGAACAGAACATCCGCTGCGGGTTTCTGATTGTTCTCCGGTTCATCATTGTTATAGCCCATACAGCAGTTTTGACCGGTTCCGTTAAGCATAAGGTGTTTGTCGGTTTGAGCAATATACACAGTGCCGGGCCTGGGAATTTCTCCTTCTTCGGCAACTTTTACATTCAATTTGGTGTATGTATCGAGCCACTGGGCAAAGTTTTGATCAAAGCCGGAAGAATTATGCTGAACGATCACCACCGGTACGGGAAAATCACCAGGGAGGATCGAAAAAAATTTTGATAACGCCTTTGGGCCCCCAGTGGAAGAAGCCACCACTATTGCATGGATATGCCGCTTTTCGGGCTCATTAAACAAGATCGGTTTAGCAGGGGCGGCACTTTTTTTTGCCTTAATGCCGCTGATCCGTTTCAGGGTTTCATAGATTTCCTGCCTTTTTGCAGGACTTAACGAGGCGGTAAATGTTTCCTTGGAATAAAACTCCAATGCTCCTTTAAGGGTTGCTTCATAGGCGGTTTTTGCCGTGTCCAGGCTGGTAATGACGACAATGGGAACGGATATTTTTTTCATTACCGTTTCGATTGCCTCAAGGCCGTTCATTTTTGGCATCTCAATATCCATGGTCACAAGGTCCGGATTTAAAGAAAGGATTTTCTGAACGCCCTCTGCCCCATCCGCAGCCTCGCCGATGATTTTGAAATTTTTATCACCTTCAAGAAAATCCCGGAGTATGCCTCGTACAAGGGCGCTGTCGTCCACAATAAGCGTATTAATCACCGTTTTTTCCCATTAGTTTTTCCGGATTAAGGATGAGAATCACGTTTTCTCCGGTAAAATACGCGCCTTTAAAAAAACCAAAAAAACCCGCCAGAGCCTCCGGCAGTTCATGGATATTCTCTTCCTGTATTTCCAGATCAATATCGATCCGGGGTGCAAGCAATATTGTTTTTACGGCGGCCCCTTTTGGCTTAAGGACAACTCCATGTTTTTTTTCTGTATTGTTTTGTTTTAGCAGGGACGACAGGGAAATATATGTTTCCTGGTTCTCGGTTTCGTACACGGCGGTTTGCAGCCGTGTAATCGGAATGATCCGCTCCGTCCATTCCGCAGGGATGCCAAGGCTTACCCTGTCCAGGGTGCATATAAAATACTTCAATTCAGGCTTCCTGTTGTACAAAGTCCTGTTTTATCTGGCTGATAAGTTCCCCGATCTCAATGCAAAAAACAGGATGCTCCTTCCATTCAAAAAAGGCGCTTACCAAACCGGAAAGGGCGGCCTCTTCCTGTTCAACTTCCATAAGCTTTTCCGGAGGAAGGTCCGCAATATCTATCACATCATCAATAAGAAGGGCCAGTTTATCAACCTCTTCTTTAAGGACAATTACCTTACGGGCACCGGAAGTATTTTTAAGAAGGAGAAAACTTAAATCGATGAGCGCATAGGGTACGGAATACCGGTTGATTATGCCCAGCACATATTCCGGTACCAGGGGCAGGGGGAAAACTTTTTCAAGGGCCGTCACTTCGTTGATGATCTTTGATGGAAGGGCGTACCGTTTTTCCCGGATCGAAAAAACAAGGTATTTTTCGGTTATGGTATTTTCGACAGTATTTTCTGCCATAAGAAAAATGTACCACAGGCTGTTTATTTTAACAAGCAGTTGACATTACGGCTGTTTTTCAGGGGAATTTGCATATGGGGAATAGGCGTTTTTTGAAGAACCCCTAAATTTAGCGGCCCCGGTGTTTTCTAAAACGGTGTCGTCTTTGGAAGTACAAAGGATAAGGCCGACACTGGGGTTTTTATGGGGCTTTCTGACATCACGGTCAAGGGCTTCGATTGACAGCTGAATATAAATCGATAGGATTATGGCCTTATGGACGGACGTTGAAATTAGATATTTGTTTTAATAAAATACACTCATGGCTGATAAATTAACATCCACGAACCCATTAAATGCAATTCCCTTTTTTTGCGCTGGTTTGTGATGGTTTGTAGTAAAAATGTTGGAAACATATAGTTAGGAATCTATTCTCCCCAAACCCCCTCAACAATATGCCTGATTTTCTCCTCATACAGCGTAATCAGCTCACGGTTAGCCGCCACCAAGGCTTGCTCCTTTTCGATTTCCGCAACGATGGCACGTTGGGTTTCGATGGGCGGGAGGGGGATTTAGCTTCAAATTTATCACGCGGATGCACGGAGGTTTGGATAATCTCTGTAGGTGTTGCCTATCCCTGAAATAACAGATCGATTTTCCGGCTGATAGCTTTACCGTCAGGAAGGAGATTTTTATAATCCTTGGGCAGTTTTGCGGTGGTGGTATATGTCGATACGCCTATAGGCATGGAACTTGTTTTAAGGGAATACTCTACAATTGTCCGGTTTTTCTCTTTACAAATAATAATACCGATAGAGTCATTTTCATGGGGCAGCTTTACCTTGTTATTCAAGAGAGAGAGGTAGAATTCCATTTTGCCTTTGTATTCGGGCTGGAATTCTCCAATTTTCAGTTCAATAGCCACAAGGCATTGCAATTCCCGGTGGTATAACAAAAGGTCGACAAAATATTCTTTGTCGTCAACCTGTAATTTAAACTGGTTTCCGATAAAAGTAAATTGGCACCCCATTTCGAACAGAAAGGAACGGACATTGTTAACCAGCGCCGACTCTAATTGCCGCTCGGTGTGTTCATCGGCGAGGTCTATAAAATTAAAAGTGTATTCGTCTTTTACGGCCAGAATTACCTGTCTCTTAACGGTGTCGGGAAGGGTGGTATCGAAATTTGTCTGGCCTAATAGGTATTTTTATAGGTTTTATTCTCCATCTGATGGATAAGGATATTTTTTGACCAGCCGAATTTTTTGGTTGACATTATGTAAAAACGCCGCTCCTGATTGTCCTTACATTTGACCATTATGGCAATGTGCTTTGTCCAGTTAATTTCTGCAGCCAGTGGTTGCAGAAATTCAATATCGTGGTATTCATTGTAAAATTGGGTCATCAACCAAAGGTTACGTTCCGAAAAACCGCTGATTCCGGGGAATTCCTTCTGTAATTCCCTGGAAAGAAACTCAACAACGGACTTGCCCCAACTTTCCCCTTGCTTTTCGGAAATGTCTCTGCCTATGTCCCAATACAGTCTGATTAGTTGAGTATTGACTTCTTTGAGAGCCTCATATTGGGCCAGGCGAATCTTCTCTTTGATAGAGGCGATAAAGGTTAGTTGGGGATTAGCTAAGGTCATGAGTGACTCCATTATATAAGAATGCTGTGATTTCGGTGGGGTTGGGGGGTAAGTTATTGGGCAATAAATCCTCCTAAATTCACTGTAACTTTTTATCAGTTTTTAAAGGTAACTTCATTTTAGTTACATTATCCGCTTCTAATACATCATTTGTTTCAGCATCCTGAAATGCTTTATAACAAAGATATTTTACTAATGCAGTGGATTCTTGATGAGAAGTCAAATTGAATAAACCGTTATTAGTTAGAGGAATTCCATAAGTCTGACTAATAAATTTTCTATACTCAGGATCCATTACCCGTTTGATTCTTTCATCATCTAGTGAAATAAAGGTTCGTGAGTTATTACTCTTTGCATAATTGGCAAAGTCATCACTATTACTAATAAAATCAGCATCGATTATTTTTTGTATTGCATTGACCTTTACTTTATGTAAAGTTTGCTCAATATTGAAAAGTTTTTCAAATGAATGGTTAAAATTGTAAAGGTATCTACCCATCAATATACCATCTGTTGCCAAATAAAGGCGATAATACTCTTCTTCAATCCCATCTAAAGTGTCATCTTCACACCTCTTAAACATAACTGATCTTTTTGTATTTAGGGGAACTATCGGGTTTGCAAGCTTAAAAAACATCACTGAAGTACCTTTTTGGTTTAAGCTTGGTTGACCTTCTAAAACATATCCTTTGTACCTTGCTTTTAGTTTGGCATCGCCTGCCCTAGGGAGACAGTCTATAAAGGATTTGAAACTATCACTGATTAATTCATTCTCAATGCTTATTCTATCACATGAGACCTTTGTGTTAAAACCGTTATATTCTTGAATATTATCTATAGCCTCTATTTGTTGACTCAAAACAACATCTATAACTTGGCTTGAAAAAGAATTAATGAAATCATTTTTTTTGAATCTTACCTTTTGCGCTTCATAAAGAAAGCCCGAACCTCGTTTTTTACGAGTAGTAAAAAAGTAAAGTGTCCAGATATAATTTTCTTTTGCTACATTCAGTTGTTCCTTTAAATACTCTTTGTTCATTATTACTTACCGTCCTTTAAGTGTTGAAGATTGATATAAATATCATTTTCAAAATCAAAAAATGGAAATGAATACTCCGATTTGCTTGTAAGATTTTCTTTACTGATTACAATACAATCATTAAAAATGTATTCCTCCCCAGCAAATATACGTTTAATTTTACAGTTATACATTCTGAAATGCATAAATTCAAATATAATATTAGTGTATACGTTATTATTTCGTATGCTTAAATATGCTAGTACCGAAAAATAGATAGCAAACAAAATTATACCATGCAACTCTTTATAGTTAAACGCAAGCATGGGAAGAATGTAAGTTATTAGAAAATTTGAAACCAACATATTTGATTTTTTTGCGTGAATTATAGTCCCTTCCCCAGTTTCCTCTCGTGGTTTTTTCTTTATTTTTATAAACGACAAAATACTGAAAAAACTAATTGGGAATGATATCAAAATAAATAATAACAGAATAATTTCTGGCCATTTTTCTAGAAAAAAAGAATACCATGAAATAAAACATATGTCTAGAAAATCAAAGACGAAAATAACAATTATAGAACACCATAAAGGAGTAAACGCTGTTATAAGCATATGCCATTTAAAAGACTTATCCATATTTATTCCCCCCAAACACCTTCCGCAACCCGCCTGATTTTTTCCTCATATAACGCAATCAA
Organism: Treponema sp.; assembly: GCA_009782555.1. Lineage (GTDB taxonomy): Bacteria > Spirochaetota > Spirochaetia > Treponematales > Breznakiellaceae > WRIV01. Next base: position 10,308 of record WRIV01000007.1, on the reverse strand, counting down.
CTCCCGATTCGCCGCAACCAAAGCTTGTTCCTTTTCAATTTCAGCGACAATGGCGCGTTGGACTTCGATGGGTGGAAGGGGAATTTCAACAATTTTAAGTTCTTCCCGATTGAAAAGTCCGTTCACGTTTTGCCTCATAAATTGTTCATATCGGCCCTCTCGACGATAAGTGTTTAAAATATTCCAAAGATAAGCATTCTCAATACGCTGGGGATCGGGACGGATACCAAGCAAAAATGATGCAAAGAGATATTTCCCTTCCAAATTGAACATAGCTGTTTTACCAACAAGATGCTTGCTTCCATTCCGCCAATTAAAAAGCAAGTCGCCTTTCTGTAGATAATTTAGCTTTTTGGTCGGCGGTTTGATAAAACGAAGTCCTTTGAGTGTCAAAGAACCCTCTTCAGTGACATTATTAATTGATATAATCGGTATGCCACCATCCGTTTCTACTTCGGGAATTGAAACAGTCAGGCCGCTGACGAATTCAACTATGTCTCCAACTGGAACCATCGGCCAATCAGGATCAACCTCAATATGCGGTTTCCAATTATCCACCACCAGTCGGGCACCGTCAATGATTTTTTGATAGCCCTCAATTTTCGTGACAATTTCCAGTTGAATTTCAATCGGCGGGAGGGGGATTTTTAATGTACGAATAAATCCTAACGGAATAAATTTTTGAGTTGAACCACTTGCCTGTCGTTCAAAACGAGCTTGCATTTCTACAGAAGCCAGTACGTTTTTCAAAAAATGATTACATATTTTGGAATCGTTATAAAATTTGATAATAGCCACATTTTTGACTGCGTATTCTTGAGATATATCAGCAATGATAGGATTCCCAATAGTTCCAATCATGGGCATAAGAATATCACCATTATCAACCCTTGAGCGTTTATTAATCGCATCTAAATCTTCACGACTAATGAGATTTGCATCAAGAAAGTCAATAAAGCCGTTTTTCAGATTTTTTGAAGTAATCAAAGGATACCCTTCAAGAACATATTTTGGGCTATCATGTGTACCATCTCTTACATCACATACTTCCTCCAACCTAACCATCGGCCACTTTTGCTTGTTCCTTCGATCAACTTCCCTATACCTCTCCCCGCTCAAATAATATTCACCGTTAGCGGCAATTTTTTCCTTGGCAACGACCAGATTAGAAACCTTACTCTCCTCAATCCTCTGCGTCTCCGCGCGTCTGCGTGATACCTTCTTCCGGAATTCCCCAATAATCTTCACCGCCTCAGGCAAATCATTGCTGTCTATGGCCCGCCTCTGGGCTCCAAGGCTGAAACCGTCATTCTCAATTTTGACAAACAAAATGGAATCACTTTTCCGGGCAAGGTGCGGATCAAGAAACAGTATCGAAGTTTTAACTCCCGAATAGGGGTTAAAAACACCAGCGGGCAGGGACGCTACGGCGTAGAGATATTTTTCTACCAGTATTTTACGGAGCTGTTTGTAAGCGGTGCCACTTTGAAAAATGATCCCTTCGGGGACAATAACGGCGGCGCGGCCCGAAGGGGTAAGGTGTTCGGCGATATAGTCTACAAAAAGGACTTCGCTGCGGCTGCTCTGGACGGAAAATCTTTTGTGGGGTTTGATGCCGCCTTTCGGTGACATAAAAGGCGGATTGGCAAGGATAATATCGGCATATTCGTTCCAGCGTTCATCGCTGGTTAAGGTGTCGTATTCAAAAATTTTGGGCTGGCTAAAACCGTGAAGGTAGAGATTTACCAGGGAAAGGCGGACCATATCCGGAGAAATGTCATAGCCCCGGAAATTTCCCATTAGCTTTTTTCGTTCGGCGGTAGTAAGAAGATCTCCCGGTGTTTTTTTTGTATTTGCTTTAATGATGTGTTTATACGAAGAAATTAAAAACCCCGCAGTGCCGCAGGCAGGGTCAATAATCGTTTCGTTTTTCTGCGGATCGATTACCTCAACCATAAAGTCAATAATATTCCGGGGAGTGCGGAATTGGCCCGCATCGCCCTGACTCCCCAATACCGAAAGAAGGTATTCAAACGCATCACCGAGGTTCTCCGAATGATCATAAGTAAACTCGTTAATCATTGCGAGAAAGAGTTTCAGCGTTTCCGGATCGCGGTAGGGAAGATATGCATTCTTGAAAATATCACGGAAAAGCTGCGGAATAGCGGCGTTTTGGTTGAGTTTTACAATGGCTTCGGCATAAAGATTCAGCATTTCATGACCGCCAAGCCGGGGATCAAAAATATGCGACCAACTGTAGCGTTTATTTCCACCGGAAAAGAAGCTAGCCTTGCCTCCCATCTCTATTGATTCCCTGTCCATGTCATCCATAAATTTATAGATGAGGGCGATGGTGATTTGCTCCACCTGGCTTTTGGGATCCGGCACTTTGCCCACCAGTATGTCACGAGCGCTGTCTATCCTTCTTTTGGTTTCACTTTCGAGCATCAGGCGGTTCCTTATTTCACATAATTATTCAAGGGTACGTAGTCCTTGATATATTCCGGAATCAATGTACGGAACTCCGGGCTTAATTGACGGTATGAATCGATCCAGGGGGTAACATTTAAAAGCGATAAATTTCCCTGATCAATTATGTTACGGAATTCGGCATCTTCGATATACGCCTTGAAAATCACTTTTGCGCCGGAAAAATGATTCTCGCCGGGCATATACCGGCTGTCGAATTTGTCAAATTCTTCTTCCAACAATTCTTCTTTGGTCTTAAAACGAGGAATAAGGCCGAGGATTTTCTCCAGCATTTCCCTGAGCATTACCCGGCGGTCTACATTCAGGGCAGCCCTAAGTTTTTCCATATTGAAATAATCTTCGGGCTTGTCAAAAATATTGTGAATAACAAAATTTTGAAGCTCATCCCATTTCCCGGCTTCTGCCTGCTCCTTAATTATTTCAATATTGGAATTATTCAGAATTGTCTGTTCAAAGCGATCAAAATACATCCTGTCGATTTTCATCCCATCCGGACCGATTTCCGTTTGGTTTAGGGAACTGAGCTTGTCTTCGCGGTTGCTGTTGTAAACATCAAAGTAGGATTTATCCAAAGGCTCGTCATGGGTTTCGGAAATGGTTTCTTTACTTGGTTTGGGAAGGCTCAATACTTCGTCATAGTTGAATTTCTCTTCAAAATATTCGCAGTTGGCAAAGAAATCAAAAATTTTGAACCTGGCCTTTTCTTGGTCTCCAAGCTGGGATTTTATCGCCGGATCAATGTGCTCCACAGTAAAATTATGTTTTCTGGTTCCCCGGCCTTTTATCTGAATAAAATCACTGGGAGAAAAAATTGGACGCATAAGGCAGATATTTAGGAGGTCAGTGCAATCATAGCCAGTGGTCATCATTCCCACCGTAACGCAAACTCGTGTTTTGCTTGTCCTGTAGCCTGGATCAAAATTACCAGAGCCGGAAAGCCTGTTATTGCTGAATTGAACAGTAAAATCCTGAGCGCCGATTATCGTTGATGTTACCTGCATTGCAAAATCAGACTGGTACTTGCCGGGGAACAGCGCATCGGCGTACTGATTGAGAATTTGGACAATTTTGGCGGCGTGATTCTGGGAAACGCAGAACACAATAGTTTTGCCAATCTCGCCGGAGATCGGATCCTCCAGGGCGTTTTCCAGAAAAACTCTGCAAAAAGCATGGTTAGTGCTTTCGGAAAAAAACTTCTTTTCAAACTCCTGATAAACAAAAACTTCTTCTGTCTCGTTGCCATCTTCAACCGGAACGAGCACCGCATAGCCATGCTCGGAAAGCAACTTCGCGGTTATTTCGGTTCTTGCGTCAAGCACAACAGGGTTAATAAGATAACCGTCCCTTACCCCATCCAATAGGGAATAACGGAATGTCGGTTCGCCGGTCTCACAGCCAAAGGTTTTGTATGTGTCCAGCAGTGTTCTCCGTTCAAGTTCACGAGGGTCGTTAGCTCCCAAACCGGTGGCATCAATATGCTTGAGATAATCCTTGGGCGTAGCGGTCAAACCTAATTTATACCCGATGAAATATTCAAATACCGCCCTGCTGTTTCCGCTGATACTGCGGTGGGCTTCGTCGGAAATAACAAGGTCAAAATCATTAGGGGCAAAATAACGTTTATAGCGGTTTTTTGACAAAAAGCTTTGAATGGTGGAAACTACAATATCAGCCCTACGCCAGTCTTCGCGGTTTTCTTTATAAATAACAGTAACATAATCGCCTTTCAGGTAATCCTCGAAATTTTTCTGTGCCTGTTGTTCAAGTTCCAGCCGGTCAACCAGAAAGAGGATGCGCCGCGCATTGCCGGTGCGCCGGAATAATTTTATCACTGCGGCAGAAACCAGGGTTTTGCCAGTTCCGGTTGCCATTTCAAACAGAAAGCGATCCCGTTCGTTTTTTACAGCCCGCTGGATTGCCTCGATTGCCCGGACTTGATAGGGCCTGAGAAAACGCAGTTTGTTAACTTTAATAAACTCGGGACGGTTCGTTTCATCCAGCCAGGAAGGATCGTTTTTGTAATCCGGCTTTTTGGTTAGGACAATGTAATCATCGCCAACAACCTCTTTTGCAAGCGCCTCTCTGTTGGGGGTAAATGACGCATAGCTTACCGTTAATTCCGGCGAAGGGAAACGGTAAATAACCTGGGGATTCCCCCGTTCTAAATCCCAGAAATAGTGACTGTTTCCATTGGATAAAATGATAAAACGGCAATGTTGAGATCGTGCGTATTGCCTGGCCTGTTCTTTGCCGATCAACGGATTTTTGTCTTCGGCCTTGGCCTCTAATACGATAAATGGAAAGCCCTGTTCGTCCAGGAGCAAAAAATCTATAAACCCGTTTTTAGTTTTATCAAAATCATCACCCAAATCACTTAGTTTTGTCTTTGTAATTTTTACCGTGGGCTCAAGGATGACATTAGCCCTGCCATCTTGGGAATCAAAAAAGCGCCAGCCTGCCTCCTCAAGTAATTTATTGATTTTTATCCGCGCCTGCGCCTCTTTTGGCATAGCGTTATTTTAGCATAGAGAAGCACATTTCGGAAGCTCTGCCTATTCATTAGACATCCATATGATATCGCAATTGAGGCATTAGAAATAATTAACAAACATCATGCTCTTTGTTGAGCCCTGCGTTGGTCCCGAAGGGTCCAACGCAGGGGCGAAGCGTCAATAAAATATTTTATGATTAATATCCGCTTTCCTGTACAGGGGGTGGTGCTTTCAAATTAAAAAATGTGAAGGCTATGGAGAAAACCGTTAAACATTAGTGTTGAATAACAGACATACACAAAGTGATTAATAATCCTAATTTTTGCCCTGTTCTAAATCTGTTGTGGATTTTTCAAAACGCTCATTTTTTATTCGAATGCCAGTTGTTTCTGTATTCTTAATAACAGTACCCATGGGTTTCATAATTATGCTCCCAATAAATACCCGTACCAAATCTTACTCAAAGGTTATTCCCAGCCATTTGGTTATTTCGCTAACCGATTCCCCTACAAGGCCCAGGGCAACCTGGGCGGTGGTTTCCGCCACCATCCAGCGGAGTTCCCTGCCGCTGTCGTCCTTCATGGGAAACCGGGCGCCCTGTCCTTCCAGATCTGCCAGGCCCATGGCGTGGCTAAACTCCCGGGACACCATGATCCCCGCGGAAATATTTGACTGCGAAAGGATAATTACCCAGAGCATGGCCCGGGAATCGCAGTCTCCCCGGCCTTCCCGGGCGGCGGTTACCAGATTTATAAAATCGCTACCCATAAGATCCCTTTCGTATTCAAAACCCTGGACCCATTCCAGGGCTTTCGCTGCAATGTTTTTTGCTTCAGCGCTTCTTGTTCCCAGCCGTTCCGCTTCTTCCGGATTAATATCCCCGCTGCCGGAATTCAGCAGGGCATTGTTCCAGCTCCGTTCCAAAAGAAAAGCCGCATGCTCCAGGCGGTCAAAGGAATCCTTAAAAATGGCTCGGTAGAATCGTTTCCACGCTTCCTGCCAACGCGGAGAAGTAAGGTAAAATTTCATCACTTCGAATTCCCGGTCTACCACAAACTGGGCCGCGGCGGCATCGTTTTCCCGAAAACGGGCGGTTTCTTTGGTGTTTGCCAGGGCTGCGGTAATCCATCCTCCCCGAGGGTAAAGGTATTCAGTCATTGCTCCGGGCCGGCGGTGATCACCATCGCCGCCTTCGATGGAATCCAGTACCGAAAGGTGGAGGCATTGTAATTCCGCCTTGTCCGGGCCATAGGCCATGGCCGCCAGGTGCCCTTTGACATTTGGCCCCCCTCCGGCAGGAGCAACCGGATTTTCCAGTTCCAGGCACAAGGCCCAGCCGGTTATGGTGTTTCTCCCCTGGGTAAACCGGAGCTCCATAACCGCCGCTTCCCTGCCGTTGTACATGAAGACATGCTTTTTTCCCTGATTGGAAAGTTTCTTTTCCAGTTCTTCCGCCAGTGCGGCGGCGGATGCTTTGCCAGAATAGGCTATTAAGTCCAGACTTGTTCCAAAAGAAGAGGAAAAGGAGAATTGATTTTTTTTGTCCCCTCCGGTTAGTTCATACCCTTCGGGAAGGTCCAGCCGGAAACCCCAGGTTGGGGAATTGAGGGGTTCTGCCCATAGGGACAGGGCAAGACATAATATCGCACAGATTAGGCATAGTCTTTTCATGGTTTTATCATACTATAATTAAGGTACAATTATAAAGACAGGTTACAGAATTGTGTTATGAAAAATATAACGGTTTTATTTGAAGATGAGAGGCTTTTGGTCCTTAACAAACCCGCGGGACTTTCCGTTCAGGGAGGTTCCGGCGTGGACTCATCCCTGGATTCCCTCTTGTCCCAAACCTATAAGACGCGCCCCTTCCTGGTTCACCGGCTTGACCGGGATACTTCCGGTGTAATAGTTACCGCAAAAACCAGAGAAAGCGCCGCCGCCTGTTCCGCCCTTTTTTCAGGCCGTCAAGGGGGACTGAAAAAAAGTTACCTGGCCCTTTGTGCAGGGGAGCTTAACAAAAAAGGAATCATTAACGAAACTCTCGTTATCAGGGGCAGGGAGATGGAAGCCAGGACATCCTATGTCCGGCTGGACTATGCCGATGGAAATGGAGTTCCCTCAGGTTTCTCTCTGGCGCAGCTTGAACCGGGGACAGGCCGGATGCACCAGATCCGCCGCCACCTTGCGCAATCGGGCCATCCTATTTTGGGGGACGATAAGTACGGTGATTTTGCGCTGAACAAAAAATTAAAAAAATCCCTGGGTCTTAAGCGGCTCCTTCTTCATGCTTCTTCAATCTATCTGCCTCCGTCTCTGGTCAAGGGAGGACTTTTAATCAGTACTCCCCTGCCGGATCATTTTCTTGATCTGATCGAAAAGACAGGCCTGACTTGCGTTCCCTTCAATCCTGTTTTATAGTGAATAAAATACATGTTTAACGATTGCATTATCATGGCGGGAGGGTCCGGTACCAGGCTTTGGCCGGCCAGTAATACCTGGACTCCCAAGCAGTTCCTTCCCCTGCCTTCCGGCGGCGGTCAGGGAAGTTTTTTTAACGCCGCTGTGGAACGGGCCATGGCGGTGATAGACCGGAAAGGGGACGGCAGGGTAATTATTATTGCCGGACAGTTTCATGCAGCAAACATTGTCAAGGCCTGCGAAAAATATTCTGATGATGAAAAACGGCGCATGGTGCTGATCCCCGAACCCGAAGCAAAAAATACCGCCGCCGCCATTGCCTGTGCAATCAATTTTATCGACTGGATAAGCGGGGTAGAACGGAAAGTGCTGGTCCTGACCAGCGACCATCTTATCAGTCCCCTGGATCGTTTTTTGGTGGATGCGGCGGCGGCGGAAGCCTTTGCCCAGGCCGACAGACTGGCAATCTTTGGCATTGTTCCCCGGGGACCCGGGACAGGGTACGGTTACATCGAAGCGGGCCAGGTGGTTTCCCGGACAGCGGAAGAACCGCATGTATACAAGGTACTGTCTTTTAGGGAAAAACCAACCCGGGAAAAAGCGGAGGAATTTCTTTTGGAGGGAAACTTTTTCTGGAATTCCGGAATGTTCGCCTTTTCTTCCAAATTTATGCTGAGTGAATTTCACCGCCATGCGGAGGATATAATTCGCCCCTTTGAAAAACTCCGGGCCCCCGATGAACGATCCTTCAAAACAGAACGGGGACTGCGGATTCTCTGGGAATGGCTGGATATGGGAGAGGCATACAGGGAAGTTCCCTCCATTTCCTTTGATTACGCTATTGCGGAAAAATGTTCTGACACAGTAATGGTCCGGGCAGGCTTCGACTGGCTTGACGTTGGAAGCTGGGACGAGTACGCTGCCCTCCTGGATTCCAGCGGTGAACATAAGGCCGAAGTATACCAAACCGGATCAAAAAACTGCTTTGTGGACTCGGATATACCCGTGGCCTTGATAGGGGTAGATGATCTGATTATTGCGGTTCGGTCGAGAACAAACAGCGGCCCCGGCAGTGTACTCATCTCCAAAAAGGGCAAGACACAGCATGTCAGGGAGATAGTAGAACAGATCAAGGCACAGCACCGGACAGAACTATTGTGATGCCAGAAAATTTTTGGAGATAAGGGGATTCGAACCCCTGGCCTATTGATTGCGAACCAATCGCTCTACCAACTGAGCTATATCCCCATTTTTTCCAGCATAGTAAAAAACACGATCTTGTTCAAGACGCTGGATGCGCCCTTGTCAAAAAGAGCCATATTCATGATACTACTAGAGGAGGCTCTAATGAACAAAAGAAGCGTGGAAAACCTGTACCGGATGATACTCAATGGGGTATTTCTTGCATCCCTGCCGGATTCCGAAAAACATAAATTGTGGGAAAATGCCCGGAAACTTAATCCCGATAATCCCATGTTGTCCTATTTTGACTATTTTCTGGAAGGACCCCCGGGAACAAGAGGGATTTTCGAAAACCTGCACTTGGAATTTTAACAATTTGAAAATAGTCGTACTTGATGGTTATGCCTTAAATCCCGGTGATCTAAACTGGAATGGTTTTAACGATCTGGGGGAAACCATTGTCCATGACAGAACTGCCGGGGAAGAAACGGTAAAACGAATCGGCGGAGCGGAAATCATCTTGATCAACAAAACAGTTATTACCGCCGAAACCCTGCAAGCATGCCCTGCACTTAGATATATTGGAGTCCTTGCCACGGGATATAATGTGGTGGACGTTGCGGCGGCGAAGAACCGCGGAATAATCGTTACCAATGTGCCCGGCTATTCTACCCCTTCCGTGGCCCAGACCGTTTTTGCCCTGCTGCTGGAAATTTGCGCCCATGCGGGGGAACACAACAACGCTGTCCACTCTGGCCGATGGATAAGCAGTAAAGATTACAGCTTTTGGGATTATCCGCTGGTGGAACTGGCAGGAAAGACTTTTGGCATCGTCGGCCTTGGCGCTATCGGAAAAACGGTGGCCCGGATAGCAAAGGCCTTTGGGATGAAGGTAATTGCCTTTAGCCGCAGCCAAAACGAAGAAGGAAGATCCTGTGCATCCTATGTAAGCCTCGAAGAAGTCCTTGCTCAGTCTGATGTCATTTCCCTTCATTGTCCCGTCTTTCCCGAAACGGCGGGGATTATCAACAAAAAGACAATCGCCAAAATGAAAAACGGCGTAATTTTGATTAATACTTCCCGGGGAACCCTGGTGGTAGAGGAAGACCTGGCAGCGGCGTTAAACGAAGGAAAGATTTATGCCGCAGGACTGGATGTTGTTTCCGAAGAACCCATGCAGGCGGGAAACCCTCTTCTTGCAGCAAAAAACTGCATCTTTACCCCCCACATTGCCTGGGCTACCCTGGAAAGCAGAAGCCGGCTTATGGAAATTGCCGTTGCCAATCTGCGGGAATATCTTAAGGGTACACCGGTTAATGTGGTATCGTGAAGACCGCCTCCTTGAGGAGTTGGACTTTTATAATTATTTGTTTTAGCCGCCTGTGATTTTTTCCAGTATGATCGAAGATTACACCAGTGAAAAAACAGCGGCTTCCCAAAAAAGCTTCGCTCAGTGTTTTGAGGCAGCCAGCCGGGTTGTCAAACAAGCCCATTAAGGGCAGGTGATAAGTCAATGAAGCTGAACATTCTGGTAACATCGGGCGGCACTACCGAACACATTGATGCCGTAAGAAGCATATCGAATATGTCCACCGGAAAACTTGGAAGCATAATAGCGGAGAAGTTTGCCGGTGAATCTGTTGTCGAAAAAGTTTTCTATGTTTGCAGCAAGAAGGCGTTCAAACCGCACAGCGGCAAACTGGAAGTTGTTTGTGTAGACAATGTT